>CP136010.1:1620465-2295930 GCA_030263805.2 Pseudomonas sp. FeN3W
ACTGGCGGCCCTGAACGTGGCGCGCTACGGCAGCTGGTCGGCTGACTCCAGGCTGGAGAATGCCAAGCAGGCCCTGCTCGCCTTCAAGGGCGATGTCTACACCGGACTGAGCGTCGAGGACTTCACCGAGAGCGACCTGCTGTTCGCACAGGAGCATCTGCGCATGCTGTCCGGGCTCTACGGCCTGTTGCGGCCGCTGGACCTGATGCAACCGTATCGTCTGGAAATGGGCACAAAACTGGCCAATCCGCGCGGCAAGGATCTGTACGCGTTCTGGGGCGAGCGCATCAGTGGCTGGCTGAACGAGGCACTTGCCGAGCAGGGTGACGATATCCTGCTGAATCTGGCCTCGAACGAGTACTTCAGCGCGGTCAAACCCAAGGCGTTGAACGCACGGGTCATCAATGTCGACTTCAAGGACATGAAGAACGGCCAGTACAAGATCATCTCCTTCTACGCCAAGAAGGCTCGGGGCCTCATGGCACGCTGGGTGATCAAGGAGCGTATCGGCAACCCCGAGCAGCTGCCGGAATTCGACTACCAGGGCTACCGCTACAGTCAGGACGACTCGACCAGCGACCGCTTGGTATTCCTGCGCGACGCCGCCGACCAGTAACAACGCAATGCCGGCGGCGGGCCCTGCACGGGCTCTGCCGCTGCCCTCACCGCCCCAATTGCGGGCCCGCACCAGCTCGTCTCGCCATCTCTACCAAGACCAGCCCGATCGATAGGCAGCACTCCGCCGAGCCGCTGATCGCACCTTGAATCCGTTCGCAAAAACTGGCCGATCAACGGTTGCCGACGCGGGAACTATCCAGCATGGCTCGCAATCATAAGCGCGTACCGACAATTCCAGGCGGAAAGGGAAGTCGCACATGAACGTGCATTGGGTCATCGATTTCGCAGATCGCGCCGTTCCAGATCGTCATTCGATCTCGGCGGTAGCGCAACCTCAGACGGCGATGCGGCTGATTATCCAGCCGAGAGCCGCGGCGCCGAGCAGAGCCTACGCGGCATCTGGCAAGGCAAACGCCGAGCAAGGCACGAACAGAGGGTTACGGCCATGCAAGCGCATCACTCCCGTTCGACCAGCAGCAGATGCCACGCATCGCGCGCGACGATGGTGCTCCTCAGCGACGCGCCGCCCGCCGATCACGAGCCTCCAGTGCAGATGACCATGATCGACATCTCGCCAGAGACACATGCGGCCTGACCAGCCATGGTGCGACATCCCGGCGATTAAGCAGACAGCAGATTTCAATCTCGAGGCATGCCTCGGGACAGAGCGGATTTCGTTCAGCGGACTGGCGATTCCCTCGACAAAGAACAGCAACCAGGCGCGGCCAAGAGGCCAGCGTCACCGGACAAGTAGAACGACCTTCGAAACGATTCAGGAGAAGCAATATGATCCCGGTTATTCTTTCAGGCGGTAGCGGCTCCCGGCTGTGGCCCCTTTCCCGCAAGTCGTTCCCCAAGCAATTTCTTGCCCTGACCGGCGAGCAGACGTTGTTCCAGCAGACTGTCGAACGCCTGGCGTTTGATGGCATGCAGCAACCGCTGCTGGTCTGCAACAAGGATCACCGTTTCATCGTCAAGGAGCAGCTGGCTTCTCGCAAACTCGGCGTTCAAGGCCTTCTGCTCGAGCCTTTCGGTCGTAACACCGCACCGGCCATTGGTATCGCGGCGATGAAGCTGGTTGAAGAAGGACGCGACGAGCTGCTGCTAGTCCTGCCGGCCGACCATGTCATCGAAGATCAGAAGGCCTTCCAGCGCTCACTGGCACTGGCGACCAATGCTGCGGAAAATGGCGAAATGGTTCTTTTCGGTGTTCCGCCGACTCGTCCTGAAACCGGTTTTGGCTATATAAAAGCTAGCCAGGACGCCAATCATGGCCTGCCCGACGGAATCAAGCGCGTGGCGCAGTTCGTCGAGAAGCCGGACGAGGCTCGCGCCCAGAGCTATGTGGAGTCGGGCGACTACTTCTGGAACAGCGGTATGTTCCTGTTCCGCGCCAGCGTGTTCCTGGAGGAACTGAAAAAGCACGATCCGGACATCTACGACACCTGCTCGCTCGCCCTGGAGCGCAGCGTGAAGAACGGCGAGGAAGTGCTGATCGACCCCGCCACTTTCGCCTGCTGCCCAGACAATTCCATCGACTATGCAGTGATGGAAAAGACTCAACTGGCTTGCGTAGTGCCCATGTCGGCTGGCTGGAGTGATGTCGGCTCCTGGTCTTCGATCTGGGATGTGCACGAGAAGGACGAGAACGGTAATGTCCTCAAGGGCGACGTGATCGCCGAAGACTCACGCAACTGCCTGGTACACGGCAACGGCAAGCTGGTCACCGTGCTCGGCCTGGAAAACATCGTGGTGGTGGAGACCAAGGACGCCATGATGGTTGCCCACAAGGACAAAGTGCAGGACGTCAAGAAGCTGGTCAGCAAGCTCGACGCCCAGGACCGCAGCGAAACCAAGAACCACTGCGCCGTCTACCGCCCATGGGGTTGGTATGACTCGGTGGACATGGGCGGTCGCTTCCAGGTCAAGCGTATCTGCGTGAACCCGGGGGCCAGCCTCTCTCTGCAGATGCACCACCACCGTGCCGAGCATTGGATCGTTGTTTCCGGTACCGCCCAGGTCACCTGTAATGACAAGACTTTTCTGCTCACCGAGAATCAGTCGACCTATATCCCGATCACGTCGGTGCATCGTCTGGCCAACCCTGGGAAGATTCCGCTGGAGATCATCGAAGTCCAGTCCGGCAGCTATCTGGGTGAAGACGACATCGAGCGCTTCGATGACGTTTACGGCCGCGCCGAACAGAGCAACGAAGCCAAAGTTGCCCGTTAATGTTCGCCAAGTAAGAGGAAAGCCCGCTTCGGCGGGTTTTTCTTTGCTCGATTCCTGGCTCTGCGCGTCCTACAAGCGCATACTTGCGCAAACCCGTGTAGCGCCTTGCCGCAAAACACAGTATCAATGCCGCAGGTAACTCCTGGTTTTTTGAACTACTGCTCGAATCTGCAGCCTGCCAGGTAATTGCTTAAACCTTTTCAGTTGACCTTGAGTCCCACAGACATAAGCTCGACTCCGTTGCAACTGAAAACTTCGGTTACAACCAAAGACGCATCATTCATTTCCAGACGCGTCTTAATTCAAACTAAAAACAGGATCCTTACGTGACGAAAGACGAACTGCGCGCCGAACTTGAGCGCCAGGCGCAGCGCTTTACCAATGTCTATGGTGGTGAAATTACGACTTACGCGGCTGAACGCGAACCCGAGCGCAAGCCGTGGCGGAAAAAACCCACTGCGCTTGATCAAGTGTTTCAGCAGGAACTGCAGAAGCTTGAACAGGAAAAACATGCCGACTGTGAAAACGCGGCAGCTGGGCAAGGCTGATCCTGACCTTCGTGCAGGACAGGCTCAAGCAGTCAACTATCACAGCCGATACAACAGCAGCAGTGAACTGGAAAGCGCCGATAAGTCAGCGCTTACCGCCGAGTAATGAGCCGAGCAACCCTCTGGCCAACTGACGCCCCAACTGACTGGCTGCCTGGCTCAAGGCACTTTTTACGACCCGTCCGGCCAGATCCCCCAGATCGCTGCCTGCACTACTCTTGCTTCGTGCAGGCTTCTCGGCCAGACGCTCAGTCTCCTCGACCGCCTGCATGGCCCGAGCACTCAGTATTTCGTAGGCCGACTCACGGTCGACGGGCTTGTCATAACGGCCACGCAAGCTGGACCGCGCGACAAGCTGCATGCGCTCAGCTTCGCTCAGCGGCCCCGCCCGCGACTGTGGCGGCGCGATGGCGACGCGCTGCACCATCGCCGGTGTGCCTTTCGCCTCGAGCCCACCCACCAGGGCCTCACCGATACCCAGCTGGGTCAGCACATCCAGCGTCGCAAAGTCCGGGTTTGCACGAAAACCGTCAGCCACCGAGCGCAGTGCTTTCTGCTCCTTGACGGTGTATGCCCGCAAACCATGCTGAATTCGCAGCCCCAGCTGCGCCAGTACCTGGTCAGGCAGGTCGGCCGGGGATTGAGTGACGAAGTAGACGCCAACACCTTTCGAACGAATCAGCCGCACCACCTGCACCAGCCGCTCCTGCAGCGCCTTCGGCGTATCACCGAACAGCAGATGCGCCTCATCGAAGAACAGGACCAGCAAAGGCCTGTCGGCATCGCCCCGCTCCGGAAGCTGCTCGAACAATTCGGCAAGCAGCCACAGCAGGAAGGTCGCATAAACCTTGGGTGCCTCATGCACCAGCACGCTGGCGTCGAGCAGGTGAATAGGACCCCGGCCGTCCGCCGCGGGGTGCAACAGATCCTCGAGCTGCAGGGCTGGCTCGCCGAATAGCGCCTCGGCGCCCTGCTGTTCGAGCGTCGCCAGACGTCGCAGCAAGGCCTGTGCCGATGCACCGGTGAACAGTGCACTGTCCTCACCGAGCAACTGCGGCTCAGCCTTGAGGTGCGCCAACAGCGCCTTGAGGTCCTTCAGATCGAGTAGCAGCAGGCCTTCACGGTCTGCCACCTTGAAAGCCGCGTACAAAGCGGCCTGCTGGCTGTCGGTGAGCTGCAGCAGGCTTCCCAACAGCAGCGGCCCCATCTCGCTCAGCGTGGTACGCAGCGGATGGCCGCTACGACCATGCACGTCCCACAGGGTCACCGGATACGCCTGCGGATGATGGCTCAGCCAGGGCATGCTGGCGATCCGCTCGGCGATCTTGCCCTGCGGTGTGCCTGCCGCCCCCAGGCCACAGAGATCGCCCTTGATGTCGGCAGCGAACACGGCAACTCCGGCATCGCTGAACTGCTCGGCCAGACGTTGCAAGGTGACCGTCTTGCCGGTACCGGTGGCTCCGGCAATCAACCCGTGCCGATTGGCCAGGCGCAGGGACTGGGTGTTCGGTTCCCCCACCGCATCGGCGCCGAGTACCAGACGATCGATTGCAGCCTTCATCAACCACTCTCCTTGTCGTGCTCGCACGTACCGGCTGGGGCGCCCTCGCCGGCCGCCGATGCACTCGACGGCCGACCTGCATTGCCCTGCTCAGCCTGAAGCTCGGCCCATAGCGCGGCGGCACCGGCGAACTCGGTGCCCTGCTCGGGCGACAGCGCCTCGGGATCGTATCGCTGAGTACAACCACTGCCGATGACAGGCGGCGCCTTGGCCGCGGCACGTTCGAGGGGATCGGTCACGGATGCTCCCAGATATCAGTTGAACACCATCGTCTTGTTGCTGTGTACCAGCACGCGGTCTTCCAAGTGATAGCGCAGGCCGCGAGAAAGCACCATCTTCTCCACGTCCTTGCCGAGCCGGACCATGTCCTCGATGCTGTCGCGATGGCTCACGCGCACTACGTCCTGCTCGATGATCGGGCCGGCGTCGAGTTCCTCGGTGACATAGTGACAGGTGGCGCCGATCAGCTTCACGCCGCGCAGCGAGGCCTGATGATAGGGCTTGGCGCCGACGAAGGACGGCAGAAAGCTGTGATGGATATTGATTACGCGCTGGGCGAACTCGTCGCACAGCTCGGACGGCAGAATCTGCATGTACCGCGCGAGCACAATCACATCGGCGCGCTGCTCGCGGACCAGGCGGGAGACTTCGGCGAAGGCCTCCTGCTTGTTGGCGGGGTCGACCGGCACGTGGATATAGGGAATGCCGTGCCATTCGACCATGCTGCGCAGGTCGTCATGGTTGGAGATCACGCAGGGAATGTCGCAGTCCAGCTCGCCGCTGTGCCAACGGTGCAGTAGATCGGCCAGGCAGTGGGATTCGCGACTGGCCATCAGCACCACGCGCTTGCGCTGCTCGGAGTCGGTGACTCGCCATTCCATTGAAAACTCACGGGCGATCGGAGCGAACGCCTGACGGAAACCGTCCAGATCGAAGGGCAATGAGTCCGCGCGAATTTCGTGACGCATGAAGAACCAACCGCTCTGGTGATCCGAATGATGGTTGGCTTCAGTGATCCAGCCGTTGTATGTGGCAAGAAAGTTACTGACTTTGGCAACAATGCCAACGCCATCGGGACAGGCAATGACCAGCCTGAAAGTGCGCATCAACGGTTACTCCGACTCAATGGGAAATGCGGCATTCTAGCCCAGCAGACAAAAGCACAGCCATCGCCATTAAGATCGAGGCGCAACGCCAACTATGCGCAACGACGCAAACGGCGCGGCCCGCAATCCCCCGGTTGTTATGCAGAGCATAAAAACCAACCGAAAAAAACTTGTCCGATAAAACAGGCTTTCCGCTTGATTTAAGCCCTGCACGGCTGCATTAGCAGCTCTTAGCCTGCGTCACATATCCTTTCAAATAGTAGTGTGGCTTTTTTACAAGGCTATATTTACTTGCGGATTACGCAGGACTATGATTGCTGCCACTTGCGTTCAAACCTATCCCAAGGAAGTCATATGTCACTTATCAATGAGTATCGCGCTACTGAAGAAGCCATCAAGGAACTTCAAGAGCGCCTGAAGTCGCTGTCCGAAGACGACAAGCTGAAAAAGGAACTGGAATTCGAAGGCAAGCTGCGCGAACTCATGGGTGAATACCAGAAGTCCCTGCGCGACATCATTGCCCTGCTCGATCCGGAGGCCTCTCGCAACAGCAAGAGCCCGCGCGCTGCAAAAGCTCCCGCGACCAGCAAGCGTGCCCGCCGCGTGAAGCAGTACAAAAACCCACACAGCGGTGAAGTGATTGAAACCAAAGGCGGCAATCACAAGACCCTGAAAGAATGGAAAGCCCAGTGGGGCTCCGACACCGTTGAAAGCTGGGCCACCCTTCTCGGCTAAGCGGCTACGGTTTTATAACGAACGCCGTTTCTCGACATTAATCATTGATGTCGGGAAACGGCGTTTTTATTTGTGCTGCACTCTTCCTCCCCAGCGCGAGTCAGGCGTAGCGCGCAAACATACGCCCTCCCGAAGCGTTAATTGCTCAAACGGTAACGCTCACGCAACCCCTGACCGTGCTCGCGCCATTGCTGCAACAGTTGGCGTTGCGCCGGTGTTGCACCGACCATGAATTGCTCGATATCCAACTCGAACTGCGCAAGCGTGTTGGGAGCGCCATATGCCCCATCGCTCAACCGCTGTTGGCAGAACTGACGCCATTGCGCTTGCTCGTCGACGGATAGCGCTTCGGGAAAGTTGCGCGCGCGATAACGAAATAGCAGCTCCTCGAGGCGGGCATCATCGAATCGAAACGGCTGTTTCGCCAGCTCCGCAGGTGACAGGCTACGGACCTGGTCGCATAGCCGCCGGTCCCGCTCCCCGAGAAAACCATCATATAGCTGCTGCTCCGGATCATCGGTGCCGGCGAAGCGCTCTTCGCGATAGATGTCTTCGAGCTTGGTGCTCCAGATCTGCCGCTGTTCTCGAAGCATTGCCGCACGTTCATGACAGAGCGACATATCCAGAGCAAGGCGCTGGATGTCTTCGGCGCGCAATACCTTGAGCGGCGCCACCACGGGACACTTGTTGACGTGCACCAGTTTCAAGGGCACCGGCAACTCGCCATCGGCGAGCTGGTCACGTCGGGTATACAGGCGCTGGCGCAGCGTTTCAGCCGTTTCCTGCAAGAGCGGCTCCGGTCCCGCCTGCAGATCGCAGACGATCAGCGCGTTGCGATTGCGCGGGTGCCAGCCCAGCGGCAGGACTACAGAGAGAAAATGCCGTGCAGCGGAGAAGCGGCCGGACACGTGCACCATGGGCTCCAGCAACCGGATCTGCTCAAGCACCGCCTGCTTGCGGCGCAGGTTGTAGAGATAGTCGTACAGCCGCGGCTGGCGATCACGAATGAGTCTGGCCAGGGCGATGGTCGCCCGCACATCGGATAGCGCGTCGTGCGCGTTCAGATGTTCCAGCCCATTGGCCACGCTCAGCCGCTCGAGTTTGAGCGTCACCCGTCCCTCTTCTTCAGGCCAGATCAGGCCTTCCGGCCGCAGAGCATAGGCGGTGCGTATCAGATCGATCAGGTCCCAGCGGCTGTTGCCGCCCTGCCATTCACGGGCGTAAGGATCGTAGAAGTTGCGGTACAGGCTGTAGCGCGTCACTTCGTCGTCGAATCGCAGGCTGTTGTAACCGGCGCCGCAGGTGCCAGGCATCGACAGCTGTTGGTGCAGACGATGAATGAACTCGGCCTCGCACACGCCCCTCTGCTCGAGGGTCGCCGGGGTGATTCCAGTGACCAGGCAGGCCGCCGGATGCGGAAGGATATCGTCCGAGGGGCGGCAATAGATGTTCAGTGGCTCGCCGATTTCCTCGAGCGCCTCGTTGGTGCGGATACCCGCCACCTGCAACGGACGGTCGCGGCTGGGCGAGATCCCTGTGGTTTCGAAGTCGTACCAGAAGATGCTTGAATTCACGGGAGAGTCCTTCTCGATCAGCGCGGCAGTCTATCAGCCAGGGCGGCACATCGCCGCGTGCGTGCAGCCGATCTACCTGCGCGGCTTTTGGGTATGCGAACGACATCCTGCAAAGAAGCAGGCACTTCGCCATAATCACACCCCATCGGCTCGCCCACCTCCCACAGGGAGATTCAGGCGCATTGCCGCAGCGGGACTTGCCGCATAGCATCGACCTTTGCCTGCCTCAGACGACTTTACCCTTGTTTTCAGCTCTCGACCGACCATCGCTGCTCGACAATAGCCATCGCGTGGAGACACCCGAGGGCATCGATCTGCTCCTGCGTCCGGCTGGCCTCGTACCCCGCGCATTGGCCTTTGCCATCGACCTGGCGATCCGTGCCGCCATCCTGCTGACCCTCTTCATCATCCTGGGGATGCTGGGCAATTTCGGCATCGGTCTTGGAACGCTGCTGCTGTTCCTCGTGCAGTGGTGGTACATGGTGCTCTTCGAAGTACTGAATCAGGGACGCACGCCAGGCAAGCGCTGGCTGGGCCTGCGTGTGGTGCATGACGATGGCACGCCGGTCGGCTGGACCTCCTCGCTGACGCGTAACCTGCTGCGCTTCGTCGACATGCTGCCGTTCGGCTATTTTCTCGGCGCACTCAGCTGCCTGGGCCACCCTGCCTTCAAGCGTCTCGGCGATCTCGCCGCAGGGACGCTGGTGGTCTACCGAGAAAGACCGCAAGCGCGCCCGACGCTGCCGGAGGTGGAAGCTGCCAAAGCGCCTTTTGCGTTAAGTCTCGACGAACAACGCGCGCTTATTGCCTTCTCCGAGCGTCATGCCAGTCTTTCTGCCGAGCGGCGTCTGGAGCTGGCTTCGATCCTTGCCGAACCGCTGGCGGTTACCGACAAGTACGCCGAGGCAAAAATCCATGGCATCGCCCGCTCACTGGTAGGCGCGCCATGAAGCAGGCCACCTTCGAACGCCAGCATCAGGCCGACTGGCACGACTTCATCAGCCAGCTGGACGCGCTGGAGCGCGGCAAGCCGAGCCCCAATCAGGCCAGCGACTTCCCCGCTGCCTACCGCCGTCTCTGCCAGCACCTGGCGCTGGCCGAATCTCGCGGCTACAGCAGCCAACTGATCGATCAGTTGCGCCAGCTCGCCCTGCGCGGCCATCAGCAGTTCTATCGGCACCGCAGTCCATTGCTGGGGCGACTGCTCGGATTCGTCACTGGCGGCTTCGCCCGCGCGGTCCGTGAGCAGTGGCGTTACGTACTGGCCGCGAGTCTGCTCTTTTACGGCAGCCTGATCGGCATGGCCGCCCTGGTCTTCGTCTTCCCCGAGCTGGTCTTCAGCATCCTGCCGCCGGACCAGGTCGCACAGATGGAACAGATGTACGATCCGGACGCCAGCCGTCTGGGTCGCTTCGCCGAGCGGGGCTCGGGCGACGACTGGCTGATGTTCGGCTATTACGTGATGAACAATATCGGCATCGCATTCCAGACATTCGCCAGCGGGCTGCTGTTCGGCCTGGGTACGTTGTTCTTCCTGCTATTCAATGGCCTGACGATCGGTGCCGTCGCGGGCCACCTGAGCGCCATCGGCTACCACCAGCCGTTCTGGTCGTTTGTCATCGGCCATGGCGCGTTCGAGCTGACCGCCATCACCCTTGCCGGCGCCGCGGGGCTGCAGCTCGGCGTAGCGCTGCTGGCACCGGGGCGCCTGCCCCGCGCGGAGGCACTGCGTCAGGCGGCCAAGCGAGGCATTCAGCTGGTCTGCGGGGCCACCTTGTTCCTGCTCATCGCCGCCTTTGTCGAGGCCTACTGGTCATCCATGACCCTGACCTCCCCCCTGATCAAGTACATCGTCGGCGCGCTGCTCTGGCTGATCGTGGCCGCTTACTTCGCTTTCGCCGGGAGGGCGCAGCATGCAGCTGAGTGATGCCAGCGTCTCGATCCGCCCGCGCAGTCCATGGGAAGCGCTGGACCTCGGCACCCTGCTCGCCAGGCGCCACGCCAAGCTGCTGATGACGACCTGGGCGGCCGTGACGCTGCCGCTTTTCGGCCTGATCAGTCTGCTGCTGTGGCAGCACCCAAGTCTGGCGTTGCTGCTGTTCTGGTGGCTCAAGCCCCTGTACGAGCGCTTGCCGCTGCACATCCTGTCCAAAGCACTGTTCGGTGAAGCACCGGGCTTTCGAGAGAGCCTGCGGGCCTTCCCCGGCCTGCTGCGGCCACAGCTGTTGGCCAGTCTCACCTGGCGTCGCCTGAGCACGACGCGCAGCTTCGACCTGCCAGTGCAGCAACTCGAGGGGCTCGACGGCAAGGCTCGCAAGCAACGCCTGCTCACGCTCGGTTTGCGCAGCGGCCGCGCGCCCAGCTGGCTGACCGTGGTCGGCGTGCATCTGGAAGGCGCGCTCTGGCTCGGGCTGCTCGGTCTGCTGTATTTCCTCCTGCCGGCGCAGCTGGTACAGCGCTGGAACTGGGAGGATCTGCTCGGGCTGAGCGCCGAATGGCTCTGGCTGGAACACCTGTCCAATCTGCTCTATGCGCTGGTGCTCATCGTCTGGGAGCCTATCTATGTCGCCTGCGGCTTCAGCCTCTATCTCAACCGACGCACTCATCTGGAGGCCTGGGATATAGAGCTGGCCTTCCGTCGACTGCGACAGCGCCTGCTCAGCGCTGCGCCAGCGTTGCTGCTTGCCTGTGGCCTGTTGTTCTGGCCGGCCGCGCACGATGCCTGGGCCGCGGCACCATCGGCCGACACAGCGCAGCAGGGCCCGGAAAGCGAGCGCCTGCTGAATCAGCCCCTGACCAGCGAGACGGCCCGCGAACGAATCGACGCGCAGCTCGACCAGCCGCCTTTCCAGCACCGGGAGACGGTCACCCGCTGGCGCTTCGGTGCGCAAGACAGCCCGCAGGAACCCGGTGCCCTGGCACGCCTGCTCGAACGCCTGCTGCAGGGTGGCTCGCTGTGGCAAAGCCTGGAAAGTTTGGCGCAGGCACTCGAAGTTCTGCTCTGGACCGCGCTGGCACTGCTGATCGCGCTTCTGCTGTGGCGCTACCGCGACTGGCTGCAGACTTTCGGCAGCCGCATACAGCTGCCGACCAGGCGCCGCCAACCTGCACCCACACAGCTGTTCGGCCTCGACGTCGCGCCCGAAAGCCTGCCAAACGACGTTGCCAGCGAGGCCGAACGACTCTGGCAGCAGGATCCGCGTGCAGCTCTGGCAATGCTCTATCGCGGTTTGCTCAGCCGCCTGCTGCACGATTTCCAGCTGCCGTTGAAGGCCGCGCATACCGAGGGCGAGGTGCTGCTGCGCGTGCGTCAGCTTCAGCGCGAACCGCTATCGCACTTTGCCGAGCAGCTTACGCAGCATTGGCAGCGCCAGGCCTACGGGCATCTGAGCGCCGAAGACGTGGTCCGTGACGAACTGTGTGCCGGCTGGCGCGCGCTGTTCGCCGAGGACTCGAGGCCATGAACCGGCTTCGCCCTCGCCTGCTCGCCGCAGCCGCCGTTGTGCTGTTCGGCCTGCTGGCCATCTGGTTGGCCGGCAAGCTGCAACCCTATGAAGACGTCGTCGAGCACGGCCCGACCCCGGAGGCGCGCAGCAACACCTATCTGGCCGCCGAACTGTTCCTGCGCGACCTCGGCCTGCAGGTCGCGCATCAGGAAGGCATCGCCGGACTTGAGACCTTGCCTACCACTGGCCAGACGCTGCTCCTGCTCGGTGACCGCGGCAACCTGACCCCGCGGCAGACCGAGCGCCTGCTGGGCTGGGCAGCCGCCGGCGGCCATCTGGTCGTGGTCGCAGAGCGGCTGTGGGATGAAGAGACCGGCAAAAGCGGCGACCTGCTGTTCGACCGGCTCAATCTGCAGCAGTACGCAGCTGACGATCTGGACGATGATGCGCAGACACCGCAGTCATCCACAGCCGAGCAGCATCCGCAGCTGACCAAGCTGTATCTGGAGAATGAAAGCGCGCCGGCCTATCTGGCCTTCGATACCGACTTTCATCTCTACGATGCCGACAATCGCGCCCACGCCTGGGCCAACAGCGCAGGCGCCACGCACATGCTGCAATTGCAGCACGGTGACGGGCTGATCACTGCCCTGACCGACAGCTGGATCTGGCAGAACCGCAACATCGACCAGTACGACCATGCCTGGCTGCTCTGGTATCTGAGCCAGGACAGCGCGGTGACCCTGGTGCACCGCAGCGAGCACGACGGCCTGCTCGCACAACTGCGCCGCCATTTCCCCGAACTCCTCACCGTGCTGGGTCTGCTCGTGGCACTCGCGCTCTGGCATGCCGGGCAACGCTTCGGCCCACTGCAGGCTCCGCTCAACCCGGCACGTCGCCGGTTGCAGGAGCACCTGCGTGGTTCGGCGGAGTTTCTGTTGCGCCATGGCCGCCAGCACAGTCTGCTGCAGCCGCTGCAACAGGATATCCGGCGCCGAGCGGGGCAACGTCATCCGGGCTTCGAGCAGCTTCCGCCGAGTGCCCAGCTGCCACTGCTCGCCCGTCTCTCCAGCCTGCCAATCGCCCGCATCGAGCTGGCCATGCGCCCACTGCCGCAGCAACGTCTGTCGGCCACCGAATTCACCCGACAGGTCGCCCACCTGCAAACCCTCAGGAACGCGCTATGAGCGAACACACCCCAGAATCCGACAACCCTGCTCCGGCCACCAACCCGGTAAGCCAGCGCCTGCGAGCCAGCCAGCTCGCCCAGGCGCTGCGTGACGAGTTGCACAAGGCGGTGATCGGCCAGGACGAAGTCATCGATGGCGTTCTTACCGCGCTGATCGCTGGCGGCCATGTGCTGATCGAAGGCGTGCCGGGGCTGGGCAAGACACTGCTGGTACGGGCGCTGGCACGCTGCTTCGGCGGCGAGTTCTCGCGCATCCAGTTCACCCCCGACCTGATGCCCAGCGACGTTACCGGCCATGCCGTCTACGACATGCAGAGCGAGCAGTTCAAGCTGCGCAAGGGCCCGGTGTTCACCAACCTTCTGCTGGCCGACGAAATCAACCGTGCACCAGCCAAAACCCAGGCCGCGCTGCTCGAGGTGATGCAGGAGCGTCAGGTCACCCTGGAAGGCAAGGCCCTGGCGGTTCCGCAACCATTTCTGGTCATGGCCACGCAGAACCCCATCGAACAGGAAGGCACCTACCCCCTGCCGGAAGCCGAGCTCGACCGCTTCATGCTGATGTTGCGCATGGATTACCCGCAGGCGAACGAAGAACTGGAGCTGGTACGCCAGGTCACCCGCTCGGCACGCGCCGACATGCTCGACGTCAGCGCCTTACGCCAGCTGGTACAGGCCCGCGATGTGCTGGCCCTGCAGAAGATTGCCAGCGAACTGCCACTGGACGATCAGGTACTGGACTATGCCGTGCGCCTCGCCCGCACCACTCGCAGCTGGCCAGGGCTGGCGCTGGGTGCCGGCCCCCGCGCATCGATCGCGCTGGTTCGTGGTGGTCGCGCCAAAGCGCTGCTGCGTGGCGGCGAGTTCGTCACGCCTGACGACATCAAGGGTTGCGCGCTGGCGGTACTGCGTCACCGGGTGCGCCTGTCGGCAGAACTGGACATCGAAGGACTGTCGGTGGACCAGGTGCTGCAGCAGCTACTCGATCAGGTCGCGGCGCCACGCGCATGACGCCATCCCGTCGCCTGCTCGTTGCGCTGGCTGCGCTGGCGCTCGCGGCCATTCCTCTTGGCGTTCTTGCCGCGTTCGGCGTCGAAGCCGGGCACTGGCGGTCCGCCTGGTGGGGCCTGTTGCTGGCGCTGGGTATGGTGACATCGCTCGACGCCTTCGCCTTGAGGCGACTGCCGTCGCCTGCGCTGCAACGCAGCCTGTCGGGCAATCTGCCACTGGGCCACTGGAGCAGCGTGCAACTGCTGGTGCGCAACGAACATTCCCGCACCATCGAGCTGGAGCTGTTCGACCAGGTGCCTGAGGGCATGAGCTTCGAACAGCTGCCGCAACGCATGCGCCTGCAGCCCGCCGAGCATTGCCAACTCGACTACCGCCTGCGCCCGACCCGCCGCGGCCAGTTCTTCTTCCAGCACTGCGACCTTCGCCTGGCCAGTCCGTTGGGCCTCTGGCGCAGCAAACGCCAGCTGGAGCTTGCCGGGGAGACGCGGGTGTATCCCGACTTCGCTCGATTGCACGGAGCCAGCCTGCAGGCGATCGACGTCTGGTTGAATCGCCTCGGCGTCCGCCAGCAACCGCGCCGCGGGCTGGGGCTGGAGTTTCACCAGCTACGCGAGTTCCGCGAAGGCGATACCCTGCGGCAGATCGACTGGAAAGCCACCGCGCGGGCACGCATGCCGATTGCCCGCGAATATCAGGACGAACGCGACCAGCAGATCGTACTGATGCTCGACTGCGGTCGGCGTATGCGCAGCCAGGACGCCGAACTCACGCACTTCGATCATGCACTGAACGCTGCCCTGCTGCTGGCCTATGCCGCATTGCGCCAGGGCGATGCCGTGGGCGCCTGCACCTTCGCCGGCGAACAGCCGCGTCACGTCACGCCGGCCAAGGGCCAACAGCAACTTCAGGTGTTGCTGAACGGCCTTTACGACCTGCAGCCCACCCTGCAGCCCGCCGACTACGGCGCCGCGGTCGATCGGTTGCTGGCCCGGCAACAGCGCCAGGCACTGGTCATCGTGCTGAGCAACCTGCGCGACGAGGACGATGCCGAACTGCATGGGGCGCTGCAGCGGCTCTCACGCAGACATCGGGTGTTGTTGGTGAGCCTGCGTGAAGAAGTGCTGGACCAACTGCGCCTGCGGCCGGTGCAAAGCCTGGACGACGCACTCGACTACTGCGGCGCCCAGGACTACCTGAACGCCCGCCTCGCGCTGCACAAGCGCCTGGCGGCACATGGCGTGCCGGTGCTCGACGTCCAGCCTTGCGATCTGGGGCCGGCACTTATCGGGCGTTATCTGGCGTGGAAGAAAACCGGGACGCTGTGAGCGCGAGCGCGGCTCACAGGCCGTGGCAGCAATCCTTGTCGGTGAATCGATCCGATGCCGGGCTGGCATGATGCGCCAGTGGGATGTGCAACATCGGCTGGAAACTGAAGTAGTGATGCAGGGCAGCGATCATCTCGCGGATATCCCCGGGCGGGTCGATCAGAGAAAAGCCGGTGTCGTAGCTGCCCGGTGTCACATCCTCGCTTGACCACAGACTGAACGCGCTGAAATCCACCTGCCGCAGTTGACCGCTCTGCCCCGGAATCTTCAGGCGCATCTCGAAGCGCACACCGAGCATCATCGGATAGGGGCTGATCAACATCAGCCCGCCCTCGGACAGGTTGCCGATAAAGCCCAGTGGCTTCTCGGTGAACCGATTGAATACGTTGAGGTAGTACGGCAACTGATGCCGCTGGATACGACGCTGGTTCGCCATGTTCATCTCGTCGGAGCCTTCAGCCTTAACCCTGCAATTCGAGTGTCCTGTCGGCTCAACTGCATGCCTGGCTGATACGCGTCGCCAAGCGCTGTCGAGCCGCCTCTACTTCACTTTCACTGTAGTAGACGCGCTCTCCTGCTGCATCGTTACGAAAAAAACGCCCGCCAAGCTGCAGTCGCGACAACTGGCTGCGCAAGCCCTGGCATTCCTGCTCTCGTGCAGCCCGCGCCTCGCTGGCCTGCTCCCTCGCTGCCTGCTGCTCCTGCCGCCGCGCATCGAAGAATCGTTCGCTACGCGCCTCACGCTCACGGGTCTGATCATCGCGTTCGACGATCAGGGGCCGAACCTCGACCCGCTCGGCTCCGGCCGCGGGGCGCTGGCCGAAGTGAACCTGGCCGTTGGCATCGGTCCAGCGGTAGATCTGCGCGGTTGCCAGTGCAGGCAGCAGCATGGCGGTCATCAGCAAAGCTCGCATGATCCCTCACATGGCTTTCATGACATCAACGTTTGGCCGGCTGAACCACCGGCGGTGCCTCGGCATGATAATGACCCAGCTGCCTCAACGTCTCCAGGCGCGCACGAGCGCGATAGGCGTACTCGCTCGCCGGGTATCGCTCGGTGATGAAGCGATAGGTTTCGCCAGCGTCGACGAACAGGCCCTGGCGCTCCAGACACTGGCCGCGCAACAGTGAAATCTCCGGCTGGACCTGGCTGCGCGGCTTGCTGCGACGTTCTGCCTGCGACAGTGATTGCATCACCCGCTCGCAGTTGTCGGCCTCGTAGTGCTGGTAGGCCGCATCCAGGTGGCGATCGAAAGCATGGCGGCTGCTGCAGCCGACGGTCAGAAGACTCAGGAAAACGATGATCAGAATGCGCATGGGTTCCTCCGTATGCTCCTGTATCGACCGGGTTGGAAAAACCTGCAGACAGCCCGTCAGCCGGACGCAAAGAGTAGTGCTCGCCGAGCGATGACTACAACCGGCGAGCATAGTAGCCTCGGGGCCAGCCAGAAAAAGGAGCAATTGAATGATTCCGCGTCGCACCAAGATCGTCGCCACCCTGGGCCCAGCGAGCAGCTCGCCGGAGGTGTTGGAAAAGATGATCGTCGCCGGGCTGGACGTAGCCCGCCTGAATTTCTCCCACGGCAGCCCCGACGAGCATCGTGCCCGGGCCGAGCTGGTCCGAGAAATCGCCGCGCGCCACGGCCGCTTCGTCGCGCTGCTCGGAGACCTGCAGGGGCCGAAGATCCGCATTGCCAAGTTCACCGACAAGCGCATCGAGCTGAAGGAAGGCGACCAGTTCCGCTTCTCCGTGACCCATCCGCGCGACGCCGGCAATCAGGAAGTGGTCGGCATCGATTACCCGGATCTGGTCAAGGATTGCGGCGTCGGCGATGAGCTCCTGCTCGACGACGGCCGCGTGGTGATGCGCGTCGACAACGCCACCGCGGACGAACTGCACTGCACCGTACTGATCGGTGGCCCGCTGTCGGACAACAAGGGCATCAACCGTCGCGGCGGCGGCCTGACTGCCCCGGCGCTGACCAACAAGGACAAGGCCGACATCAAGCTGGCCGCGGATCTGCAGCTGGACTATCTGGCCGTCTCCTTCCCGCGCGATGCCGCGGACATGGAGCTGGCCCGCCGCCTGCGCGACGAGGCCGGTTCCGACGCCTGGCTGATCGCCAAGATCGAGCGGGCCGAAGCGGTCGCCGACGACGAGGCGCTGGACGGCCTGATCCGCGCCAGCGACGGCGTGATGGTGGCGCGCGGCGATCTCGGGGTGGAAGTTGGCGATGCCGAGCTGGTCGGCATCCAGAAGAAGATCATTCTGCACGCGCGTCGCCACAACAAGGTGGTGATTACCGCGACGCAGATGATGGAGTCGATGATCCACAGCCCGATGCCGACCCGCGCCGAGGTATCCGATGTAGCCAACGCCGTGTTGGACTACACCGATGCGGTGATGCTCTCGGCCGAAAGCGCCGCCGGCGAATACCCGATCGAAGCGATCAAGGCCATGGCCCGCGTGTGCTGCGGTGCGGAGAAGCACCCGACCAGCACCAAGTCCGGCCACCGCCTCGGCCAGCAGTTCGAGCGCTGCGACGAGAGCGCGGCGCTGGCTGCGATGTACACGGCCAACCACTTCCCGGGCGTCAAGGCCATCATCGCCCTGACCGAAAGCGGTTACACGCCGCTGATCATGTCGCGCATCCGTTCTTCGGTGCCGATCTTCGCATTCTCGCCGCACCGCGAAACCCAGGCACGGGTCGCGCTGTTCCGCGGCGTGCAGACCATCCCGTTCGATCCGGCCGCGCTGCCCGCGGACAAGGTCAGCCAGATGGCGGTCGAGGAGCTGCTCAAGCGCAATATCGTGCAGCCCGGCGACTGGGTGATCCTGACCAAGGGCGACAGTTACCATGACAGCACGGGCGGCACCAACACGATGAAGATCCTGCGCGTCGGCGATCAGTAAGGTTGGCAGGGAATCACACGAGGCCGGCTCTTTAGCCGGCCTCGTGCTGTCTGCGGGACCGAACGGGGAGCCAACTACAACGGCTGGGTCGCGCTGACGAAAGCATCGCTGAAGATCTGTCCACGCGGCATGCCCGCGAGAAACAGGCGCCTGGCGCTAGCCTCGACGAACGCCGAACCACCACAGAGCAGCGCGATGTCCCGCCGCGATGTCGGTCGTAGCGTCGAAAGCACGCTGTCACGCTGCTGCGCATCGACCCATTGCAGCTCCAGGTTCTCGTGCCTGTCCGCCAGCGCCTGCAACGGCCCGCGCAGGTAGTGCTCGTCACGACAGAAATGCACCAGCCTGATCGCCCCGCTATGGCCCTGGCGCAGGCTCTCGCGCAGCAGGCTGAACAGAGGGGCCAAACCGGTTCCCGAAGCCAGCAGCAACAATGCCCTCTCGGACCACTCCGGTTCGTAATGCAATGCACCGCCGTGCAAGTCGCCCACCCGCAGCGCGTCGCCCGCGCGCAGCTGCCGCGCGGCATCGCAGAACGCTCCCGGCCTGGAGCAATCGAGATGAAACTCCAGCCAGGGATCGTCGCCGGGAAGACTGGCCAGCGAATACGGCCTAGCGATGCCGGCCCCGGTCCACAGCAGCAGGTGCTGACCGGCACGATAACGCAGCGGCCGCTCCGGCAACAGACGCAGGCGCAGCACGCTGCCGCTCAGCCACTCGACGCTTTGCACCTGAGCGGGCTGCCCGTCGCGGCGAGGATCGAAGGCTTCTACGCCGAGGTCCTCCTCGACACTGCACTGACAGGCCAGTCGCCAGCCGGCCGCATGTTGCTCGGGCCGTAGCAGGTCAGCTTGCAGCTCGCGCGGTGCGCCGTCGACACAGCGCACCAGGCAGGCGTGGCAGCTGCCGGCGCGGCAACTGTAGGAAACGGGCAGGCCGGCAGCGATCAGGGCGTCGAGCAGGTTGGTCGCTGGCGCGACCGACCAGCGCTTGCCGGCGCAATGCAACTCAGGCATCGGCGGTGACCCAGGCGGGTTCGCAGCGATTGCGTCCAGCGCGCTTGGCTCGATAGAGCGCTTCGTCGGCACGTTGCAGCGCCGCGTCCAGATTATCTCCAGCATTCAGCAGGGTCAGGCCGATCGACAGGCTGAGATGTCCGGCTTCGATCTTGGCATCTTCCGGTTCGGCGTTGGCGAAGGCCTCTCGCAGGCGCTCGCAGCACGCGGTGAACTGCTCGGCGTCGGTATTGGGTAGCAGTAGCACGAATTCCTCGCCACCGTAGCGGGCCAATACATCGTCGTCGCGCAGACAGGAGCGCGCTACGTTGGCGAAGGCTTGCAGCACGCGGTCTCCGGTGGCATGGCCGTGGATATCGTTGATGCGCTTGAAGTGATCCAGATCGATGAGCGCCAGCCCCGATTGATGTCCCTTGCGCAGGCGGTTCAGGTCGCCCTCGGCGATACGCAGAAAACGCCGCCGGTTGTACAGACCCGTCAGTTCGTCGGTGGAGGCCAGATCCTCCAGCTGACGCATCATCCCGCGCAGAGTGTCCTGATGCGCCTGCAATGCGAAGCGCCGCTGGCGCATGCGCTGGCGCAAGCGATACACGTGGCCGGCGAACAGACACATCCAGATCAGCGTCACCAGCAGCACGCTGGCCTGCAGCAGGAACACATCGGTCTCGATAGGCCGCTGCAGGTAGTAATCCAGCGCAGCCATGCCGACGAAGCTGACGAAGGCCAGCGCGGCGTAGCGAATGAACACCTTGGGCGGCAGGAAGACGGCGAACATCAGCACCAGCAGGTAGAGCACCAGCAGCGAACCGCGTGCACTGCCGAGGTTGAACAGAAAGGTGGTCAGCCACAGCAGCCCCACCAGGACCTGCGGCTCGGTCAGGCTGGGATCCTTCGAGCGCAGGTTGATGCCTCGGTGAAACAGCCAGAAGAACAGCAGCTGACTCACCACAATCAACTCCGACTGCACCACGGCGCTGGCCACCGAGGCCTGATAGAAGCCCCCCGCCACCGCCACCCAGGTCAGCACCACGCCCAGACCGTAGGTCACGGAGGCCAGTGCGAATCGCCGCGTAACCAATTGCTGCAATGTACGCAGATCGGTCTCGTCACGCATCGCACTCATAGGGATCCTTCCCGCTGTGGCAATTTGCCGCACTCTACGCTTACCGAAAACAAAATCCTAGCCAGCATTCGCATCGCTCCAGGTCCATCCGTGTACCGCGCAGCTTGACGCGTTATACTGCGCCGCATTTTTTCGCGGCGCGTCGACTGCCACCCCCGACGCGCCTCTTAATCGCCCCGTATGAGGACGCGCTGCATGACCGTGATCAAGCAAGACGACCTGATTCAAAGCGTCGCCGACGCTTTGCAGTTCATTTCTTACTACCACCCCGTGGACTTCATCCAGGCGATGCACGAAGCCTACCTGCGTGAAGAATCCCCGGCTGCCCGCGACTCCATGGCGCAGATCCTGATCAACTCGCGCATGTGCGCCACCGGTCATCGCCCGATCTGTCAGGACACCGGTATCGTCACCGTGTTCGTCCGCGTCGGCATGGACGTGCGCTGGGACGGCGCGACCATGAGCCTGGACGACATGATCAACGAGGGTGTGCGCCGCGCCTACAACCTGCCGGAAAACGTCCTGCGTGCTTCGATCCTGGCCGACCCGGCAGGTTCCCGCAAGAACACCAAGGACAACACCCCGGCCGTCATCCACTACTCCATCGTTCCCGGCGACAAGGTGGAAGTGGACGTCGCAGCCAAGGGCGGCGGTTCCGAGAACAAGTCGAAGATGGCCATGCTCAACCCGTCCGACTCGATCGTCGACTGGGTGCTGAAGACCGTTCCGACCATGGGCGCCGGCTGGTGCCCGCCGGGCATGCTCGGCATCGGCATCGGTGGCACCGCCGAGAAAGCCGCGGTGATGGCCAAGGAAGTGCTGATGGAATCCATCGACATCCATGAGCTGAAAGCCCGTGGCCCGCAAAACCGCATCGAAGAGCTGCGTCTGGAGTTGTTCGAGAAGGTCAACCAGCTGGGTATCGGCGCCCAGGGCCTCGGCGGCCTGACCACCGTGCTCGACGTGAAGATCATGGATTACCCGACCCACGCCGCCTCGCTGCCGGTGTGCATGATCCCCAACTGCGCCGCCACCCGCCACGCCCACTTCGTGCTCGACGGCTCCGGCCCGGCCGAGCTGACCCCGCCGCCGCTGGATGCCTACCCGGAGATCGTCTGGGAAGCCGGCCCGAGCGCGCGCCGCGTCGACCTCGACAGCATCACCCCGGAAGAAGTGCAGAGCTGGAAGCCGGGCGAGACCGTCCTGCTCAACGGCAAGATGCTCACCGGCCGCGACGCCGCGCACAAGCGCATGGTCGACATGCTGAACAAGGGCGAAGAGTTGCCGGTGGACCTCAAGGGCCGCTTCATCTACTACGTCGGCCCGGTCGATCCGGTCGGCGACGAGGTGGTCGGCCCAGCCGGCCCGACCACCGCGACGCGCATGGACAAGTTCACCCGTCAGATTCTCGAGAGCACTGGCCTCCTGGGCATGATCGGCAAGTCCGAGCGTGGCCCGATCGCCATCGACGCGATCAAGGACAACAAGGCCGTCTACCTGATGGCGGTTGGCGGCGCGGCCTATCTGGTCGCCCAGGCGATCAAGAAGTCCAAGGTGCTGGCCTTCGCCGAGCTGGGCATGGAAGCGATCTACGAGTTCGAAGTGAAGGACATGCCGGTCACCGTCGCGGTCGACACCAACGGCGAGTCGGTGCACATCACGGGACCTGCGATCTGGCAGCAGAAGATCGCCGACAGCCTGGCGGTCGAAGTGCAGTAAGCGGCACGCCCATAAAAAGCCCGGCTCGATGCCGTAATGCTGTTCACTTAAGCATTTGAGTCCAAGCCGGGCTTTCCAGAAAATCCGATATCAGTCTCCTGGTATCGGATTTTTTATGCCCATTCAGCAGCAACTATTCGACCTTAGCGACCTCTTCAACTTCTCCGACCTCAGCACCTTCACTCAGAACATCCCTGTCGAATGGGTTGCCAGTGCGCTCAACCTCTCTGCTCAGGCCACCATAAGACGGCGACGCCTACCGAGTGACCAGGTGCTTTGGTTGGTGCTGGGCATGGCGCTGTTCCGCGATGAGCCCGTACATGAAGTAGCCAGGCGCCTGAATATTTGCGCTCAAGGCCTGGCATCTGATCAATTACTGGCGCGCAGCGGTGTGACTGAAGCGCGTAAAAGGCTGGGTGCCGACCCGGTCGAGTCCTTGTTCCGTCAGACAGGTAAACAATGGGGCTGCGAGCGATACGAAGGCGATGCTTGGCACGGCTTGCAAGTATTCGCAGTAGATGGCGCATTTCTGCGAACCCCTGACTCACCTGAGCTGAGAGAACATTTCGGTTCTGGCAATACGGGCAACGACCGCCAGACGCCTTTCCCAATGCTACGGCTTGTTGCCCTGATGAATGTGCGCTCCCACGTGATCCTCGATGCTCAGCTTAGTCCCTACCGGGACAGCGAAATGCGCCTGGCCGAAACCTTCCTGAGTCAGATCCCGGACAATTCGATCACATTGTTCGACAAGGGCTTCTGGGGTGCTGATCTGCTGTTGGGCGTGGTGGGTGGAGGAAGCAATCGGCACTGGCTGACGCCAGCGCGCAAGGGACTGGTGATGGAGGAAGTCGAGCGTTATGGCGAACATGATCGCCGTGTTCGGATGAAGGTCTCGCCCCAGGCACGCAAACGTAATCCCGAGCTGCCTACACACTGGGAGGTACGTGAGGTCAGCTATGAAAGCCGAGGGCGCGTCAGATCGTTGCTCACTTCTCTGCCGGCCAAGGGGTACAGCACAAAAGCTGTCGCCGAGTTGTATCTGGAGCGTTGGGAGATTGAGTTGGGCTTCAGGGACATCAAAAGCTCAATGCAACAAAACGCGGTGACGCTACGGAGCAAGAAGGTCGAGCTGATTTATCAGGAGGTGTGGGGGCTCCTGCTCGCTTATAACATCATCCGTCGGGAGGCCAGCCAAGCCGCAGTCACCTTTGGCCGAACACCATCGGATATACGCTTCAAGCCCGCCTGCCAGTACATTGCGGTGCAACTGATCGTCATGGCAGCGGCCAATCCGGTATCGGCAACAGGTAGAAGGTTGGCTGAGTTAAGAGGAGGTGTCGGGGGGATGTTTCTGGATCACCGTCCAAGGCCAAAAAGGCCAAGGACGGTGAAGATTTCCAAAACCCGATATCCGGTGGATCGTAAGGCTGCTCCACTTAAGTGAACAGCATTAGGCTCGATGCCGGGTTTTTTATTGCCTGGGCAATCAGCGATTGAAGCGTTCGACCAGCGCCCGCAGCCCGTGAGCTGCGCATTCCAGGTCGCGACCGCGCTGCATGGTCAGGTCCGCCTTGCTGACATTGCTGTCGGTCGTGACCGCAATACGGGTGACCTGGCGGGCAATATCTTCGGCCACATGCGCCTGCTCTTCGGCGGCGGCAGCCATCTGCTGGCTCATCCCGGCAATGCGGCCGACGGCATCGCGAATGCCCTGCAACGCCTGCTGCGCCTCGACGACCTGGGCCAACCCCTGGGCCGCCTCCTTGTCACCGACCTGCGCGATCGTCACGGCCTCCCCCGCCTTGCTGGTCAGCGACTGGATGATGGCCTGGATCTGCTGCGTCGACTCCCGCGTCTTGCTCGCCAACGCACGTACCTCGTCGGCGACCACGGCAAAGCCCCTGCCCTGTTCGCCAGCACGTGCGGCCTCGATGGCAGCATTCAGCGCCAGCAGGTTGGTCTGGTCGGCGATGCTCTGGATCATGCCGGCGGCGGATACGATCTGCTGGGTTTCGCCAGCCAGCTCGTTGACCACGTTGCCGATGTTGGTGACGGTCGCCGCCAGCATTTCCATCGCCTCGCGGGAACTGGCGGCGACCCGGTCACCGTCGTCTGCCAGCGTGTTCGCCGTGCTCGCCTCCTGTGCCGTGTGCTGAACGTGCCCGGCAACTTCGCTGATCGATGCGGTCATCTGGGTCACCGCGGTGGCCGTCATGTCCGTCTCGCCGCGCTGCTGCCGCAGCTCGCTTTCGGTCTGGCTCGCCAGTGAACAGGTTTCCGCCGATGCACCGGCGACCTGCACGGCCAGATCGGATAGCCGCGTCAGCGCCGTACGCAGCCGTGCGTCTTCGCTGACCAGGGCCATCTCCAGCCGCGCCGCATTGCCATGCTGCTGGGTGTAGGTCAGGGCGACCACCGGATCGGCGAAGGCCTCGGGTACCCGCTGCAGGATGCGCAACAACCGGCGTTCCGCAGCGAAGTGACAGCTGAGCCCGAGCACGAAGAACAGACCGAGCACGACGAGCGCGTCCACTGCCGGCGGCAGCCAGAAGATGCCAGCGGCCGCCAGCACCGCGGCGCCCATCGGCATCGCCAGCACACGCGCCCAGCCCTGCGCTCGCCGGCTCAACGAGACCGCCGGCCGGCCGGTACGCAGACGCTCGTACAGCGCAGTAGCCTGGGCGACCTGTTCGGCCGTCGGCTTGACCCGCACCGACTCGAAGCCGGTCAGCTTGCCATCGTCGAAAACAGGCGTGACGTAGGCGCTGACCCAGTAGAAATCGCCGTTCTTGCAACGGTTCTTGACCACACCCATCCAGCTTTTGCCGGCTTTCAGGTAGCGCCACATGATCTCGAACACGGCGGGTGGCATGTCCGGGTGGCGGACCAGGTTGTGGTCGCTGCCGATCAGCTCGGCTCTTGAGTAGCCACTGATACCGACGAATTCGTCGTTGCAATAAAGGATCTTGCCTTGGGTATCGGTCGCTGAAATCAGCCGCTGATGCGCCGGAAAGGTCCGCTCGGTGTTGCTTACCGGCCCGTTGTTTCTCATCGCCTGAACTCCCTGGCAGCGATCCGCTGAAAAAATGCGATTCATCGGTCACGACGAATCAATCTGTTACAAGAGTCGGACGGCGCAAAGCGAACTTGAGTGGGGACGGGAAGTATTTGCCGAACGGCATGCCCAAGGGGGCGGCGCTCGCGAACGGACTAGTTACCGGTTTTCTGTTCTGCGATGTACAGCGCTTCGACTTTCGCCCTGGCCCAGGGCGTCTTGCGCAGAAACTTCAGACTGGACTTGATGCTCGGCTCATTGCTGAAGCAACGGACATCGACGCGCTCGGCAAGGCCGTCCCAGCCGAAGCGAGCATGCAGCTGAACCAGGATGGCCTCCAGCGTCACGCCGTGAAGAGGATCTTTTGCTTGGGTCATGGGGCACTCACGGACACGAGGGCATTGCCTCACGGATGAAAAACCCGCCGCGCAGTCTGCGCGGCGGGCTTGGGTGAGGCCTGCATCTTACAGACTGATGCGGGTCCCGAGCACCTCGAGGAATGCCGCCAGCCACGCTGGATGGGCGGGCCATGCCGGAGCGCTGACCAGATTGCCATCGGTGTGCGCCTGATCCACGGCGATGTCCACGTACTCGCCACCAGCCAGCTTCACCTCGGGTGCACAGGCCGGATAGGCGCTGCAGGCACGCCCCTTGAGCACGCCCGCGGCGGCCAGCAGCTGCGCGCCATGGCAAACGGCTGCGATCGGCTTCCTGGCCTCGTCGAACGCGCGCACCAGCGCCAGCACCTGTTCGTTCAGGCGCAGATATTCCGGCGCCCGGCCACCGGGAATGACCAGGGCATCGTAGTCTTCGGCCCGCACGTCGGCGAAGTCGAAGTTCAGCGCAAAATTGTGCCCCGGCTTCTCGCTGTAGGTCTGGTCGCCCTCGAAATCATGGATCGCGGTGCGCACACTGTCGCCGGCCTTCTTGTCCGGGCACACGGCATGCACGCGATGGCCAACCATCTGCAGCGCCTGGAAAGGCACCATGGTTTCGTAGTCTTCGGCGTAATCCCCCACCAGCATCAAAATGTTCTTCGCCGCCATTGGATCGTCCTCTTCACGCGGGTTTGGAGCTTCGCTCCGTGACGCGGCGGCCTCAGCCACCGCGGTTGAAGATGTTTACCAGCAGCCGGTCCAGCCAGCCCCACATGCGTTGGTAGAGGCGCAGGTGCAGCGGTCTGCCGTACCAGCTCTTGATGTCGATTTCGATACTGTCCTGGAAATCACGCTCGAAGCACGCCTGCACCTGGGCACTCAACCCAGCGTCGATGGCCTCGAGATTGGCCTCCAGATTCCAGCGCAGGTTCCAGTGATCGAAGTTGCACGAGCCGACGCTGACCCAGTCGTCAACCAGCACCATTTTCAAGTGGGAAAAGTGTGGCTGATATTCGTGGATTCGCACGCCCGCACGCAGCAGTCGCGGATAGAAGCGCTGTCCGGCGTAGCGCACCGGCGGGTGATCGGTGTTGCGACTGGTCAGCAGCAGGCGCACATCCACCCCACGACGTGCCGCCCGGATCAGTGCCCGCCGTACCTTGCCGGTAGGCAGGAAATACGGCGTCGCCAGCCAGATGCGCGTCTGCGCGCGCCGCAGATTGCGCAACAGGCTGTGCAGTATGTCGCGGTGCTGACGCGCCGCCGCATAGGCCACGCGCCCTAGCCCCGAGCCACTGGGCAGCACCGGAATGCGTGGCGCACCGCTGGGCAGGGGCAGCTGCCAGATACGCCGCTTCAGGCAATGCACCCACTGGGTGTCGAACAAATCCTGCCAGTCCTGCAGCAGCGGGCCGGTCATCTCGACCATCACTTCATGCCAGTGCTCGCCGGGCTCATCAGGGTGCCAGAATTCGTCGGTGATACCGGTGCCGCCGACGTAACCGATGCAACCGTCGACCAGCAGCAGCTTGCGGTGGTCACGGTGCAGATTACGCAGCCTCAGCCTGAGCGAAAGCGGATTGTAGAGACGCAACTCGACGCCGGCGGCGATCATCCGATCACGATTGGCCTGGCTCATTTTCAGGCAGCCAAAACCATCGAACAGACAGCGCACCCGGACACCGCGTGCCGCCGCACGCAGCAGCGGCTCCAGCAGGCGGTCGAGACAAGCACCATCCTCCACCAGATAGAGCTCCAGATCGACCCGGCGCTCGGCGCGCTCGATGGACTCGAGCATGGGCGGAAAGAACCCAGGCCCGTCTATCAGCAGGCGAAACTGATTGTCGCTGCGCCAGGGGAATACCGCTCCCGCCAGCATCACAGGGCATCACCCCGAGTGAAGCCAGATGGCGTCAGGCAAAACGAAGAAGCGGATGAGCAGCGAAGTGACATGAAATCCCTTTTTCCGGGCGACATCCAAGGCGCGACCGCCCCGATCCCCCAATCTGCACAGGCAGTGCCGAACGAGCAGTTCGCTAGCTTACCCAGACGCTCGAGCAAGGCAAAGCAGCAGACTAGACGGCCGCGGCCAGTGCCACCATGAAATACGACCCTCTATAGGCCCGACTCGCCTGGGCAGAGTTCCCAGCTGCTCGAAGGATATGCCCTGCCTTCAACTGCCTATGGAAGACTCGAGCCCGAGCGCGGCAAGCGCCTGCTCCAGACGGCGCGCCTGGGCGTCGCGCGCCAAGCCCAGCACTGCGCGATCACGCCGCCACGATGCGCCCCAGGGCCCCTGCGAAGCCGCCAGGGCCCTGTCCAGCTCAGGTTGCAGCGCAGCGAACTGCTCGAGCAACGCCGCCGTCAGCAGGTGAGTGGCAGGCTCATCGGCTGGACGCCGTGCGACCTCTGCTGCAGCCGCAAGAACGCTGAGCAGACGCAGTGCCAATGCGCGCGGCCACTGCGCCAGCAGCGCCACGCCGTAGAGCCAGGCAGTCAGTGCCGCCAGCACATGAACATCTTCGTGGGTACGGAACGGTTTGACGTACTCGCTCCAGCCGTCACCTGGCAAGCGTTTCCCTGCAGCCTGTTCAAGGCTCAATCTGCCATGCGCGATATCCGGCACGATCGGCAGGTCCGCCCCGGCCACCAGTGACACACCGGCACCGGACGGCTCGACGACGAACAGACCGAGCCGCGGCGGCTCGCCAGCCCCCTCCTCCCGGGCCGAAACCAGCAGCCATTGCGCCGCGGCGCCCGCCGTCACGAAGTCCTTGCCACCACTCAGCTGCCCATCTTCGCAACGGGTCGTCATGTCGGCCGGTCGCAGCTTGCGCCGCTCCGTCGTGCACAGCGCGCCAAGCCCGAGTGGCGCATCCGGCCAGAGCGCGCGCAGGGCAGCCTGGTATCCGGCGAGAAAGGCCAGCCCCGGCGTGGTCGCCAGCCGGCCGCCGTAGACCGCCTGGCTGAACGAGTCCGTACCGGGAGCACCGTCGCACACGGCCCGATACCAGTCGCACAGCCCGAACGTCGCGGCAACTGGCTGCAACGGCCCGATCAATCGTTTCCACGGCATCCTCATCTCCCAAGCTTCTGCCATTAGCGGCCGCCGGTTCGCGCCGTCATCCAACCATCATCCAAACGTCACAGTGGCGACACGCCTTGCTCCTAGCCTGATCAGGCCAAACCAGCGAGCTCAACGATAACAACCAGACGCTCGCGCTGCATCGCCAACCCCGTCACTGCCCCGGCGGACAAGGAGACAGAGCATGAATGCCATCGTCGATCCACGCAGCACGCGTCAACTTCGAGCCGAACGCCTGCAGGGCGAATGCGCACTGCGCGAAGCCCAGGCCCTGCGTTATCGGGTGTTCAGCAGCGAGTTCGATGCCCAGCTCAATGGCGCCGAGTTCGGGCTGGACATGGATGACTTCGATATCCACTGCCGACATATCGGCGTGCGCGATCTCGCGACCGGTGAACTGGTCGCCACCACGCGCCTGCTCGACCACCTCACCGCGAAGCAACTCGGGCGCTTCTACAGCGAGGGAGAATTCGCCCTGCACGGCCTGGCGGACATCAACGAACCAGTGCTGGAGATCGGCCGTACCTGCGTTGCACCGGCTTATCGCAGTGGCGCGACCATAGCCGTGCTGTGGAGCGAACTGGCCGAGGTGCTCAACCAGGGTGGCTATCGCTACCTGATGGGGTGCGCCAGCATCCCCATGCGCGACGGTGGCATCCAGGCCCGTGCGATCATGCAACGACTGCGCGACAGTCACCTGAGCACCGAACTGCTGCACGCCGAGCCGCGAATGCCGCTTCCCGAGTTGGAATTGCCGGACAACGTCACTGCCCAGCTGCCGCCGCTGCTCAAAGCCTATATGCGCCTCGGCGCGAAAATCTGTGGCGAACCCTGCTGGGACCCGGACTTCCAGGTCGCCGACATATTCATCCTGCTCAAGCGCGAGGAGCTGTGCCCGCGCTACGCTCGCCACTTCAAGGCGGCGGTATAGATGGCGCGGTTGCGCCTGCTGCGGGTCGCCGCGGCGATCCTGCTGGGGTTGCTGTTGGCGGCCGCACTGGGTCTCGGCGACCGCCTCGCGCTACGTACCTCGCTGCAACGCAGGCAACAGCTGACCCGCTGGTTCATGGTTCGCCTGGCCGCCGCGCTGCCTTATCGCGTACGCATCATTGGCGAACTGCCAGCGCAGCCGATGCTCTGGGTCGCCAACCATGTGTCCTGGTGCGACATCCCGTTGCTGGGGATGCTGCGGCCGCTGTCGTTCCTGGCCAAGGCCGAGGTCGCACGCTGGCCCGTGCTTGGCTGGCTGGCACGCCAGGCTGGCACGCTGTTCATCCGCCGCGGCGCCGGCGACGCCGCGCAGATCAATCGGCAACTGGCCGACCACCTCCAGCAAGGCGGCCACCTGCTGATTTTCCCGGAAGGCACCTCGACCGACGGCAGCGGCGTGCGCACCTTCCATCCCCGGTTGTTCGCCTGCGCGATAGAGGCCGGCTGCGCCGTTCAACCCGTGGCTATCCGCTACCTGCGCGACGGCAAACCCGACACTGTGGCGCCCTTCATCGGCGACGACGAACTGCCGGCGCACCTGCGCAGGTTGTTGGCCTGCGACGTGGCAGAAGTAGAAATCCATCTGCTGGCGCCGATACCCGTCGCCTCGCTCAGTCGCAGGGCTCTCGCCGAGCAAGCACAGCGGGCCATCGAACGGGCACTGTCTGGGGAGGTGCAGGAGGCCGCGCGAGAGGCCGCATAGCGACCTCCTATCGAGGCTGCGCTAAGCTTCGCCCATGAACTATCTCGCTCATCTTCATCTTGGCGGCCCCGGCCCGGCCGACATGCTCGGCAGTCTTTACGGGGACTTCGTCAAAGGCCCGCTGCAGGGCCGCTGGCCGGCGCAGATCGAAGCCGGCATTCGCCTGCATCGGCAGATCGATGCCTTCACCGACAGCCATCCACTGGTGCTGCAAGCCAAGGCGCGCTTTCCCAGTGAGCGCCGCCGCTACGCCGGGATCCTGCTGGACCTGTTCTTCGATCATTGCCTGGCAGCGAACTGGTCGGACTACTCCGGCGAACCGCTGGACCTATTCACCCAGCGCGCCTACCGAGCGCTGGCCGACGAGCCCGCACTGCCCGGCAAGCTCGCCGTGATCGCTCCGCACATGGCGGCACACGACTGGCTCGGCAGCTACCGTGAATTCGACGTACTGGGCAGGGTGCTGGCGAATATGAGCCGTCGCCTGAGCCGGCCGGATGGCCTGGCCGGCGGGCTGGAAGAACTGGAACAGCTGTACGATCCGCTGCTCGAGGACTTCCGCCACTTCTACCCGCAGCTGCAGCATTTCGCCAAGGCGGCGATGTAACGCGAACGTCCCGTGTTACTGCGCATAGCCCGGACTTTGCGCATCCAGCTTGCGCAGCAGGCCGGGCCACGCCAGCGCACCGCCCATGCCCGAGCGAGTGCGAGTCACGCCCGCCGCCATGGCTTTGGCACCGGCCAGGATCTGCTCCGGAATGGCGATCAGCTCGTTGCCACCGGCCTGCGCCATGACCTGAATTTCACAGGCGCGCTGGAAGATGAACATCATCAGAAAGGTATCGGCGATGCTGCTACCGCAGGTCAGCAGACCGTGGTTATGCAGCAGCATGAAAGCGGTTTCGCCAAGATCGGCCTGCAAGCGCGCCTTCTCGTCGTGATTCAGCGCCACACCTTCATAGCCATGAGTCGAAAGACTGGCCAGCACGAACAGCGACTGCTGGCTGATGGGCAATACGCCCTGACGCTGGGCCGAGACCGCCACCCCAGCCGCGGTGTGAGTGTGCATGACGCAAGCGACGTCGTGGCGCACCTCATGCACGGCACTGTGAATGGTGTAACCGGCGGGGTTGATCTCGTACGGGCTGTCCATCACCTTGTTGCCGGCCAGGTCGACCTTGACCAGGCTGGACGCGGTGATTTCGTGAAACATCAGCCCGTAGGGGTTGATCAGGAAGTGATCGGTTTCGGGAATCTTGGCCGAGATGTGCGTGAAGATCAGGTCATCCCAGCCATGCAGCGCGACCAGCCGGTAACAGGCCGCCAGATCGACCCGCGTCTGCCATTCGGTGGGGCTCACTTGGGTTTCCAAAGAAGGCAAAGCGTGCAGCGCAGTCATCGAGGGCACCTCTTGTTATTGTCGTGAAGATGCCCTGGATTCTAGCCAGCCGCTACCGGCCCGGCAGTTGCCCTTGCAGCCAGGCCGCTGGCCTGGCGAGCCACACTCAGGCGCGCAAGGCCGCTGCGAAGGCTTCCAACCACGGTTCGGCGTCACTTTCCGGCGTCACTGTCTCGCTGGCGTCGAGGCGCAGCATCTCCAGGACTTCTCGCACGCCCAGCTCGGCATAGAGTTCGCGAATCAGCTCGCCGCCACCACAGAAGGTGTCGCCATAGCTGGCATCGCCAAGGGCGATGACGCCACCGGGCAGGCCGCTCCACGCGGGAAACTGATCGCGGATGGTCGAGTACAGCGGAATGAAGCTGTCCGGCAGCTCACCCATGCCGGTGGTCGAGGTCACGACCAGCAACGCTTCGGGGGCGAACTCGAGAATCTGCGACAGCTGGGCGCGGGGATCGTGCCAGGTTTCGAAACCGGCGGTTTTCAGCTGGTGTTCGGCGTGACGGGCGACATCTTCGGCGGTGCCGTAGACGCTCCCGGAAAGAATGGCGACTTTCATGTGCGCTCCAAGAATCAAAGCTGCGCATTATGCCGCAATCGCCAAGCCTGGGCGGCACGCCACGCTCAGGCGAAGCCGTCCATCCAGAAAAAGCGCAGCGCACGGAACCACCATCGAACCCATTTGTCATAGGGCCGATTGCCCCACCGCGACCATATCGGTTGCAGGCGTGTAGCGGCCCCGCCGCGCGACGCCAAATGTGGAGGGCACTGTCCCTCCGAGGGTATCCGCATGGCGGAAGAGACGATTCTCAGCAAAGACGAACTGACCTTCATCCGCAAGTTGATGCAGCGCAACGGCAGCACCAGCGCCGAGCGCACGACAGGCTTTCGGATCGACGGCGGCACGCAATCCAACGAACTGCTGCTGCAGCTGGCCGCTCGCGCCAACCTGTCGCTGCAGGCGGAGTTCGAGGATTTCCGCATGTCCTTCCCGCTGCAGCTCAGGGAAGACGAACTACACAGCCTAGACCTGCAGCTGGCCCCTCCGGTGATCTACGAGCGCGGGCCAACCACGCGCGCCTGGCGCCTGCACCTGGACCAGCCGCTGCCTCTGCTGGAAAACGATGGCGGCGAAAGCTCGCTCAGCGTGCACGAGCTCTCTCCTCACGGACTGCTGGTGGATGCCGGCGAACATCGCAAGCCACCCAAGCACTTCCACCTGCGCCTGGCGCTGCCCGATGACAGCCCGCTGGAAATCGATGCCCATCGCGTTCGCGAGCTGACCGGCGGACGAGCCGCCTACGAAGTCGAGTTCATCCAAGTGAAGGATGCCGAGCGGATTCGCTCCTTCCTCTATCGCCAGCATCAGCGCCTGCACCCTGATTTGCAGCCAGAGCTGCCGGCCGATCTGGTGTAAGCTGCCACGCCTGTAGCGACCGCCTCAAAGTGTGCGCGGCTCACCCATTTCAGGCAGTGGATTTTCATGCATCAGGCCCCGATTCTCATCACCGGAGCCAGCCAGCGAATCGGGCTGCATTGTGCCGAGCGACTGCTGGAAGACGGCTTCCCGGTCATCGTTACCTACCGCCGCGAACGCGACAGCATCGACCGGCTTCGCGCCCTTGGCGCCGAGGCGTTGCAGGCGGACTTCAGCGAAGAAAGCGGCATCATCACCTTTATCAGCGCTCTCAAGCAGCGTGCCGACGGTCTGCGAGCCATCGTGCACAACGCCTCCGAATGGCGCCCGGATACCCCCGGGCAGGAAGCCGAGGCGTTCCGCCAGCTGTTCCAGGTGCATATGCTCGCGCCCTACCTGATCAACCTGCACTGCGCCGAACTGCTGCGCCACGGCGGGCCAGCGGATATCGTGCACATTGGCGACGACGTGACCCGCAAGGGCAGCAAGAAGCACATCGCCTATGCGGCGAGCAAGGCGGGCCTGGACAACCTGACGCTGTCCTTCGCCGCCAGCCTGGCGCCGACGATCAAGGTCAACGGCATCGCCCCGGCGCTGATCCAGTTCAACCCGGACGACGACGCCGAATATCGCCGCAAGGCGCTGGCCAAATCCGCGCTGGGCATCGAACCCGGTGCCGAGGTGATCTACCAGAGCCTGCGCTACCTGCTCGACAACCCTTATGTCACCGGCACCACACTGACCGTGAACGGCGGCCGCCACCTGATCTGAAGACTGCAAGGAGTCCCCATGCCCAGACTGGAACCCGCGATGGCCCGCATCCGCGTCAAGGACCTGCGGCTGCGCACCTACATCGGCATCAAGGAAGAGGAAATCCTCAACCGCCAGGACGTGCTGATCAACCTGACGATGCTTTACCCCGCTGCAGAGGCGGTGCGCGAGAACGACATCGAACAGGCGCTGAACTACCGCACCATCACCAAGGCGATCATCCAGCACGTCGAAGACAACCGCTTCGCCCTGCTCGAGCGGCTGACCCAGGAAATTCTCGACCTGGTCATGCGCTACCCGCAGGTGCGCTACGCCGAAGTGGAAGTCGACAAGCCCCACGCGCTGCGCTTCGCCGAGTCCGTATCGATCACCCTGGCTGCGCATCGGGATTGACCCTGCGCAAGGCTGGCCGGCTCACTGACGCAAGGTTATGATCCGGCCGACCTCAGCCAACGCCGAGACCCACGAGATGAACGATCAAGAACGCACCGAACTGGAAGCTGCCGCCTTCCGCCGCCTGGTCCAGCACCTGCGTACCCGTCCCGATGCGCAGAACATCGACCTGATGAACCTGGCCGGTTTCTGCCGCAACTGCCTGTCGAAGTGGTACAAGGCCGCCGCAGACGATCTGGACGTCGAACTCAGCATCGACCAGGCCCGCGAAGAGGTGTACGGAATGCCGTACAGCGAGTGGAAAAAACGCTATCAGAAGGAAGCGACTGCCGAGCAGCAGGCCGCTTTCGACAAGGCCCAGAAAGAATGAACGACCTGAAGGATTTCCGCGCCAGCCTGCGCAATCGCAACCACGCATTCAGCGAAACCCTCGCCTTCATCGAAGGCGCTTACGACTATCAACCGAGCCGCTTCGTCAACGGCACACTGGAGAACGCTGCCGGCGAGAACGAAGGTTCCTGCAAGACGCTGGGCCTCGCACTGCTCGAAGACTTCACGACGGAAGAAGCGCTGCTTGCGTTCGGCGAGCACTATCAGGCGGTCCTGGCCAACCCGAACGGCAGCGACCACCGCAACATCCGCGCGCTGATGGAAACCGGCCTGCCGGGCGTGCGCTTCGACACCCAACCGCTCAAGCGCAAGTAGCGCGCGCCCACTCGACGGATCGAGCCGGCCATGCCCGGCTCGATGGAGTAAAAAGGGTCATCCCAAGCACTTAGGGGAAGGCTGAAGGAGCGGATGACCCGAAAACCGTTGAGCGCCACCTTAGCCATCCGCCGAGGCCGCGGATAATTCAGGCTTTGCATACAACCCATAGTCATCGTCTATCCCGCTGCGCCACACCCTTCTCGACGAAACCCCTGCCCTTTCAGGAGACGCCAATGCCCGTATCCGTCCTCTCCGGCCCGCAATACCTGCGCGAAGGCCTGCGCCTGGTGCTCAGTCCAGGGCTGCGTCTGTTCGTGATCCTGCCGCTGACGGTGAACGTGCTGCTGTTCTTCGGCCTGATCTGGTTCGCGGTCGGCCAGTTCAGCAGCTGGGTCGACACCTTGATGCCCAATCTGCCGACCTGGCTCGGCTTTCTCGAATACATCCTCTGGCCCTTGTTCGTCGCGCTGGTGGTGCTGATGGTGTTCTTCAGCTTCACCATGCTGGCCAACATCATCGCCGCACCGTTCAACGGCTTTCTGGCAGAAAAGGTCGAGGTGGTGGTACGCGGCGAAGATGCCGCGCCGCCTTTCAGCTGGGCCGAACTGCTGGCCATGCTGCCCCGCACGATTGGCCGCGAGCTGCGCAAGCTGGGCTATTTCGCCCCGCGCGCGCTGGCGTTGCTGGTGCTTTCATTCATTCCCGTGCTGAACCTGGTCGCCGCGCCTTTATGGTTACTGTTCGGCGTATGGATGATGGCCGTGCAATACATCGACTACCCGGCAGACAACAACAAGCTGAGCTGGGCGGACATGATGGACTGGCTGCGCCAGCGACGCTGGCAGAGCCTGAGCTTTGGCGCAGTGACCTATGCGGCGTTGCTGGTGCCGGTGCTGAATCTGTTGATCATGCCGGCGGCAGTGGCGGGAGCGACATTGTTCTGGGTTCGGGAAGGCGGAGGGAAACACCTGCGCCCCGTCGCCACATCGTGAACTGCGGGAAGGGGTGCTGTCTAGATTCGAACACGTCGAACTCAGGAGCCCCCAATGGCGCTTTCCGCACTGGCAATCAATTGCACCCTCAAAGCCTCTCCCAATGCATCGTCCTGCGGTTTGCTGCTGAGCCAGGCCGAGCGCGAGCTGGAAAAGCTCGGCGTGACCTGCGAGCAGCTGCGCGCGGTGGATTTCAACATCAAACCGGGCGTGACCTCCGACGAAGGCCCCGGTGACGACTGGCCGGCGATCCGCGAGAAGATTCTCGCCGCCGATATCTTGCTGTTGGGCACACCTATCTGGCTGGGGCATCCGTCCAGCGTCTGCCAGCGAGTACTCGAGCGTCTCGACGCGTTTCTCGGTGAAGTCGACGACCAACAGCGGATGGTTTCGTATGGCCGGGTCGCCTGTGTCGCCGTGGTCGGCAACGAAGACGGTGCTCATCATGTGGTGGCCGAGCTGTATCAGGGGCTGAACGACGTCGGCTTCAGCATTCCCGCCAACGGTTGCACCTACTGGGTCGGGGAAGCGATGGGCTCGACGGACTACAAGGACGCCGGCCCTCGTGAGAAAACCGCCAACACCAATGCGATGCTGGCCCGCAACGCCGTGCACCTGGCGAAACTGCTCAAGCAGTCCGCCTACCCCGGCGCTGAATGACAGCGACCGCAGGCGCGAGCTGGCCGGACACGCACCGCATGCTTACCACCGCGTCAGCGCGTTCCGCCAGCAAGCCGGCTCCGGCTGTGTCACGCCTGCGTAGGGCGTGGCTCGATCACGCCAGGGTTTTCAACGCCTCACGGCTAAACGGCAGGATGTCCTGCATGCGACCTTCACGCACTTTCAGCACCCAGTCTGGATCGCAGATCAACGCACGTCCCACCGCAACCAGATCGAACTCCTCGTTGTTCAGACGGCTGAGCAGGCCTTCGATATTGGCCGGCTGCGCCACCTTGTCGGTCTTGACCATGAACTGCAGAAACTCGCCATCCAGACCGACACTGCCGACGGTGATGGTCGGCTTGCCGGTCAGCTGACGGGTCCAACCAGCCAGATTGAGTTCGGAGCCTCCGAATTCCGGCTCCCAGAAACGCCGCGTCGAGCAATGGAAGATGTCCACGCCGGCCGCCGACAAAGGTGCCAGGAATTCGCCGAGCTCTTCGGGCGATTGCACCAGGCGCGCGGTGTAGTCCTGCTGCTTCCACTGCGAGAAGCGGAAGATGATCGGGTAGTCGGGGCCGACCGCAGCACGTACGGCCTGCACCAGCTCGATGGCGAAGCGCGAACGGTTGGCCAGGTTGCCGCCGTACTCGTCGGTGCGCTGGTTGCTACCTTCCCAGAAGAACTGGTCGATCAGGTAGCCGTGGGCACCGTGGATTTCCACACCGTCCATGCCGATGGCCTTGGCATCCACAGCCGCCTGGGCGAAAGCTGCGATCACATCCTGGATGTCCTGCCTGGTCATGCCATGGACGACGACCTGGCCGTCCTTCTGCTTCTCCATCGGGCCGTAACCGACGACCTCCGGCTCCGGCTCGGTACCCTTGCGGCGCACGTTACCGACGTGCCAGAGCTGCGGAACGATCTTGCCGCCAGCGGCATGCACCGCATCGACCACCGCCTTCCAGCCAGCCAGCGCATCTTCACCGTAGAAACGCGGCACATGGGGATAACCGTTCGCCGCAGCGTGGCCGACCGTGGTGCCCTCGGTGATGATCAACCCGACCCCGGAGGCGGCACGACGGCGGTAGTACTCGACCACATCGGCGGTGGGTACACCATTGGGCGAGAACGAACGGGTCATCGGCGCCATGACCACACGGGTCGGCAAACGGAGAGCACCCAACTCGAAGGGCTCAAACAAGGCTTGTACGCTGGCGGTCATCGATCGACTCCTGTGGCATTGGTCAAGGCAGCCGGGCGCTCAGGCCCCGGCGATTTTGTTGCAGTCGGCGCCAACAGGCGTTCGAGCTGCTGGAAAAACACCTGCAACGGCACAACGCTGCCGCTCACTTTCATGCGCAACAGCGCGCCCTCCCAGGCGTTGCTTATGAATTCCGCCAGCACCGCACAATCGCAATCGGCCGCGATCTCCCCAGCGACACGCGCCTGTTCGAGGCAGGCCGTGAGCAGCCCGACCGATTGCGTCAATATCGCGCTGAGCCGTTTGGCGATGGGCGGGCACAGCTCGGCCATCTCGAAGCTCAGGCTGCCGATGAAGCAGTGATATTCCGGCTTTTCCTGACGGGCGAAGTGCGCAACGAGATCGGCGTAGTGATCGAGGATGCGCTGCCGTGGCGTGAGCGCACCGTTACTCAACGCCGCCCGATAGCGCTCCAGCCGAGGCGCATAGATATGCTCCAGCGCCTGCAGGGCGAAGTCTTCCTTGCTGGCGAAGTAGTGATAGAACGAGCCCTTGGGAATACCCGCCGCCTGGACGATTTCCTGAACACCGGTGCCGTGATAGCCGCGGCGGGTCATCACCCGGGCGCCCTTGGACAGGATCAGGTCGCGCTTGTCGTTGCGTGCTGGATTGGTCATGCCGCGAGAATATGACCGGTCATCTCGCCGGCACAGCATCATCCATGACACTTATTCAGCGGCAACCACGGCAAGCATGGCCGGCAAATTCAGTACGCAAGAAATATGCGAAAAAAGAACGCGACCGCGCGTGCGGTCGCAGAGCTGCAGATCAGGCCAGGGCGGTTTCGATCGCCTGGATCAGGGCAGGGTCGTCGGGCGTGGTGCGCGGCGAGAAACGGGCCAGCACACGGCCGTCCTTACCCACCAGGAATTTCTCGAAGTTCCAAGTGATGTCCCCTGGGAAATCGGCGCCTTCGCCAGCCAGCAAACGATACAACGGATGACGCTGCGGGCCGTTCACCTCGAGCTTGCCGCTCAGAGGAAAGCTCACACCATAGTTGAGCGTGCAGAACGAGCGGATTTCCTCATCGCTGCCTGGCTCCTGCGCAGCGAACTGGTTGCATGGCACGCCCAGCACGCTGAAGCCGCGGGCAGCGTATTGCTGCTGCAGCCGTTCCAGGCCGGCGTACTGCGGGGTCAGCCCGCACTGCGAAGCGACGTTGACCACCAGCGTGATCCGATCGCCGAACTGCGCCAACGGCAGCTCCTCACTGCCCAGGCCTGGCAACACCAATTGGTGGAATGCGCTCATCTCATCTCTCCTAACGAAAAAACGCCCCGGCAACGACCGGAGCGCTCTTCTTTTCGATCTGCACGGTAGCGGTTCCTGCTGCCGTGCCTGCGGACGCCTACGCGGCGACCCGGATCAGTGGTGGTGACCACCTTCGCCGTGGACGTGGCCGTGGGCAACTTCTTCTTCGCTGGCATCACGCACGTTGACGACCTTGACGTCGAAGTTCAGGCGCTGACCAGCCAGCGGGTGGTTGCCGTCGACGATCACATCGTCGCCTTCCACGTCACGGATGGTGACGATCTGCATACCGCCGTCCGGACCGGAGGCGTGGAACTGCATGCCCACTTCCAGCTCGTCGACGCCTTCGAACATGGCGCGATTGAGGGTAGCGACCAGCTCCGGGCTGTACTCGCCGTAAGCGTCCTGCGGCTCGATGGCGACCTGGATCTGGTCACCGCCCTGCTTGCCCTCGAGGGCCTTTTCCAGGCCAGGGATGATGTTGCCTGCGCCGTGCAGGTAGACCAGCGGCGCGCCGCCGGCCGAGCTGTCGATCACCTCACCGGCGTCGTTGGTGAGTGTGTAGTCGATGGAGACAGCCTTGTTAGCGGCAATCAGCATGGGCAGAACCTTTGCTTTAGAGAATGAATGTCGAAGTTTAACCATCCACCGCGCCGATTGCGAACCGACCTTGGATGAACGGGCCAATGCCGTTCGTCGCCCTCGCGCCTCATGTAGTGCCATTGAACATGGGACTACAACCTTTGGATGGCATCGCTTTCATGGCCGATGTGCAAGAATCGGCGAAAAATATCTTTGGCACCCATATCAATAACATTAGAGAACCAAGGAGCACCGATGTCGGCTCGTAACATCCTGGTGATTAACTGTGGCAGCTCGTCGATCAAGTTCGCCCTGGTCAACGAAGCGCAAGCGACCTTCCCGCTACAAGGCCTGGCCGAATGCATCGGCAGCCCGGAAGCCGTCATCCACTTCGAGAGCGCGGCCGGCAAGGAAAGCGTCAAGGTGCCGAATGCCGATCATCAGGCTGCTCTGGCCCAGATCCTGCCGCGCGTGGAAGACGCCGCGGGCGGGCACCTGGACGGCATCGGCCACCGCGTGGTGCATGGCGGCGAAAAATTCTTCGCCTCCTCGCTGCTCACCGACGAAACCCTGGCCGGCATCGAAGCCAACATTCAGCTGGCGCCGCTGCACAATCCGGCCAACCTGAGCGGCATCCACGCCGCCATCAATCTGTTCCCCGAGCTGCCGCAGGTCGGCGTGTTCGACACCGCTTTCCACCAGACCATGCCCGAGCACGCTTACCGCTACGCCGTACCGGATGTGCTGTACAAGGAGCATGGCGTACGCCGCTACGGCTTCCACGGCACCAGCCATCGCTACGTCAGCAAGCGCGCCGCCGAACTGGCCGGCGTACCGGTCGAGAACAGCAGCTGGCTGGTCGCTCACCTGGGCAACGGCTGCTCCACCTGTGCGGTGGTCAATGGTGAAAGCCGCGACACCAGCATGGGTTTGACCCCACTCGAAGGCCTGGTGATGGGCACCCGCAGCGGTGATGTCGACCCGAGCCTGCACAATTTCCTGAACAAGACCCTGGGCTGGGATCTGGCCAAGATCGACAACATGCTCAACAAGGAAAGCGGTCTGAAAGGCCTCTCCGGCCTTTCCAACGACATGCGCACCCTGGCCGATGCCCGCAACGCCGGTCATCCGGGCGCGGTACTGGCTTTCGAAGTGTTCTGCTACCGCCTGGCCAAGTCGCTGGCCGCCATGTCCTGCGCCCTGCCGCAGCTGGACGGCCTAGTGTTCACCGGCGGTATCGGCGAGAACTCCTCGGCGGTGCGCGAGCGGACGCTGGAACACCTCAAGCTGTTCGGCTTCAAGCTCGACGCCGAAGCCAACGCCCGCTGCACCCGCGGCGTTGCCGGCGAGATCCAGGCCGAAGGCAGCCCGCGCGTCATGGTCGTCCCGACCAACGAGGAGCGCCAGATCGCCCTCGATACGCTGGCCCAGCTGGACGCCTGAGCACACTAGGCATGTAGCGATTCCAAGACCCGACAGGCCTCTGGCCGTCGGGTCTTCGTACATGAGCGCCGCGGCAATCCGGCAGTTTCCGTCCCCTGGCAACTGCCCTAGCCTTGCCGGCGCCCAGCACCGTTACCCCGAGCACCCTGTCCTCAAGGAGATGCCATGCACACAATCTTTCTAGCCCCTACCGGTTTCGGCGGCGGCCTCAATTCCATCAGCCTCGGCCTGATTCGCGCCCTGGAAAACGCCGGACTGAAGGTCGGTTTCTTCAAGCCGATCGCCCAGCCCTTCCCGGTCGATCAGGGCCGTGAGCGCTCCTGCATCCTGGTCGAGCGCACCCTGAACCTGACCTCGCCCGAGCCGCTGCCGCTGGAACAGGTGGAGCGCCAACTCGCCGATGGCGAGATCGACCTGCTGCTCGAAGACGTCATCAGCCGCTACCAGGAAGTTGCCGTCGGCAAGGACGTGGTCATCGTCGAAGGCATGGTGCCCACCCGCGAGTCCAACTACACCCAGCGCATCAACACCCAGCTGGCCAAGAGCCTGGACGCCGAAGTCATCCTGATCGGCGCCCAGGGCAGCGACAGCCTCAAGCGCCTGGCCGAGCGCATCGAAATCCAGGCGCAGCTGTACGGCGGCGCCAAAGACCCCAAGGTGCTCGGCGTCATCCTCAACAAGGTCAAGAGCGAGGAAGGCCTGCCGGCTTTCGTCGACAGCCTCAAGCAGCACCTGCCGCTACTGGGCAGCGCCGACTTCCAGCTGCTCGGCGCGATCCCCTTCTCCGAAGAGCTCAACGCACTGCGCACCCGTGATATCGCCGAGCTGCTCGGCGCGCAGGTGCTGAGCGCAGGTGAAGCCGACCAACGTCGCGTCAACAAGATCGTGCTGTGCGCGCGCGCCGTTCCGAACACCGTACAGCTGCTGCAGTCCGGCGTGCTGGTGGTGACGCCGGGCGACCGCGACGACATCATCCTCGCCGCCAGCCTGGCCTCGCTCAACGGCGAGAAACTGGCCGGCCTGCTGCTGTGCAGCGACTTCGAGCCGGACCCACGCATTCTCGAGCTGTGCAAGGCCGCGCTGGATGGTGGCCTGCCGGTGATGACCGTGGAAACCAACTCCTACGACACGGCGAACAACCTGTTCGGCCTGAACAAGGAGACTCCTTCGGACGACATCGAACGTGCCACACGGGTCACCGACTTCATCGCCAAGCACCTGCACCCCGAGTTCCTGCACACCCGCTACAGCGTGCCGCGCGGTGAGCTGCGCATGTCGCCGGCAGCGTTCCGCTACCAGCTGGTCAAGCGCGCGCAGGATGCCAACAAGCGCATCGTGCTGCCGGAAGGCAACGAGCCGCGCACCATCCGTGCCGCCGCCATCTGCCAGGAGCGCGGCATCGCCCGCTGCGTGCTGCTGGCCAAGCCGGAAGAAGTCCAGCAGGTCGCGCGCGAGCAAGGCATCATCCTGCCCACCAGTCTGGAAATTCTCGATCCGGACAACATCGCCAACCGCTATGTCGAGCCGATGTGCGAAATGCGCAAGGCCAAGGGCCTGACCCCGGACGATGCCCGCGAACAGCTGAAGGACACCGTGGTTCTCGGCACCATGATGCTGGCGCTGGACGAAGTGGACGGTCTGGTTTCCGGTGCCGTGCACACCACAGCCAACACCATCCGCCCTGCCCTGCAGCTGATCAAGACCGCGCCGGGCTACAGCCTGGTGTCCTCGGTATTCTTCATGCTGCTGCCGGACCAAGTGCTGGTCTACGGCGACTGCGCGGTGAACCCGAACCCGAACGCCACCGAGCTGGCCGAGATCGCCCTGCAAAGCGCCGAGTCCGCCGTGGCCCTGGGCGTCAACCCGCGCGTGGCGATGATCAGCTACTCTACCGGCAGCTCCGGCAGCGGTGCAGAAGTCGAGAAGGTCGCCGAAGCCACGCGCATCGCCCAGGGGCGTGCGCCCGAGCTGCCGATCGACGGCCCGCTGCAATACGACGCCGCCTCCGTGCTCAGCGTCGGCAAGCAGAAAGCCCCGAACAGCAAGGTCGCCGGCCAGGCCACGGTGTTCATCTTCCCCGACCTGAACACCGGCAACACCACCTACAAAGCGGTCCAGCGCAATGCCAATTGCCTCAGCGTCGGCCCGATGCTGCAAGGCCTGGCCAAGCCGGTCAACGACCTGTCCCGCGGTGCCCTGGTAGACGACATCGTCTTCACCATCGCCCTGACCGCACTGCAGGCGGCCAACCAGAAGGCCTGACGGCCGCTTCCAACTGGCGCCGCCTCGACCACCGCAGGCGGCGCCAGTGCTTCAACCCTCTCGATAGTTGCAGTTCAGCGCATAATCGCTACTCTTGGCGCCTCGAATCAGTCGTATCGACGAGAACTTCATGCTGAGCTTTCTCCCCGCTCCACTCCGCGGCACGCTAGCCGCCCTGCTGCTTGCGCTCAATACCCTGTTCTGGTGCTGGCCGTTGTTCGCGCTCTCGCTGCTCAAACTGCTGTTTCCAATCCCTGCGATACAACGCAGCCTGCGCTTCGGCATGCACTGGATCGCCGAGTCGTGGATGGCAGTGAACAGTTTCTGGATGGATCTGGTGCGTCCTATTCGCTGGGATGTGCAGGGACTCGATCAGATCGACATGCACCACTCCTATCTGGTCACCAGCAACCATCAGAGCTGGGCGGACATCCTCGTGCTGCAGTATCAGCTCAACCGGCGCATGCCGATTCTCAAGTTCTTTCTCAAGCAGGAGCTGATCTGGGTCCCGGTGATCGGCCTGTGCTGGTGGGCGCTGGAGTTTCCCTTCATGAAGCGCTTCAGCAAGGAGTATCTGGCCAAGTACCCGGAGAAGCGTGGGGAGGACCTGGCGACCACGCGCCGGGCCTGCGAGCGCTATCGGACCAATCCGGTGTCGGTGTTCAACTTCCTCGAAGGCACACGTTTCACCGAGGACAAGCACACCGAACAGGCCTCACCCTATCGCTATCTGCTCAAGCCGAGGGCGGGCGGCATCGCTTTCGTCATCGACGCCATGGGCGAGCAACTGACGGCGCTGATCAACATCACCATCCATTACCCGGACGGCCGCCCGAGTTTCTGGGATCTGCTCGCCGGCAACATTCATCAGGTCGTCGTACGCCTCCAGACGCAGCCGATTCCCACCGAGTTTCTCCGCCGCAATTATGACCAGGACGAGTCGTACCGGCTGGCGTTCCAGCAGTGGGTCAACGGGCTCTGGAGTGAAAAGGACCAGCAACTGGAGCAACTGCACCAGCAGTTTCCGGTGCAGCCCTGACCAGCTCGCTCAGAGCGCGCCCCAGGCGACCTGAGTGGGAAAGGCCCGCGCCTGCTCGGCAGTCAATGCCGGAGAGACCAGAAAGCCCTGCATGACGTCGCAGCCGTTTTCCACCAGCCAGTCACGCTGCGCCAGGGTTTCCACGCCCTCGGCCACCACTTCCAGGTTGAGGTTGCGGCCCAGATCGATGATGGTGCTGACCACCGCCGCATCGCGTGGGGAATCCAGCATGTTGGCGATGAACAGCCGGTCGATCTTCAGCGTATCCAGCTCGAAATGCCGCAGATAAGCCAGCGACGAATAACCGGTGCCAAAATCGTCGATGGCCACGCGCACGCCGAGCTTGCGCAATTGCCGTAGCTTCTCGCAGCTCTGCTCGAGGTCCTGCATCAGCGTGCCTTCGGTAACCTCGAGCTCCAATTGCGCAGGATCGAGCTGATATTCATCCAGCAGCCGCCGAAGCGAATCGAACAGCCCAGCCCGACTGAACTGCACCGGGCTGACGTTGAGGCTGAGGATCAGATCGCTGCCGAATGACGACAGCCACTGGCAATACTGATTCATCCCTTCGCGCAGCACCCAGTCGCCGACCCGCTCGATCAGCCGGGTTTCTTCCAGCAAGGGGATGAAGTTGCCCGGCTGGTTTTCATCTGCATCACCCTGGGGCCAGCGCAGCAGCCCCTCGAACCCTCTGAGCTTGCCACTGCCAAGCATCACCTGCGGCTGGTAGAGCAGCTCGAAGTCGTTGCGCTCGGTGGCGCTACGCAGATTCTCCTCCATCATCAGCCGGGCGTGCGCCCGTTCGTTCATGTCGCTGGAGAAGAAGCGATACTGTCGGCGCCCGGCGCGCTTGGCCTCGTACATCGCCATGTCCGCCGAACGCAGCAACTGGTCGACGCTGACGCCGCAGTCAGGGAAATGCGCGATGCCGATACTGGCGCCGAGCGTCACCTCGGTGCCGTCGACCTTGTGCCGCACCGAAATCAGCTCGATGAGCTTCTCCGCCACCCGCGCGGCATCTTCCGGATGCTCCAGGGAATCCAGCAGCGCCGTGAATTCGTCGCCGCCCATGCGCGCGATGATGTCGTAGGGGCGCATGCAGGTTTCCAGCAGGCGCGCCACCTTGCACAGAATCTCGTCACCGGCGTCGTGACCGAGCGAGTCGTTGATGCGTTTGAAACCGTCCAGATCGATATAGAGGATGGCCATGCGCTTGCCGTTGCGATCGACCCGTGCCAGCGACGACTCCAGCGCCTGGTGGAACCCGCGTCGGTTCAGCAGTCCGGTCAGCGAGTCGGTGACCGCCTGGGTTTCCAGCTGAACGTGCAGGTTGCGCACCACCGACATGTCCAGCGCGATGACCACCATGGAACGCTGCTGGCGCGGCAGCGGCGAGCAGGACAACGCGACAGGCAACGGCGTACCGGTGGCGGTGTGCAGCTGCGCCTCGTGCAGGCGATAGGTCGAGCCGCTGCGCCAGTAACGGTAGAAGTCCGACTCCTGCCAGCTGGCCGGCATCTCCGGCGCCGCCAGATGCGACAGCAGCGGCGTGCCCTGCAGGTCCTCGACGCGGGTGTGCAGCATGCCGGCGATCGCCGGATTGGCGAAGCTGATATAACCATCCTCGGCGACCACCAGAATGCCCTCGGCCGCATTGCTCAGCACCGAGGCGTTGAACGCACGGGCGCTGTCCAGTTGCTGGGTGAGCAGCTGCAGATCACGGCGGTTGTGTTCATGGGCCAGCAAGGTGTTGATCTTGTGCTTGAGCACCTGCGGATCGAACGGCTTGAGGATGAAATCCACCGCGCCGGTGGCGTAACCGCGCAGCACGGAGTCGCGGGTATGCGCGATTGCCGAAACGAAGATGATCGGCGTGTAGCGGGTATGCGGGCTGCCGCGCATCAGCCGGGCAACCTCGAAGCCATCCATGCCGGGCATCTGCACATCGAGCAGTACCAGCTCGACGTCCAGCTCCAGCAGTGCGCGCAACGCCGCCTCACCGGAATTGACCGTGTGCACCTGCCAGTCACCGTCGCCCAGCAACGCTTCCATGGCCACCAGGTTGGCCTCCCGGTCGTCCACCACCAGCAGCGTACGGCTGCGTGGCTTGGCCTTGAGCTGCGTCTGAGTCATCGCCAACCTCCGAGCCAACCGTCACCAGACTGCCGGCAACAAGCATCCCACGGTGAAGTCACGCACCATGCATCATCTCGGTCGACCAACGTATCACCACTACCATGTCCAACACGCACGACTCGCTTACTCCTCTTCAGCCTCGGCCGTACCTGTCTCCAGACCCAGCCGTTGCCGCAACAATGCCACCAGCGCCGCTGGCTCGACGGGTTTGAGCAGAACGTCGTCGGCACCCGCCGCCATGCAGCGCTCGCGCTCGCCATCATCGGTCGCCGTCACCAGCGCAACGATGGGCGCCTGACAGTCATGTACCTGCCTGAGCCTCTGGGCCAAGTCAGGACCTTCACCTTCGGGCTGGCTCATGTCCAGCAGTACCAGATCGAAGGCATCCTCATCGAAACGTTCCAGGGCCTCATCGGCGCTTGTGGCCGGAACCACCTGCAGCCCAAGCTCATCGAGCTGAGCCGTTAGCGAATAGATCAGCCGCACATCCTCGTCTACCAGCAGCACGCGCTGGCCCGGCGTCGCCAGCTGCAGCGAAGCAGCCGGATTGGGCGACGGAGCCGCTGGCGCCGGGCGCATCAATTGTCCTATGCGTTCCATATCATCCTCCTTGGAAAGTGCTGAAGCCGAATAACGGCGCAGGCGTTGCATCTCTGCATCCGACAACTTCTCACGGCTATTGACCAATACCGTGACGCCACGCAGCGAACGCAGCCGCTCCAGATCGTCGAGCAGATCCAACCCGCTGCCTTCGGCCAGGTCCTGATCGATCACCACTACGGTGAAGGCCTGCTCGGCGTACGCCAGCCGGGCCGCCTCGGCGGTTTCCGCAAGCGTGACGCTGTAACCGAGCCGCTCGAAGTAATCGCGGATCAGCCCACGGCGACGGGAATCGGTCTCCACCAGCAGCAGGCGCAGCGAATTCTGTTCGTGGCGGGCCAGTTCGCTGAAGATGCGCTCGAGTTCGGCCTGCGCCACCGGCTTGACCAGATAGCGCGAACCATCGTCATGCCAGTCGTGGGGCTGCGGCACGCAGGAAATGATCAGCACCGGCATGCCCTGATGGCGCTCGTCGCTGCGCAATTCACGGTGCACCTGCCAACCGCTGATGTCCGGCAACAGAATGTCGAGGATCACCGCGGCGAAGTGCTCCCGCCGCAGGGCTTCCAGCCCCTGCTGGCCGGTACTGCAGATCAGACTGGTGAAGCCGTGACTCTGTCCCACCTCGGCCACCACGGATGCGAAATCGGCATCGTCCTCGATGATCAGCAGCCCGGGGCCACGCCCACGGCGCTGGGGTTGGCGCGGCAGCAGCGCCTGCGCCGCCGCACCGGATGTCGACGCCACCGGCAGTCGCACGGTGAAGGTGGCGCCTTTGCCGAGCTCGCTATCGACCGTGACGTGCCCTCCGAGCACCTCCACCAGTTGGCGAGTGATCGCCAGCCCCAGGCCGGTGCCGCCGTAGTGTCGGCTGATCGAACCATCGATCTGCTGGAACGCCTGGAAGATCCGCTCCTGCTGGTCCTTGGCGATACCGATGCCGCTGTCACGCACCTGCAGCTGCAGGATTTGACCGTCAACGTCCTCCGGCGGGTAGCTCACCAGCAGCTCCACCTGCCCCTGCTCGGTGAACTTCAAGGCATTGGTCAGCAGGTTGCGCAGAATCTGCTGCAGCCGCGCGCGGTCGGAATTGAGCGCAGGCGGCACGTTGCCGTCGACCACCACCTTCAGCGCCAGGCCCTTCTGCTCGGCCATCGGCGTCAGCGAGGTTTCCAGTTCGGTCAGCAGTTCGCGCAGGTTCAGCGGTTCCAGCTTGAGTTGCATATGGCCGGACTCGATCTTGGCAAGATCCAGCACATCGTTGATCAACTGCAGCAGCTCATGACCGGCGCGATGGATGATGTCGGCATGCCGGACCTGCTTGTCGTTGAGGTTGCCGGAGCCGTTCTGCCGCAGCTGATCGCTGAGGATCAGGATGCTGTTGAGCGGCGTGCGCAGCTCGTGGGACATATTGGCGAGGAACTCGGATTTGTAGCGGTTGGCCACCGCCAGCTGATCGGCCTGCTCGCGCAAGCGACGCTCGGCTTCCTTGCGGTGGCTGATATCGATGATCACCGCCTGCACCAGCTGCTCATCACCACTGCGCAAGGGCGACAGGCCGATTTCCACCGGCAATGCGCTGCCATCGCGGTGGCGGCCGAACAGCTCGCGGTTACCGCCCATGCGGCGCGGCTCGGGGTTCTGCGCATACCCCTGGCGCAGGCCGCGGTGCGCTTCGCGCAATGCTTCAGGCAGCAGCAGTTCCACGGGTTGTCCGACCAGTTCCTGGCGCTCATAGCCGAACAGCAGCTCGGTCTGGCGATTGACCATGACGATGTCGCCGCGGGTATCCACCAGCACGAATGCATTGGGCGAGGCCTCGACGACATTGCGAAAGCGTTCCTCGTCCCGCTTGCGCGCCTGCAGATCGAGCAGGTTCAGGACGTAGTACAGGGCCTCGTCATGGCTGAAGCTGGTCAGGCTGACGGCAACCGGGATCGCCTTGCCGTCCTCGCGCTGCGCCTGCAGTTCGAGCTGGCTGGTTTCGCGCAGCTGCCCGAGTACCTGCTCGCCAAGCACGCCGGGAACGTAACGGCTCACGCGCTCGCCGGCCAGCATTTCCGTCGAACTGCCGAATAACTGTCCGGCACTCTGATTGGCCAGTTCGATACGCCCACCGGCGTTGCACAAGAGGGTCGCCACGGGCAATTGCTCGATCAACTGACGGAAGCGCGCCTCGCGCTCCTGCATTTGCAGGCTCAACGCCTGGCTGTTGCGCAGTGCACGTTCGCGTAGATACAGGTAGCCGCCCACCAGCAACGAAAACAATGCCGCTGCGGTGAGCGCGGCCACGAGGCTGAAGGCGCGGTTGTTGTCACGCAGCACCGCCTCGTATTCCGGCGTGCTGGCCACCTGCAGCTGCCAGCTGCGGCCGTACATGTAGACGTTGCGTATGCGCTGGAACTTGGCGTCGGTACTGACCGGCGCACGCCCAGCGAGCAGAGGCGCCTCCGGATTGGCGGCGTCGAACAGCTGCAGCTGCAGCATTCGGCTACGCGAGCCAAGTATCCCCTCCATCAGGTCGGTCAGGCGAAAGGCGCCGTGCAGAGTGCCGACAAAAGCGCGCTGACGCTCCTCCTCGGTGGTTACCGGTGCCGTCGCCGCATAGATCGGGAAGAACAGCAGAACACCTACCTGGACGTTCTGCTCGGTTTCCTGCTTGAGACGCAACGGCCCCGTAAGTACCGGATTGCCACTGTTGCGCGTACTGATGATCGCCTCGCGGCGGGTCGCCTCGCTGAACAGATCGAAGCCGAGCACCCGCCGATTGCGCCAATCGGTCGGATGGATGTAGTCGGTCACCACGTACTCTTCACGGTCGCCCGGCGGATACATGCGAAAGCGTTCGCGGCCGGAGGCGCGAATCTGATCGATCAGGGCGGTGAGCGTTTCCGGAGTCGCATGCCGCGCCAGCGCGACAGCCTGGATGCCCGGATAGAAGTCCTGCAGCTGCAACTGATCCACGGCGCGCGCCCAATCGTCGATCCGGACCTCGTCGCTGCCGGCAACGACGCCAGCAAGCCCGCGCAGCACCATCTCGTAGGCGCGCATCCGTTCGCGTAGCGTGTGTTCGATGTCATCGACAGCAAAGGTGAAGCGCTGCTCCTGCTCGACCTTGCTGCGCTGCTCCTGGACATGCCATTGCCAGCCGATCCATCCACCCAGGCCCGCCATCAGGGCCAGAGCGACCAACAATGGCAACCAGGACCTGCGGGAATGGAGAACGGTGCGATCATCCATTCGACCTCCTCTGTGCCACAACTGGCGTGCTATCGAATGTCAGATACGAATAGCGCAGAGAGGTTCAATGGAAGCAGAAACAAACGGAATTATGGCGCCTGAATTACGACGACCGCGAGGCCATTGCAGCCCCGCGGCCTATGAATACTTACAGCGGACGCAGATTGATCTCGACGCGGCGATTCTGCGCGCGACCAGCAGCCGTATCGTTGCTGGCGATCGGCTGGCTGGGGCCCGCACCGTAGGAAGAAATCCGCGAAGCAGCCACGCCATTGCCGACCAGGTAGGAGGCGACGCTCTGGGCGCGGCGGTTGGACAGGTCCTGGTTCAGCTGCAGGGAGCCGGTGCTGTCGGTGTGGCCGACGATATCGACGCCGTTCTTGTTGAACTCCTTGAACACCTGCACCAGCGAATTCAGGGTCGGGTAGAAGCTGCTGGAGATATCCGCCGAGTTGCTGGCGAAGGTGATGTTGCCGGGCATGATCAGCGTCAGGTTGTCACCATTGCGCTGAACCTGAACGCCGGTGCCTTGCAGCGTCTGGCGCAGCTTGGCTTCCTGGGTGTCGACGTAGTAGCCATAGCCACCGGCAGCCGCGCCACCAACCGCTGCACCGATCAACGCGCCCTTGGTGCGATCCTTCTTGCTCGAGGTCGCCGCACCGATGACGGCGCCACTGACGGCGCCGATACCGCCGTAAACGCCGGCCTTGCCGGCTTGCTGCTCGCCGGTATAGGGATTGGTGGTGCAACCTACCAGCAGAGCGACGCTCGCTGCGAGGGCGGTCATGTTCAGCATTTTCATAGTTACTTCCTTCTCTCGTCGGTTACCAGGGCAGTCCCCAGCCCTTGCGAGCGCAGCCCTGAATGCGGCGCTAGAGTACCATCGGTCACCGCCAGGGATAGGAACCGTGCAGCAGAACCCGGCCAACGGCACCCAGGTCAGGCCCGGACGAAAGGATTCTCGCGCATCTCGTCACCCAGCCGGGTATCCGGGCCGTGGCCGGTCACCACGGTCGCGTCTTCATCCAGCGAGTAGAGCCGCTGCTTGATGGAGCGCTCGATGGTGGCGTAGTCACCACCCCACAGATCGGTGCGCCCGATACCGCGGCGGAACAGGGTGTCACCCGCGATCAGCAGCTTGGCATCGGCGAACCAGAAGCTCATGGAGCCCGGCGTATGCCCAGGCGTATGCAACGCCACGCCACAGCCACAGGACAGTTCCTCATCGTCGCTCAGCCACTGATCCGGCGCGGGCACCGGACGGTAGGGCACGCCAAACATGCGGCACTGCATCTCCAGGTTGTCCCAGAGCATCTGATCGGCCTTGTGCAGATGGAGCGTGGCGCCGGTCTTCTCCTTCATCGAGCCGGATGCGAGGAAGTGGTCCAGGTGCGCATGGGTGTGGATGATGCTCACCACCTTCAGTCCATGGGCGTCGAGTCGCGCCATGATCAGTTCAGGATCGCCACCCGGATCGACCACGATGGCTTTCTTGCTGACAGGATCGCCAATGATCGTGCAGTTGCACTGCAACGGGCCGACAGGGAAGGTTTCGCGAATCAGCATCGGTTGGGTGGCAGCCATGACGTCCTCGGGTTGCGTGGCAATCTCTCGCTGCGCGGCGCGCAGGGAGGGCAGCTTGCCGAGTGGACGGACCTCAGGCAACTGCCCGGATCGACAGCGATTGCCCGCCGCGATGGTTCAGGCCGGTCGCGACGGTGATCGCCCGATATCAGTACGCCCGGCAAATTCGTGGATGGATGCTACCGGGCGCCGAACCGATAAGCGACCTCGCTCAGTTGAGCGAGGTCTGCTCAGCGCTCCCCTATTCCTGCCAACGCGCGATCTCGCTGCGGATGCGCTTCTTGTCCAGCTTGCCGACGCTGGTCTTGGGGATCTCGCTGACCACCGCGATCTGCTGCGGGATCGCCCACTTGTTGATGTGCCCCTCGGCCACCGCCGGCTCGAGGAAGGCCTGCAAGTCGGCTGCGCTCAGTTCGCGGCCTTCGCACAGCACCACCAAGGCAAAGGGCCGCTCGCCCCAGCGCTCGTCCGGCACACCGACCACGGCAACGTCGCGCACCGCTTCGTGACGACTGATCAGCCCTTCCAACGTGAGGGATGACAGCCATTCACCGCCGGTCTTGATCACATCCTTGATACGGTCGCGAATCTCGATATTGGCCATCTCGTCGATCACCGCGACGTCGCCGGTATGCAGCCAGCCATCGGCCCACAGCTCTTCGCTCTTCTCCGGCTCGTTGTAATAGCCCTGGGTCAGCCAGGGCGCACGCAGCACCAGTTCGCCCTGAGAGCTTCCGTCCGCCGGCAGGAAGCTGCCGTCCGCCGCCTGGATCGCCGCATCCACCAGCACCACCGGCACGCCAGCCTTGAGATGGAAGTTACTTCGGGTGTCTTCGTCGGCCTCGAGCAACTCGTCGTTGATGTGCGCGCCGGAAATCAACGGGCAGGTCTCGGACATGCCGTAGGCAGCGATCAGGTTCATACCGGCCGCCTTGGCCTGGTCGTAGAGGCCGCGGGTCAGCGCACTGCCGCCGATGGTGATCTTCCAACCCTTGAAGTCGGTGCCCTGGGCCGCCTTGGCGTTGAGCAGCATCTGCACGATGGTCGGCACGCAGTGGGAGAAGGTCACCTGCTCACGGCGCCACAGCTCGATCAGGTATTCGGGATCGTAACGCCCGGGATAGACCTGCTTGAGGCCGAGCATGGTGGCGACGTAGGGCAAACCCCAGGCATGCACATGGAACATCGGCGTGATTGGCATGTAGACGTCATCCGAGCCCATCAGCCGAGGATTCTCCCGGCAGCCGACGGTCACTGCCGCAGCGAGGGTGTGCAGCACCAGCTGACGATGGGTGAAGTACACGCCTTTGGGGTTGCCGGTGGTGCCGGTGGTGTAGAAGGTCGTCGCGACCGAGTCCTCGTCGAAATCGGGAAAGTCGTAGCTCGGCTCGGCGGCGGCCAGCAGGCTTTCATACTCGCCGACGCAATCCGGCAGACCGGCGTCGTGCACGTCGCCATCGGTGAGCAGCAGCGTCTTCTGCACGGTGGTCAGTTGCCCGGCAATCGCCTGGTACAGCGGCACGAACTCGCTGTTGACCAGCACGAAGCGGTCATCGGCGTGGTTCATGGTGTAGAGGATCTGGTCCGGCGAGAGGCGCACGTTGATGGTATGCACCACGGCGCCGATCATCGGGATGGCGAACATGCATTCCAGATAGCGGTGGCTGTCCCAATCCATCACCGCCACGGTGTCGCCTGCCTTGACGCCGGCTGCGCTCAGCACGTTGGCCAACCGCGCGACCCGTTGATTCAGGGTGCGATAGTCGTAACGCAGCTGGTCACGGTAGACGATCTCGCGGGTGCGCTCGTAGCGTACGCCGGACAACAGCAGCCGCTTGATCAGCAGGGGGTACTGGTAAGCGTTCGCCGCGGGCTTGATGACACGGGTCTGCAGCATGGGGGCATCCTGTTCTTGTTGGAGTTGTAAGCAGCACTCTAGAGCGTCCGCCCCCACGCAAAATCAGTCCAAAGGATTATTTTCCGCGCACCTCGTTTCAGCGTGTTAACCGATCTCGCTGACCGCCAGACGTACACCGAGGCCGATCAGTACGGCGCCGGTCAGCCTGTCGAACCAGTGGCCCATTCGCGCAAAGCCAGCACGTACGCGGCCTCGGCTGAACAGCCAGGCCACCAGCAGAAACCACAGCGCGGTGGCACTGGCGAGGTAGACGCCGTAACCGGCCTGCACCCACAGTGGCGTATCGGCGCTGATCACGACCGTGAATAGCGAGAGGAAGAACAGCGTGGCCTTGGGATTCAGGCCATTGGTGACGAAGCCGACGACGAACGCCTGCCAGGGTGAGCGATCCGAGGCTGTAGCGACCTCTTCTGCCGTATCCAGGCTCATGGGTCGCGCACGTAGCGCGCGCCAGCCGAGATAGAGCAGATAGCCTGCCGCCAGCCACTTGAAGAGGTTGAACAGCACAATCGACTGCGAGACGATCAGGCCGATGCCGAGCAGGGAATAGGCGACGTGGACGAATATCCCGCAGCCGACGCCCAACGCCGTCCAGCTTCCGACACGCCGGCCCTGGGTCACGCTTTCGCGGACCACCACCGCGAAATCCGGTCCCGGGCTGGCCACCGCGAGCAGATGCACCAGCGCCACGGTCATAAATTCCATCCAGTACACAATCCAATCTCCACGCAATGCCGGGCTTCATTGTCGATCAGCCCCGGCTTCTCCGAAAGGTACAGTTGATGTTCAGTCGCGCCGTTTTCCTCGATCTTTCTCCGCTCGAACAGGGCGACCTCGATCTGACCCCGCTGCAGGACGCATTCAGCGAACTGGTGTGTCATGAGCAAAGCACAGCGGATCAGATTGTCGAGCGTCTGCGCGGCGCGCAGGTGGCCATCGTCAACAAGGTCGCGCTGAATGCAGACACCCTGGCAGCCTGCCCCGATCTCAAGCTGATCCTGGTCTCCGCCACCGGAGTCAACAACATCGACCTGCAGGCCGCTGGCGAGCGCGGCATCGTGGTCTGCAACTGCCAGGCTTATGGCACCCCAACCGTGGCCCAGCACACGCTGATGTTGTTGCTGGCACTGGCCACCCGCCTGCCTGACTACCAGGCGGCCGTCGCCCGCGGCCGCTGGCAGGAAAGTGGTCAGTTCTGTCTGCTGGACTTTCCCATCGTCGAGCTGGAAGGCAAGACCCTCGGCCTGCTCGGCCATGGCGAGCTCGGCAGTGCGGTGTCTCGACTGGCCGAGGCGTTCGGCATGCGCGTCCTGGTCGGCAACCTGCCGGGACGGCCGAAGCGCCCGGAACGCCTGGATCTGGACGAACTGCTGCCGCAGGTGGACGCACTGACGCTGCACTGCCCGCTGACGGAGCAGACACGCAATCTGATCGGTGCGCACGAGTTGCAATTGATGAAACCGAGCGCGTTCCTGATCAACGCCGCCCGTGGTGGCCTGGTCGATGAGCAGGCATTGGCCGATGCCCTGCGCCGCGGACACCTGGGGGGTGCCGCCACCGACGTGCTGACCAGCGAGCCGCCAAGCGACGACAACCCCCTGCTGGACCCGAGCCTGCCCCGCCTGATCATCACCCCACACAGCGCCTGGGGCAGCCGTGAGGCACGCCAGCGTATCGTCGGCCAGCTCGCCGAGAATGCAACGGCCTTCTTTGCCGGCGCACCGATCCGGCAAGTGAACTGAGCGCCGGCCTAGGGGCTGGGCACCCCGGCTTGCGAGAAAACGCCGATAGCCCCTAAGCTCCCCGACTTTTTCCGGGAGACGCCGATGGACCCTCGAAGCGAAGTGCTGCTGCGTCAGGCCGAGCTGTTTCAAGGCCGGCTGCTGCTGGCCGGACCGCCCGCCGATGACCTGCTGGGTCAGCTCCCCGCCGCGATTGGCTGGAGCTGGCATGCGGGCGAGCAGCAGCTGCTGGACCGGCGCTTCAGCGGGCGTTGCAGCTTTGGCGTCGCCCCGGCACCGGGCGAGTTCGACGCCGCCGTGCTGTTCCTGCCGAAATCCCGCGAACTCACCGACTATTTGCTGCAAACGCTGGCGGCGCGCCTCGATGGCCGGCCGCTGTATCTGGTCGGCGAGAAACGTGCCGGCGTCGAGCGCGCCGCCAGGCAACTGGCCGGGTTCGGCCGCGCACGCAAACTCGACAGCGCCCGCCATTGCCAGCTCTGGCAGGTGATGGTCGAGCAGGCACCTGCTGCTCCCGATCTGGACGCCCTGGCGCGCCACTTCACCCTGGAGCTGGCGGACGGCCCGTTGCAGGTCATCAGCCTGCCCGGCGTGTTCAGTCATGGTCGCCTGGATGTCGGCAGCGCCCTGCTGCTCGAGCACCTCGACGACCTCCCTGGCGGGCGCGTGCTCGACTTTGGCTGTGGGGCCGGCATTCTCGGCGCCACGCTCAAGCGTCGCTACCCGCAAAGCGATCTGGTGCTGCTGGATGTGGACGCCTTCGCCATCGAGAGCAGCCGCCGGACGCTCGCCGCCAACGGACTCGAAGCTGAAGTCATTGCCGGCGATGGCATCGACGCCGCGCCACGACAACTGGCGGCGCTCGTCAGCAACCCGCCGTTCCACCAGGGCGTGCACACCAGCTACCGGGCCAGCGAGACGCTGATCGAATGCGCGGCCGAACACCTGGTCAGCGGTGGCGAGCTGCGTCTGGTCGCCAACGCATTCCTCAGGTACCCCCCCTTGATCGAGCAGCATCTTGGCCCCTGCCACACGCTCGCCGAGCGCGACGGCTTCCGTATCTACCGCGCCGTGCGCCCCTGACGCCAGCGACCACGGGTTGCACCGACCGGCCGGTTGCGGCAAACTCGCCGCCGTCCTTGGGGGAGTAGTCTCCGACGAGCGCCCTGCTCGTCCGGCATGCGTCAACATACTTGGTCCGCAGACCATGGCGCATGCGACCGGCCAGCGCGTAACGATACGCCAGGCCAGGTTTGACAAGACCCATGACATGTACACCTGACCCGGGCGGGCAGGCTGCGCATGTCATGGTGAATCTGTCGACCCGCCCCAAAGGAATGCCGCTTGGAATCGTTTTTCGTCCCCACCCTGATCGTTGCGCTCGCCGAAATCGGCGACAAGACGCAGTTGCTCGCACTGCTGCTGGCAGCGCGTTATCGGCGACCGTGGCCGATCATCTGGGGCATCGTCGTCGCCACACTGGCCAACCATGCCGCCGCCGGTGCGGTCGGCAGCTGGGTATCGAGCCTGCTCTCGCCAGTGGCGCTGAGCTGGATACTGGCGGCAAGCTTCGCCGCCGTGGCGCTATGGACGCTGGTGCCGGACAAACTGGATGACGACGATGCCAAGCTGGGCCGCCCCTACGGCCCCTTCGTCGCGACAACGATCGCCTTCTTCATTGCCGAGATGGGCGACAAGACCCAGGTCGCGACAGTGATGCTCGCCGCGCAGTATCCGGAATTCGTGCTGGTCATCCTCGGCACCACGGTCGGCATGCTGCTGGCCAACGTTCCGGTGGTACTGGTCAGCCACTTCGCCGCCGACCGCCTGCCGTTGACGCTGATCCGCCGGGTCGCCGCCGCCGGCTTTGCCGCACTGGCGCTGTACGCCGGCTATCAGGCTCTGACCATGAGCACGATTGTCTCAGGCTGATACCCAGCGCAAATCTGCGCAACCGGGGAGCTGATAGAGTGCGCTACCGCAGCGCACATCAGCGCCCCGAGGAGATCAGGCTGCATGTCAGCGGATGGACGCAAGAAACGAGTCTGCAACCATATCGATCTGAGCTGGAACAAGGGCCGCCTGGCCCTTTCCGAACAGATGCAGAGCAAGTATTTCGCCTACAAGGGCTCATTCATCGGCCAGCCGCTGAACAGCGCAGGTTTCGCCGAGCTCGTGCGCAATGTGCGTACGGCCATGCCGGATCTGGAAGTGGTGGTGGATGAATGCATCTGCGAGGGCCACAAGGTGGTCACCTCAAGCACGGTGATGGGAACACTGGCGACGCCGCTGTTCGGCTACTCGGTCACCGACAAGATTCTCGCGATCGCCGTGATGAGCGTCTGGACGCTGAACCCGGCCGGCGATATCGAGGAAATCCACACGCTCATCGACCTCGAAGGCGTGCATCAGCAACTGGGTATCGAGACGCCCCTTTCGACACTGCTGTCGCCGACCTGAGCGGCCGGCGGCAGGTCATCGCTCAACGGCCGCTGCGGGCCTGTTCGTAGAGCGGCATCACTTTTGGAATATTCGCCTTCAACGCCGCGGTGCGGGTGGTAGACGAGGGGTGTGTGCTCATGAACTCGGGCGGCGCCGAGCCACCGGCCGAAGCCATCTTTTCCCACAGCGTGATCGCCGCGTTCGGGTTGTAGCCCGCGCGCGCCGCCAGCTCCAGGCCGATCAGATCCGCTTCGTTCTCGTTGCCGCGACTGTTGGGCAACGTCATCAGGTACTCCACGCCCATGTTCGCCAGTTGCAGGCCGCCGGTACCGACGCCCATGGCCGACCCCAGCTGAGTCGCCATCTGCACACCATAGGCCTTGGACATCGCTTCGCGGCCGTGCTCGCGCAATGCGTGGGCGATCTCGTGGCCCATCACGGCCGCAATCTCGTCATCGGTGAGCTTCAGCTTCTCGATCAGGCCGGTGTAGAAGATGATCTTGCCGCCCGGGCCGCAGTTGGCGTTGAGCTCCGGGCTGTCGATGACATTGACTTCCCAGTCCCATTGCGCGGCATCGGGGCGGAACACCGGCACCTTGGCGATCAGCCGCTGGGCAATGCCGTTGACCCGCTTGGTGATTGCGCTGTTCTTCTCCAGCACACCCTTGCTCGACGCCGCACTGAGCGTTTCCTGATAGGACTGGGCATACATCTGGTTGACCTGCTCGGTCGACAGCATGCTGAACATGTACTGCTTGCGGTCGACACCTACGGCGCCGCCGCTGGTGGTGTTGACGGCCTGACAGCCCGCCAGCACGGCGGCGGCGACCAACAGCGACAATCTGTGCGGCTTGAACATCGAGTTTCTCCGGAAAACCTGCGCCCGTATCCTAGGGGCTGTTCCCGCTTCGTCGCAAGCCACGTCGCTGCGCCAAATGGCGCCATGGCCGGGCGGCGTTCCGCAGGCGCGGGACGCAGGTAATGGTGGTTCCCTTGCCAAGTCCCGCAACGCCGCATGGCGCCATTTGCCGCGCAACCCGCAGGGCCGGGCCGGCGCGGCCGCGTACGAAACGGGAACAGACCCTATCGCGGGCCCTCCTGTCAGGCAACCGAACGTACAGCTGCAGTTGTCGCAACTCCTGCCGATAGCCTGCTTATCCGCTGCGCAATTGGAGTTCCGCACATGTTCAGATCCATCCAGACCGCCTTCGCCGCATTGGCCGGCGCCTGCATCCTGGCCGTGATCGCCGCTCTTCTGCTGTACGCGATGGTTTCCGGCATGCGTAGCCAAGCGTTGGTCGAGCAGCGGACCCGTTCGCTGATCGACGGCATGGTCGAGCAGCGCGTCACCGCCCTCGCCCAAACCCAGGTCAGCCGCATTCAGGCACAACTGCAGGCGCCTCTGCAGATCGCCACGAGCCTCGCGCGGGTGCACACGCTTACCGCGCTGACTGGCGACGACGGCATGCCGATGGCCAACCTCCGGCGCGAGGAACTGATCAACCTCGCACGCCAGACGCTGATCGAGAATCCCGAGCTGACCAGCACCTATATCGCTTGGGAGCCCAACGGCGTGGATGCCAACGACCTGATGTATCGCGGCGACGAGCCGGGCATGGTCGACGGTCGCTTCGCCAGCTGGGTATACCGCGACGGCAGCGGCAAGCTGTTGGTCGACCGCCTCACCGACATCGAAGACACCCGACTGCTGGATACCGGCGTACGTGCCGGCGAGTACTACCTCTGCCCGCGCGAGCAACTCAAACCGTGCGTCGGCGATCCCGCCCCCTATGAGATGAATAGCAAAACGTCGCTACTGTCTTCGTTCAACGCGCCGATCATCGTCGACGGCAAATTCCATGGCATCGTCGGCGCGGACATCAGTGTCGACTTCATCCAGCAGCTGCTGAGCAATGCCAATGCGCAGCTCTACGACGGTGTTGGGCAGATCGCTCTGATCTCGAACAACGGCCGTCTTGCCGCCTACAGCCGCGACACCAGCCTTATCGGCAAACCGGCCGCACAGATACTCGACGCCGACGAGCAGGCACTGGTCAAGCAGTTACCGGCCGGTCAGACCCACTATCGAATCGATCAGGCCCGTGGCCGCGTCGCGCTGTTCCTGCCCTTCTCCTTCGCCGGCACCGAGGCCCGTTGGGTGCTGATGCTGGAGCTGCCGACGGCCGAGGTGATGAAGGAGCTGAACCAGCTGATGGCCGCCCTCGCCGACGAAAGTCGCAGCAGTCTCGGCACCATGCTGGTCATCGGCGTACTGATCGGCCTCGCCGGCCTGCTGGCGATCTGGCTGATCAGCCGCCGCATCACCCGACCGCTGCGCGAGATGGTGGTCATGCTGGACAACATCGGCCAGGGCGAAGGCGACCTGACCCAGCGCCTGAACATCGACAGTCGCAACGAGCTAGGCCAGATCGCCGCCGGCTTCAACGCCTTCCTCGCGCGCTTGCAGGGCATGATCGGCGAGGTCGTCGGCTCGGTGCAGAAAGTCAGCGATGCCTCCGAGCACACCGCCGACATCGCCATCCGCACGGACAAGGGCGTACAGACCCAGCTGGCGGAAATCGAGCTGGTGGCCACTGCCGTGCACGAAATGACCGCCACCGCCCAGGATGTGGCGCGCAACGCGACCCAGGCCGCCGAAGCCGCCAACAATGCCGATCGCGCAGCCAATCAGGGCCGGCACATCGTGCAGGACACCGGCTCGACCATCACCGAGCTGGCCGACGAGATCGGTCGCGCCGTCGAGGTGGTGCAGACGCTGGCCCGCGACAGCGAGAACATCGACGCCATCCTGGTGACCATTCGCAGCATTGCCGAGCAAACCAACCTGCTCGCCCTCAACGCGGCAATCGAGGCGGCCCGCGCCGGCGAGCAGGGACGCGGCTTCGCCGTCGTGGCCGACGAGGTCCGCAATCTGGCGCAGAAGACGCAGCAGGCGACCGGCGAGATCCAGCAGATGATCCAGCAACTGCAGAACGGCACGCGGGACGTGGTGCAGGTAATGGAGCAGAGCCAGAGCCGCACTCAGCGCAGCGTCGAGCAGGCGGATGCCGCGGCCGAGGCGCTGCAGGCGATCACTCAGGCGGTCTCGCAGATCAACGACATGAACAATCAGATCGCCAGCGCTGCCGAAGAGCAGAGCGCGGTGGCCGAAGACATCAACCGCAACGTCACCAACATCGGCCAGGTCGCGCAGGAAGTTGCCGGTGGCGCCGAGGAAGCCAGCCAGGCCAGTGCCGGGCTGACGCGGCTGGCCGAACAGCAGCGTCGTCTGATCAACCAATTCAGGGTATGACGACATAGGCACGCCGGTTCACGCCGGCGTGAGGCACTCCGGTCCGTCGATACGCGGGTCATTCACCACGGTCGCCAGCGGGCGTTCACGCAAGGCCGGCTGAGGCTGGACCAGCAGCGCCTGCAGCGCCTCGAGCGGTGTTTCGGGGTCGAGCCAGGCGGCCTGCCCGGCCTCATCGAGCATCAGTGGCCGACGCAGCGTAGCCGCGGGCAGCGTCACCACGGCGGCGCTCAGGTAGGTATGGCCCTGTACCGGATAGGCTTCCCAGAGCGCGGCGAAATAGCCGAGCGAACCTTCGCTGGTCATCCAGTACGGGCGCTTGCGCGCCGAGCCTCGCCATTCGTAGAAGCCGTTGGCCGGCAGCAACCCGCGGCGCAGGCGAAATGCTTCGCGGAACATGGGCTGCTCGCTGATGGTTTCCGCCCGGGCTTGGGCAGGGGTGCGCGTCAGATCGGTAAGCCAGGCCGGAGTCAGCCCCCAGCGCACGCGGCTGAGCTGCAACTGCGCATCGACCTGGCGCAACAGCAGCACCGAAGCGCCAGGCGCGAGGCTCCAGTGCGGTTGCTGATCGGAGGGAAAGCCGGGCAAGGCAGCGAAGTCCTGGCTCCAGCGGAAAAGGGCATAGCGACCGCACATAAAAAGACTCGTCAGCAGATCAGTTCGCCGGGGTAACTCTCCGGTTCATCGCCCGGCAACGGCTCGGCGCCATTGTACGCAGCGATCAGCTGACGCGCCCGCTCGGCATCCTCATCCGCGACCATCAGCCCGAGCAGCCCGGCCGCCGGCAGTTCGCCCATGGCGCCGATCAGATGACTGCCCGCCAGGAATGCCTCTATGCCTTCGGCAATCAACATGCCGCTTAGCATCTCCGCCTCCAGCAGATCGCGCGGCTCGTAGATACGCCGCATCATTCATCCTCCCCACGGGTTTCCAGCTGCCACTGCTCGCCGTCCGTACGCAGATCGAAGACAATCGGCCGGCAACACACGGCGCAGTCCTCGATGTACTGCTGATCGCCCGCGCTGAGATCGAGGACGGCCTCTACCGGCTCGCCGCAATAAGGGCAATGAAAGAGCTGTGTTTCCAGCATCGGTCCTCCGCGTGACTTGTCGCTATAATCGCCGTCTTTAAAGGTCGCTGATTCGAACCTTTAAGAAGACCGACTCGGTGTGCCCCGCAATTGGGCACCCTGGGCCGCAAGCAGGGTTTCACAGGCATGCGGCGAAACGGCCGTTTACTCGATGAGTATGAGCCAGCCGGCTCCGGTCCGTTCCGCGATTTGCCTGCCCATCCGTTGCAGGCCCGTTCCTCGTTTCCTTTACAGAGAGCATGATGGACGAATTCGAAGCCATCCGACCCTACGCCGACGCCGAAGTACCGCTGGTCATGGCGCGCCTGTTCGCCGATCGCGAGTTTCTCGACATTCTGGCGCACTTCCGTTTCCCGCGGCTGGCCGACAGCATGGGCTGGCTGATCAAGCCGGTCATCTCGCGACGGTTGCGCAAACAGTTCGCCAGTATCCGCACGGTGGATGCACTGCAGCACAAGATCGAAGCCTACATCGACCGCACCATCGAACGCGCTACCGACGGCGTGACCTTTTCCGGGCTCGAGCAGCTTCAGCAGGGCCGAGCCTATCTGTTCCTGGCCAACCACCGCGACATCGTCATGGACCCTGCGTTCGTCAACTATGCGGTCTATCAGGCCGGCATCCGCACTCCGCGTATCGCCATCGGCGACAACCTGCTGCAGCGCCCCTTCGTCAGCGACCTGATGCGCCTGAACAAGAGCTTCATCGTGCGCCGCTCGATCACTGGCCGCCGCGAGAAGCTGGCCGCCTACCAGGTGCTTTCGGCATACATCAACCACTCGATCCGCAACGACGGCGAGTCCGTCTGGATCGCTCAGGCCGAAGGGCGCGCCAAGGACGGTGACGACCGCACCGACTCGGCCATCCTCAAGATGCTGCACATGAGCCGCAAGGACGAAGCCTTCGCGGACGCACTGGCGGCACTGCGCCCGGTGCCGGTGGCGATCAGCTACGAATACGACCCCTGCGATCAGGCCAAGGCCCGCGAGCTGTACATCCGCGCCACCACCGGCACCTATACCAAGGCGCCGGGCGAGGACGACGCGAGCATTGCCCTGGGCATCACCGGCTACAAGGGGCGCGTGCACATCGCCTTCGGCACGCCCATGGAGAGCGCACCCGAAGATGCCAAGCAGATGGCCCTGGCGCTGGATCGGCAGATTCTCGGCAGCTACCGGCTGTTCCCGGTGCACTATCTCGCGTACCGCCTCTGGGACGACCGTGATCCGGATATCCAGGTACCCAGTGCCGCCGAACTGTTCAGTCGCGAGGAAGTGGAGCGCGCCGAAGCCGAATGGAGCAAGCGCCTGGCCGCCTGCCCGAGCGTGCAGCAGCCCTATCTGATTCAGCAGTACGCCATGCCGGTGCGCAATCAGTACCGGCTCAATGCCGGCTTGGAACCCTGAATCCAAAGGCCCGCAGTAGATGGTACTGCGGGCCCTTCAGTGAACCGATAACGCGTTCAGAGCAGCCGTGAGGCCATCGACAGCCCCAGGCCGAGCAGCAGCCCAGCCCCACCTACCCTGTTGAACAGCTGATTGACGCGCTGTGTCGAGCCATCGCTCGACGCAGTTTCCAGCGTGGAAGCGGCCAGTGGTCGCCGCAGGGCACGTGTCTCTCGCCACTGCGTCGCCAGTAGCAACCAGCCGCCGCACAGCGCACACAGCAGCGCCAGCCCGTTGAGTAGCAATGCGGGGGCGATCACCAGCCCCGACTGCGCATGTAACACCATCCAGATTTTTCCTTTCTTCGAAGTCACCCAGGCAGCCGAGCAGTGTATCCAGACGCCAGCCTGGATTCCGAATTTCCCGACGGAGCGGTCTCAACCCCGCACCATTATCAGGCCAAGTTATGACGCGCCCTTCACCGGTCGGCCTTGACTAAAGGTCGTGCGCGCCGTCACCCTCGGCATACCTCGAAACGGCGAAATAGAGCCTGTGCGGGGGCGGCAGCCAAACGCGATAACGGTCGGCGGACAAGCATTCCCTGCTCCATCGAGCGGTTATCCGTAACCCCAGGCGCTGCAGGCACAGCTCTTCAGGCCGTATCACATGGCGTCGGTTGCATCGAGCGTCACGGGGAATCAGCTATTCAGAAATGACAGGACGAGATAATGAAAATAACAATGTTCACAACCGGAGCGCTCACGCTTTCACTGCTGGCCAGTAACGTCATGGCTGCGGTGTCCGAAACCGAGGCGGCGCGCCTCGGCAACGAACTGACGCCGATCGGCGCGCAGAAGTCCGGCAACGCTGCAGGCACCATTCCGGCCTGGACCGGCGGACTGGCTCAGGACGCTGCGGCGGTGACGCCAGACGGTTTCGTCGGTGACCCTTACGCCAGCGACAAGCCGAAGTTCACCATCACGGCGCAGAACTACGAGCAGTACAAGGACAACCTGACGCCTGGGCAGATCGCCATGCTCAAGCGCTATCCGGACAGCTACCGCCTGCCGGTCTACGAGACACGCCGCAGCGCAGCCATGCCGCAGCATGTCTATGACGCCGCCGCGCGCAATGCCACGCAGACCAACATGGTCCGCGGCGGCAACGGCTTGGAAAACTTCGAGAAAGCCGTCGCTTTCCCGATTCCCAAGGACGGCCTGGAAGTCATCTGGAACCACATCACTCGCTACCGCGGCGGCTCGGCGCGGCGCGTCGTCGCCCAGGCCACGCCACAGGTGAACGGCAATTTCAGCCTGGTGAAGTTCGTCGACGAGGTGGTCTACACCGACACCCTGACCGACTACAAACCCGAGAAGCACGGCAACGTGCTGTTCTACTTCAAGCAGCAGGTCACCGAGCCGTCCCGCCTGGCCGGCAACGTGTTGCTGGTACACGAGACCCTGGACCAGGTGAAGGAACCGCGCATGGCGTGGATCTACAACGCCGGCCAGCGCCGCGTACGTCGCGCCCCGCAGGTCGCCTACGACGGCCCGGGCACTGCAGCCGACGGCCTGCGCACCTCCGACAACCTGGACATGTTCAACGGTGCGCCGGACCGCTACGACTGGAAGCTGATCGGCAAGAAGGAGGTGTACATCCCCTACAACTCCTATCGCCTGGACTCGCCCGAGCTCAAGTACGAAGACATCGTCAAGGCCGGTCATATCAATCAGGACCTGACCCGTTACGAGCTGCACCGCGTATGGGAAGTGGAAGCCACGCTGAAGTCGGGCGAGCGCCACATCTATGCCAAGCGCCACTTCTTCATCGATGAGGACACCTGGCAGGCTGCGGTGATCGACCATTACGACGGCCGCAACCAGCTGTGGCGTGTGGCCGAGGCGCACAGCCTGCACTTCTACAACGTGCAGGTTCCGCTGTACTCGATGGAGACCCTGTACGACCTGATCTCCGGTCGTTACCTGGTCATGGGTATGAAGAACGAAGAGAAGAACCCCTACACCTACAACTACAAGGCCAACTCCAACCAGTACACCCCGGCTGCCCTACGCAACTCCGGCGTTCGCTGACTCGACTGGCTGCACTCGACGACCCGCTGCTCGCGGGGCGTCTCCGTTTCCGCACACTGAAAACGAAAAAACCCTGCCAGGCTGGGCCATGGCAGGGTTTCGGACCGGCAGTACCGGCGATTCGTACGTGCCGCTGTCGACTTACTCGGCCAGCAGACGACCGATGTTGTCGTCGCGGAAGACGCGGGTCAGCGCATCGCTCAACACATCGGTGACCAGCTTGGTGTTGGTCTGCTCGTTCGGCGCCATGCCGAAACGTTGGTTCAGCGAGGCACCATAGCGGCCGTTGTAACGCTTACCGGAGTTCTGCACTTCGATCTTCAGCGTCGCGCCAATATTGGCCTCGGTCACGTACAGGCCTTCTTTCGGCGACTGGTACTTCAGCTCCGCGAGGGTCAGGGTCAACTGCGGCGCGTTGTAGGCGTTGGGCGACGGGGTGAAGCCGAGCAGGCGCACCGCCGCTTCCGTCTGGGCCTGCAGTTTGGGCACGACCTTGGCGCTTGGCACGATCACCGCGCTGGTTTCCGGATAAAGGCCGCCGCGGGTGCCCAGGGTCGGCGAGGGACGCGCATCGACCACACGCACGACGACCGGCTGGCCCTGGCCGACGGGATTGATGGTGCCGTTGAGTTTGGGGTTCGGATCGAGTTGCTGGGGGCTGTGGGCGCAGCCTACGAGACTCAGTCCAAGAACGGTGACAAAACCGAACAACAGGCGTTGCAGCATGCTGTTTTCTCCAGGTTAGGGGCGACGAGTGCGGCGCAGTATACCCAGCGGTACGACGCGCCGACAGTGATGCGATTCAGACCGATGGCCGAGCTGCACCGTTCATTTCACGCGGCTGTCACAGAGCCCTGCGATAAGAGAGCATCTCTTCGCCATGAGTGAAAACCATGCGCCAGATTCTTTCGCTGCTGCGCCGCCGCAAGCCTCGTCATTTCGCCCTGCTCGACGAACAGGGCCGCTGTCGCATGCTGCTGAGCAGCGCCTGCCGGCCCGACGGTGCCAACTGGGTGGAGGTCGAGGAAGCGCGTCTGAGCTGGATCGGCCGGCGCCTTCCCACGAACTGCGGACGTGCGGCCTGAACGGCAAGAGGCGCTTTGTTCAGGGCACGAAAAAAGCCCCGTAGGTTGATACGGGGCTTTCTCGTTCGAGCCGGAACTGGCCTGTCGGTCAGTACTCCAGACCCAGGCGCTTGTCGGCCATTTCACTGATCTCGCGGTAGGCCGCGGCATCGTTCTGCAGCGTGGTTTCACGCGCCGGGAAGATTTCCTGCAGCTTGCTGGACCAGGCCTGCGAACGGTACTGCTCGGGGAAGCAGCGCTCGAGCAGGTCGAGCATGATCGAGACGGTCACCGAAGCACCCGGCGAAGCGCCGAGCAGCGCGGCGATGGTACCGTCTTGCGCCGCGACCAGTTCGGTGCCGAACTGCAGAATGCCGCCCTTCTTCGGGTCCTTCTTGATGATCTGCACGCGCTGGCCGGCGATCTCCAGACGCCAGTCCTCGGCCTTGGCCTCGGGATAGAAACCACGCAGGGTTTCCAGGCGGTCCTCCATGGACTGCATCACTTCCTTGATCAGGTAGCGGGTCAGATCCATGTTGTCGCGGGCCACCGCCATCATCGGGCCGATGTTGCCCGGACGAATCGACAGCGGCAGGTCCATGAACGAACCGCGCTTGAGGAACTTGGTGGTAAAGCCGGCGTAGGGTCCGAACAGCAGAGACTTCTTGCCGTCGACGACACGGGTATCCAGGTGCGGTACGGACATCGGCGGCGCGCCGACCGCTGCCAGGCTGTAGACCTTGGCCTGGTGCTGCTTGACGATCTCCGGGTTGTCGCAGCGCAGCCATTGGCCGCTGACCGGGAAGCCGCCGAAGCCCTTGCCTTCGTCGATGCCCGACATCTGCAGCAGCGGCAACGCGGCGCCACCGGCACCGAGAAAAACGAAGCCGGCTTGAACCTGGCGCGAATCGCCGGTGCGAGTGTTCTTGATGTCGACCTTCCAGCCGCTGGCCGTACGGTCGAGACCGGTGACCTTCTGGTTGTAGGACACCTTGACGCCACCACTGCGCGACAGATAGCCGAGCAGCTGGCTGGTCACCGCACCGAAGTTGACGTCGGTGCCGTTCATGGCGCGAGTCGCGGCGATCGGCTCGCTCGGATCGCGGCCCGGCATCATCAGCGGCATCCACTCGGCCAGGGTCGCGCGATCCTCGCTGTACTCCATGTCGGCGAAGGCGTGATGGGTCTTCAGCGCATCGAAGCGACGCTTGAGATAGTCGATGTTCTTGCTGCCGCGCACGAAGCTCAGGTGCGGCACGGCATTGATGAAATCACGCGGGGAGCCGAAGCCTTCACGGTCGGCGAGGTAGGCCCAGAACTGCTTGGAGACCTCGAACTGGGTGTTGATCAGCACGGCCTTCTTGATGTCGATGGCGCCATCTTTGCTGTCGGGCGTGTAGTTCAGCTCGCAGAGCCCGGCGTGACCGGTACCGGCATTGTTCCACGGGTTGGAGCTTTCGATGGCCCCGGATTCCTGCAGCTCGACGATTTCCAGCTTGATATTGGGATCGAGTTCCTTGAGCAGTACCGCGAGGGTCGCACTCATGATGCCGGCTCCCACCAGCACCATATCCACTGCTTCGCTATCGTGTTGCGTCATCAACGCGTTCTCCAGAATCACAGCATTAAACTGTCGAGACCGCAGTACGCGGCCCCGTAAAACCCACCAGCCAGACGGTCAGGGACGGAGCATGTACCTGGACCGCTGCTCGGGAACATGTGCCCGAGAACAGGCCGCCTGCGGCTGCCTGCCAGCTGTCGGAAGGGCGGCTTTTGGCCTCCTTCCTCTCGCTGCGATCCATCCGGAGCGGGCCTGGCCCAGTGCTCGACGGTGGACGCTGCGAGGAAAACGATTGCGAATCATGTTGCCGAAGCCAGCCGCAGCCTTCGCCGTTGGCAGCTGACTGTGCCGATGCGTTCGATACGAAACGGCGGCTCTCAGTTCAGCCGCGCATGGCCTCGATCAGTTCGATATAGGGCCTGGCCTGACGCTGGTTGGCGACCAGATCGATAAAGCTCTGCCCTTTGCTGTCCCGGGCATCGAGGTCGTAGCCGGCGGCCACGAAGAAGCCGAGAAAGCGCTCGAAGTCATCGATGCGAAGGCCACGATAGGCCTTGATCAGCTTGTGCAGCGAAGGGGGGGTATCGTCAGCCGGTTCAGGCTGAAGAAACAGCTTGATCGACTCATCCGCGATCTCGTCGCCAATCACCTGCTTCTTGTCTTTACGCATGCCGCCTCCGGTCCACGGGGTCTCACGGGGGCGGCAGTTTACTCCTCGCAGGCGACGCACTCAACGCGCCAGGCCGGCTTGCGACCAAGGTCGTACATCGCCGCCCCGGTATACCGGGCGATCTTTCAGCACAAATAACAAGAGCTGCCCGCGCCTATAATGGCGCCTTCGCCTACAAGGAGCGTCCCAGGCATGAAGCTTCCCCCTCTGTTTGCCGCCTGGCACCAGGTCTTGCGTCTGGGGTACGGTGCCCGTGCGTTGCGCGGCGATATCAGCGCCGGCCTGACGGTCGGCATCATCGCCATCCCGCTGGCCATGGCACTGGCGATCGCCGTGGGCGTGGCGCCGCAACACGGCCTCTACACCGTATTGATCGCCGCGCCGCTGATTGCGCTGACCGGAGGTTCGCGCTTCAACGTTTCCGGCCCGACCGCCGCTTTCGTGGTGATTCTGCTGCCGATCACCCAGCAGTTCGGCCTTGGCGGTCTGCTGCTGTGCACCATGCTCGCCGGCCTGATCCTGATCGTCCTGGGCCTGCTGCGCGCCGGACGCCTGATCGCATTCATCCCCTACCCTGTCACCCTCGGATTCACCGCAGGCATCGGTATCGTCATCGCCACCCTGCAGATCAAGGACCTGTTCGGCCTGACGCTGAGCGAACAACCACAGCACTACGTCGAGCAGGTCGGCCTGCTGCTGCGCTCGCTGCCGGGCGCCCGGCTCGGTGACGCGCTGGTGGCGGCGATCTGTCTCGCGGTGCTGATCATCTGGCCACGCTGGGTACCGAAAGTACCCGGGCATCTGGTGGCACTGACCGTCGGTGCGCTGGCAGGTTTGCTGCTGGAATCGTCCGGATTGTCAGTGGCGACCCTTGGCGAACGGTTCAGCTATACCCTCGACGGCGTCATCCATCCGGGCATTCCGCCATTCCTGCCCGATTTCGCCTGGCCCTGGCTGCTCCCCGGCCCGGATGGCCAGCCGCTACAGCTGAGTTACGAGCTGTTGCGCGAACTGCTCGCGCCGGCATTTGCCATCGCCATGCTCGGCGCCATCGAGTCGTTGCTTTGCGCCGTGGTCGCCGACGGCATGACCGGCAGCAACCACGAGCCCAACGGCGAGCTGATCGGCCAGGGGCTGGGCAACCTGGTCGCCCCGCTGTTCGGCGGCATCACGGCGACCGCGGCCATCGCCCGCAGCGCCACGAATGTCCGGGCCGGAGCGTTCTCGCCGCTGGCTGCGATGATTCATGCCGGCGTGGTGCTGGTCGCGGTGCTCTGGCTGGCGCCGCTGTTCAGCTACCTGCCGATGGCGGCACTGGCGGCGTTGCTGGTGATGGTGGCCTGGAACATGAGCGAAGCGCCGCACGTGATGCACGTATTGCGCATCGCACCGCGCAGCGATGTGCTGGTGCTGCTGACCTGCCTGACACTCACCGTGCTGTTCGACATGGTGCTGGCCGTCGGGGTCGGACTGCTGCTGGCAGCCGGGCTGTTCATCAAGCGCATGAGCGAGCTGACCGACACCACCGCACTCTCGCGCGAGCAACGGCGCATCCTCCAGGACATGCCCGAGCATGTCGCGACCTACGCGATCCGTGGGCCGCTGTTCTTCGGCGCGGCGGAAAAGGCGTTGGGCGCCCTGCGGCGCTTCAATCCCGAGGTCAAGGTGGTGATCGTCGACATCAGCGCGGTGCCGATGCTGGACATGACCGCGCTGGCATCGCTGGAAAACGTGCTGGTGGATTACCGCCGACTGGGGGTCACGCTGATCCTGAGTGGTAGCAATGCGCGTGTCCGCCTGAAATTGCGCCGCGCCGGCATCCACCGCCTGCAGGGCCATCTGCTGTATGTGCGCAACCTGAGCCAGGCCCGCGAGAACGCGCTGCGCCTGTTGCACCCGGAGCCAGGCGAGGCGCCGGCCTGAAGCGCTGCCGGATCGCCCGGCAGCGCAAACCAGAGGTCAGCCTGCGTACTTCTGCAGGTTGGCCATCATCTCCTTGAGTGCCTCCATGTTGTCGGCCGGGTGCGCGGCGTTCTCGAAATTGCAGATCTGCTGCCATTTAGCCGCGACGTCCTCGGCATCGAAGCCGGCCTTCGGGTCGAAGCCGACACCAAGGCTGCGCTCCCAGCGCACCTTACCCATCCAGCCGCCACCCACCTCGAACAGGCCGGAGGTTTCCTGGCACTGCTCGCTGGCCAGATACACCACCAGTGGGCTCACCAACTCGGGTTTGAGCTGCTCGAACACCTGCGGCGGAATCAGCCCCTCGGTCATCCGCGTGCCGCCGGTGGGCGCAATGGCGTTGACCAGTACGTTGTTCTTGCGCCCTTCCAGCGCCAGCGTGCGAGTCAGGCCGTACAGACCGAGCTTGGCCATGCCGTAGTTCGACTGCCCGAAGTTGCCATAGATGCCGGAGGTCGAAGCGGTGAAGATCACCCGCCCATAGTTCTGTTCGCGCATGTGCGGCCAGGCGGCACGGGTGACCTTGTAGGCGCCCTCGACATGCACCCGGTAGACCAGATCCCAGTCGGCGTCTTCCATCTTGTGGAAGGTCTTGTCGCGCAGGATGCCGGCGTTGTTCACCACCACGTCGATGCGGCCGAAGGAATCGAGGGCCTGCTGCACGATGCGATCGCCTTCGGTGACCGAATCATGATTGGCGACAGCGGTGCCGCCCGCCTGGCGAATTTCCTCCACCACACGATCGGCAGCGGAGCTGTTGGCGCCCTCACCCTGAGTGCTGCCGCCCAGATCGTTGACCACGACCTTCGCACCATGCCGGGCGAATAGCAGGGCATGCGCCCGCCCGAGCCCGCCGCCGGCTCCGGTCACGATCACTACCTTGTCTTCGAAGCGGATGGCATCAGTCATGGCGTACTCCCTCAGCGGTTCTTGTCTGGATGAATTCAGGAGCGCCGAGTGTCGATCAGGAGCCGAGCCCCCACAACCAACCGCCCGGAAATGAATGCCAGTGCATAAGACCCGAGGATGGGCTGCCGCGCCGCGGTGCTCTGCACGTTTTTCATACATATCGCCGACAGCCGTGCCATCACTGGCCCAGCGGCGTATTTACCCAAACAACTCACAGCGTTATCCACAACCATCGTGGATAACCGAAGCATCGATCTCATCGCAGAATGGCACCGCACAGATCACCTCTGAATGCGCGACGCCTTCTGCTATGCGGCCTGCAGTCGCATCGAGCGGAACTGAGCAAAAAACGCACATACCGCGGTAAGTCCCACCCCGCTTCGCCTGTAGCGGGTCTTCCCAAGGTTATCCACAGAATCGCACACAGCTGTCGGGGATAAAATGAGGTGGCGACATAGCGCAAGTGCTATCACGGCAATGCCGAGAATCTAAGAGCGTCGGGCGCGCCCTCTTCTTAGCATGTACGCCATCACCCGACGAAGGAGATCGTCCATGTCCAGCCGCAAACTGATCGAAAGCCTGTTTGCCAATTACGCGTGCGCCAGCGGGGGTGCGTTGAACGGCCACTGACATCGCTCTGCTCGCTTGGCCGTTCGCCCATGCCGGCGTACCCTTCCGCCAGCCCTACGAACGGAGTAAACGATGACCTTGCGTTCCATTTGCGTTTTCTGCGGCGCCAGCCGTGGTTCGAACCCCGTCTATGAACAAGCAGCCCAGGACCTCGGTCGCACCCTCGCGGCCAACGGCATTCAGCTGATCTACGGCGGCGGTGCCGTAGGTCTGATGGGAGTGGTGGCAGATGCCGCCATGGCTGCTGGCGGCGAGGTGATCGGCATCATTCCCCAGAGCCTGAAAGATGCCGAGGTCGGCCATACCGGCCTCACTCGTCTGGAAGTGGTCGATGGCATGCACGCCCGCAAGGCACGAATGGCCGAGCTCGCGGACGCCTTCATCGCTTTGCCTGGCGGGCTAGGTACGCTGGAAGAACTCTTCGAAGTCTGGACCTGGGGCCAGCTTGGCTACCATCCGAAACCGCTGGGATTGCTGGACGTCAACCACTTCTACAGCAAGCTCAGTCACTTCCTCGATCACTTGGTCGAAGAGGGTTTCGTCCGCTCACAGCACCGCGAAATGCTGCAGCGCAGCGACCAGTCGCAGACGCTCATAGAGCTGCTGGGTGCCTGGCAACCGCCCACGCATAGTCGCTGGGCCAAAAACTCGCCGCGCTGACCGGGCCTGAATCCAGGCTGATCAAATTTCACTCTCAGAGCTGCAGGCCGCGCATCACGCAGGCCGCAGCTCTGCCTCCCCACGTTATCCACATGCGCATCCACAGCAATAGTGGATAAGCACTCGCCTCCAATGATCGCTGACCGCATCTGCTGGTAATACACCGTTTCAGAAGGCATAAACCGGCTAACGAACACTTTTTGATCAATACTCTCGAACACTAGTGGCGCTAGGGCTGTAGCAAGCAGCTAAAGGTTTATCCACAACACGGCCCACAACTGTAGTGGATAACGTGGCCGAACGAATTGATGGTGCTGAACTCAACAAAAGTATCGACTCGGCTAATTCGAGGCTTACACCATGGGTTCATCAACAAGGCTTCAATCGCTGCATCAGGACAGCTACCTATGACCTGGCTGGCCCTGACACTGGTGGCATTCGTCATCTTCGTACTGGTGTTTTTCGTCAAGAACAGGCAGCTCAACCACCCCGCGCTGCAATACCCCTATCGCCTCAAGGCGCCACTGTTCTTGCCGGCGGAGCGCGAGCTGCTGGAAATGCTGCAACGCACGGTCGGCGAGCGCTATCTGATCTTCCCCAAAGTAAGCGTCGCCGACGTTGTGGAAGTCACCGCTATCGCCCGACGGGCATACTGGTATCGAGCCACCAACCGCATCGCAGCCGCGCGCTTCGATTTCGTACTGTGCGACAGGACCGATCTGCAGCCGGCCTGCGTCATCAACCTGCACGACCCTGACGCCGAAGAGGAATTCATGGATCGACTGTGCGAGACCGTCGGGCTGCCGCAGGTCCGCCTGCAACCGGAGACCGCCCGTTCCTATACGGATGTCCGGGAAGCCATCGAGGCGGCGCTGGGGCCCTGATCGACCGCTGATGTGAATGCACGCGGCAACGGGCGGTCACAAGCCTGCATGACGTGTTCACCACACCAGCGGGACGCACCCGCTGTACCATCCCGCCCTTGGCATGCGCCGGGGCATCGATCACGCGCTTGCACCTGCCCGCCTGTGCTCGATACTTCTGGCAAGCACGCCGTATCCGGACCCGAACCACCATGCAACTCAAGCCGCTGCTATCACGCCTGCTCGACCTGGCCAGTCGCCTGATTCGGCGCTATCCAGGTACGGTTGCGCTGTTCGGCTTCGTTTCCGGGGTGGCGAGTTTCGTTCTGGTGGAACGCCACGCCGGCCTGGCCAAGGTGGTCGCCCTGGTGATGCTGGTGAGCTGGCTCTGGCTGGTTCTGGAATCGAGCTTGCGGCGCAGCCTGCAACGCTGGTTCGGCTGGCAGGTGCCACGACCGCTGCTGCGCTATGCCACCCAGATGGTGCATCAGGAAAGCCTGTTCTTCATCATCCCGTTCTTTGCCATCACCACCACCTGGAACAGCGGGCAAGCCCTTTTCACCGGCCTGCTCGGCGCTGCCGCGCTGGTTTCGCTGATCGATCCGCTGTACTACAAATGGCTGGCACCACGGCGCTGGGTCTACCTCGGCTTTCACGCGCTGACCCTGTTCGCCGTCCTGCTGACCGCTCTGCCGATCATCCTTCATCTGTCCACCCCGCAGAGCTATCAGCTGGCGCTGGGGGTCGCAGTAGTGCTGGCCCTGCCGAGCCTCAGTGGGCTGTTTCCCCGCTCGAACTGGCGCACGTGGCCCGGCATCCTGTTGCTGGCGGTGGCGCTGGGCGCCGCAGGCTGGTGGGGCCGGACCTGGGTTCCCCCGGCAACCCTGTGGCTGACCGACGTAGCCGTGACCATGAGCCTCGATGATCGGCAACGCAAACCCGGCAAGGGACTACGCGAGATTAGCAGTGCCGAACTGCAGACCAACGGCCTCTACGCCTATACCGCAATCAACGCACCGCGCGGTCTGAAGGAACGCATCTACCACGAGTGGACGCACAACGGCCGGCGCGTCGATCGCATCGCCCTGGAGATCAGCGGCGGCCGCGAAGCCGGCTACCGCGCATGGACCCACAAGCGCAACTTCCCGGCGCAACCTGCGGGACGCTGGCGCGTACGTGTCGTCACCGAAGCTGGTCAGATGATCGGCATGCTACGTTTCCAGGTCACCAATTAGCGAACCCCCTGCCGTCTCGCGCATCCATATCTGAACCAGCCTGGCTTGGAGAAGGACATGGAATGGTGGGCGAGTATCTCCTACACCATCACGTCGGAGTTCTCCGACATCACCGACCTGGAGGACGCGACCCGCGTCAGTAGCCGCCTGCTGATCGCGTCGATTCTCGGTGGCCTGCTCGGCTATGAACGCGAGCGCCGACACAAGGCTGCCGGCTTGCGCACCCATATGCTGGTCGCGCTTGGTGCAGCGCTGTTCGTGCTGGTGCCGGTCCAGGCGGGCATGAGCCTCGAGGATATTTCCCGGGTGATTCAGGGCCTTGCTACCGGCATTGGCTTTCTCGGAGCCGGGACTATCCTCAAAGGCGACTCTGCGGAAGACGTCAAAGGCCTGACCACAGCCGCAGGCATCTGGCTCACGGCAGCGATCGGCGTCGCCGTCGGTCTCGGGCATGAAGCAACGGCCGTGATGAGCACGCTGTTGGCACTGGTGATCTTTGCATTGATGCCACGGCTGGAGCGGCATACAGCCTTGCGTGCCGCACGCAAGCGTCGTCACACCGACCAGTCGCGCTAGCGAACGCCATGCCACCGTTCAAGGAATTCGCCATGTCCAACCTCCGTATCCTTCTGACCGGTTCCGCTCTGGCTGTGCTGGCAGGCTGCAGCGAAACGGCCAAGCTGCCGGTGGAATCCGGATACGGCCCAAAACCGACGCTGCCAGAGCCGAACAAGACGCTCCTGCCCACGGTGCACATCGCCCCCGCCAAAGGCTGGCCGCAAGATGGCAAGCCGCAGGCGGTGAAGGGTCTGCGCGTGGCGGCGTTCGCCCGTGACCTGGACCATCCCCGCTGGCTCCATGTGCTGCCGAATGGCGATGTGCTGGTGGCGGAGTCGGACGCACCGCCCAAGCAACAGAGCCAGGGACTGCGCGGTTGGATCGCCAGCAAGATCATGGCTCGCGCTGGCTCCGGAGGCCCAAGCGCCAATCGCATCACCTTGCTGCGCGATCGTGATGGCGACGGCGTGGCGGAACAACGCATGGTGTTTCTGGAGAATCTCAACTCCCCGTTCGGCATGGCGTTGGTAGGCAACCACTTCTACGTTGCCAACACGGATGCGCTGCTGCGCTTTCCCTATACCCACGGCACCACCCGCATCACAGCGAATGGCGAAAAGGTCGTGGACCTACCCGCTGGGCCGATCAATCACCACTGGACCAAGAACGTCATTGCCAGCCAGGACGGCAGCCGCCTGTATGTCACCAGCGGGTCCAACAGCAATGTGGCCGAGAACGGCATGCAGGCCGAAGAGAGCCGCGCAGCGATTCTCGAGGTGGATCCGCAAGCCCGGAGCATGCGCCTGTTCGCTTCAGGCCTGCGCAACCCCAACGGCCTTGCCTGGCAGCCGGACAGCGGAGCGCTATGGACCACCGTCAACGAGCGCGACGAGATCGGCAGCGATCTGGTGCCGGACTACATGACCTCGGTGCAGGACGGTGGATTCTACGGGTGGCCCTACAGCTACTTCGGCCAGCACGTCGATGAGCGCGTGCAGCCCCAGCGTCCGGATCTGGTCGAGCGCGCCCTCGTCCCGGACTATGCATTGGGCGCGCATACCGCCTCGCTAGGCCTGGCGTTCTACGAAGGCACGCTGCTACCGCAGCGCTATCGCCACGGTGCGCTCGTTGGACAGCACGGCTCCTGGAACCGCAAGCCGCGCAGTGGCTACAAGGTGGTTTTCATCCCCTTCCGCGATGGCATGCCGGACGGGCAGGCAGAGGATTTGCTCACCGGTTTCGTCAACGAGGCTGGAGAGGCAATGGGCCGCCCGGTAGGCGTCGCGGTGGACAAGACCGGGGCCGTGCTGGTGGCCGACGATGTCGGCAACGTGATCTGGCGCGTCACTCCTGATGACCGTTGATACCACCGGCCGCTGATCCGTTGAACCTTGCCTGGCGCCGTATGGCCATAAAGGTACGTCCTTTCGCAACGAGGCAGTCCTCATGATCAAGCGCGCTTTGTACATCTTCGCCCCTGTCGTGCTGCTCGCCGGCTGTTCAGGCAACGTGCAGAACCCGGTGGACCGCATCACCTTCCGTGACGAGCCACTGGTACGCGATGTGGAGACCGGCATGTCTCAAGAGCAGGTACTGGCCATCGGCGGCGAGCCCTCGAAGGTCACGGCTCGCACTGTAATGCCTGGCATCTGCCACGATTACATCCTCAATCGCGATGGCCATCAGCAACCTTATTACGTCAGTTTCGATGGCTCCGGCCGAGTGGACGGCCAGGGCTTCCTGACCTGCGATCAGCTTGAGGAAAACCAGCGCAAACTGCATCGCTGATCACCGGACACAGGCGTGAGCACTCTTCGGGCCTGTGCATTCAATGCTCCCGCTGAAGGAGACCACCATGCCTCGTGGAGAAAAAACCAAGTACACCGACAAACAGCAACGCAAGGCCGAACACATCGAGGAAAGCTACGAGAAGCGTGGCGTCCCCGAGGAAGAGGCCGAAGCGCGTGCATGGGCGACGGTCAACAAGCAATCCGGCGGCGGCGAACGCAAAGGGGGCTCGGGCAGGAGCAAGAGCGAGACCGCCAAGCGCGCTGAGCGCAAGGACTCAGCCCACCGCGCAGCCGATGCCCGCAAGGGCAAATCACCGAACAAGGGTTCGGCACGTGGCTCGAAGTCGACCAGCACGGCGCTTGCCGACATGACCCGCGACCAGCTCATGGAAAAGGCCCGCGAGCGGGACATTCGTGGCCGCTCGAAGATGCGCAAGAACGAATTGCTCCGGGCGTTGAGCTGAGAGCTGAGGGCATGCCGATGATTGACCAGCAAACCACTCCGAAAGAGGGCAACCCCAAGCGCGAGGACCCGGGCGACCCTGTGCCAATTGATGAGCCGGGCGAACCTGAGCCGGCGCCCGCACCTCCGGACGAGCCCCACGGCTAAACTTTTCGCCAGCATCCTGTTCTCAAACTGGGAACCGTGAATCACCGCGCCCGCGGTGAACCAGACCAGGAGATGGCGATGAGCTACGTACAATTGAGCGATAAACAGAGCCTGCGCGAGCGGGCTCGTCAACACGTCGAGAATGGCGCCGTCACCGAGAGCTACTCGGCCGATCGAGAAGTCGTGATCAATCTGCTGAACGAAGCGCTGGCGACCGAGCTGGTTTGCTATCTGCGCTACAAGCGCCACTACTACATGGCAACAGGGCTCAAATCCAGTGCTGCCGCAGACGAGTTCCTCGAACACGCCAATGAGGAGCAGGAACACGCCGATCGGCTGGCAGAGCGCATCGTGCAACTGGGTGGCGCACCGGATTTCAACCCCGACAGCCTGACGGAGCGCGCCCACGCGCAATATGCCGAAGGCAACGGCCTGCGCGACATGGTTTTCGAGAACCTGGTGGCCGAACGCATCGCCATCGACAGTTATCGGGAAATCGTCCAGTACATCGGCGACAAGGACCCGACCACCCGACGCATCTTCGAGGACATCCTCGCCCAGGAGGAAGAGCACGCCGACGACCTGGCTGGCTTGCTGGATGGCATGAACTAGCCTAAGACGCACATCAACGGCACCTCGCTGAATCCGCCGATACGACGTTTCCCGCCGGCGTTCAGCGAACCATAAAAAAAGGCCACCCTAGGGGTGGCCTTGAATTTAGGAAGAGAGGTACAGCTTAGCCGGCTGCCACCGGACGCATGTAGGAGATCGGTGCGGTCTGCGGGTCATCGAAGGTCACCAGTTCCCACGCATCCTTTTGCTCCATCAGGGTGCGCAGCAAGCGGTTGTTCAACGCATGGCCGGATTTATAGCCGCGGAATTCGCCGATCAGACTGGTGCCCAGCAAGTACAGATCACCAATGGCGTCGAGAATCTTGTGTTTCACGAACTCGTCCTCGTAACGCAGGCCGTCTTCGTTGAGCACACTGGTTTCGTCCACCACGATGGCGTTCTCAACGCTGCCGCCAAGTGCCAGGTTATGCGAACGCAGGAACTCGATGTCACGCATGAACCCGAAGGTACGTGCACGACTGACTTCCTTGACGAAGGAAGTGCTCGAGAAATCCACACTGGCAGTCTGGGTGCGACCCTTGAAAACCGGATGGTCGAAATCGATCTCGAAACTCACCTTGAAGCCGTCGAAAGGCAGGAAGGTAGCGCGCTTGTCACCCTCCTCGACCGTCACTTCACGCTTGATGCGGATGAACTTCTTGTGGGCGTCCTGCTCCTGCAGGCCGGCGGATTGAATCAGGAATACGAAAGGCCCAGCGCTGCCATCCATGATCGGCACTTCCGACGCTGAGAGTTCGACATAGGCGTTGTCGATCCCCAGGCCAGCCATTGCCGACAGCAAATGCTCCACTGTGTCGACCTTGACGTCACCGTTGACCAATGTCGTGGACATGGTGGTTTCGCCAACGTTCTCGGCCCGCGCGGGAATTTCCACAGGCGGGTTGAGGTCGGTGCGACAGAACACGATTCCGGTATCCACCGGTGCCGGTTTCAGGGTGAGATAAACCTTCTCTCCCGAATGCAAGCCGACGCCGGTGGCGCGAATGATGTTCTTCAGGGTGCGTTGTCTGATCATGGCCTTTTGCTTCGCTTTAGCACTAGTTGCGAATAGTTTTCAACAATTGGCGGCGATAATAGCAGAAGCCAACTTTGCTGAACACCAATCACAACAATACTCCTGATAACTTCAATCAATCGGCCTGACGACGCAGAAACGCAGGAATATCCAGATAATCCAGATCTTCCTGAGGGTTCAGCTTGGCTGCAGTAGCAGCTGCATGCGCCTGGTTGCGCATGACGGTCGGGCGCTCCAGGTCACGATAGTTCACGGCAGCCTGCTCCTGCTGGCGCGGGGCCGGAGCCGAGGCGGCAACGGTCTGCACGGTGTTGTCGACGACCTTGACCGGCTTTTCATTGCGCGGACCGAGACCGGTAGCGACCACGGTGACATGCAGCTCGTCGGCCATGTCCGGATCGATCACAGCGCCAACCTTGACGGTGGCCTCATCGGAAGCGAAGGCCTCGATGATTTCGCCCACGGCAGCGTACTCGCCGAGCGAAAGGTCCAGACCAGCAGTAATGTTGACCAGAATGCCACGTGCGCCCTGCAGGTTGACGTCTTCCAGCAGTGGGTTGCGAATGGCCGCCTCGGTGGCTTCGCGCGCGCGGTTCGGGCCGGTCGCGCAACCAGTGCCCATCATCGCCATGCCCATCTCGCCCATGACGGTCTTGACGTCGGCGAAGTCGACGTTCATCAGGCCCGGACGCTGCATGATGTCGGAGATGCCACGGACCGCGCCGGCCAGTACGTCGTCAGCCTTGGCGAAAGCAGCCAGCAGGCTGGCGTCCTTGCCGAGGATGGTCAGCAGCTTCTCGTTGGGGATGGTGATCAGCGAGTCGACGCAATCGGACAGTGCACGGATGCCTTCGTCGGCCACCTGCATGCGACGACGGCCCTCGAAGGGGAACGGACGGGTGACCACGGCGACGGTAAGGATGCCCATTTCCTTGGCTACCGAAGCGATGATCGGCGCAGCGCCGGTACCGGTGCCGCCGCCCATGCCGGTGGTGATGAACACCATGTCCGCACCTTCCAGTACTTCGGCGATGCGCTCACGATCTTCCATCGCCGCCTGGCGGCCGATGTCCGGATTGGTACCGGCACCCAGACCTTTGGTGATGGCCGAGCCGAGCTGCAGCACGGTGCGTGCTTCAACTTTCTTCAGCGCTTGGGCATCAGTGTTGGCGCAAATGAATTCGACGCCTTCGACGTTATTGCGAACCATGTGGTTCACGGCATTGCCGCCACCGCCACCGACACCGATGACCTTGATGACTGCACTTTGCGGGGTATGATCTACGAGTTCGAACATTTCCCTCTCTCCTTCCAGCTTTCTAGTTTTGGTGTTACAGCGCACACTGCTTAAAAATTGCCCTGGATCCAGCCTTTGAGCCGGTCCAGAACAGATGTCTTTGATTCGTCGGCGAAATTGCCGAGGCCAGACATAGGAATGCCGTCGGCCTGCTTTTGCAGTCCGTACAGCAACAGGCCCACGCCCGTTGAATAGATGGGGTTGCGTACTACGTCGCTCAGTCCCTTGACGCTGTGCGGCACGCCCAGGCGCACCGGCATGTGAAAGATTTCCTCGGCCAGGTCGACGGCTCCTTCCATCTTCGCTGTACCGCCAGTGAGAACGATCCCGGCCGGGACCAGATCCTCATATCCGCTACGACGCAGTTCGGCCTGGATCAGGGTGAAGAGCTCGTCATAGCGCGGCTCGACCACCTCCGCCAGAGCCTGCCGCGAGAGTTCGCGCGGTGGGCGATCGCCGACGCTGGGGACCTTGATGGTCTCACCTGCACCGGCCAGCTTGGCCAACGCGCAAGCATAACGAATCTTGATCTCTTCGGCATACTGGGTCGGCGTGCGCAACGCCATGGCGATGTCGTTGGTGACCTGGTCGCCGGCGATCGGGATAACCGCGGTATGGCGAATCGCACCCTCGGTGAAGATGCAGATATCGGTGGTGCCGCCGCCGATGTCCACCAGGCAGACACCCAGCTCCTTTTCGTCGTCGGTCAGCACGGCGTGTGCCGAGGCCAGCTGCTCGAGGATGATGTCATCCACTTCCAGCCCGCAACGACGCACGCACTTCTCGACATTCTGTGCCGCGTTAACCGCACAGGTGACCACATGGACCTTGGCCTCGAGGCGCACGCCGGACATGCCCAATGGTTCGCGCACACCTTCCTGGTTGTCGATCACATAATCCTGCGGCAGGGTGTGCAGTACGCGCTGGTCCGCCGGGATTGCCACGGCCTGGGCAGCATCGAGTACCCGCTCCAGATCCGCGGTGCTGACTTCACGGTCGCGGATCGCGACGATGCCATGGGAGTTCAGGCTGCGGATGTGATTGCCCGCCAGGCCGACGAAGGCCGAATGGATGCGGCAACCGGCCATCAGCTGAGCCTCTTCGATGGCGCGCTGGACCGACTGCACGGTGGATTCGATATTGACCACCACGCCCTTCTTCAACCCGCGCGAAGGATGGGTACCGATCCCCACGATTTCCAGCTCACCATCGGCAGTCACCTCACCCACCAGCGCCACCACCTTGGAGGTGCCGATGTCCAGGCCGACGATCATCTTGCCGCTTTGCACGCTCGACATGTGTTTCATTCCTCAATTCTTCGCAGCGACGGTCGTATCCGTCACAGTCGGGACCGGCTCATGCCAGGCGACGGCCAGGCCGTTCGCATAGCGCAGATCGATCCGTGCGATTTTCTCGCTTTCCTGCTCCAGCGCCTTTTGATAGATGGCGGTGAAACGACGCATTTTTTCTACAACCTGATCCCGCCCCAGCAACAACTCGACGCCCTGGTTGGTGGTCAGGAACCAGCTTCCACGCTCGCGCAGCTCCAGACGGGAAATGGAGAATCCCAGCGGACGCAGCATCTGGCTGAGCATCTGGTATTGCTGCATGACACGCTGTTGGGCCCGCTTCGGACCATATAAATGTGGCAAGTGTTCATATCGGGTCAGGTCATCCGGCGAGAAAGCCTGCCCTTTATTGTTAAGCAATGCTTCGCCCCCCCAGCGGGCAATCGGCAATTGCTCATCCAGACGCACCATCACCTGGTCCGGCCAGACGCGACGGACCTCGACATGGGCGATCCACGGCATCTGTTCCAGTTGGTGGCGCATGCCGTTCAGATCAACCTTGAAGAAGCTCTGCTCGACGAAAGGCGCTATACGCTGCTGGACCGCCTCGCGGCTGACATAGCCCAGCTCGCCCTGCACACTGACCTTGGCGATCGGCCGGTCGGCGTAAGGCAGCAGCCGCTCGCCCAGCTCGTAAAGCCCGACCGCCAGCCCGACCAGCAGCACTGGCCAGACGAAACGCTTCAGTCCGGCGAGGCTCGGCTTTGGCAGGCGTTGCGACAGCGGCTGCGGTTGCACCAGGCGGCTCGCACCCCGTTGCGCGGGCTTGCGCGAGGCGCGGCCGCTTGCGGGTTGCGAATGGCGCAGCGTGGCGATCATGGCTAGCTCCCCGCCTCGAGGCTGTCATCGAGAATGCTCAGGACCAGTTGCTGGAAATCCAGGCCCGCGGCACGCGCCGCCATGGGCACCAGACTGTGATCGGTCATGCCCGGCACGGTATTCACTTCCAGCAGCCAGAAATCGCCGTTGCCGTCCTGCATCACGTCGACACGAGCCCAACCGCGAATACCCACAGCTTCGCAAGCACGCGCCGACAGCGTCTTCAGTTGCTGTTCGCGTACAGCATCGAGGCCACAGGGAATGCGGTACTGGGTATCGGAAGCCAGGTACTTGGCGTCGTAGTCGTAAAAGGTGTGCGGCGTGCCCAGGCCAATCGGTGGCAGTACCTGGCCGTGCAGCACCGCCACGGTGAATTCCGGGCCCTGTATCCACTGCTCGACCAACACCTGCGAGTCATAGCCGCTGGCGGCACGCCAGGCATCGATCAGCTCGGCGAGCCCGCCAACCTTGGCCATGCCGATGCTCGAGCCTTCATGGGCGGGTTTGACGATCAGCGGAAAACCCAAGGTTTCTGCCGCAGCCTTGCAATCGGCTTCCGTAGCCAACACGGCGTGCTGCGGCGTCGGCAAGCCAAGGCTCTGCCAGACCTGCTTGGTGCGCAGTTTGTCCATGGCCAGAGCCGAAGCCAGAATGCCGCTGCCGGTGTAGGGAATGCCGGCGCACTCCAGCAGGCCCTGCATGCTGCCGTCTTCGCCACCACGGCCATGCAGGACGATGAAGGCTCGATCGATACGCTCGCTGCTCAGGCGTTGCAGCAGGTCATCGCCGGCATCGATGCCGAACGCATCCACACCGGCCTCCTGCAATGCGGCGAGCACTGCCGCGCCGGATTTCAGGGAAACTTCGCGTTCGGCGCTCTTGCCCCCGAAGAGTACGGCGACACGACCAAACGCCTTGGGGTCGCGAGTCGAATGCAGGGTCGTCATTTGGATTTCCTCGCGGCGCCATCGCCACCGAACAGCGGACTCTTGAGCAGTTGCGGCGCCAGGCCACCGATATCGCCGGCACCTTGGCAAAGCAGAATGTCGCCGGCACGCAGCAGCGGCTTAACCAGCGGAGCGAGGTCGACGCCACGCTCGACGTAGATCGGGTCCAACTGGCCGCGCTGGCGGATGCTGTGACACAGCTGGCGGCTGTCGGCGCCAGGTATCGGCTCCTCGCCGGCCGGATAGACTTCCATCAGCAGCAACACGTTGGATTCGCCGAGCACCTGCACGAAGTCATCGTAGAGATCACGGGTACGGCTGTAGCGATGAGGCTGATAGACCATGACCAGGCGCCGCTCCGGCCAGCCACCGCGGACTGCCTTGATCACTGCGGCGACTTCGCGGGGGTGATGACCGTAGTCGTCGACCAGCATCACGCTGCCGTCCTCGACCGGTAGATCGCCATAGACCTGAAAGCGGCGGCCGACGCCGGCAAACTCAGCGAGCCCCTGAACGATGGCTTCGTCGTCGATGCCTTCATCGGTGGCAATGGCGATGGTGGCCAGGGCATTCAGCACGTTGTGGTTGCCCGGCATGTTCACTGACACATCCAGAGGCTCACAGCCATCGCGCAGCACTGTGAAGAAGGTACGCATGCCTTGCTGACGGACGTTGGTGGCACGCACGTCGGCGTCTTCACTGAAACCGTAGGTCGTGATCGGCCGGCCGATTTGCGGAATGATCTCGCGAACGAACGGGTCGTCGACGCAGAGCACTGCCAGGCCGTAGAACGGCAGGTTGTGCAGGAACTCGACGAAGGTCTTCTTCAGCTTGCCGAAGTCGCCGCCATAGGTGCTCATATGGTCGGCGTCGATATTGGTCACCACCGCGACCATCGGCTGCAGGTGCAGGAAGCTGGCATCGCTCTCATCCGCCTCGGCGATCAGATAACGGCTGCTGCCCAGTTGCGCGTTGGTACCGGCGGCAGTGAGGCGGCCACCGATGACGAAAGTCGGGTCGAGCCCGCCGGCGGCGAACACCGAAGCCAGCAGACTGGTGGTGGTGGTCTTGCCGTGGGTACCGGCGACGGCGATGCCATGCCGGTAGCGCATCAACTCGGCAAGCATCTCGGCACGCGGTACGACCGGAATACGCTGTTCGAGCGCCAGGGCGACTTCCGGATTGGCCGAGTTGACCGCGCTGGACACCACCAACACGTCGGCGCCGGCAACATTGCCGGCCTGATGGCCGATGAAGATCTGCGCACCGAAGCTCTGCAAGCGAACGGTACTGGCGGATTCCTTGAGATCCGAGCCGGACACCTCGTAGCCGAGATTGAGCAGCACCTCGGCGATGCCGCACATGCCAACCCCGCCGATACCGACAAAGTGAATGCGACGAATGCGCCGCATGCGGCGGACTTCCGCTTTTACCGCGGCGGGAGATTTAGCCACGGGCCACCTCCAGACAGATATCGACCACGCTGCGGGTGGCGTCGGGCCGGGCCAGACGGCGCGCGATAGCGCCCATGGCCTTGAGTTTTTCCGGCTGCATCATTACCTCGGTCAGCTGAGCGGCAAGCACGGCCGCATCAGTCTTAGCTTGCGGCAGAAGGACGGCAGCGCCCTCCTTCGCCAGATATTCGGCATTGCGCGTCTGGTGGTCGTCGATCGCATGCGGCAGCGGTACCAGAAAGGACGGCAGGCCAGCGGCGGCCAGCTCGCAAACGGTGAGCGCGCCGGCACGGCAGATGACCAGATCGGCCCAGGCGTAGGCCCGCGCCATGTCCTTGATGAAGGGCGCGACTTCCGCCTCGACGGCGACTTCGGCATAACGCTGCGTGGTGATGTCGGCGTGCTGCTTGCCGGCCTGATGAAACACCTGCGGCCGCACGTCCGCCGGTACCTGGGCGAGCGCGGCGGGCAGCAGTTTGTTAAGCGGTTCGGCACCGAGGCTGCCGCCCAGTACCAAGAGGCGCGGCCGGCGACCGGCCAGGGTGTCGCGCGGGGTTTCCAGAAACAGCTCCTCACGCACCGGATTGCCGGTGGTACGGCGCTTGGCGCTGGCCCTGAAGGTTTCCGGGAAGGCTTCGCAAACGCGGCTGGAGAGCGGCGCGAGGCTACGATTGGCCGTACCGGCGACAGCGTTCTGTTCGTGAATCACCAAGGGGACCCCGGCCAGCTTGGCAGCCAGGCCGCCCGGACCGGTGACGTAACCGCCCAGCCCCAGCACGCAGACCGGTTGCAGCTCGCGCACGATGCGACGCGCCTGGAACAGCGAGCGAATCAGCTGCAGCGGTGCCTTGATCAGCGAAGCGATGCCCTTGCCGCGCAATCCGCTGACCTGGATCAGATGCAGCGGCAGGCCAGCGGCGGGTACCAGTTCATTCTCGATGCCGCGCGGCGTGCCGAGCCAGTGCACGGCGTAGCCGCGGGCCTGGAACTCACGGGCACAGGCCAGCGCCGGGAATACATGGCCACCGGTGCCGCCGGCCATGATCAATACGTTAGCGGCCATGGGCGGCCTCCTTGGCCAGCGGCTCGGCGAAATCGGCTTCGTCGAACTCGGTGTCCTCGCTGCCCAGCACGGTGCGGCTTTCCCATTCGATGCGCAGCAACAGCGCCATGCTTGCGCAGGTCACCACCAGCGAGCTGCCACCATAACTGAGGAACGGCAGTGTCAGACCCTTGGTCGGCAGCAGCCCGACATTCACGCCTACGTTGATCAGGAACTGGCCCAACCAGAGGAACGCCAGACCCCAGGCGACATAGGCGGCGAAGAACTGCCGAGCCTTCTCTGCCCAGAGACCTATATACAGCGCGCGGATGCCGACGAACGCGAACAGCGCGATGGTGGCCAACGCACCGATCATGCCCAGCTCCTCGGCCAGCACGGAAAATACGAAGTCGGTGTGCGCTTCCGGCAAATAGAACTGCTTCTGCACGCTGTTACCCAGCCCGACGCCGAACCATTCGCCACGCCCAAAGGCGATCAATGCCTGGGTCAGCTGGTAGCCGGCGCCATACTGATCGGCCCAGGGATCGGTGAAAGTAATCAGGCGCTGCAGGCGATACTCCTGGGTCTGCACCAGCACCACCACGGCACCCACCGCGGCGATCACCAGCAGGCTGAAGCGGATCATGCCGACGCCACCGAGAAACAACATCGCCACCGCGGCGCCCATCATGACTACCGTGGCGCCAAAGTCAGGCTCCAGCAGCAGGAGGAATGCCATCGGCAGCAGCACCAGAAACGGCTTGGCGAATCCCCACATGCTCTCGCGGACTTCTTCCTGCCGGCGCACCAGATAGCCGGCCAGGTAGATCACCACGAAGACTTTTGCCAGCTCGGATGGCTGCACGTTGAAGGCGCCGAAACCGATCCAGCGCATGGAGCCGTTTACTTCCCGGCCGATTCCCGGCAGCAGGACCAGGATCAGCAGGCCGAACGCCGCCAGCAGCAGCATCCAGTCCAGGCGCTGCCAGACCGACAGCGGTACCAGCAGCATGGCCGCACCCGCGCCCAGGCCCAGGGCGACATAGATCAGATGCCGAATCATGTGGTAAAGCGAATTGCCGGAGTTGACCGCAGCCACTTCGGATGACGCCGAGGTGATCATCACCAGGCCGAGGCCAAGCAGCGCCAGGCAGCCAGCGAGCATGGGAAAATCAAGATCCAGACCGCGGCGGCCGAACAGAGGCGAAGGTGCATGGCGCAGGAAGGCGAGCATCAGTCGAGCGCCTCCACCGCAGCGGCGAACAGGCGACCGCGCTCTTCGAAATTCTTGAACATGTCCAGACTGGCACAGGCCGGCGACAACAGCACCGCATCGCCCGCTTCGGCGCATTCGGCGGCGCGCTGCACGGCTTCGTCCAGTGTGGCGACATGAACCAGCGTGGTGGTATCGGCCAGTGCGTCAGCAAGACGTTGCGCGTCACGCCCCAGCAGCATTACGGCACGGCAATAGCGCGCAATCGGCGCACGCAACGCGGCGAAGTCTGCGCCCTTGCCATCGCCACCAGCGATCAACACCAGCTTGCCGTCGATATCCGCACCCAGGCCTTCGATCGCTGCCAGCGCGGCACCGACATTGGTGGCCTTAGAATCGTCGTAATAGCTGACGTCGCCACGCTGGCCAACCCACTGGCAGCGATGCGGCAAGCCGGCGAACTGGCGCAGCGTCTCCAGCATCGGCTCGAACGGCAGCCCCACCGCGTGCCCCAGTGCCAGTGCGGCCAGTGCATTGGACTGATTGTGCGCACCGCGCATCCTCAGCTCGCGAACCGGCATCAGCGCATCGAACTGGAACGCCAGGTATTTCTCGCCTTTTTCCTCGAACAGTCCGAAGCCCTTGAAGTCCGGCTTGCCGAGGCCGAAAGTCCAGGTCGGCAGGTCATCCGCGACCAGCGGACGGCTGAGCCGGTCATCGCGATTGATCACCACCTGACGCGCGCCACGGAAAATCCGGTGTTTGGCCTGGTGGTAGGCTGGCAGGCCGCTGTAGCGGTCCATATGGTCTTCGCTGATGTTCAGGCAGGTCGCCACCTCGGCATTGAGCTGCTCGGTGGTCTCCAGCTGAAAGCTGGACAGCTCCAGCACATACAGCTCGACGTCGTCTGCCAGCAGATCCAGCGCCGGCGTGCCCAGGTTACCCCCGACCGCCACCTTGCGCCCTGCCGCCACAGCCATCTCGCCGACCAGCGTGGTCACGGTGCTCTTGGCGTTGGAACCGGTGATCGCGATGATCGGAGCCTTGGCTTCGCGGGCGAACAGCTCGATATCGCCGGACAGCTTGACTCCGCGCGCCGCGGCTTCCTGCAGCGCTGGCGTACTGACGGCCAGACCCGGGCTTACCAGCAGCTCACTGGCGGTGCAGAGAAACTCGACGTCCAGTTCGCCACAGCGCACTTGTACGCCTGGATACTCGGCCTTGAGCGTCGCCAATTCCGGCGGGTTCACACGGGTGTCAGCGACGGCAAACGGCAGGCCACGGCGCGCCAGATGGCGAACCAAAGACATGCCGCTCTTGCCGAGACCGACAACGATGCGGAACTGGTCGGAAGCGATGAGCACTCTCGATTACCTCAGTTTCAGGGTGGCAAGGCCAACGAGCACCAGGATCACGGTAATGATCCAGAAGCGCACGATCACCCGGGGTTCGGGCCAGCCCTTGAGTTCGAAATGGTGGTGGATCGGCGCCATGCGGAACACGCGCTTGCCCGTCAGCTTGAAGCTCGCGACCTGGATCATCACCGACAGGGTTTCCATCACGAACACGCCGCCCATGATGAAGAGCACGACTTCCTGGCGAACGATCACGGCGATGGTGCCCAGCGCCGCGCCGAGCGCCAGCGCACCGACATCGCCCATGAAGACCTGGGCGGGATAGGTGTTGAACCAGAGAAAGCCGAGGCCGGCACCGATCAGCGCGCCGCAGAAGACGATCAGCTCGCCGGCGCCCGGCACGTAAGGAATGAGCAGGTATTCGGCGAAGTTCACGTTGCCGGATAGGTAGCAGAAGATGCCCAGGCCGCCGCCGACCATCACCGTTGGCATGATCGCCAGACCATCGAGGCCGTCGGTCAGGTTGACCGCGTTGCTCGACCCGACGATGACGAAGTAGCTCAACACGACGAAACCGATCCCCAGCGGAATCTCGATGTTCTTCAGCAGCGGCAGAATCAGCGTGGTTTCGACCGGCGTCTGCGCGGTCATATAAAGGAAGAGCGCGGCGCCGAGGCCAAAGACCGATTGCCAGAAATACTTCCAGCGGCTCGGCAAGCCACGGGAGTTCTTCTCGATCACCTTGCGATAGTCATCGACCCAGCCGATCGCGCCGAACAGCAAGGTCACCGCCAGCACCACCCAGACGTAGCGATTGGACAGGTCGGCCCAGAGCAAGGTGCTGATGCTGATGGCGCTGAGGATCAGCGCACCACCCATGGTCGGCGTACCGGATTTGGACAGGTGCGACTGCGGACCATCGGTGCGCACGGACTGGCCGATCTGGCGCATCTGCAGTGTGCGGATCAGCCAGGGGCCCATCCACAGCGACAGCACCAGCGCGGTGAGGACGCCGAGAATTCCACGCAGCGACAGGTACTGAAAGACCGCGAAGCCTTTGTGGAACTGTTGCAGATACTCGGCGAGCAGCAGCAGCATCAATGTTTCTCCATGGATGGCCCAGCGAGCGCATCGACGACTTTGTCCATCGCCGCGCTGCGTGAGCCCTTGATCAAAATGGTGGTACCGCTGCCCTGCTCAGCTCGCAGACTGTCGATAAGGCTGGCCTGGTCGGCGAAGTGCCGGGCGCCTGGCCCGAATGCCTGAATGGCGTGGGCCATCAGAGGCCCGACGGCATAGAGCGTGTCGATCTTGCCAGCGGCATAGGCGCCGACATCGCGATGGCCCTGCTCGGCCCACTCGCCCAGCTCGCCCATATCGCCAAGCACGAGGATGGTGCGACCGGCAAAGCTGGCGAGCACATCGATGGCGGCGCAGATCGATGCCGGATTGGCGTTGTAGCTGTCGTCGATCAGCCGTACTCCATTGCTCAGCATCTGCGCCACGGCTCGCCCCTTGACCGGTTGCAGGCTTTCCAGCCCCGCCACCACGGCCTCGGCCTCGATACCCAGCGCATAGGCCGCCGCGGCTGCCGCCAAGGCGTTGGCCACGTTATGCCGGCCCAGCAGATTGAGCTGGATACGAAGATTCCCCAGCGGGCCGGTCAGCACGAAATTCGGGCAACCGCGCTGGTCGTAGGCGAGCGATCCGGCGGAGAAATCCACGAGGGGGTCGTCCAGGCCGAACGATACGATGCGTTTGCCCGCGGCGCGCTCGGCCCAGGTCGAATAGGCCTTGTCGTCACGGTTGAGCACGGCGGTGCCGGACGCGTTCAGACCATCGAGAATCTCGCCCTTGGCCTCGACGATCTTGTCCGGACCGCCGAACTCACCGACGTGGGCAGTCCCCGCATTGGTGATCACACTGACATCCGGGCGCACCAGATCGACGGTATAGGCAATATCGCCAGGCCGTGAAGCACCGAGTTCGATGACGGCGCTGCGATGACTGGTGCTCAACTCCAACAGCGTCAGTGGCGCACCCAGGTCATTGTTGAGATTGCCACGAGTCGCCAGTACGGCGTCCTGGCCATGGGCGCTGCGCAGAATGCTGGCGAGCATCTCCTTCACGCTGGTCTTGCCGCTGGAGCCGGTGATCGCTGCGACCGGGCCGTTGAATGCGGCGCGATTGAGCGCGCCGAGCTTCCCAAGCGCCAATCGGGTATCGGCAACGATCAGCTGTGGCAAGCCTGCATCTGCAACTTCACGCTCGACCAGCGCTGCAACGGCGCCTTTGCCGGCGACGTCCGCCAGATAGGCATGGCCATCGAAGCGCGGCCCGGCCAGCGCGATGAACAGCTGCCCAGGCTCGATGGCCCGGCTGTCCGTGCTGACGGCAGTGAAGCAGGCATCCGCTCCGACCAGACGGCCAGACAGCGGTAGCTGCAATTCGCTCAGGCGCATCGACTCAAGCATTGGCCTTCTCCCAGGTGGACAGCGCCCTGCAGGCTTCCTCGATATCGGAGAATGGCAAGCGTTCGCCGCGGGTTTCCTGATAGTCCTCGTGACCTTTACCGGCCAGCACGACCACGTCCTCCGCTCGCGCGGCCTTGATCAGACTGGCGATCGCCTGCGCACGACCATGGCTGAAAGTGACCGCCGCAGGATTGCTGAACCCCGAACGGATACCCTCGACAATCTGTTCTGGCGCCTCGTTGCGCGGATTGTCATCGGTGACCACGACACCGTCAGCCAGACGCTCCGCGACTTCAGCCATCAGCGGACGCTTGCCGGTATCACGATCACCGCCGCAACCGAACAGGCAAAGCAGCCTGCCGCGCGCATGTGGACGCAGGGCAGTGAGGACTTTCTCCAGCGCATCGGGCGTGTGTGCGTAGTCGACCACGATCAGTGGATGGTCGCCGCCACCCAGGCGCTGCATGCGGCCTGCCGGGCCTTGGAGTTCAGGCAGCACCGCCAGGATTTCGTCCAACGGATAGTCCATGCCTAGCAGAGCGCCGACAGCGGCCAATACATTACTGACGTTGAAACGCCCGAGCAGGGGGCTGCGCAACGAGCGCTCGCCCTGCGGTGTGATCAGCCGGGCATGGATGCCGTCGTCGTCGAGCCGCGCTTCGGCGCAGAACAGGTAGGCGGAAGGATCTTCCAGACTGTAGGTGATCAGGCGTGACTCGCGCCCCTCGCCGGCCAGCACGCGGCCAAAGGCATCGTCGAGGTTGATTACCCGACAGCTCAGTCCAGGCACTTCGAACAGGCGCGCTTTGGCCGCACCATACGCATCCATGCTGCCGTGGTAGTCGAGGTGGTCACGCGACAGATTGGTGAACACGGCGACATCGAAATCCAGGGCCGCGACGCGGCCCTGATCGAGACCATGCGAGGACACCTCCATCGCTACCGCGCGAGCGCCCTCTTGCTTGAGATTCGCCAGCGTCGCCTGCACGCCAATGGCGTCCGGCGTGGTATGGCGACCCAACTCCAGCTGTCCGTGGAAGCCGGTGCCAAGCGTGCCAATGATGCCGCAGGGTTCGCCGAGCCGATCGAGCGCCTGGGCAATCAGCTGGCTGACGCTGGTCTTGCCGTTGGTTCCGGTCACACCGACCAGGTGCAGGTTGCGGCTGGGCTCGCCGTAGAAGCGGCCGGCGATCGCCGACAGCTGTTCTGCCAGATGCAGCACTGGAACCATGACCGCATTGCCGATCAGCGCCTGGTCGAGGCCTTCGGCCTCATAAGCGACCGCGGCCGCGCCACGAGCGATGGCATCCTGTATGTGATCGCGACCATCGAACTGCAAGCCCGGCACAGCGAGGAACAGGTCGCCGCCGCGGACCTTGCGGCTGTCGAGCGTCAACTCGCGGATCAGCACGTCGCTGCCGGCCTGAGGCAGCAGGTGGTTCAATGGCATCGGCATCAGATCCGCCCTCCCTTGCCTTTTGCCGCTTCGGCAGTCTGTAGCTCGGCAGGCGGCGGCAGATTGTCCGGTGCGACATTCATCAGCCGCAGGGCGCGCGCCATGACCTTGCCAAACACCGGTGCGGCGACCAGTCCGCCGTAGTACTGCCCTTTGCTCGGCTCGTCGACGACGACCACCGCAGCGATGCGCGGATTGGAAAGCGGGGCAACCCCGGCGAAGAACGAGCGATAGGCGTCTTTGGTGTAGCCGCCAGTGCCGGAAATCTTTTTCGCGGTGCCACTCTTGCCGCCGACGTGATAGCCCGGCACCTTGGCCCGAGCACCGCCGCCGCCTTCTTCTTCCACGACCGCGCGCAGCATCTGCAGAACGGTGCCGGAGATCTCTTTGTCGATGACCTGCACGCCGTCCTGGGTGCGATCGAGGCGCAGCAGAGAGAGCGGTACGTTGCTGCCCTGGTTACCCAGTACGGCATACGCATGCGCCAACTGCACGGCGGTCACCGACAGGCCATAGCCGTAGGCGAGCGAAGCCGTCTCAGCGTCCCGCCACTTGCGATGATTGGGCAGATTGCCGACGCGCTCACCGGGGAAACCCAGCCCGGTGTCCTGGCCGAAACCGGCTTGCTGCATCACGGCGTATACCGGCTCGGCGCCGATATCCAGGGCGATCTTGCTGATGCCGACGTTGCTCGACTTCATCAGGATTCCGGTCAGCGTCAGCATGCCGCCACGAGACACATCACGAATCGTGTAGCGGCCGATGCGCATCCAGCCTGGCAAGGTATTGACGACCGAGTCCGGCTGATATTTGCCGGTACCCAACGCAGCCGCGATGCTGAAAGGCTTGACGGTTGAACCGGGCTCGAAGACGTCGATCATGGCGCGATTGCGCATTGCCGCTGGCTGCAGATTGCGTCGATTGTTCGGGTTATAGGTAGGCTGATTGGCCATGGCGAGAATCTCGCCGGTCTTGACGTCGACCATCACCAGGCTGGCGGCTTTGGCGCCGTATTCCTGCACGACGTTGCGCAGCTCGCTGTGCGCAAGGTACTGCAGGCGCAGATCGATCGACAGTGCCATCGCCTTGCCGGCCTTGGCGTTCTTCACGACCTGAACGTCCTTGATCAGTCGACCGCGACGGTCCTTGAGCACCTGACGCTTGCCTGGCACACCAGCCAGCCACTCGTCATAAGCGAGCTCCATGCCCTCACGACCACGGTCATCGATGTCGGTAAAGCCGACCACATGGGCAGCCACTTCGCCAGCCGGATAGAACCGACGAAATTCTTCCTGGGCATAAACGCCAGGAATCTTCAGATCGAGCACTTCCTGGCCCTGCTCTGGGGTAAGCCCGCGCACCAGATAGATGAACTCGCGCGACGCCTGCGAGCTGAGGCGCTCACTCAGCGTGGCAGCATCCTGACCCAGCGCCTTGGCCAGGTCCGGCCAGCGTGTCTTCGCCGCCTGCAGTTCTTTGGGGTTACCCCACAGCGTGGTAACTGGCGTGCTCACTGCGAGCGGCTCGCCGTTGCGGTCGGTGATCAGTCCGCGGTGCGCGGGGATCGGAATGTGGCGAACGCTGCGCGCATCGCCCTGCTCCTTGAGAAAGCCCTGGTCCATGACCTGCAGATCGACGATGCGCCAGACGATCGCCCCCACGAGCAGCGCCAGCAGCGCCAGCACGATGCGAAAGCGCCAAGGATAGAGCGCGCCCTGGAGCCTCATGGCTTCACCAACCGGACATCGGCGGCCGCCGGAATGTGCATGCGCAGTTGCTCGGTCGCGAGGACCTCGATGCGGCTGTGGGCCGTCCAGGTGCTCTGCTCGAGGATCAGCCGACCCCATTCGGCCTGGGCCTTGTCACGCACGCTCAGCTCACCGTAGAGCTCGTTGAGTAACTGACGATTCCAATGCGCGGAATAAGCCACCGCGATCGCCGACAGCAGAACGCTGACGAACAGCACCAGCATCAGCAGGCTGCCGCTGGGCATGGAGCGCATTACCCGGCTCACCGCAGCTTCTCCGCCACGCGCATCACCGCGCTGCGCGAGCGCGGGTTCGCCCTGACCTCGGCATCGGAAGCGTACTGCGGCTTGCCGAGCAGCTTCAGGCGCGGCTCGAACGCCTTCGGAATGATGGGCAGGTCGCGTGGCAGCTTGTCCGCCTCGCCCTTGGCATGGCGGCGCATGAACTGCTTGACGATGCGATCTTCCAGCGAATGAAAGCTGATAACGACCAGGCGGCCACCCACTTCCAGCGCCTCCAGAGCCGCATCAAGGCCCTGCTCCAGGTCGCCCAGCTCATTGTTGATATAGATGCGCAGCCCCTGAAACGCACGAGTCGCCGGATTCTTGCCTTTCTCCCAAGCCGGATTGGCCTCGGTCAAGACCTTAGCGAGATCGGCGGTTCGCTCGAAAGGCGCCTCTTCGCGGCGCTGCACCACCGCACGAGCCATGCGTTTGGCGAAGCGCTCCTCGCCATAATCCTTGAACACCCGGGCGATCTCGCCTTCATCGGCGTGCGCTATCCACGCGGCCGCACTGACGCCTCGGTTGGGATCCATGCGCATGTCCAGAGGACCGTCGTTAAGAAAACTGAAGCCGCGTTCGGGATCGTCCAGCTGCGGAGACGAAACGCCCAGATCCAGCAGGACACCGCTGATAGTTCCGCTCCAGCCGCGCTGCGCCACTTCTTCGCCCAACTCGGCAAAACTTCTCTGCACAACGACAAAGCGGCCGTCCTCGGCCGCCAGTGCTTGCCCCGTAGCGATAGCTAACGGGTCCTTGTCGAAACCCAGCAATAGGCCATCAGGCCCAAGCTGCTGAAGCAGTAGCCGGCTGTGGCCACCGCGCCCAAAGGTGCCATCCAGATAGCGACCGTCCGGGCGCACGTTCAGCGCCGCGACGGCTTCGTCGAGCAACACGGTGATATGTCGCAAGCTGCTGATCTGGTTCACAGGATTAGGTCACGTAGTTCTTCCGGCAGACCGCCGGGTTGCTTGATGGCCGCCAGGTCCGCGTCAGAAACCGCGTTCCAGTCGTCCTCGTTCCACAGTTGAAACTTGTTCAGCTGCCCTACCAACATCGCGCGCTTGTCCAAGCGGGCGTACTCACGAAGACGCGGCGGCACCACAACGCGGCCACTGCCATCCATTTCCAGATCGACAGCATTACCAATCAGCAGGCGCTGCAGGCGACGGGCCTCTTCACGCAGGGAGGGCAATTCGCGGAGCTTGGCTTCGATCAGCTCCCACTCGGGCAGGGGGTAGATGCACAAGCAGCGGTCCACGGCATCGATCGTGATAATCAGCTGGCCATCGCCACGGGAATTCAGCTCGTCGCGATACCGGCTGGGCATGGCTAGCCGGCCTTTGGCGTCGAGACTGATGGCGTTAGCTCCGCGAAACACGGCTGCGCTTCCCCTAAATTAGCTATCCATGCCCATATTTACCCACTTTCTGCCACTTCCTACCACTTGCGCGCACTATAGAAACGCACCTACCCCACCGTCAAGGCGAGCCAGACGGGAAAAAGCCTTACGGAGCGGCAATTTAGCGACGCTGAGAGGTAATTCGAACGGAAGATCAGCAGAGATGAGAAAACATCTCTAGGAGCCACAGGGAGCTGCCCAACAAAGTTAAAGTACTTTGTTAAGAGCAAGAATCTTTCGGAATTAAAAATGGGGTATTACGAAGGAAGAAAGGAGGAGAGTCGATCTGTAAGCCGGGTTCTGTCGAGGACAGCCATTCCTCTACGACAGCCATCGCTGACTGCCTCTAGCAACCTACCCGGATCCAGCGCGGGCCACGCCGATGGATCCCTATTTGGTCTTGCTCCAAGTGGGGTTTACCTAGCCACGGACTGTTGCCAGCCGTGCGGTGCGCTCTTACCGCACCTTTTCACCCTTACCGGCACCGAAGCGCTTAGGCGGTTATTTTCTGTGGCACTTTCCGTAGGCTCGCGCCTCCCAGGCGTTACCTGGCACTTCGCCCTATGGAGCCCGGACTTTCCTCCCTCCCTTTTTGCGGAACAAAAAGAGACAGCGACTGTCCGATCGACTCTCCAGGCGCCAGAGTATCGCCGCAAGGCGCTGCCTGCAAGCTCGCCAGGCGGCACGAGCCCCAGGGCCACCTCCTATTTGCGTTCCAGCGCCGCCTGGTACAGCAGATTCTTACGCAACCCGGTGATATCGGCCGCGATTGCGGCCGCCCGCTTGAGCGGCATTTCTGCCAACAGCAGATCAAGCACCCGGAGCGCCTCTGCATTCACCGCACTCTCATCCTGGGGAGGGTGCCATCCCTCTACAAGCACCACGCACTCGCCCCGCTGCTGATTGCTGTCAGCCTCGACCCACGCGCACAATTCACTCAGCGGCAGCCCTTTCAGCGTCTCGAATGTCTTGGTCAACTCTCGGCCTAGCACGGCCATTCGATCACCACCGAACACCTCCTGGAAGTCGCCGAGCGATTCCAGTATGCGGTGAGGGGCCTCGTAGAAGATCAGGGTGCGCGGCTCTTCTTTCAGCGCTTCGAGCCGCGCACGCCGCGCAGCTGCCTTGGCCGGCAGAAAGCCTTCGAAGATGAAGCGATCCGATGGCAACCCAGCCGCGGATAGCGCAGCAATCAGCGCGCAAGCACCCGGCACCGGCACTACAGCGACCCCTGCGGCACGCGCCTGGCGCACCAGGTGATAACCCGGATCGGAAATCAATGGCGTGCCCGCATCGGAGATCAGCGCAACACCCTCTCCAGCCAGCAGGCGCCCGATGAATCGCCCCCCTTCTTCACGCTCGTTATGCTCGTGGCAGGCTGCCAACGGCGTCTGAATACCGAAGTGCGCAAGCAAACGGGACGAGTGCCGGGTATCCTCCGCGGCGATCAACGACACCTCTCGCAGCACACGCAGCGCTCGGGCACTGATGTCCTCCAGATTGCCGATCGGTGTGGCGACGACATAAAGCGTACCCACTCCGGAATTCGCATCACCGCTGGCAGTCACAAGGGCTTACCTCTGTCACGGAAATGCGCATTGTAGCCCGATTCACCGCCGCAACATCGCGGCCACTTCAGTGCTTGGGTACAATCCGCCAACACTCGCCAGTGCTTTCAGGAACGAACAAACAATGGCTTGCTTACGCCCCCTCCTACTCCTGTGCGTCGCAATCATGCTCGCAGCTTGCGCCAGCTCTCCCTCTTCTAATCTGGGCGAACTGCCTCGCACCCCACAGGCTTCCACCCAGCAACTACTGGAGAAAGCCAACCAAAGCGACCCCGAACAAGCCGCACAGCTGCGCTTAGCCGCCGCAGACCAGAGCATTCAACAGGGCAACCATGCCCAGGCACGCAGCATCCTGGAAAAAATCCAGCTGGATGCACTTAAACCAGCGCAGCAGATTTTCGCACTGACACTACAGGCCGAAATTGCATTAGCCGATGACAAACCTGAGCAAGCCGAACAAGCACTGCAGCACCCAGCATTCGAACGCCTAGGCGAACTGCCAGTGGCACAGCAGGTTCGCAGCCAACTCGCGCGAGCGAAAGCGCTGGAGGCGACCAACAAGCCTCTCGCGGCTGCGCGCGAACGGGTTTTCACAGCACCGCTCCTGAGTGGTGAGCAAGCCAGGACCAACCACGAAGCCATCTGGAAACTCATATCCGCCCTTCCGGAGCAGCAACTACAGAGCGCGGCGGATGCCGATCTTGCCGGCTGGCAAACGTTGGCGCTATCACTGAAGCGCGCTGGCACCGTTGCCCAGCAACAGCGCGCCATCGACGATTGGATTGCGCAGAACCCCCAACACCCTGCCGCACAACGACTTCCTGAGCCGCTACAGAAACTTCGTGAGCTGGCCGATCAACCGCTGAACAACATCGCACTGCTGCTCCCAATGGACGGCCAGCTGGCAAGCGTCGCGCGCGCCCTGCGTGATGGTTTCCTCGCGGCACACCTGCACGCGCAACAATCCGGCCAGGCACTGCGCATCGTGCTGTATGACAGCAGCCGCATGACATCCATCGACGAGTTCTACCGACAAGCCCAGGCCGCCGGAGTACAACTGGTCGTGGGCCCTCTGGAAAAAGATCTGGTTCGCCAACTGGCCGACAGAGATCAGCTACCGATCACGACGCTCGCCCTGAACTACAGCGACGCCGGTCAGCGCACCCCACCACAACTCTTCCAGTTCGGCCTGGCTGCCGAGGACGAAGCCCGTGAAGTTGCCCGTCGCGCATGGGCGGACGGCCATCGCCGCGCCATCGCACTGGCACCTCGTGGAGACTGGGGCGGACGGATTCTGGATGCCTTCCGCCAGAGCTGGGAAGAAGCCGGCGGAACACTGGTTGCCGCCGAACCATTGGCCGAGCCCGTGCAACTGGCCAACCAGATCGCCGATCTGCTGCAACTGCGCAATAGCGAGAGTCGCGCAGGACGGGTCAGCAGCATTACGGACACCTCGACGAGCAACCAACCCACTCGCCGGCAGGACGTCGATTTCCTCTTCCTGGCAGCCACTCCACAACAGGCCCAGCAAGTCAGGCCGACCCTGATCTTCCAATATGCCGGCGACCTTCCGGTATATGCCACATCTCACCTGCATGCGGCCAGCCACGATCGCACCCAATACCTGGACCTCGAAGGCATTCGTTTCGCAGAAACCCCCTGGCTACTGAACGACCAGCTTCCATTACGCCAGGAAGTCGAGCAGAAATGGCCGCAGGCAGGCGGTAGCCTGGGACGACTGTACGCAATGGGTGCAGACGCCTACCTCCTCGCACCGCGACTGAATCAACTGCTGGCGCTACCGGACACCCAACTAGACGGGTTCTCCGGCACCCTCAGCCTGAACCCGCAGCAGCGCGTCGAGCGTCAGCTTCCATGGGCCGAGTTTCGCGACGGCGAGGTCCAGCGCCTGGACAATACGCAGCAATGAGCGACAACCAGAGCAGCGGACGCTCTGCCGAAGCACTCGCGCTGCGCCACCTGTGCGATCAGGGCCTGCGCCTGCTGACGCGCAACTGGTCCTGCCGCAGCGGCGAGCTTGATCTGGTCATGCTCGACGGCGATACAGTAGTATTCGTCGAGGTCCGCTACAGGCGCTACGCCGCCTGGGGTGGCGCCCTCGAAAGCGTCGATGCGCGCAAGCAGCAGAAGCTGATCAAGGCTGCCCAGCTCTTCTTGCAGAAGGAAAGCCGCTGGGCCCGGAGGCCTTGTCGCTTCGACGTCGTTGCGATCGCATCAGCCGGGCAGACCGAGAATCTGAACTGGATCCGCAACGCATTTGACAGCTGAACGATTCATTACGCAGCGACTGCTGCACGATGCCGCCCAGCCCTAGCGAACCGCAAACGCACACCGGAGCGATAGCCGGAGGCGCTTGCAACCTTTAAGGTCGAACACAATGGACATGCAAACCCGAATCCGCCAACTGTTCCAGGCCAGCATCGAAACCAAACAGCAGGCCATGGAAGTACTGGCTCCGAGCATCGAACAGGCCGGCCAGGCGATGGTCAATGCCCTTCTTAGCGAAGGCAAGATTCTTACTTGTGGCAACGGCGGCTCCGCCGGCGACGCGCAGCACTTCTCCTCCGAGCTGCTCAACCGCTTTGAGCGTGAGCGGCCGAGCCTTCCCGCCATTGCCCTGACCACCGACAGCTCGACGATCACCTCGATCGCCAACGATTACAGCTACAACGAAGTATTCTCCAAGCAGATCCGCGCCCTTGGACAGCCAGGCGACATATTGCTAGCGATCTCTACCAGCGGCAATTCCGCCAACGTGATCCAGGCCATCCAGGCAGCCCATGACCGGGAAATGCTGGTAGTAGCGCTGACCGGGCGGGACGGAGGCGGCATGGCGTCGCTATTGCTGCCAGAAGACGTCGAAATCCGCGTACCAGCCAAGGTCACAGCCCGCATCCAGGAAGTGCACCTGCTGGCTATTCACTGCTTGTGCGATCTGATCGACAACCAATTGTTCGGAAGTGAGGAATGAACGTGCTCCGACTGCCTGTTATCGCCCTAGGCCTGTGCCTGGCCGTCAGCGGCTGTAGTTCGGTATTGACCGCGACCCGCGACGATCCAATTGCCGACAACCGCGGCACCCGCACCATCGGCAGCAAGATTGACGACTCGCTGATCGAAACAAAGGCTGCGGTCAATATCGCCAAAGCCCATCCAGATCTTGATCAGGGCTCGCACATAGTCGTGGCCAGCTACAACGGCGTCGTGCTGTTGGCCGGTCAGACTCCGCGCGCAGAACTCAAGGAAATGGCTGAACGGGCGGCAGGCAGCGTGCAGCGTGTCAAGCGCGTCCACAATGAACTGCAGATCCTGCAGCCATCCTCGGCATTGGCGCGCAGCAACGATTCCTGGCTGACCACCAAGATCAAGACTCAGATGCTTGCAGATAACAGCGTGCCAGGCTCACGGATCAAGGTGATCACGGAAAACGGCATCGTCTACCTGCTGGGCCTGGTTACCCGCCAGGAAGGCAACCGCGCCACCAACCTCGTTCAAGGTGTCAGTGGCGTGCAGCGTATCGTCAAGCTGTTCGAATACATCGACTGAACCACCTCAGGCGCCCGAGCAACGATCCGGGCGCCGCGCTCGTCTACTTGACCACCTTCAAACTCGGACGTCCGCCCGGCCGCGGCGCGTCGTCACCACCGCTCTCGCTTGGCGCATCGTCGTCCGGCGGCGTCGGCTCGATCTCGAACACCATGCCCTGCCCATTTTCCCTGGCATAGATGGCCATCACCGCAGCGGACGGTACGTTCAACGAGTGAGCAACGCCACCGAAACGCCCCTCGAAGCTGATCGCCTCATTATCCATGTGCAGGTGGCGTATGGCGCTTGGCGCAACGTTCAGCACGATCTGCCCGTCACTGGCGAACCCGGCAGGGACCTGCACGCCGGGATAATCGACGTTGACCAGCAAGTGCGGCGTGCAATCATTGTCCACGATCCACTCGTAGAGCGCTCTGACTAGATAGGGGCGACTTGAATTCATGGGAACCCTCTCTCAGCGCATGTTGCGCTCGACGGCGGAAAGACTGGCCTGAAAGGCCTCGCGGGCGAAACTGCGCTCCATATAGTCAAGCAACGGCTTGGCAGCTCGAGGCAACTCGATACCGAGTCTGGGCAAACGCCAGAGGATAGGCAACAGGCAGCAGTCGACGAGACTGATCTCGTCACTCATGAAATACGGCTTTTCCGCGAATATCGGCGACACGCCGGTCAAGCTTTCACGAAGCTCTTTGCGCGCCTGCGCGCGTTCCGGCTCAGCGGTACGCTGGTCAAGGATACGGTCGGCCAGCGAACACCAATCTCGCTGAATGCGATGAACCAGCAGGCGAGTATTCGCCCGCGCAACTGGATACACCGGCAATAAAGGGGGATGGGGGTAACGCTCTTCCAGATACTCCAGAATCACACTCGGCTCATACAGTGCCAGATCGCGATCCACCAGCGTCGGAACACTGGCATACGGGTTCACCTCGGCCAGCTTGACCGGACACTGCCCCGCCTCGACGTCAAGTATGTCCACACTGACGCCTTTCTCTGCGAGCACGAGACGAACGCGATGGGAATAGTGGTCGGCGGGATCGGAGTAGCAGCCCAACCGATTGGTTGCAGCCATAGGTCCTTCCTCACTCTTTTATCTTGAAGCAGAAAAAACACGCGCGCCCAGAGGGCGCGCGCAGGGTACAGCAGTTGGAACGTGCAGCTTAGTGAACGTCTTTCCAGTACTCACGCTTGAGCAGGTAAGCGAACACGAAGAACACCGCCAGGAACAGCAGCACATAGGTACCGATGCGCTGGCTCTCCAGCTTGACCGGGTTTGCCGAATAGGCAAGGAAGGTCACCAGGTTCTTGATCTTCTCGTCATACTCGGCCTCGGAGAGCGTGCCGGTACCAGGCTCGATGACCATCTGATCGCATGCCTCTTTAGTGATCGGCGTGCCGGTCAGAGGATCAAACTGCTTGCGACCGTCTTCGACCACCTGCACCTGCTTGCAGCCCACGACGCGACGCCCCTGAAGCGGAGCCAAGACGTGCGGCATACCGACGTTCGGGAAGACCGTATTGTTGACGCCATAAGGGCGGGCCGGATCTTCGTAGAAACTGCGCATGTAGGTGTACAGCCAGTCGTTGCCGCGAACGCGAGCAACCAGGGTCAGGTCCGGCGGAGCAGCACCGAACCAGACTTTGGCGTCATCAGGCTTCATGCCGATCTTCATGTGATCGCCAAACTTGGCATCAGCAAAAACGACGTTGTCCATCATGACCTCTTCGGGAATACCGAGGTCAGTGGCAACACGCTCATAACGCTGGTACTGCGCGCTATGACAACCCATGCAGTAGTTGGCGAAAGTCTTCAGACCGTCCTGCATGGCCGCTTTGTCAGTCAGGTCGATATCGACCTTATCCAAGTGCACCTCGGTCCCTGCAGCGGAGGCAAAGACCGGCAGAATTGCAAGAATCAATGCAGCAAATTGCTTTTTCATCAGCCAGCCACCCTTTGCGGAACCACTTTGGTCTTCTCGAGCTTGGTATAGAACGGCATCAGGATGAAGTAGCCGAAGTAGATAGCAGTACATATCCGCGCGAGCAGAGTGCGCTCGGGAGTCGGTGCAAGTACGCCAAGCACGCCGAGAATGATGAAGGATACACAGAACGCCAACAGCGTTACTTTGCTCATCCAACCCTTGTACTTCATGGATTTGACCGGGCTTCGATCCAACCAGGGCAACACGAAGAGCACTGCGATCGCCGCCCCCATGGCAATAACGCCAAGCAGCTTATCCGGCACCGCGCGCAGAATCGCGTAGAACGGAGTGAAGTACCAAACAGGAGCAATGTGTGCCGGAGTCTTGAACGCGTTCGCCACTTCGAAGTTCGGCTTCTCAAGGAAATAGCCGCCCATCTCAGGGAAGAAGAACACGACCGCACAGAAGACGAAGAGGAATACTACGACACCGACAATGTCTTTAACGGTGTAGTAAGGGTGGAACGGGATGCCATCGAGCGGCACGCCATTCTCATCCTTGGTCTTCTTGATATCGACACCCATCGGGTTGTTCGAGCCAACCTCGTGCAGCGCCAGGATGTGCAGAACGACCAGGCCAAGAATGACGATTGGCAGCGCGATCACGTGCAGCGCGAAGAAGCGGTTCAGCGTGATGCCTGAGATGAGGTAGTCACCGCGAATCCACTGGGTCAGGTCACCACCGATGACCGGAATGGCACCAAACAGCGAGATGATTACCTGGGCACCCCAGTAGGACATCTGTCCCCAAGGCAGCAGATAACCCATGAAGGCCTCAGCCATGAGCGCCAGATAGATCATCATGCCGAAGATCCACACCAGCTCGCGCGGCTTCTGATAGGAGCCGTAGAGGATCCCACGAAACATATGCAGATAGACCACCACGAAGAACGCGGACGCGCCCGTGGAGTGCAGGTAACGGATGATCCAGCCGTACTCAACGTCGCGCATGATGTATTCGACGGAGGCGAAGGCGCCCTCAGCCGAAGGCTCGAAGCTCATGGTCAGCCAGATACCGGTAAGTATCTGATTGACCAGTACGAGCAGCGCCAGCGAACCGAAGAAATACAGGAAGTTGAAGTTCTTGGGGGCGTAGTACTTCGAAAGATGGTCTTCCCACATCTTGGTCGCGGGGAAGCGGGCGTCGACCCATTCCATGAACTTGCTCATCAGGCGTTCTCCTGGTCCACACCGATGATGATTACATTATCGGTCTCGTACGAGTGCGGGGGCACCGGCAGGTTCAAGGGAGCTGGCTGCGACTTATAGACGCGACCGGCCATATCGTATTTGGAACCATGGCAAGGACAGAAATACCCACCAAGCCAATCGGCACCGAGATCGGCCGCAGCCACCTCAGGACGGAAGGACGGCGCACAGCCGAGGTGAGTACACAGACCGACCACCACGAGCAACTCGGGCTTGATCGACCGGTTCTTCGGATCGACATAAGCAGGCTGCTCGGAAGCCTTGGACTCAGGATCGGCTACCTGGCCGGCAACCTTCTCCAGATTTCCGAGGACCTCGTCGGTCCGACGCACGATAAATACCGGCTGACCGCGCCACTCGGCGACCATCTGCTGCCCCGGCTCGATCTTGCTGATATTTACCCTTACCGGCGCACCGGCCGCCTTGGCCTTGGCACTCGGGAACCACGATCCCACAAACGGGACCGCAGCACCCACCGCTCCTGCAGCGCCCACCACCGAAGTGGCGGCCACAAGGAAGCGACGCCGGCCTGCATTCACGCCGTCATTGCTCATTCAGTCGTCTCCCATCAGCTTCTTATGGCCTGCTTGACGCAGGCATGTACCACGTAAAATTGGGCCGCGAAAAATTCGCCAAATGGTAAAGAAAAGGCCTTCTTCTGACAAGGTAATAGCCTGTCACATAAGCCCTAATGCCCGGCCTTCAGGCTTTCCAGCGCGCGACACACTGTCGCACCGCCATATAAAAACGCACCCCAAAAAAAAACGCCCAGCTCCGAACGAAACTGGGCGTTTCTTTTGAAAGCGCGAATTAGCGCTTGGAGTACTGCGGACGCTTGCGCGCTTTGCGCAGACCGACCTTCTTACGTTCCACTTCACGAGCGTCGCGAGTGACGAAGCCAGCCTTACGCAGCGGGCTGCGCAGAGTTTCGTCATACGAGATCAGAGCACGAGTGATACCGTGACGAATGGCACCGGCCTGACCGCTGACACCACCACCGAGAACGGTGACGTAGATATCGAACTTCTCGACAGTCTCAGTCAGCTCCAGCGGCTGACGAACGACCATGCGGGCAGTTTCGCGACCGAAGAAGTTATCCAGCTCACGGTTGTTGATGGAGATCTTGCCAGTACCCGGGCGCAGAAAGACGCGCGCGGTTGCAGTCTTGCGACGGCCAGTGCCGTAATTTTGAGTCGCCGACATAATGAACTATTCCGTTAAATCTTCAGTTCTTGGGGCTGCTGAGCGGTGTGCGGGTGGCTGGCACCCTTGTACACCTTCAGCTTACGATACATGTCGCGACCCAGCGGGTTCTTCGGCAGCATGCCTTTGACCGCGGTCTCGATCACACGCTCGGGCGCCTTGGCGATCAGCTTCTCGAAGCTGATCGACTTGATGCCACCCGGGAAACCGGAGTGAGAGTAGTACACCTTGTCTGTGGTCTTGGCACCAGTCACACGCACTTGCTCAGCGTTGATCACGACGATGTAATCGCCAGTATCCACGTGAGGGGTGTATTCCGGCTTGTGCTTGCCACGCAGGCGGCTAGCGATTTCGGTTGCCAGACGACCCAGGGTCTGGCCGGCAGCGTCGACGACGAACCAGTCGCGCTTGACGGTTTCCGGTTTAGCAGTAAATGTCTTCATTCGTTATAGCCTCAGGGGCCGCCCTGAAAATAAGACGGCGAATCTTACTGAATGGTGCTCGCCCTGGCAAGGCCAGGGCAGCCGGAAACAGACGCTATCGGGGGCTCGGGTCAGCGCGTCCGCCACGGCAGTGGTTCGGTAGGCTAGGCATCCCCTACCTTTGGCTTGCGTCGACAGGCTAGGCATCCCCGGCGACAGGCTGCGGAATTATCCTGATTACCAGCAAAATAGCAACCGACATTTATAGTTATCGAATTCCGCTACACCCGCTCTCAAGCAGGCACAGCCCACCAAACAGGGAGCCTCACTCCCTAGATCTGCCAGCGTGACATCCAGGGCACTTCGGATACGTCGAACGCTCTCATGAGCACAAGCCGTCCCGTCTTCGTTAAGCTCTTCGGCACTCAGTCTCAGATCACGCGAGGTATTGCATGGAATATCGCTCACTCGGCCGCACAAATCTGAAAGTCAGTTCACTTTGCCTCGGCACCATGACATGGGGAGAACAGAACGACCAGGCCCAGGCATTCGCCCAGATCGACCGGGCGAAGACTGCCGGCATCAACTTCATAGATACGGCCGAGATGTACCCGGTGCCGCCGCGCCCGGAAACCTACGCAACCACTGAGCAATACATAGGAAATTACTTCCAGAGCCGGGGCGACAGAGCCGACTGGATCATAGCCACGAAGATCGCGGGACCCGGCAACGGCATTACCCACATTCGCGACGGTCAACCCAAATTCAATCGCGAACAGATCCGCACCGCGCTCGATAACAGCCTTCGGCGCCTGCAAACCGACTGGATCGACCTGTACCAGCTACATTGGCCGGAACGCAGCACCAACTTTTTCGGGCAGCTGGGCTACCGACATCAAGATGGCGACTTCACTCCACTGGAAGAAACTCTCGAAGCGCTCGATGCCGAAGTCAAAGCGGGCAAAATCCGCCACATCGGCCTGTCCAACGAAACACCTTGGGGCGCGATGAAATACCTGCAATTAGCCGAAGCTCGCGGCTTGCCGCGTTCGGTTTCGATACAGAACCCTTATAACCTGCTCAATCGCAGTTTCGAGGTTGGCCTGGCGGAAATCAGCATCCGCGAACAATGCGGCCTACTCGCGTACTCGCCACTGGCATTCGGCATGCTCAGCGGCAAATACGAGAACGGTGCTCGCCCTGCCAGCGCGCGCCTCACGCTCTTTCAACGCTTCGCACGTTATAACAACCCCCAGGCCAGAGCCGCATGCTCTCGGTACGTTAAACTGGCTCGCGAGCATGGACTGGATCCAGCACAGATGGCGCTTGCGTATGTCACAGCGCAACCCTTCGTCACCAGCAATATCATCGGCGCGACATCACTAGAGCAACTTGAGTCGAATATCCGTAGCGCCGAAATTACGCTCTCGAGTGAAGTGCTAGCCGCAATTGAAGCGATCCACACAGAACAGCCGAATCCAGCCCCCTAAGCCCCTTCACGAAGCACCGACTACTGCGCACCGGCAACAACGAGCACAAAGGAATCACTAGCATGATCGCCGCCCACCTGCTTGCTCCATCCAGCCTGCTGGCGGGCTGGATAATCTATGTGATCGCACTGTTATGGGCGACCTGGCGAGCTCCCTGGGTCGAGCTCTTCAGTGATACTCGCCGTCAGCACTTGCTGTTCGGCGCAATGCTTTCGATCTTTCTGCTCTGGCTGGTGCGAAGGGACTTCGATTCGGGCCTTTCATTCCACTTCATCGGACTGACAGCCGTCACCTTGCTACTGGACTGGCCACTGGCAATCATCGCCGCCCTCATCGCCCAGGTCGGCCTGACACTGACAGGTCATCAACAAGTTGCAGCCCTGGGCATGAACGGCATCCTGCTGGTACTGATCCCAGTGCTGGTCACGGTTGTATGCGCGCGACTCGTAGAACGCGCCCAACCCCGCAACCTGTTCGTCTTCATTTTCTTCGCTGGATTCTTTCCAGCGGCGCTCGCAGCATTGGCGTGCATCCTGGCATCGCTCGGCGTACTGCTATTGGATGGTCGCTACCCGATGCCGCCTTGGCTGGCGGATTTTGCCGGCTACCTATGGCTGGTCATGTTCCCCGAAGCCTTCATCAACGGCACAGCGATTACCGCCCTGGTGGTTTTCTACCCGGACTGGATGGAAAGTTTCAATCAAAGCCGCTATCTGCAGGCGCCATGGAAAGAAGACAAGTAGCGTCAAAGCGCTAGTGCTCGCGCGGAGGCATGTCACCTGAGAACAGATCATCCTCGAGTTCATTGCCCGGAATCGCGTGCGCTTCCGACGCCCAGGCACCAAGATCGATAAGCTTGCAACGATCGGAACAGAACGGCCGGCTTGGGCTTTGCGGCCCCCACTCTACCGGCGCTCCACACGTCGGACACTCAACTATCGCAGCGGTCATACCTGCCCTCCTCGTAACGTCAAATAAAAGCGGTGCAATCGCTCGACCTCCGCCCCTAGCCACGACAGATCTCGATCATTTACCAGCACATCATCGGCATGTTGCAGGCGCGCTTCACGACTGGCCTGCGCCTTGAGAATCGCCCGCACCTGCTTCTCACTGACTTGATCACGTGCCATCGTGCGCGCAACCTGGAGTGACACAGGGACGTCTACAACCAGCACACGATTGACCTGACGGTACTGCCCTGACTCGATCAGCAGCGGAGAAGCCATGATGGCGTAAGGCGACTCAGCCAAGGCAAGATGCCTGGCGATCTCAGCTCGAATCAGAGGATGCAGCAGCTGTTCCAGCCACTGCCTGTCGGCCGGGTTATCGAATATACGCTCACGCAGCCCTTTTCGATCCAGAGCGCCGTCCGCGAGCAAGATGCCTGAGCCGAAGCGCTCGGCGATCTGCAGCAACGCTGGCCGCCCGGGCTCGACCACCCAGCGCGCCGCCTGATCGGCATCGACGACATGTACACCCAGACTGGCGAAGCGATCCAGCACCGCGGTCTTGCCACTACCAATGCCGCCAGTCAACCCGAGAATCCAGGGCTCCATCGCAACCATACCCAGACTAAAAACAGGACGCGCAGTAGTAACTACTCAGCCTGCGAAGCGCAAGCCCAGAACGTCTTTCGTTAAGAGTACAAGTCGGCGGAACGGCTTTCGACTCAGCAATGGTGTCCGACTTAGAAGCGCGCGAAATGGAGATAGCTCTCGGTAATCCGGTCACCCCAAAGCAACGCGATCCAGCCGGCGATCGCCAAGTAGGGACCGAAAGGGATGGGCGTGCTGCTCTCGGCGCGCTGCACCCGCAACAGGATTGTGCCAAGAACAGCCCCAACCACCGACGACAATAGGATGGTAAGTGGTAACACCTGCCCCCCCCCCCAAGCTCCTAACATCGCAAGCAGTTTGAAATCGCCATAGCCCATACCTTCTTTGCCGGTGACCAGCTTGAACAGCCAATAAACCGACCACAGGCTCAGATATCCCGCTACCGCTCCCCACAGTGCACTTTCAAGTGATACGAACAAACCGAAGTTGTTCAGGATGAGGCCAAGCCACAACAGCGGCAGAACTAGCGAATCGGGCAGCAACTGATGATCGATATCGATCATGCTCATCGCCACCAATCCCCAGGTCAGCAACAGCATTGCTCCTGCCTGCCAGGTGAAACCGAAATGCCAAGCGACATAGCCAGAAAGCAGGCCGCACGCCAACTCCACGAGGGGATAGCGACTACTGATCGGTGCGTGGCATGACGAACACTTGCCACGCAAGGCCAGCCAGCTGACCAAGGGGATATTCTCCCAAGAGCGAATCTGATGATCACAGTGCGGGCACCGCGAACTTGGCAGCAGCAGATTGAAGCGCTCACTGATCTGCTCCGGCGGGCACTCGAGATACTCAAGCGCCTGCGCACGCCACTCACGCTGCATCATGATCGGCAGGCGATAAATCACGACGTTGAGGAAGCTGCCGATCAACAAGCCCAGCAAAGCAGCGGACAAAACAAAGGCCAGCACGTGGCTGGCCAGATAATCCATCAACATCATAATTAGACGACGGCACCCAGTTGGAAAATCGGGAGATACATGGCAATGATCAAACCGCCGACCAGCACACCAAGCACCGCCATGATCATTGGCTCCATCAGAGCAGTCAGCCCGTCGACCATATTGTCGACTTCGTCTTCATAGAACGTCGCCACCTTCGCAAGCATCTCATCAAGAGAGCCGGACTCCTCGCCAATCGCCGTCATCTGGATCGCCATACTGGGAAAGGTGCCGGTAGTGCGCATCGAAAAGTTCAGCTGCATACCACTGGATACATCAGCCTTGACCTTCATGGTCGCATTGCGGAATACCACATTGCCGGTCGCCCCAGCCACCGAGTCCAATGCATCGACCAACGGTACACCGGCGGCAAAGGTAGTGGCCAGCGTGCGCGCAAAGCGCGCCACCGCAGACTTATAGAGAATATCGCCGACCACTGGAATCTTGAGCAAAAAACGGTCAAACCCATTGCGGAAACGTTCCGATTTGCCGTGGGCAGTCTTGAAAGCATAAGCCACCCCAAACATGACGAGCAGCACCACGTGCCACCAGGCCTGCAGCGCTTCGGACAAGCCAATCACCATCAATGTAAACGCCGGGAGCTCCGCGCCGAAGTTTGCGAAGACGTCCTGAAACTGCGGAACCACCTTGATCAGCAAGATCGCCGAAACAATGATTGCAACCAATACGACGGCAATAGGGTAATTCATCGCCTTCTTGATCTTGGCCTTCAGGGCCTCGGTCTTTTCCTTGTAGGTTGCCACCCGATCAAGCAGCGTTTCTAGCGAACCGGACTGCTCGCCCGAATCAACCAGATTGCAATAGAGATCATCGAAGTATTGAGGCTTCTTGCGCAGCGCGGTTGCGAAGCTATTACCCGCGGCGACCTCCTGTTTCAGATCATCCACCAGCTTGCGCATGTTCGGATTGTCAAAGCCCTCACCGATGATGTCGAAGGACTGCAATAGCGGCACACCAGCTTTCATCATGGTTGCCATCTGGCGAGTGAACAGGGCGATGTCCATCGGCTTGATCTTTTTGCCAGCACTGAACAGCGAAACCGACTTCTTGCGCACCTTGTGGGGGTTAACGCCCTGCTTACGCAGCTGCGCCTTGACCATCGCGGGGCTCACGCCGTTGAGCTCGCCCTTTATCTTCGCGCCCTGCTTGTTTGTCCCTTCCCAGGTGAACACACTGGTTTTTATCGCTTTCTGCGCCATGTTAGTCCTTGGTCACCCGGTTCACTTCTTCCAGGCTGGTCACGCCCTGCATGGCTTTAACTAGAGCCGAAGTACGCAGATCGTTAAAGCCGTCTTTACGCATCTGGGTGGAAATGTCGATGGAATTGCCGTCCTCCATGATAATCCTGGCCAACGCCGGCGTGTTTTTAACCACTTCATAAATACCGACACGGCCTTTGTAACCACCCTTGCAATTGTCGCAGCCGACCGGGCCATAGATTTTGAACGTCCCGATCTTGTCGGCAGGGAAGCCCTCTTCCAACAGCGCCTCGCGCGGCAGATCGACCTCCTTCTTGCAACTGTTGCAAAGCTTGCGTGCCAGTCGCTGCGCGATGATCAGGTTGACCGAGGTCGCAATATTGAACGCGGCCACCCCCATGTTGCGAAGACGGGTCAGGGTTTCCGCGGCGCTGTTGGTGTGTAGCGTCGACATGACCATGTGGCCGGTCTGTGCCGCCTTAATGGCAATTTCGGCGGTCTCCAGGTCGCGGATCTCGCCCACCATGATGATGTCCGGGTCCTGACGCAGAAACGCCCGCAGCGCCTGAGAGAAGTCCATGCCCTGACGCGGGTTGACGTTGACCTGGTTGATACCCTCCAGGTTGATCTCCACCGGGTCTTCGGCGGTCGAGATGTTCACATCCACCGTGTTGAGAATATTGAGACCGGTGTAAAGAGATACCGTCTTGCCCGATCCCGTAGGGCCGGTTACCAGAATCATGCCCTGCGGCTGCTTCAGGGCATTCATATAGAGCTCTTTCTGATCCTCTTCATAACCCAATGCATCGATGCCCATCTGCGCACTGGACGGATCGAGAATTCGCATCACGATCTTCTCTCCCCAGAGCGTGGGTAGCGTATTGACGCGAAAATCGATGGCCTTATTCTTGGACAGCTTCATCTTGATGCGACCATCCTGCGGCTTGCGGCGCTCGGAGATGTCCAGGCCAGCCATGACTTTCAAGCGTGCGGAGATACGCGGAGCCAGCTGGACCGGAGGCCGCGCCACCTCATGCAGGATGCCGTCCGTACGCAGGCGTACGCGAAAGACTTTTTCGTAAGGTTCGAAGTGCAGGTCGGACGAGCCTCCACGAATGGCGTCGAGCAGCATCTTGTTGACGAAGCGCACGACCGGGGCGTCGTCAGCGGCCTCTCCGCCTTCCTCAGCTTTTCCATCTTCGGTGACGGACTCGACATCGACCCCATCCAGATCGACTTCGCCCAGCTCCTCTAGTCCGGTGGCGCCGCTTTCGTACAGTTTGTCGATGGCCTCGCCCAGCTTGTCGTCTTCCACCAGAATCGACTCGATGCTCAGCCCGGTACTGAACTGGATATCGGCAATCGATTGATGATTAGCCGGATCGGAGATGGCGACATAAAGCTTGGTGCCGCGCTTGGAAAGCGGCAGCACCCGATGTTGGCGGGCCAACTTCTCACTGATCAGATCCTTGGGCAGCGACTCCTTGTTCAGCGCAGACAGGTCCAGCAGCGCTACACCGAATTGATCGGAAGCAAGCTCGGCTATGGCGCGGCCTTTGGCCAACTTGTTCTGCACTACATAGGTGACAAAGGGTGTTTTGCCGCGAACGGCTTGAGCCTGCGCCTGCTGGGCCGTTTTTTCGTCCAACACGCCGGCCACGACCATCTGCCGTGCCAGCCCGGATAGGGAAATGTTTTCGCTCATGGCGGCCTCGCTCCAATCTATGCCCGCCTTATAGCGTAGATGCCGGTGGCTGCAAACAAGGGCGGCGGCAAGTGACGTTATTGGTCACATATAGCCCGCGAAGAGTCGGCCATGAGGTGCAACATAGCTATTTTATTTAGGCGCTTGAAGCATGGGACCCGGGCTGCGCTCGGGAACTAGCTCTCGGTAGCGGCAAGAGCTTGAGGCACTTCACAGTATTGGCCGCTGCGCTCGGCACGGAGGAGAGCTGGCACGCCAACTGCTTTAGTCCTGGCAGGCTCACAGCCTTAACACTTTAAGGAGATACACATGAAAGCTCAGATGCAGAAGGGTTTTACTCTTATTGAATTGATGATCGTTGTGGCGATCATCGGGATTTTGGCTGCGGTGGCTTTGCCTGCTTATCAGGATTACACCAAGCGTGCAAAGGTGTCTGAAGGGTTATCTCTCGCTGCTAGCGCGAAAGCTGCTGTAGCTGAGAACGCTGCTAACGCAAAGCCGTATAACGCAGGATGGACGTCCCCAACTGCAACAGCAAACGTAAAAAAAGTTGATATTGACAATAAAACCGGCCAAATCACCATTACGTTTGATAAGCCCGTTCAGGATGATGGCACTCTTATTCTCCGCCCATACACTGGAGCCAACACAGCTCCGACTGCACTGCCGGATTCGAGCGCTGCATATACTCCTCCTGCCACCAACATCTCTTGGGCTTGCGGTGCAAAAGGCGCAGCAGCGCCTGCCGTCGCCGGCGATCTGGAAGCTAACCTTGCTCCCAGCAACTGCCGGTAAACGCGGTAACGCGGTAAGGCGGATCAATTCGTAAGATGGATTAGCGAAGCGTAATCCGTCGCTCACCGCGAACCTGCTGTATCCGCCGTTGCAAACTAAACGCCTCGCCTTTGTGCGGGGCGTTTTGCTGTTTGAATCGCGGTATGGCGGATCACTTTCCGTATGATGGAATCGCCGAAGGCGCTTCCGTCGGTTACCGCGAATCGGCTGCATCCACCGCCCAACACCGCAACCGCGCCAACCCACTCAAACGTCGGATTACGCCTTCGGCTAATCCAACCTACGTTGACTGGACCTCGCGGATCGGCGAACCGCTTTCCGTATGATGGAATCGCCGAAGGCGCTTCCGTCGGTTACCGCGAATCGGCTGCATCCACCGCCCAACACCGCAACCGCACCCACCCACTCGAACGTCGGATTACGCCTTCGGCTAATCCAACCTACGTTGACTGGACCTCGCGGATCGGCGAACCGCTTTTCGTATGATGGAATCGTCGAAGGCGCTTCCGTCGTTTACCGCGAACCGGCTGCATCCACCACCCAACACCGCAACCGCACCCACTCACTCGAACGTCGGATTACGCCTTCGGCTAATCCAACCTACGTTGCCTGGACATCGCGGAGCGGCGAAACGCTTTCCGTATGATGGAATCGCCGAAGGCGCTTCCATCGTTTACCGCGAACCGGCTGCATCCACCACCCAACACCGCAACCGCGCCAACCCACTCGAACGTCGGATTACGCCTTCGGCTAATCCAACCTACGTTGCCTGGGCATCGCGGGCGGCGAACCGCTTTCCGTAATCGCGGTATGGCGGATCACTTTCCGTATGATGGAATCGCCGAAGGCGCTTCCGTCGGTTACCGCGAATCGGCTGCATCCACCGCCCAACACCGCAACCGCGCCAACCCACTCGAACGTCGGATTACGCCTTCGGCTAATCCAACCTACGTTGACTGGACCTCGCGGATCGGCGAACCGCTTTTCGTATGATGGAATCGTCGAAGGCGCTTCCGTCGGTTACCGCGAATTGCCTGCAACCATCAACTCGACACCGCAACCGTACCCACCCTCGCGAACGTCGGATTACGCCTTCGGCTAATCCAACCTACGTTGCCTGAACATCGCGGAGCGGTGAACCGCTTTTCGTATGATGGAATCGCCAAAGGCGCTTCCATCGGTTACCGCGACTGGGCCACACCTCCGACGGCTGATCCAACTTACACTTTTGGCTCATTAATACGTCGAGGGGGCAAGGATGCCTAACTATCGTCGCGCCCTGGCTCCAGGGGCGAGCTGGTTTTTTACGGTGAATCTTCTTGAGCGGCGCGGCAATGATTTGCTGGTGCGACACATCGATGTTCTGCGGACCGCCGTCCGGAGCGTGCATCGACTCCATCCCTTTACTATCAATGCCTGGGTGGTTTTACCCGAGCATATGCATTGCGTCTGGACACTACCGCCGGGTGATGCGGACTATTCGCTGCGTTGGCGCTTGATCAAAACGTTCTTCAGCCGCGCCTTGCCCCTGGACGAATACCGTTCGGCTGTACGCCTGCATCGCGGCGAGCGGGGTATCTGGCAGCGCCGTTATTGGGAACACCTCATCCGTAACGAAGCCGATTTCCGGCGGCATATGGATTACGTGTATGTAAACCCACTCAAGCATGGCCTGGTTCGGCGCGTTGGGGATTGGCCCTATTCGAGCTTTCACCGCGACGTTCGTGCCGGGCTGTACCCTGCCGACTGGGCGGGCGATCCGGAGCTTGTATTGCCAAGAGCCAAGCGTTCTACTCGCGGCCTGATGCATCCTTCTCCGTAGGATGGAATCGCCGAAGGCGCTTCCGTCGTTTACCCCGAACCGGCTGCATCCATCGCCCAACGTCGAAACCGCACCCACCCTCCGAAGGTCGGATTACGACTTCGGCTAATGCAACCTACGTAAGGCATTGACGGGCTATCGCTGGCCCTCACGCAGCCTGCTGGGCTAGCATCGGTCCCTTCTTGCCGCGAGACATGTCGCAGGCGATACCGATTTTTCAGGAGGAACCATGCCCTTTACCGTTTACCTGTCCGGGGAAATCCATACCGACTGGCGCGTTGAAATCGAGCGTGGCGCCAAGGCCGCCGAACTGGATGTAGTCTTCACTTCCGCCGTAACGGATCACGAAGCCAGCGATGCCGCCGGCGATTGCCTGGGCGCCGAGCCTAATGGCTTCTGGCGCGACCATAAGTCGTCCAAGGTAAACGCGATCCGCACCAAGACGCTGATTCAACAAGCCGATCTGGTGGTGGTGCGCTTCGGCGACAAGTACAAGCAATGGAACGCCGCATTCGACGCCGGTTACTGCGCAGCCCTGGGCAAGCCTTATGTGACGCTCCATGGCGACGACATCGTGCATCCCCTGAAGGAAGTCGACGCAGCCGCCATGGCTTGGGCGACCACCACCGAGCAGGTCGTGGAGATTCTGAAGTACGTGCTTCGCGACTGATACGGCTGGTTTGCAGGCTGAGCGATGGCCTGTATTCCCCACAGGATGTTTTTCGGCGAGCCCGGAATTGGCCTTGCCAAGACGGAGGAAAGCGAAGCACCACATTGATCGTAGGGTGCGTTCCACGCACCGAGCGGTATCAGGACGGGAACAAGCCATACCTGGCGTCACGTCTACTGGCTTCAGCATTTTCCGGTGCGCGGAGCGCACCCTACAAAAGTCCGGTTTCTGATGCGGCAAAACAAAACGCCTTGCAGTTCAAACTGCAGGGCGTTGTCGTTACCGGTACTAGATCAGATCGCGCCGCGCTGACGCAGCAGATCGATGACCTGCTTGGCACCCTCTTCCACCGTCAGCGACTCAGTGTCGATCACCAGATCGGCATTGCCCGGCACATCGTAGGGGAAGGACTCGCCGGGAATGTTGTCATCGCCAGCAGCGTACAAGCCTTGCGGATCGCGTTGCTGACAGGTCAGCGGCGAAGCCTGGACATAAACCGTAAGCAGGCGATCCGCACCTACCAACGCCTTGGCCTGTTCGCGGCCTTCGGCATCCGGTGCGACGAAGGCCGCCAGGGTCAAAAGACCCGCCTCGTTGAACTGGCGCGCCACTTGGGCGGCACGGCGCCAATTCTCGGTGCGACCGGCACGGTCCTGCGGCAGGCCCTTGTTCAGGTCGTGGCGCAGGTTCTGGCCATCCAGTACGTAAACAGCCCGCCCCATATCGAACAGTTTGCGCTCCACGGCGTAGGCCAAGGTGCTCTTGCCGGCACCGGACAGCCCGGTAAACAGCACAGTGGCAGGTTGCTGGCCAAAGCGGATCGCGCGCTCTTCGGTCGATACGTGAGCCAGCGCACCGTGATGCCCAGTAGAACCATGAGCAAGCGGATCAGCGATGATCATGCCGGCACCAACGGTGCCGTTGGTGAGCCTGTCGATGACGATGAATGAGCCAGTGGTGCGGTTCTGCGCGTAGCCATCCAGCGCGATCGGCGCATCCAGGCTGACCTTGACGCGACCGATTTCGTTGAGCTGCAGGCTGCTCGCAGCGCCCTTCTCCAGCGTATTCACATCCACCTTGTGGGCGATACTGGCGATGGAGGCCGGCACGTAGCTGGTAGCGCGCTTGATATCGTATTTCTTGCCCGGCAGCATCGGCTCTTCGCCCATCCAAACGAGCATCGCCTCGAAGCCGTCGGCGATACGCGGACGACTATCGGCATGCACCAGCATGTCGCCCCGCGAGACATCGATTTCGTCTTCGAGCGTCAGGGTAACGGCTTCACCCGGCGTCGCCTGCTCGAGTTCGCCATCGAACGTGACGATGGACTTGACCCGACTGATCTTGCCGGACGGCAGCACGGCGATCTCGTCGCCTTTGCGCACGATGCCGCTCGCCAGGGTGCCGGCGAAGCCGCGGAAGTTGAGATTCGGGCGGTTGACGTACTGCACCGGGAAGCGCAGGTCGTCGAAGTTACGGTCGCCGGCGATCTCGACACTCTCGAGAATCTCCATCAGCGACTGCCCCTGGTACCAGGGTGCGCGCTCGCTGCGATTGACTACGTTGTCGCCCTTCAGCGCCGACATCGGCACGAAGTGCAGAGACGACGGCTTGAGTTCGATGCGATCGGCAAATGCCAGGTAGTCGGCCTTGATCTTCTCGAACACGTCCTGATCGAAGTTCATCAGGTCCATCTTGTTGATGGCGACGACGATATGCTTGATGCCCAGCAACGAGGTGATGAAGCTGTGGCGCTTGGTCTGGGTCTGCACCCCGTAGCGGGCATCTACCAGGATGATCGCGAGGTCGCAGGTGGACGCGCCGGTGGCCATGTTGCGCGTGTACTGCTCGTGGCCGGGGGTGTCGGCAATGATGAACTTGCGCTTGGCGGTACTGAAATAACGGTAGGCAACGTCGATGGTGATGCCCTGCTCGCGCTCGGCCTGCAGCCCATCGACCAGCAGCGCCAGATCGACGTCTTCGCCAGTGGTACCGACCTTCTTGGAGTCGCGGGTGATCGCTTCAAGATGGTCCTCGTAGATCATCTTCGAATCGTGCAGCAGGCGGCCGATCAGCGTGCTCTTGCCGTCATCGACGTTGCCGCAGGTCAGGAAACGCAGGAGTTCCTTGCGCTCGTGTTGCGCCAGGTAGGCGAGGATGTCGGCGGAAATTAGGTCGGATTGGTGGCTCATTGCATTCTCCGAGCTGGAAGCTGGAAGCTGGAAGCTGGAAGTAACAGCTCCTCGCATCGACAACTTGCGCTCTGCTAACAGTCTTTACGAATGGTTTGAATCAAACTGGACAGCATGGCGGCGATTTCGCGGGTTTCCTGGATACTGGGTCCTGCAAACTCTTCCGTTACGAAGCCTGCCTCGCGACCTATATAAAGTTGCGTTCGCAGTTCCGCGCAGGAACCTTTGGCAATCAGCAAAAACCGTATTTTTTCCTTCGCTCCTCCCCTACTCATGCCTTCGGCAATATTGCTGGGAATTGATAAGCCTGAGCGAGTGATCTGGTCCTTGAAGCCTAATTCACGAGAACCACTCAGCTGTCGATACAAATTTACCGACAGCCTTGCCGATCGCTTCCATACCTCCAACTTTTCGAAATCCATACAGCGCTCCATGCTGCTTTCACTTCAAGCTTCCGGCTTCAAGCTTCCAGCTATCACTCGTTAAAAGTACCCCTGGCGTTTCTTTTCCTCCATCGAGCCGGTGGCGTCATGGTCGATGACGCGCCCCTGGCGCTCGGAAGTGCGGGTCAGGAGCATCTCCTGGATGATTTCCGGCAGGCTGGTCGCGGTCGACTCGACCGCACCGGTGAGCGGGTAGCAGCCGAGGGTGCGGAAGCGGACCATACGTTTTTCGATGCGCCCTTTTTCCTCATCAGTGAGGTGCTCGAGAATCCGCTCATCGTCGATCATGATCAGCGTGCCGTTCTTCTCGATGACTTCCCGCTCGGCAGCGAAGTACAGCGGCACGATCGGGATCTGCTCGAGGTAGATGTATTGCCAGATGTCCAACTCAGTCCAGTTGGAGAGCGGGAACACGCGGATCGACTCGCCCTTCTTGACCTTGCCGTTGTAGAGATTCCACAGCTCAGGGCGCTGGTTCTTCGGATCCCAGCGGTGCTTGCTGTCACGGAAGGAGTAGACACGCTCCTTGGCGCGGGATTTTTCCTCGTCGCGACGGGCACCACCGAAGGCAGCGTCGAAACCGTACTTGTCCAGCGCCTGCTTGAGTCCTTCGGTCTTCATGACGTCGGTGTGCTTGGCACTGCCATACGTGAAGGGATTCATGTCCTGCGCCACACCCTCGGGGTTGATGTGGGTGATCAGCTCAAGGCCCATCTCCTCGACCATCTTGGTGCGGAAGCTGTACATCTCCTGGAACTTCCAGCGGGTGTCGACATGCAGCACCGGGAACGGCAGCTTGCCAGGGAAGAAGGCCTTGCGCGCCAGGTGCAGCATTACGGCCGAATCTTTGCCGATGGAATACAGCATCACCGGGTTGCCGAACTCTGCAGCGACCTCACGAATGATATGGATGCTTTCCGCCTCCAGCTGTTTCAGATGCGTCAGTTTGTCGACCATGGCTACTCACGATTTGGCAGATGGACGGCCGGCCGGCCGTGGAATGGGCGCAACTCTAACACGACCTTCAATTCTAATCAGGCCGCCTTTTAGACCTAAAAGCTATAGATTTATATCGACTCTCCGCCGTGCCACGGGACCGTGAAATGGGGGGCTCCACGACTCACTGCGCTTGTGGAGCAAGCTTTACGCGGGGTTTGGGCAATCAATGAATTGGTGCTCGATGCCGAAGCGGCTTGCTAGGTACTCACCCAGCGCACGGACCCCATAGCGCTCTGTCGCGTGATGGCCGGCAGCGAAGAAGCTCAGGCCATTTTCACGCGCGATATGTGCCGTGGGTTCGGAGATTTCACCGGTGATATAGGCGTCTACTCCGGCCGCCACAGCCTGATCGATATAGCCCTGGGCACCACCGGTACACCAGGCGACACGCCGAATCGGGCGGTCGCCGGCGACCATCAGCGGCTCCCGTCCAAGCACGTCATGGATCCGACGCATGAACTCAGCCGGCGCCAGCGGTTTCTCAAGGGAGCCCACCAGCCCCACCGAGCGCGGATTGCCCGGCTCCAGCGGACCGTCGGAGCGAAGACCGAGCAATACGCCCAATCGGGCATTGTTGCCGACCTCAGGATGCACATCGAGTGGCAGGTGGTACGCCAGCAGGCTGATGTCATTGCTCAGCAAGGTTTTCAGGCGGCGCTGCTTCATGCCGACGACACGAGCATCTTCGTTCTTCCAGAAATAGCCATGATGGACCAGGACCACATCGGCGCCCGCCTCGACTGCCGCATCCAGCAATGCCTGGCTGGCCGTCACACCACTGACGATCCGCGCGACCTGAGAGCACCCTTCGACCTGCAGGCCATTGGGGCAATAATCGGCAATCCTCGCGGCATCCAGATATCGATCTGCTTCCTGAACCAGAGCGGTGAGCGCAACAGTCATGGCAACCTCTTGGTAAATGCGATATGGCTCGATAGATTTCTAGTCGAACCCTCACGGCAAATCATGCACACATGAAGCTGCATTTCAGTTGGAGCTTCGTATAATGCCGCCACCTTAAGGGGCGCTCCCCGCGCCCGCAACTCTGTCCGGACCCCTGCGCGATGTTCAATGCCCTACGTTTTCTCGGCTGGCCGTTGCTGGTCGGCCTGCTCGTAGCACTGCTGATCATCCAGCGCTATCCGCAGCTGGTGGGTATAAAGGAGCACGACATCGGGCTACAGCAGGCACCGCTGGTTGCCAGCGCACCGCAGCAGGGCCCTTATTCGTACGCCAACGCGGTGGCGGCCGCTGCGCCAGCAGTTGCCAACCTCTACACCACCAAGGTCATCGAGAAGACCGAGCAGCAACCGCTGTCCAAGGATCCACTGTTCCAACGCTTCTTCAGTGACAACCTGCCGAGGCAACGGCGCATGGAGTCGAGCCTCGGTTCTGCGGTAATCATGAGTTCCGAAGGCTACTTGCTCACCAACAACCATGTGACCGCCAACGCCGAGCAGATCGTCGTGGCCCTCAAGGATGGCCGGGAAACGCTGGCCCGGGTGATTGGCAGCGATCCGGAGACCGACCTTGCCGTGCTGAAGATCGACCTCGCAGACCTACCGGCCATCACGCTCGGCCATTCCGATCGCATACGCGTCGGCGACGTCACCCTGGCGATCGGCAACCCCTTCGGCGTCGGCCAGACCGTCACCATGGGCATCATCAGCGCCACCGGCCGCAATCAGCTGGGCCTGAACACCTACGAGGATTTCATCCAAACCGATGCGGCGATCAACCGAGGCAACTCGGGCGGCGCGCTGGTGGATGCCGGCGGCAACCTGATCGGCATCAATACCGCCATCATTTCCGAATCCGGCGGTTCGCAGGGCATCGGCTTCGCGATACCGGTGAAGCTGGCACTGGAAGTGATGAAGTCGATCATCGAGCACGGCCAGGTCATTCGTGGCTGGCTGGGCGTGGAGGTGCAGTCGCTGACTCAGGAGCTCGCGGAGTCCTTCGGTCAGGAAGGACGACCAGGAATCGTGGTGGCGGGTGTCTACCGCGACGGCCCGGCGGCACGGGCCGGGCTTCAGCCAGGCGACCTGATCCTGAGCATCGACGGAGTGCAGTCAGCCGACGGGCGCAGCTCGATGAACCAGGTTGCGCGCGCGCGTCCGGGCGAGAACATCGACATCGATATCCTGCGCAATGGCAAGCCACTGACCCTTACCGCCGAAATTGGCATGCGACCACCGGTGAACGCTGCGCCGAAATAGCGATGACGCTCCTGCCAAACGAGGGAAATGCAGCAACATGCTGCGCCCCTTCCACCGCCAGTCGGCAAGGGCAGGCAGTAAGCCTGCCCGAACCAGACTCAGCGTCAGCCGAGCGCAGCCAACAGCGCGTGATTCTGCTCCGGCGTACCGATGGTGATACGCAAGAACTGCTCGATACGTGGCTGCTTGAAATGCCGCACGATCACGCCCTGCTCGCGCAGGCTCGCAGCTATCGCTGCCGCATCACGCTGCCGATGACGCGCGAAGATAAAGTTCGCCGCCGACGGCAGCACCTCGAAACCCAGCCCCTGCATCGCCGTCACCACCGCCTCGCGACTGTCGATGACCTGCTGACAGGTCTGCTGGAAATAGGCGCGATCCTCGAACGCCGCCGCGGCGCCAGCGATGGCGATACGGTCCAGCGGGTAGGAATTGAAGCTGTTCTTGATCCGCTCCAGCGCCTCGATCAGATCCGGATGGCCGACTGCCAGACCCACACGAAGGCCGGCCAGCGAACGCGACTTGGACAGCGTCTGCGTCACCAGCAGATTCGGATAACGGTCCACCAGTGCGATGGCAGACTCACCGCCGAAATCCACATAGGCCTCATCGACCAGCACCACGGATTCAGTGTTCGCCTGCAATAGCTGCTCGATCGCCTGAAGTGGAAGCAGGCAGCCAGTCGGCGCATTCGGGTTAGGGAAGATGATGCCGCCGTTCGGCCGGTTGTAATCGGCCACATCGATCTGGAACTGTTCATCGAGCGCGACGGTTTCGTAGGCGATGCCATACAGCCCACAGTACACCGGGTAGAAGCTGTAGCTGATATCAGGAAACAGCAGCGGGCGGTCATGCTGGAACAAACCATGAAAGGCATGGGCTAGCACTTCGTCCGAGCCATTGCCGACGAAGACCTGAGCTGGGCACACGCCGTAATATTCGGCCACCGCCTGCTTCAGCCGCTCGCCGTTCGGGTCCGGATACAGCCGCAGACCGTCGTTGAGCTCGGCCTGCATCGCGGCGATCGCACGTGGCGATGGGCCATAGGGGTTCTCGTTGGTGTTGAGCTTGACCAGCTTGCTCAGCTTGGGCTGCTCACCCGGCACATAGGGCACCAGGTCCTTGACGAAGGGGCTCCAGAATTTGCTCATCTGCCCTTCTCTCCTCGAAAGTGATCGGTTGGTCGTGAGGCGATAGTTCAAACGCCTTGCCAAGTGGCGACGGCGAACGGGCATGAGCCAGTCCGTGCCGGCCGCCCAGCGTCAGCTCTTGATGCGGTACTCGGCGCTGCGCGCATGCGCCGTCAGCGATTCGCCGCGCGCCAGCACCGACGCCACTTTGCCCAACGTCGAGGCACCCTCGGCCGAGCAATTGATGATCGACGAGCGCTTCTGGAAGTCATACACACCCAGCGGCGAGGAGAAGCGCGCCGTGCCCGAGGTCGGCAGCACGTGGTTCGGGCCAGCGCAGTAATCGCCCAGCGCCTCGGCGGTGTAACGCCCCATGAAGATCGCGCCGGCATGCCGAATCTGCGGCAGCCATTGCTCCGGCTCGGCGACCGAAAGCTCCAGGTGCTCAGGCGCGATACGGTTGGCGACATCGATCGCCTGCTGCATGTCGGCCACCTGAATCAGCGCACCACGGCCTTCGATGGAGGTACGGGCGATATCGGCACGCTCCAGTGTCGGCAGCAGGCGGGCGATGCTTTCGGCGACGCGATCAAGGAAGACGGCATCCGGGCTGACCAGAATCGACTGGGCATCCTCGTCATGCTCGGCCTGGGAGAACAGGTCCATGGCGATCCAGTCCGGGTCGGTCTGGCCGTCGCAGACCACCAGGATTTCCGACGGGCCTGCAATCATGTCGATACCAACCTTGCCGAATACGTGACGCTTAGCAGTAGCAACATAGATGTTGCCCGGGCCGACGATCTTGTCCACCGGCGGCACGCTCTCGGTACCGTAGGCCAGCGCCGCGACCGCCTGCGCACCACCGATGGTAAAGACCCGATCGACGCCGGCAATGCAGGCCGCCGCGAGCACCAACTCATTGAGCTCGCCACGCGGGGTAGGCACGACCATGACCACTTCCGGCACACCAGCAACCTTGGCCGGAATGGCGTTCATCAGCACCGACGATGGATAGGATGCCTTGCCGCCCGGCACGTAGAGACCGGCGCGGTCCAGCGGGGTGACTTTCTGCCCCAGCACCGTGCCGTCGGCTTCGGTATAGGTCCAGGAGTCCTGTTTCTGCCGCTCGTGATAGCTGCGCACCCGCTCGGCAGCAATTTCGAGAGCCTCGCGCTGTTCCGGGGTAATCCGCTCGAGGGCCTGCTCCAGACGTGCGCGTGGCAGGATCAGATCAGCCATGGAGGCGACCTGTAGTCCATCGAAGCGCTGGGTCAGCTCGACCAGCGCAGCATCGCCGCGCTCGCGTACAGCCTTGATGATCTCCAGCACTCGCTCGTTTACGCCATCGTCGGAAACGCTTTCCCAGCTCAACAGATGATCCAGATGACGTGCGAAGTCGGCATCGGCAGCGTTGAGTCGACGGATGGCGGAGGGAGCGGTCATAGCGGGCCTCATGGTTGGCTAGGCATCGGAAGCGGCCTGCTTCATTGCAATGGCACGAAGCGCAGGCCGGGCTCTCAGGCGCCGCTAGAATATCAAGCCCACCGTGCGGGCACCTGAGAATTTCAGCTATGGCACGGATAGGCAGGCGCGGCGGGGACCGCGAAACGCATCAATGCTGATGCTGCTGAACCGCCGTATGCAGGGTATCGATCAGCGCTTGGATGCGCGCGTGCTGCATCTTCATCGAAGCCTTGTTCACCACCAGCCGCGAACTGATGTGTGCGATCAGTTCCTGGGGCTCCAGGCCATTGGCACGCAGGGTGTTGCCGGTGTCGACGACGTCGATGATCTTATCCGCCAGCCCCACCAGCGGCGCAAGCTCCATCGAGCCGTACAGCTTGATGATGTCGACCTGGCGGCCCTGCTCGGCGTAGTAGCGCTTGGCGACATTCACGAACTTGGTCGCCACGCGCAGGCGGCCCTTGGGCTCCGGCGCACCGACCTTGCCGGCGGTCATCAACTTGCAGTTGGCGATGCGCAGATCGAGTGGCTCGTACAGCCCCTGGCCGCCGTACTCCATCAGCACATCCTTGCCGGCGACGCCGAGATCGGCCGCACCATGCTCGACGTAGGTGGGCACGTCGGTAGCGCGGACGATCAGCAGACGCACATCATCCTGAGTGGTCGGGATGATCAGCTTGCGGCTCTTGTCCGGGTTCTCGGTGGGCACGATGCCGGCTGCGGCGAGCAGCGGCAGGGTATCGTCGAGGATGCGGCCTTTGGACAGGGCGATGGTAAGCATGGAGCACATTTCCTTTGGAACCTCGGGTGGGCCCTCGCTAGTCAAGGGCCCGCTAGCCATCCGTCTCGCGAAAACCTAGCCCGGCACGCGGCGAATCTTCGCGCCCAGCAGCTGCAGCTTCTCTTCGATGCACTCGTAGCCACGATCAATGTGGTAGATGCGATCGATCAGCGTATCGCCCTCGGCAACCAGGCCGGCGATGACCAGGCTTGCCGACGCGCGCAGATCGGTCGCCATGACCGGCGCACCTTTGAGACGCTCGACGCCGGTGACAATGGCGGTATTGCCTTCGACCAGAATCTGCGAGCCCATGCGGTTCATCTCGTAGACGTGCATGAAGCGATTCTCGAAAACGGTCTCGATCACCGTGCCGGTGCCTTCGGCAATGGCGTTCAGCGCAATGAACTGCGCCTGCATGTCGGTCGGAAACGCGGGGTATGGTGCAGTCCGCACGTTGACTGCCTTTGGCCGCTTGCCCTTCATGTCCAACTCGATCCAGTCGCTACCGGTATCGATATGCGCGCCAGCCTCAACCAGCTTGTGCAGCACAGCTTCGAGCAGCGTTGCGTCGGTATCCTTCAAGCGAACACGGCCACCAGTGGCAGCCGCCGCGACCAGATAGGTCCCGGTTTCAATACGGTCGGGCATTACGCTGTAGCGACCACCGCCAAGACGTTTGACCCCATCGATGGTGATGGTGTCGGTGCCGGCACCGGAAACCTTAGCACCCATGGAGTTGAGGAAGTTGGCCAGGTCAACCACCTCGGGCTCACGCGCGGCGTTTTCCAGCACGCTGCGGCCGTTGGCCAGCGCGGCGGCCATCATGATGTTTTCGGTACCGGTCACACTTACCGTATCGAAGAAGAAATGCGCACCACGCAATCCACCGGCAGGCGCCTTGGCCTTGATGTAGCCACCTTCGACGTCAATGTGCGCGCCCATGGCTTCGAGACCACGGATGTGCAGATCGACCGGCCGCGAGCCAATGGCGCAACCGCCGGGCAAGGCAACTTCGGCTTCGCCAAAACGCGCGACCATCGGGCCGAGCACCAGGATCGAGGCGCGCATGGTCTTCACCAGCTCATAGGGCGCAACCAGCGTCTTGATGCTGCTGGCGTCCACTTCGACACTGAGCTTTTCGTCGATGACCGGCTGCACGCCCATGCGACCGAACAGCTCGATCATCGTGGTGATGTCGTGCAGGTGCGGCAGGTTGCATACCGTGACAGGGGTGTCGGCCAGCAAGGTGGCGGCCAGAATCGGCAGGGCGGAGTTCTTCGCACCGGAAATGCGAATCTCGCCATCGAGGCGAATACCGCCGGTAATGATCAGTTTGTCCATGAGTATTCCCGTAAGCCGCAGGCTGTAAGCACTGCCGAAGGGGGCGGCGCAGTCAATTCGACGCGCTCTGCCTGGAATGAGTGGAGGTGCTGGCCGCCAGCGATCAGGCGCGCCCGGCCCAGTCGACGCGACTGAAGAACTTCATGGTGACGGCGTGAATGCTGCCGTCGGCGATCCAGGGGTTGAGGTGGGCGTAGATCTGCTGCTGGCGTTTGACCGGGCTCAGACCGGCCAGCTCGTCACTGATCACGTTGAGCTGGAAGTTGCAGCCTTCGCCTTCCACTTCTACCTGGGCACCTGGAATCTTCTCTTCCAGGAAATTCTTCACTTCTTGGGCCTGCATGTTCAACCTCGATCGGCGCAGGACGCGCACGGGCCGATCATCATACAAAAAAGCCCGAAGGCTGCGAACCCCGAACCTCGCCGAACCAACGGAGATGTCTCAATCGAGCGTCTCGGCGCCCTGGTCACGGCTACGCGAATGGCGTGGCCGACCGCTATCGCTTTGCACGGCGGGAAAGCGTGAGGAGGCGAAGCGCACCACCAGAATCGCCAACGCCAGAAGCAGGATCGCACCGGATACGTAGACCACGCCCATGTCAGGACGATGGTGGTGGGAAACATCGGAGATCAACAGGCGGGTCAGCGCGGTAATCGCCACGTAGATCAGGAATCGCACCGGCATGTGGTTGGTCTTGAAATAGATCCCGACCATCGCACCCAGCTCCAGGTAGATGAACAGCAGCAGGATGTCATCGACCGTGATATGGCCCTTCTCGACCATGCCAAGAAAGGCCATGACCGCCGCCCAGGCCGTCACCGCGCCGATCGCAAACAGCGCCAGGTAGTGGAACGTCTCGACCAGCAGATTGCCCAGCGATTCGGCCAGCTCATGCACGCTATCGCGCAGCTCTTCCGCCCAGCGCAGTTTCATACGGATATTCCTTTCAGACCCGGGATGCTTCCAGCGGCAGGATATCCAGCAAGCCGGACACCTTGGCAATCTTTTCCATATCGTCAGGCAACGCAGTGACGCGCAGTTCGACGCCGGCGGCCTTGGCATCGCGCATGAAGGCCAGCAGGAGAGAAAGCCCGACACTGCTGGACCGCTCGACCGCCGAGCAATCCAGCATCAGTGCCGAGCGGCTGTCCGCGATCAGCGCTCGCCCGGCCTCGCGCAGCGAGGGCCCGCTGCTATAGTCGAGCACGCCGATCATGCGCAGTTCGCCTTCGGCACCACGCTCGATACGCGCCTCACTCATCGCCTGCGGCCTGCTGACCGGCCTCGGTATCCTTGGTTCGCGCCACCACCTCGGCCCAACCATCGATGGTCTTGTCCAGATCGCCGCCGTTACGCTGCATGGAATCGGCGAACTGATCGCGGAACAGCTTGCCAATGTTAATGCCATTGATGATCACATTGCGCACCCGCCACTCGCCGGCGTTGACCATGGTGTAGGACACCGGATAGATCTCGCCCTGGCGCCCTACCACCTCCATGCCGACGCTGGTGCGCTTGTCATCCGCCTTGCCGCTCGACGGCAGCACGCGGATCTGCTGGTTGTTGTATTCCAGCAGGGCGTTGCCATAGAACTGCATCAGGCTGCGCTTGAAATTCTCCTGGAAGCGCGTCATCTGCTCGGGCGAGGCGTTGCGCGAATATTTGACGGTCATGATGCTGCGCGAGATGCCTTCGGCATCGACGACCGGGCCGAGAATCTCGTTCAGCGAGTCATAGAAAGCCGCCGGATCGTTGCGGTACTGCTCCTTGTTGGCCTTCAGATCGGCCAGCAACTCATCGGTGGTCTGCTGAATGACCTGGTGGGCTGTCAGCGCAGCGTGGGAGAACATGGGCAGAACGGCCAACAGAATCAGCAGGCCGCGGCGCAAGGCAGTCATCATGTGCATCTCCTTCAATCTTTGTTAACCGAGTTGAGCAGGAATTTGCCGATCAGATCCTCGAGCACCAGCGAGGACTGGGTGTCCTGAATGGTGTCGCCATCGGCGAGCAATTCTTCCTCACCGCCGACGCTGATGCCGATGTACTTCTCACCCAGCAGCCCTGCGGTAAGGATCGAAGCCGTCGAGTCGGCCGGCAGGATGTCGACATCCTGCTGGATTTCCAGCGTGACTCGTCCGGTGTAGCTGTCACGATCCAGGTCGATCGCGGTGACCTTGCCGATGGTCACGCCAGCCATGGTCACCTTGGATCGGACAGTCAATCCGGCAATATTGTCGAAATAGGCATACAGCTTGTAAGTGTCGGCATCAGTAACGCTCAGCCCGCTGACACGCAGTGACAGCAGCAGCAAGGCCAGCAGCCCGGCAAGCAGGAACAGCCCGACACCCATTTCCAGTGTGCGGATACGCATCAGAAATCTCCAAACATCAACGCGGTCAAAATGAAATCGAGGCCGAGCACCGCCAGCGAGGCGTAAACCACAGTCCGGGTGGTGGCACGGCTGATACCTTCGGAGGTCGGGTCGCAATCGTAGCCCTGGAACACGGCGATCCAGGTCACTACCAGCGCAAAGACGACGCTCTTGATAACGCCGTTGAGCACATCGGAACTGAAGTCGACACTGTTCTGCATGTTGGCCCAAAACGAGCCTTCGTAGACACCGAGCCACTCCACCGCCACCATCGCTCCGCCCCAGATACCGACCACGTTGAAGATCAGCGTCAGCAGCGGCAGCGAGATGAAACCGGCCCAGAGGCGCGGCGCGATGATGTACTTGAGCGGATCGACTCCGATCATTTCCAGGCTCGAGAGCTGCTCGGTCGACTTCATGTTGCCGATCTCGGCCGCCAGAGCCGAGCCGGCACGTCCGGCGAACAGCAGCGCAGTAACCACCGGACCGAGCTCGCGCAACAGGGTCAGTGCGACCATCTGCCCAACCGCCTGTTCGGAGCCGTAGCTGCTGAGAATGTTGTAGCCCTGCAGCGCCAGCACCATGCCGATGAAGATGCCGGAGACAACTACAATGGCCAGTGACAGCACACCAACCGAATAGAGCTGCTTGACCAGCAGCGAAAAACCGTTACGCAGCCCGCTTCGCCCGAATAGCGCATGCACCAGAAATATCGTCGAGCGCCCTAGGGCTGCCAGCACATCCAGTCCGGCGCGACCGAGCAGGGCAATCCGATCCAACAACGAACGCTTACGCATCGGTGCCTCTCAGTAGATCGTCGGCATAGGCCGGTGCAGGAAAATGGAATGGCACCGGCCCGTCGGCTGCGCCCGTCATGAATTGCCTGATGCGCGGATTGTGCGACTCCATCAGCTCCGCCGGCGTACCCTGGCCAAGCACCTGGCCGTCGCCCACCACATAGATGTAGTCGGCAATGGACGCGGTTTCGGCCAGGTCGTGGGAGACCACGATACTGGTGATGCCCAGTGCGTCGTTGAGCAGGCGAATCAGCCGCACAAGAACGCCCATCGCAATCGGATCCTGTCCGGCGAAGGGTTCGTCATACATCAGAATCTGCGGGTCCAGGGCAATCGCCCGCGCCAGCGCGACACGCCGCTTCATACCACCGGACAGCTCGTCGGGCATCAGCTCGATGGCGCCACGCAGCCCCACCGCTTCGAGCTTCATCAGCACGATGTCGCGGATCATCTCGTCCGGCAACCTGGTGTGCACCCGCAGCGGAAACGCCACGTTCTCGAACACGTCGAGATCGGTGAACAGCGCGCCGCTCTGGAACAGCACACCCATCTGCTTGCGCATATCGAACAACTCGCTGCGCGAGAGGCTCGGCAGATTGTTGCCTGCCACCCAGACTTCCCCGCGCGACGGCATCAATTGCGCAGCGATAAGGCGCAACAGCGTCGTCTTGCCACAACCGGACGGCCCCATGATGGCCGTGACCTTCCCTCGCGGTATGGCGATATCGACATCGTTGAAAATACTGCGCTCGCCTCGCTTGAAGGTCACTCCCTTCAGCTCGACAGCGAAGTCATTGCAGGCGCTCATCTGGTCTCCTTGCATACAGTCTGCGAAGCAGACGGCTCCCGATGACGCTGGGATACTTTCTGCCCTGACCGTTTTCGGCGGCGCACTATAGCATCGCGCCGGAGGCCGCCCAAACCGATGAGCGTTTCGGCAGATTGCTAGCCACGCGCCGTTCAGCTTCGGTTCAGCTCAGGCTGATCGAATCGCTTTGCGCGCCGACCGTGACGCACCGACATTTTCCATGAGCACGCAGCGGTTTCTCGCTATAATCCCCGCCTTTTAATCGGACGACCTCGCCAGCCATGAGCCAGAGCAGCCAATTGATCGAAACCGCGCAACGCACCATCCGCCTGGAAATCGAGGCGGTTGAGCAGTTGAACGCACGTATCGATGCCGATTTCGTGCAGGCGTGCGAGCTGATCCTTGGCTGCAAGGGCCGTGTGGTGGTGGTTGGCATGGGCAAGTCCGGGCACGTCGGCCGCAAGATCGCTGCCACCTTGGCCAGCACCGGCACCGCCGCCTTCTTCGTGCATCCTGCCGAGGCCAGTCATGGCGACATGGGCATGATCACTCAGGACGATGTCGTCCTCGCCCTTTCCAACTCCGGCACCACCAGCGAGATCGTCACCCTGCTACCGCTGATCAAGCGGCTCGGCATCACCCTGATCAGCATGACCGGCAACCCCAACTCGGTGCTGGCCAAGGCCGCCGCGGTGAATCTGGACGCCAGTGTCGCCATCGAAGCCTGCCCACTGAATCTTGCGCCGACCTCCTCCACCACCGCCAGCCTGGTGCTCGGCGATGCCCTGGCTATCGCGCTGCTCGAGGCCCGCGGGTTCACCGCCGAAGATTTCGCTTTCTCTCACCCGGGTGGTGCGCTGGGCCGTCGCCTGCTATTGAAAGTCGAGCACGTCATGCACACCGGCGAGCGCTTGCCGAAGGTTCCGCGCGGCACATCGCTGCGCGATGCCCTGCTGGAAATGACGCAGAAGGGCCTGGGCATGACCGTCATCGTCGAAGCGGACGGCCGGCTCGCTGGTATCTTCACCGACGGCGACCTGCGCCGCGCACTGGACAAGGGTGTCGACGTTCGCCAGACGCGCATCGACGAAATCATGACCGTACATGGCAAGACCGCCCATGCCGAAATGCTCGCCGCCGAAGCACTGAAGATCATGGAGGACCACAAGATCAGTGCGCTGGTGGTGGTCGACGAGCAGGAGCTGCCGGTGGGCGCGCTGAACATGCATGACCTGCTGCGCGCGGGGGTCATGTAAATGCACGAGCAGCTCCTGCAGCGCGCCCGCGACATCCGCCTGGCGATCTTCGACGTCGACGGTGTGCTCACCGATGGCCGCCTTTATTTCCTGACCGACGGCAGCGAGTTCAAGACGTTCAACACACTGGACGGTCATGGCATCAAGATGCTGATCAACTCCGGCGTGCGCACCGCGATCATCAGTGGACGCAAGACGCCCGTGGTAGAGCGTCGAGCGCAGAATCTCGGCATCCAGCACCTCTATCAAGGCCGCGAGGACAAGCTGGTCGTGCTCGACGAACTGCTGGCCGAGCTTGGCCTGAGCTACTCTGAGGTGGCCTATCTCGGTGACGACCTGCCCGACCTGCCAGTGATACGCCGCGTAGGGCTCGGCATGGCTGTGGCCAGCGCCGACAGCTTCGTGCGTGAACATGCCCATGGCGTTACCCAGGCCCGCGGTGGCGAGGGTGCGGCACGCGAGTTCTGCGAACTGATCATGCGCGCGCAGGGCACCCTGGCCGCCGCGCAAAACGCCTATCTGTAGAGGTCTGCATGCTTCGCAAAATGCGCTTCGCTGTCCTGCTTACGCTGATCGCCGCCCTGCTGGTGGCGGTCGGCTACTGGAACATCCGGCCGGAAAGCTTCATGCAGGAGCCATCCGTCGCCAGCGGCGCCACGCCTGATGTCGACTTCTACGTGATCAATTCCCGCACGGTGCAATATCAGCCCGACGGCAAGCGCAACTACGAACTGACCGCAGACAAGCTCGAGCACATCAAGGCGAGCGACATCAGCCTGCTGACCAAGCCGGATCTGCTGTCCTATCGTGGCACCGAACTGCCGTGGCACGTGCGTAGTGAGCGCGGCGAAGTATCGGCCGAAGGTGACGAGGTGCTGCTGATCGATCAGGTCAAGGTCGAGCGCACCGACGCCAAGGGCCGCCCGACGATCCTTACCACCAGCCGCCTGACGGTGTGGCCGGAGAAGGATTATGCCGAGACAAACCAAGCCGTTAGAATCGAGGCCGCCAATGGCGTGACCACTGCAACCGGCATGAAAGCGTACATGGATGACGGCAGGATGCTCCTGCTGTCCAACGTAAGAGGCCAGCATGAGCTGCGTTAAGACTCTCCCCCTCCTGCTCGGTTTGAGCGCATTCTGGCTTGGTGCCAGCGCCTGGGCGCTTCCCGAGGATCGTGAACAGCCAATCCGCGTTCAAGCCGACACCGCCGAACTGGACGATCGACAGGGCGTGGCGGTCTACCGCGGCGACGTGGTCATCACCCAGGGCACGATGAAGATCACCGGCGACACGGTGACCATCACTCAGGATGACAACGGCGACGTCGAAGTCTTCACCTCCATCGGCAAGCCGGCCTATTACGAGCAGAAACCTGCGGTGGACAAGGAAATCGTCAAGGCCTACGGCCTGACCATCCAGTATTTCGCCGCCAACGAGCGGATCGTGCTCATCGATCAGGCCAAGGTCGTTCAGGAAGGCAATACCTTCGAAGGCGAAAAGATCGTCTATGACACCCGCCGGCAGATCGTCAACGCCGGGCGCGCCACCAATGCCGATGTCACCACGCCGCGCCCGCGCGTGGACATGGTGATCCAGCCGCGCAAGAACGGCCAGGCTGCGGAGCAGCCCGAGTAATGGCCGTTCTCAAAGCCCAGCATCTGGCCAAGAGCTACAAGAGTCGGCAGGTCGTGCGCGATGTCAGCCTGTCCATCGAAAGCGGGCAGATCGTCGGCCTGCTAGGCCCCAACGGCGCCGGCAAGACCACCTGCTTTTACATGATCGTCGGCCTGGTGAATGCCGACCAGGGCCGCGTGCTGATCGATCAGGACGACGTTACCCACCTGCCGATGCACGGTCGCGCACGTGCCGGCATTGGCTACCTGCCGCAGGAAGCTTCGATCTTTCGCAAGCTCTCGGTCGCCGACAACATCATGGCCATTCTCGAGACCCGCAAGGACCTGGACCGCAACGGCCGTCAGCAGGCGCTGGAAGGCCTGCTGCAGGAATTTCATATCAACCATATCCGCGACAGCCTCGGCATGAGCCTCTCTGGTGGTGAAAGACGCCGCGTGGAGATTGCCCGCGCACTGGCCACGGCACCGAAGTTCATCCTGCTTGATGAACCCTTTGCCGGCGTGGACCCGATTTCGGTGGGCGATATCAAGCAGATCATCCATCACCTCAAGGCCAAGGGCATCGGCGTGCTGATCACCGATCACAACGTCCGCGAGACCCTGGATATCTGCGAGACGGCCTATATCGTCAACGACGGGCAACTGATTGCCGAGGGCGATGCGCAGACCATCCTGAGCAATCAGCTGGTCAAGGAAGTCTATCTGGGCCACGAATTCCGCCTGTAAGGCGGATTTTTTGCTCGGCTCGGCAAATCGGCTCTAGGCAAAGGCTTCATCGGCAGGCATATAATTTGCTTTCTGCCGGCGCCCCGCGCACGGCATGTCGGAATGGGCGCGGTTGCGCCGGCATAAAAGGTTCGAAGTCCTCTGCCATGAAACCATCGCTAGTCCTGAAGATGGGCCAGCAGCTGACGATGACACCGCAGCTGCAACAGGCCATAAGGCTCCTCCAGCTATCCACCCTCGATCTGCAACAGGAGATCCAGGAGGCGCTGGACTCCAATCCCATGCTCGAGCGCGAAGAAGACGGAGACGACTTCGACAGCTCCGACCCTATGGCCGAGGCCGCTGAACGGCCAGGCGACACCGTCACCGAGAAGAGCAGCAGCCAGGAAAGCACCTACGAGGAGCCCTCTCATAGCAGTGACAGCCTGGACGACAGCGACGGCGACTGGGGCGAGCGGATTCCCAGCGAGCTTCCGGTCGACACCGCATGGGAAGACATCTACCAGACCAGCGCCAGCAGCCTGCCCAGCAACGATGACGACGAGTGGGATTTCACCAGCCGGACATCGAGCGGCATAAGCCTGCAGAGCCATCTGCTGTGGCAGCTCAACCTCGCGCCAATGAGCGACACCGACCGGCTGATCGCGACCACCCTCATCGACTGCATCAATGAACAGGGTTATCTCGAAGAGACGCTGCAGGAAATCGTCGACTCGTTCGATCCCGAGCTGGAAATCGAACTCGACGAGGTCGAGGTCGTTCTGCGTCGTATCCAGCAATTCGAACCGGCCGGCATCGGCGCACGTGATCTGCGTGAGTGCCTGCTGTTGCAGCTGCGCCAACTGCCCGACCGCACACCATGGCTGAGCGAAGCGAAGCGTCTGGTCAGCGACTATCTGGATATCCTCGGCAGCCGGGATTACAGCCTGCTGATGCGGCGAATGAAGATCAAGGAAGACGATCTGCGCCAGGTCATCGAACTGATCCAGAGCCTGAACCCGCGCCCGGGGTCGCAGATCGAGGCGAGCGAACCGGAATACGTGGTGCCCGACGTGATCGTGCGCAAGCACAATGATCGCTGGCTGGTCGAGCTGAATCAGGAAGCCATGCCGCGCCTTCGCGTCAACGCGCAATACGCCGGTTTCGTCAAACGCGCCGACTCCAGCGCGGACAACACCTTCATGCGCAACCAGCTGCAGGAAGCGCGCTGGTTCATCAAGAGCCTGCTCAGCCGCAACGAGACCCTGATGAAGGTGGCGACTCAGATCGTCGAACACCAGCGCGCCTTCCTCGAGCATGGTGACGAGGCGATGAAGCCTCTGGTACTGCACGACATCGCCGAGGCGGTGGGCATGCATGAGTCGACCATCTCCCGCGTGACCACGCAGAAATACATGCACACGCCACGCGGCATCTACGAACTCAAATACTTCTTCTCCAGCCACGTCAGCACGGCGGAAGGCGGCGAATGTTCGTCCACCGCGATCCGCGCGATCATCAAGAAACTGGTCGCCGCGGAAAACCAGAAAAAGCCGTTGAGCAACAGCAAGATCGCTGGTTTACTGGAAGCGCAGGGCATCCAGGTGGCCCGCCGCACAGTTGCGAAGTACCGCGAGTCGCTCGGTATCGCACCATCCAGCGAGCGCAAACGTCTACTGTGATCGGCCCCTGGTCGAACTGTCCCGGCGGCAGGCCTACCAACCTGCTCTTCGTACAAGGCAAAGGAGATAGCAGTATGCAAGTCAACATCAGCGGTGTTCATCTGGAAGTAACCGATGCCCTGCGTGACTACATCGAGGAGAAATTCGATCGGCTTGCTCGCCACTTCGACCGCATCATCAGCGTTCAGGTGATCCTCCAGGTCGAGAAACTCAAGCAGAAAGCCGAAGCAACCTTGCACGTCGCAGGCCGCGAAGTCGTGGCCATCGCCGATCACGAAGACATGTACGCTGCCGTCGACCTGTTGGTCGACAAGCTCGATCGCCAGTTGATCAAGCACAAGGAGAAGCAGCTCGACCACACACAGGGCGCTGTCACCCGCTGACTCCAATATGATCCGACTCGAAAACATCCTCACCCCCGGGCGTTCCTTGGTGAACGTCCCGGGCGGTAGCAAGAAGCGTGTCCTAGAACAGATCGCCAAGGTGATCGCCCAGGACCTTATCGATCTCGATTCCCAGACCATCTTCGAAAGCCTGATCGCACGCGAGAAGCTCGGCTCGACAGGCTTCGGCAACGGCATCGCCATTCCGCACTGCCGCATGGTCGGCTGCAATGCGCCGCTGAGTGCCGTTCTGCGGCTGCAGACGCCAGTGGATTTCGACGCCATCGACGGCGCGCCGGTGGACCTGCTATTCGTCCTGCTGGTACCGGAAGCCGCCACCGATGAGCATCTCGAACTGCTGCGCCAGATCGCCAGCATGCTCGACCGAGAAGACGTACGCCAACGACTGCGCCAGGCGCCGAACAACGAAAGCCTCTACCAGGTAGTGGTCGACGTGCAGAACGGGGCGTAGATGCGACTGATCATCGTCAGTGGACGCTCGGGTTCGGGCAAGAGCACCGCACTGAACGTGCTCGAGGACAACGGTTTCTACTGCATCGACAACCTGCCTGCCGGACTGCTGCCCGAGCTTGCCGAACGCGCCCTGCTGCACACCGAGCTACTGCATCCGCAGGTCGCCGTGTCGATCGACGCGCGCAACCTGCCCAGCCAGCTCAAGCGCTTTCCCGAGCTGCTCGAAGAAGTCCGCGCCAGGCATATCCAGTGCGATGTGCTCTATCTGGATGCCGACGATGAGACCCTGCTCAAGCGCTTCTCGGAAACCCGCCGCCGCCATCCGTTGACCAACGAAAACCGCTCTCTGGCCGAAGCGATCCATGACGAGGAGTTGCTGCTCGCGGCGATCATCGATCATGCCGACCTGAAGATCGACACCACACACCTCAATCTCTATCAGCTGCGCGACGTGCTCAAGCTGCGCTTGCTCAACAAGCCTGAGCCGGGCACCGCCTTTCTGATCGAGTCATTCGGTTTCAAGCGCGGGATGCCGGTCGATGCCGATCTGGTGTTCGACGTACGCTGCCTGCCCAACCCTTACTGGAAAGCCGAACTGCGCGACTTCTCCGGGCTTGACCAACCGGTGTTCGACTACCTCAGCGCCCAGGCCGACGTGGAAGAAATGTTCCAGGACATCCACGGCTATCTGAGCAAATGGCTGCCGCGGTTCGCTGCCAGCAATCGAGCGTACGTCACCATCGCCATCGGCTGCACAGGGGGCCATCATCGCTCGGTCTACCTGGCCGAACGGCTAGGCCAGACGCTGAGAGAACCGCTGAAGAACCTGCAGGTCCGTCATCGGGACCTCGCCTAGGAATACCTGCACCATGCCCGCCCGCGAAGTCACCATCATCAACAAACTCGGCCTGCACGCGCGCGCTGCGGCCAAGTTCGTCGCCGTTGCCAATCGCTACCCCTGCAAGATTCGCGTTGGCCGCTGCCCGGCCACGCTGGTCGACGGCAAGAGCATCATGGCGGTCATGATGCTTGCCGCCAGCAAGGGCACCAGCCTGCATCTGGACACCGAAGGTGATCAGCAAGAGGACGCACTGGACGCGCTGACCGCACTGATCGACGACTATTTCGAAGAAGGCGAGTAGACACCTCGCCGAGGCGGCGCGAATCGTTTCCGACCGCGCCGCTAATGCTTCACTTGCCAGCGACCATCATTCGCTCGATCAGCACCGAGCCGGTCCGCACGTTGCCGCGCGTTTCCACATCGCAACCGACCGCCACGATCTGGCGGAACATGTCGCGCAGGTTGCCGGCAATCGTCACTTCCTGCACCGGGAACTGGATCTCGCCATTCTCGATCCAGTAGCCGCCTGCGCCGCGAGAATAGTCGCCGGTCACCAGGTTCAGGCCCTGCCCCATCAGCTCCGTCACCAGCAGGCCACGGCCCATGCGTCGGATCAGCGCTGCCTGGTCCTCGTCCCCATGGCTGACGAACAGGTTGTGTACGCCCCCGGCATTGGCCGTGCTGGGCATACCGAGCTTGCGCCCGGAATAGGTCGAAAGCACATAGGACAGCAAGCGACCGTTCTCCACGAACGGCTTGGCATAGGTCGCCAGGCCATCGCCATCGTAGCTGGCACTGCCGAGGGCACGCGGGATGTGCGGACGCTCATCGAGGCTCAGCCACTCGGGAAACAGCGTCTGTCCCAGGGCATCCTCGAGATAGGACGCCTTGCGGTAAAGATTTCCGCCGGAAATCGCTGCGATGAAGTGGCTAAACAGTCCGGTCGCCAGCTCGGGGGCGAACAGTACCGGCACTTCGCAGGTAGGAACCGGACGCGCGCCCAGACGCCGCACGGCACGCTCGGCGGCGCGCTGGCCGATGGTCTGCGGGTCGAGCAGCGCTTCGCCGATGCGATTGACGTCGTAGAAGTAGTCACGCTGCATCTGCCCTTCGCTCTCGGCGATCATCACGCAACTCAGGCTGTGACGGCTGCTGCAATATCCACCGATGAAGCCATTGCTGTTGCCGTAGGCACGGCAGCCCTGATGAGTATTGAGGGTGGTGCCGTCTGCGTTGCGGATTCGCTGATCGAAGGCGAACGCGGCGCCCTCACAGCTCAACGCCTGCTCGATGGCCTGTTCGGGGGTGATCGCCCACGGATGGTAAAGATCGAGCTCGGGAAGCTCGCGCGCCATCAGCGTGGCGTCAGCGAGACCGGCGAACTCGTCCTCCGAGGCATGCCTAGCGATGGCCAGCGCGGCGGCCACGGTTTCACGGATGGCATCGTCGCCACTGCCGGTGGTGCTCGCCGTGCCTTTGCTCTGGCCGACATAGAGCGTAATGCCGAAGCCCTGGTCGCGATTGAACTCGACCGTCTCCACCTCACGCTGACGCACCGTGGTCGACAGGCCCTGCTCCATGGAGACCGAAACCTCGCTGGCGCTGGCGCCCTGCCGACGCGCTTCCTCGATGATGCGCTCGACCTTCTCGCGCAAACCGGGCAGCGCGTGCGGGCCGATGCCCTCTACTTCACTCATAAGCACTCCCAAACAATCGAATCAAGTTGCAACCTGGCGCCGCTCCTCTGAAGCCTGCTGCCAGGGCTGCTGTTATCATGGCGGCATTTCCTAGTGGACCACCCCCATGTCTGAACACTCCGACGCCGACGATTTCGACGAAAAAAGCAAATCCCAGGTCAAACGCGAACTGCTTGCCCTGCAGGAGCTTGGCGAACGGCTGACCACCCTAAAGCCTGACCTAATCGCCCGCCTGCCGCTGAGCGACGCCTTGCAGAAGGCACTGGCCGACGCGCCGAAACACAAGGCGCATATCGCGCGCAAACGGCACATCCAGTACATCGGCAAGCTGATGCGCGACCAGGATGTCGATGCCATTCTGGCGCTGGTCGATCAACTGGACGCCTCGACACGCCAATACAACGAGCGCTTCCATGCCTTGGAGCGCTGGCGCGATCGTCTGATCGGCGGCGACGACGCCACCCTGGAAGCGTTCGTAGCCGAGTACCCCGAGACCGACCGCCAGCATCTGCGTGGGCTGATCCGCCATGCCCAGCACGAGGCAGCACGCAACAAGCCGCCGGCCGCCAGCCGCAAGATCTTCAAGTACATCCGCGAACTGGACGAAGCCAAACGCGGTTTGCGGTAAACAGCTACAAGCGGCAAGCCACAAGCTGCAGGTAACAGCGGCTTTTCTCTTGAAGCTTGCGGCTTGCAGCTTGCCGCTGCCTTCAAGCTCCCGTACCCCCTACCGTGATTTCGTCGATCTTCAGTGTCGGCTGGCCGACGCCCACCGGCACGGACTGCCCATCCTTGCCACAGGTGCCGACACCGCTGTCGAGCGCCAGGTCGTTACCGACCATCGACACCCGGTTCATCACCTCCGGACCGTTACCGATCAGGGTTGCGCCCTTCACCGGTGTGGTGATCTTGCCATCCTCGATCAGGTACGCCTCGCTGGTGGAGAAGACGAACTTGCCGCTGGTGATGTCGACCTGGCCGCCGCCGAGGCTGGCGCAGTAGATACCCTTCTTCACCGAGCGGATGATTTCCTGCGGATCGCTCTCGCCAGCCAGCATGTAGGTGTTGGTCATGCGCGGCATCGGCAGGTGTGCGTAAGACTCGCGCCGCCCGTTGCCGGTCGGCGCGACGCCCATCAGGCGGGCGTTCAACTTGTCCTGGATATAACCCTTGAGAATGCCGTTCTCGATCAGCGTGGTGCACTGCGTCGGCGTGCCTTCGTCATCGACGCTGAGCGAGCCTCGGCGATCCGCCAGGGTGCCGTCATCGACGATGGTGCACAGGCTGGACGCCACCTTCTGGCCGATCCGGCCGCTGTAGGCCGAGCTGCCCTTGCGATTGAAATCACCCTCCAGGCCGTGACCGACGGCCTCGTGCAACAACACCCCGGACCAGCCAGGCCCAAGCACGACCGGCAAGGAACCGGCCGGCGCCGGCACCGCTTCGAGGTTGACCAGCGCCTGACGCAATGCCTCACGGGCGTAGCCCATGGCGCGATCCTCGGTGAGGAAGTACTGGTAGCCGGTACGCCCGCCGCCGCCCTGGCCACCGCGCTCGCGGCGGCCGTTCTGCTCGACGATCACGCTGACGTTGAAACGCACCAGCGGGCGGATATCGGCCGCCATGCCACCGTCCATTCCGGCCACCAAGATATGCTCCCAGACGCCCGCCAGGCTCACCGTGACCTGCTTGATCCGCGGGTCCAGCGCCCTGGTCGCGACGTCGATGCGCTTGAGCAGCTCGACCTTCTCGGCACGCCCCAGGCCGTCGAGCGGATTGTCCTGCGCGTACAACGGCGCGAATGCCGCCCGGGACAGCACCTCCACCCGCCCCTGTCGGCCGCTGCGCGCGATGGAGCGTGCAGCCTGGGCTGCCTGTCGCAAGGCATCGGCAGTGATCGCGTTACTGTAGGCGAAACCGGTTTTCTCGCCGGACAGCGCGCGCACGCCGACGCCCTGCTCCAGATGGAAGCCTCCCTCCTTGACGATGCCATCCTCGAGCACCCAGGACTCGGAAACCTGATCCTGAAAGTACAGGTCCGCCGCATCCACGCCGGGCCCGGCGAGCTCACCGAGCAGGCCTGGTAGGTCATCGATACCCAGGCCGCCAGGGGTCAGCAGTCGCTCGGTGACAGGTAACAGCAGTTCACTCATATTCACTCCAAACGGTCCGTGGCCAGGCACGGTACGGAAAATCGGCGGTGGCGCTGCAGCGGCATTCGCTGGCGAATGGCAGCCTGTTCGGACGCATCCCGAGCGGCAAGCAAAGCCGCCTCGCCAGTCGCCTGCTCGCACAGCAGACGGCCCCATGGGTCCACGATAGACGAATGCCCATGGGTGAGGCGACCGCCAGGATGCTCTCCACCCTGCGCGGCAGCCAGGATATAGCACTGCGTCTCGATGGCACGGGCGCGAATCAACGTCGCCCAGTGCGCCTCACCGGTCACCGTGGTGAACGCCGACGGCACGCTGATCAACTCCGCACCCGCCGCCCTCAGCGCAGCGTATAGCTCGGCGAAACGCAGGTCATAACACACGCTCAGCCCCAGGCGTCCGACCGGTGTGTCGGCGACCACCAGCCGTTGCCCCGCCGCATAGTCGTCCGATTCACGGTAGTGGCCACGGTTGTCGGCAACCTCCGCATCGAACAGATGCAGCTTGTCGTAGCGCGCCACCCGCTGCCCCTGATCATCGAACAGCAGCGAGCAGGCATTCGGCTTGCCCTGCGGGTCGTCGTCGGGCGGCAACGGCAGAGTGCCGGCCACGATCCATAACCTGAGGTCTCGGGCCACCTGTTTCAACCAGGGCAGGATCGGCCCGTTACCGGCGGCTTCGGCCCGTCCCAATTGCGGTAGATCGCTGCGGCCCATGGCGACGAAGTTCTCCGGCAGCACCGCCAGCCGCGCGCCCGCTTCGGCCGCCTGCTCGAGCAACGCGCGCGCGCGGGCCAGATTGAGGGTGACATCCGCCTGGCTGGCCATTTGAATTACGGCTAAGGACATGGGGGGCTCCTTCGTCGAGCGGCAAGCTTCAAGCTGCAAGTCAAAGCGGGATCGTGCACCGTCGCTTTTCAACTTGCAGCTTGCGGCTGCCTATTGCGGTTTCTCGAATGGTTTGTCGAAACTGATCTTCGGCGACTGCCAAGGGCCCTTGACGTCGTACTGCACGCTGGCGAATCGCGCCACGCGGTCGCCGAGCAGCTTGTCCACCACGAACAGCGCCCCGCCGATCGCCGGGGCGCCGACAATCAGCGCCGCCAGTGGCAGGTTGTTGCTGATCGGCAAGGTGACCAGCAACTTGGCGTCGATCTCGTCACGCGCCATATCCAGCCTGCCATTCAGTTCGAGGTTGGTCGACGGACCGCTGACGGTGATCGGCTCGCCGGTGTTGAACACACCCTCCTTGGCCAGCAACCGACCATCCAGCCGGTCGTAACTGAGGCCCTTGCTGAACAGATCGGAGAAATCCAGCCGCAGGCGGCGCCCGATCGAGTTGAAGTTAAGCACGCCGAACACGCGCAACGCCTGGGCGCTGCCATCGATTTCGACGAACTGCCCCTTGCGCAGCCGCGGCTGCATGCTGCCGGAATAACGCGCCATGGCGAACCAGGCCGGCGAACCCGGCCACTGCCCGTCCACATCCAGGCGGAAACTGTCACTGGTCACCGAAGGCGCAAAGCCCCACGCAAGCAATACGTCGGCGAGATTGCGCCCTTCGAGACGGCCCTTGTACCAGGTCCGCGCGCTGTCCCAACCACCGTTGCCGGTGATCTTCAGCCCCTTGAGGTCGAGAGCGATATCGCGGAACTCGACCCCGCCGCTGACCGGGCGCAGCTTCAACGCCCAGGCGCCAAGCGCATCGTCGCCCAGCGAAACCCGTTTGATGGCGACATCCATCGCCGGCAGGCTCTGCGGGTCGACATCCGCCAGCGGATCGGGTCGCTCCTTGACCACTGCTTCGTCGGATTGCGCGGCAGCCGGCAGGCGCAGGTGCTCGAGATCGGCCACGATGATGCCGCCCTCGGCATCCGGCAGGCGAACCGAGCCACTGATGATCGAACTGCGAAGACCAAGGTCCCAGGCTTCGCTCATTCGCCGCAGGTCCAGCCCAAGGTTGTCGATCCGAGTACCAAAACCGTCGAAACGACCGATATCGACCTGCGCCCGGCGCAACAGCGAGCCGGTCGTCTGCTGCGCTTGCGCCTTGCCGTGGTGCTGCTCGAGCACCGCCTGCCAGGCCTTCAAATCCAGCTCCGGCAGGCGTCCCCTGACGTAAAGCCCGGCACTGGCCGGAAGATTGGCCGCACCGCCCCCCAGACGCAGCTCGCCGCGGCCCCGCGCCCAGGCATCCGGCGGCGCAGCGAACGTCAGGGCGGCGAGTGACCCGTGCCGGACACCGTAGCGACGCTCGGCCCCTTGCAGGGACATTCGCAACGACGTGTCACGGCGTTCGCGTGCAGGCTTGCCGAACGGCGCGGGCAGATCGATGCGCAGCCCCTGGAGCGAAGAGTCGATCTGCAACTGACTGTTCTCACCCGCCAGATCCAGACGCAGCTGGTAGGGCAATTCACCGCTGGCGGGCAGCGACTGCCCGATAGCGAGCCACTCAGTCAGACGCTTCAACTCCACGGCGCCCTGCGCCTCCAGGCGAGAGGCTGGCTTGCCGGGCGCGCCTGTCGCTACCGCCTTGCCCTTGACCGAAGAGCCGAACAGGCGCGCCTGGATGGCCTCTGCACTCAAGCCTCGCGTGGTGTCGTAGCGGAATTTTCCGCTGAGCTGCTCGAAGGCGAGCGCCGGCTCGGGAATCTTCAGCGTCACATCGTCGCTGGCGAAATCCACGATGACCCGCGGGGTGCCCTTGCCCAGCGGGATATGCAGGTCGAGCGCGCCGCTGAGCGCACCCTGGCCCTGCCAGCCAGCGAAGATCTCGCCGGTTCCGATCGGCGCCTCCTGCAGCAGCTTCAAGGCATCCGGCAGGCTGCTGGTGACCTGCCCCTTCACGGTCAGCTGCGGCACGTTGCCGGTCCCAGCACGAGGAATCTCTGCTGTCGCATCCCGCACCTGACTGTCGAGGATCCGCCCTTCCGCGAGCCGGACACGAACCCCGCTGTCTTCGATCAGCACCTCGCCACGACCCTGCTGCAGCAGGGGCCAGCCAGGCTGAAACGCCAGTTCGGCATCGCGCACCTTGAAATACAGGCTCAGGCTGCGCGCGCTGTCGGCAGCTCCCTTGCTCAATGCACCCTGGTACTGGAAATAACCTTGCTCGACCGTACCGCCGCGGATCGCTTCCCTAAGCCAGCTGACCAGCGCCGGACTCAACGCCGGCGAGCGTGTCGGCAGGTATTTTTCGGTGAAGCGCGCATCGCCATCGCTCAAGCCGACCCGCAGGTCCATGTAATCCTCTGCCGCGGGATCACGGGCCAGACGGATGAGAAAGTCCCCGGCGATCCTGCCCTCCTCGCCGTCGATACGCAGATAGGGCGCTGCCAGCGTGAAGGCCTGCTCATCCAGCGCCCAGGTCAGGCGTCCGCCGGCGTGTCGGTAGCGCCAGGGCTCGGGATACAGGGGCGCAAGCTGCAGGCTGAAGTCGTCGCTGTCCACGCGCAGTTCTCCGCTGCCCAGGTCACCGCGAATGCTGCCACTCGCGTTGCCCACCGCCGGTATCCAGTTCTGTGCAGCGAAGCCGATCCGGTCCAGATTGGCGGCGAATTGCAGCCGCTGCGGCGACTCCACCTGCTGGTAGTAGTCGAGCCGCAGATTGCGCAATGTTCCGCTGGGCTGCAGCGCCGTCAGCGTCTCGGCTGCAGCCGCTGGCAATGGTGCCAGTGCACGAACGAGCGTGGCGATCGGCGCGATAGCCAGCCGATCAGCCTGCAGTTGCCAATGCTGCCGAGTCTGATCCTGCTGCAGCTGGATGCGCGCATCGCCCCAACGCTCGCCGTCGAGATCGAATGCCAGCCGGTCCAACAGCAGCCGGTAGCCCTGCTCGTTGCGATCGATATACGCCTCGCCCCCCAGGTCCTCGAGCTGGACAGGCTCACGATCGGCAAAGGACGTGATCAGCTGCGGCGCGTTAAGCCGTAGAACGGCACGCTCCAGCGCCTGTTCGCGCCAATTCGCCCACAGCTCACCGCCCATCTTCAGCGTTTGCAGGTGCCAGTCGGCCGTCAGCCGGCGCGGCAACCAGGCGGCCCAGTCGCTTTGGGGCAGGCTGAGGTACACCTGCGCCTCGGCGTGCTGCCAGCGCTGCGGCTGTACCCGCCCCTGAATGCGCAAGGCCAACGGCTGGCCATCCGGCAGGATGCTGCGCCCGTCCAAGCGGAGCCGCTCACCGTCGATACGCAGGCCCAGATCGGTGTAGCTCAAGGTCAGCGGCGACTCGCCGAATGGCTCCAGCGTGATCTGGCTGTTGCGCACCGCCAGCCCACGCACCCGCTGCAACGACTCGAGCATCTTCTGCGGGTCGGGCGGTTTCTGCTCGGTAGGAGTCGGCAAGCCCTCCACTCGCCACTTGCCCTCGGCATCTTCAGCGACAGACAGCTGCACGCCGCTGAACTCCAGGCGGCTCAGCCGCCATGCTCGTGCCCAGAGGCTCGCCGCCAGGTCCGGCACGATAGCGATACGGTCCAGGCGCATCGCGCTGTCCCCTTCACCGAGCAGCACATCATGCGCCAGCAAGCGGGGCGCGAAGCCTTCCCAGCGGCCTTCGAGCCTGCCCAGCGCGATTGGCATGCCCAGCGCCGCTTGCGCCTTTTCCTGAACCTCAGCGCGGTATTCGGCGACCAGAGGCACCAGCTGCCGCCCCAGGCTGACGTAAAGCGCGGCCAGAATCAGCCCGAACGCGGTTATCCAGAACAGCTGGCGCGACAGTGTCACGAGGAAGGCAGCGAGGCGGTTCATCTGGATGCGCTCCGGTCATCCTGGCCCTTGCGGCCCGGTCTGCCTTTGTTCAGAGCAACACCACGTCGTACTGTTCCTGGGAGTACATGCTTTCCACCTGGAACTTGATCGAACGACCGATAAAGGCCTCCAGATCGGCGACATTGCCCGACTCCTCGTCGAGCAGACGATCGATCACCTTCTGGTTGGCCAGCACCCGATAACCTTCGGCCTGGTAGGCCCGCGCCTCCCGCAGGATCTCGCGGAAGATCTCGTAGCAGACGGTCTCCGGTGTCTTCAGCTTGCCGCGCCCCTGACAGCACATGCAGGGTTCGCAGAGCACCTGTTCGAGGCTTTCGCGGGTGCGCTTGCGGGTCATCTGCACCAGGCCAAGTTCGGTGATGCCGATGATGTTGGTCTTGGCGTGATCGCGCTCGAGCTGCTTTTCCAGCGTGCGCAGGACCTGGCGACGATGCTCCTCGTCCTCCATGTCGATGAAGTCGATGATGATGATGCCGCCCAGATTGCGCAGCCGGAGCTGGCGTGCGATGGCGGTCGCCGACTCGAGATTGGTCTTGAAGATGGTTTCTTCCAGCGTGCGATGACCGACGAAGGCACCGGTGTTGACGTCGATGGTGGTCATCGCCTCGGCCGGATCGATGATCAGGTAACCGCCGGACTTGAGCATGACCTTGCGCTCCAGCGCCTTCTGGATCTCGTCCTCGACGCCGTAGAGGTCGAAGATCGGCCGCTCGCCCGGATAGTGCTCGAGGCGGTCGCCGAGCTCGGGCATCAGCTCGCCGACGAACTGGGTGACCTTCTGGAAATTCTCCCGCGAATCGATGCGGATCTTCTCGATCCGCGGATTGACCAGATCACGCAGGGTGCGCATGGCCAGGGAGAGGTCTTCGTAGATCACCGTGGGGGCTTCGACGGTCTTGATCTGGCTGGCGATCTGTTCCCACAGACGGCGCAGATAGCGGATATCCATGAGGATCTCGTCGCTGCCGGCCCCTTCTGCCGCAGTACGCAGGATGAAACCACCTGCTTCCTGAATGCCCTCTGCCTCAACGCATTCGGCAACGACCTGCTTGAGCCGCTCGCGCTCGGCTTCATCTTCGATACGCAGGGAAATCCCGACATGGCTGGTGCGCGGCATGTACACCAGGTAGCGCGACGGGATCGACAGCTGCGTGGTCAGGCGCGCGCCCTTGGTGCCGATCGGGTCCTTGGTGACCTGCACGACCAGGCTCTGGCCTTCGTGAACCAGCGCATTGATCGGCTCGACGGCATTACCCTCGCGGGCGGAAATCTCCGATGCATGGATGAACGCGGCGCGATCCAGCCCTATGTCGACGAACGCCGCCTGCATACCCGGCAGCACCCGCACCACCTTGCCTTTGTAGATGTTGCCGACGATGCCGCGGCGCTGGGTACGCTCGACATGCACCTCCTGCAGCACACCGTTCTCCACCACCGCCACCCGCGACTCCATGGGGGTGATGTTCATCAGGATTTCTTCGCTCATTGTTGTTCTCGGCGGTGGCTTGATGTGCAGCGCTAGCTGGTGGTTGAGTCGATTCTAACCGGCCTTCGCACCGGAGCCACAGGCTCTAGCTTGAGCCTTTGGTCCAACGTGAAAGTCCAAAGGCGTCGATCAGCTGCGCCGTTTCACATAACGGCAGGCCAACCACCGCCGAATAGCTGCCCTGCAACTGGCTGACGAACACCGCACCCCAGCCCTGGATGGCATAACCGCCTGCCTTGTCCGCCGGCTCGCCGCTGTCCCAGTAGCGTTCGGCTTCGGCTTCGTCGATGGTACGGAAGGTCACCTCGCTGATGACCACACGCACCTCGCAGGCACTTCGACTGGCCAGCGCTACGGCGGTCATGACCCGGTGCGTACGCCCGGACAACGCCGCCAGCATGGCGAGCCCGTCGGCACGGTCGGCAGGCTTGCCGAGAATATGCTGATCGAGCACCACGCTGGTGTCGGCACCCAGCACGCAGCCTTCGCGATCCCCCAGACCGGCCAGCCCGGCGAGCGCCTTGTCGCGTGCCACGCGCTCGACATACGCCTCGGGCGACTCGGTCGGCGACGGCGTTTCATCGACCGACACGCTGATGAGGGAAAACGGCACGCCGATCTGCGCGAGCAATTCGCGGCGACGGGGTGATGCCGAGGCAAGAAACAGAGCGCCCATGGCAGTTCCTCAGACGGTAAAGCGACAGCGTCGCATATCCGGGGTACGTCGAGGAAGGCGCAGAGGCCCGGCGTAAGAACTACGCCGGGCAGGAATCAGAACTTGAAGTTGACCACCTGATCACCCTTGAGCGACAGCGTGCGCTTCTGGGTAATACCACCGGAGGTGACCTGAATGTCGTAGACGCCGCTGTCCAGCACCAGCGAAACCGGCGTGGCGCCATGCTCCTGGTCGTTGATGCGGACCCGATCGTCGTACTTGTTGCTGCGCACGATCAACGAGTGGGTCTTGCTGTCGCATTGCTCGTAGGGCACATCGAGGATCGCGCACGGCATCATCTTCTTCGCCGTGATGGTCGCCTCGACGTTCATCTGTGCGTTGACGGTGCCGTCCAGGCTCATGCTCGCCTGGGCGAAAGCGGTGCGTGTGCGGTAGCGGTACCAGGCGGTGTCCAGCTCGACATCGGCAACCTGCTCACGGATGTCCTCGGCCAACACACGCTGGTAGTTTTCCTGCACCCATTGCGACATCTGACCATCGTTGCGATGCTCGGCCAGACAGGCCGCGAGGCTCTTGCTGGCGGAACAGCGGAACGAAACCGATTGCTCGAAGCGAACGGTCTTGTCCAGCTTGCGGGCGATGGCCTGAATCTTCCTGCTGTTGCGCTCGCGAACCTCGGCGGCCAGTTGGGTCTTGAGGCGGTCGACGTCACGCGCGGCGAGCGAGAACTTCAGGTGCTGGTTGCCGAGGTCCTTCTCCAGGGCCTCTACGCGTTCGCCGATGGTTTTCTCGGCTTCGGCACCACGCTTGTGCTCGTCCAGCAGCTCATCGAGACGCTTGCGCTCGGCGCTCTGACCGAGGAAGTCGTCGACCTCCAGGCGAATCAGCTTCTTGCTGTTGGCCAGCTGCAACTGCACGGCCGCGAGTTCGCTCTTCTCGGCCCGCAGCGCGTCTTCAAGCTTCTGCTTTTCAAGGAGAATGGCGTCGAGTTCTGCAATCTTGCCGGCCAGTTGCTCGGCGCGAGGCGAATCGGCAGCGGGTGCAGAGGAAGCGGCAACGGTGATGGGCGTGTCGGGAGTCGACAGCTTGGCCAGCTGAGGGGCCTGCGGGGCGCTGTCGGCCTGGGAGTAGCCAGTGCTCATGACCAGCGTCATCAGCAATGCCCCCACCGCGCCGGCTGCCAACACCGCTCGGGCGCCACGAGAGCCTTGCGGCCTGGAAAAAATCGAACTGCCAGCTTCCATACTCATCGCCCGTGCTGTTGTGCTTATCGTCTTCTGAAGCAGAAACCAGTAATGGCGGAACGCCATAGCGGCAGCATGATTTCAGAATTGCCTTGGAGCAGCAAGGCGTAAGCCGTGCCAGACGGCACAATCCCACATGAAACGTCAGATTTTTTCGGACCGATACAGGCGGGCTGCATCGCCAAAGGAAGGCGTCAATAAACAGCGAATCGCTGACGCAATCCCTGCAGCGCGACATACACCCAGGGCCAGAGCAGCGCGCTGACCGGCACAGGCACCAGGAACAGCAGCGTCGGTGGCCGATTGCCGGTCAGCGTATTCAGCCAGAGCTGCACCAACTGGGCGAGGCCGAGTACAACCAACAGCACCATGCTCTGTTGCCACAGCGGAAACATGCGCAGGCGTTGCTGCAGACTCAGCACCAGAAAGGCGATCAGGATCAGCGGCAAGGCGCTCTGGCCGAACAGCGTGCCGGCCAGAACGTCCTGGGCGAGCCCGAAACAGAACGCGGCGCCCAGCCCACCGCGATGCGGCAGAACCAACGACCAGAAGGCGATGACCAGCCCCAGCCACAAGGGTCGCGCGATCTCCGCACTGCCAGGCATGGGCGCGACACTGAGCAGCAGCGCGAACGTCAGACTGAACCAGATGATCCATCCATTGTTCGGCCGCCCGCTGATCATTGCGCCTCCTCAGATACCGCGCCTGGCGACGCAGCGGCGGGCGCCTGTTCTGCAGCGCTTGGCTCAGCCCCCGCCTCGGCTGCAGGTGCGGCTGCCTCCGTGCCTTCGCTAGCGGCTTTCTCATCGGCGTCGGCCTGGGCCTCGGCGGCGTCGGCGGCCCGCTCTTCCGGCGTCCGCGAATCGCTGAATACCAGCATCAGATAGCGGCTGCGATTGAGCATGGCGGTCGGTACCGCCCGTACGATGGCGAACGGCTGGCCGGAGCCATGCACGACCTCGGTCACCTGAGCCACCGGATAACCGCTTGGAAACCGCTGACCGAGCCCGGAACTGACCAGCAGATCCCCCACTTTGACGTCAGCGGTTTCGGCCACATGGCGCAGCTCCAGATAGTCCGGATTACCGGTGCCCACGGCGATCGCACGCAGGCCGTTGCGGTTGACCTGCACCGGGATGCTATGGGTGACATCGGTCAGCAGCAGCACGCGCGCAGCGTACGGCAGCACCTCGACGACCTGACCCATCAGGCCGCTGGCATCGAGCACCGGCTGCCCCATGAAGACGCCGTCCTGCTCGCCCTTGTCGATGAGGATGCGATGGGTGAAGGGGTTCGGGTCGAGTCCGATCAGCTCGGCGACGATGACCTTGTCATCCACCAGCGCCGCCGAGTTGAGCAACTCGCGCAGGCGCACGTTCTGCTCGGTGAGCATCGCCAGCTTCTGCAGACGCCGCTGCATCAGCAGCGCCTCGGCCTTGAGCTTCTCGTTCTCCGCCATCAGGCTGCTGCTGCTGGCGATCTGCTCGGTCGCGCCTCGCCAGATCCGCACCGGCATGTCGGCGACCCAGTAGAACGGCGTCAGCACCAGGCCCATCTGGCTGCGTACCGTCTTCAGCGCGTCGAAGCGTGCATCCACCACCATCAGCACGACACAAAGCACGACGAACACCAGCAGGCGCACACCGAGCAGAGGTCCCTTGGCAAATAGCGGCTTGATTGCGACTACCTCACGAGTAAAAGCTTGAGACTAAACGCGACAAGCCGAAAGCCGGTGCGACCGGATCTTTCGGCTTGTCATGAGCACCGCGGCACCAGGCTCACTCCGTGGACAGCAGGTCCATGGCGTGACGATCCATCATCTCCAGCGCGCGACCACCGCCACGGGCGACGCAGGTCAGCGGCTCCTCGGCGACGATCACCGGCAGACCGGTTTCCTGGGCCAGCAGCTTGTCCAGGTCACGCAGCAACGCGCCACCGCCAGTCAACACCAAGCCGCGCTCGGCGATGTCGGAGGCGAGCTCCGGCGGAGATTGCTCGAGCGCGCTTTTGACCGCTTGAACGATGGTCGCCAGCGATTCCTGCAGGGCTTCGAGCACTTCGTTGGAATTCAGGGTGAAACTGCGCGGCACGCCTTCGGCCAGGTTGCGACCACGGACGTCCACCTCACGCACTTCGCCACCGGGGAAGGCCGTGCCGATTTCCTGCTTGATGCGCTCGGCGGTGGATTCGCCGATCAGGCTGCCATAGTTGCGGCGTACATAGGTCACGATGGATTCGTCGAAACGATCACCGCCGACCCGTACGGATTCGGCGTAGACCACGCCATTGAGGGAGATCAGCGCGATCTCGGTGGTGCCACCACCGATGTCCACGACCATAGAGCCACGCGCTTCGTCGACCGGCAAGCCGGCGCCGATCGCGGCAGCCATCGGTTCCTCGATCAGAAACACTTCGCGGGCTCCGGCACCCAATGCCGACTCACGAATGGCACGGCGCTCGACCTGGGTCGACTTGCAGGGCACGCAGATCAGCACGCGCGGGCTGGGCTGCAGAAAGCTGTTTTCGTGCACTTTGTTGATGAAATACTGCAGCATCTTCTCGCAGACGCTGAAGTCGGCAATCACACCGTCCTTCATCGGACGGATCGCATTGATGTTGCCCGGGGTGCGGCCCAGCATGCGCTTGGCCTCGGTGCCGACGGCGACGACGCTCTTCTGGTTGCCGTGGCTACGAATGGCGACTACAGAGGGTTCGTCGAGAACGATGCCGCGATCGCGCACATAAATAAGGGTATTGGCAGTGCCCAGATCGATCGACAGATCACTGGAAAACATGCCACGCAGTTTCTTGAACATGGGAAAAGGGCCCTGGGGCAAACGCGTGGGGAAAAAAGTGCCGCAAACTCTAACAATGGTGCGAACTTAGGGCAAGGCGCGAGTCCCCTCGCGTAGCGCCATACGTGAGCCACTGCGCGTCAGGCCGCAACATGCAAGCCAATCCCCCCACCAGGCGAGGTACCGCGGCCACGCTACCGATAACCGCCTCGGGCATGTAACATTGGCGGCTTTTCCGGGCCCGAAAGCCCATGGCCGCGGCGCTTCACGTGCCGCCTCGCGCCCCCGTCGAGTCGACGGAAGGTGCTGTCCCGATTCGCTTTCCGCTGGAGATACCCGATGGCGCTTGAACGCACCGAGGTGGAAAAGATCGCTCATCTGGCCCGCCTGGGCCTGTCTGAAGCCGACCTGCCACGCACCACCGAGACCCTCAACAATATCCTCGGCCTGATCGACCGCATGCAGGCGGTCGACACCACGGGTATCGAGCCGCTGGCCCACCCGCTGGAAACCACCCAGCGCCTGCGTACCGATGCAGTCACCGAGAGCAACCAGCGTGATGCCTACCAGGCCATCGCACCCGCCGTGGAAGAAGGCCTCTACCTGGTTCCGCGAGTGATCGAGTGATGAAGGACTCCGACATGCACAACCTGACGCTTGCCGAGATCGCCCGCAACCTTGCCGAGAAGCACTTCTCCGCCGAGGAATTGACGCGCAACCTGCTGGCCCGCATCGAGCAGCTCGACCCGCAGCTCAACGCCTTTATCAGCGTTACCGACGAACTCGCCATGGCGCAGGCCAAGGCCGCCGATGCGCGTCGTGCCGCCGGCGAGAACGGCGCCCTGCTCGGCGCACCGATCGGCCACAAGGACCTGTTCTGCACCCAGGGCATCCGCACCAGCTGCGGCTCGAAGATTCTCGACAACTTCAAGGCCCCGTATGACGCCACCGTGGTGGAACGGCTCGCAGCCGCCGGTACGGTCACGCTCGGCAAGCTGAACATGGACGAATTCGCCATGGGCTCGGCCAACGAGTCGAGCTATTACGGCGCGGTGAAGAACCCCTGGGACCTGACCCGTGTACCGGGCGGCTCCTCCGGCGGCTCCGCCGCAGCCATCGCCGCACGACTGTTGCCTGCCGCGACCGGCACCGACACCGGCGGCTCGATCCGCCAGCCGGCTGCGCTGACCAACCTCACCGGCCTCAAGCCGACCTACGGCCGCGTGTCGCGCTGGGGCATGGTGGCCTACGCATCGAGTCTCGATCAGGGCGGCCCCATGGCTCGCACCGCCGAAGACTGCGCGCTGCTGCTGTCGGCAATGGCCGGCTTCGATGCCAAGGACTCCACCAGCGTCGACCAGCCACTGGACGACTACCTCGCCGCGCTGAGCCAGCCGCTCGCCGGCCTGCGCATCGGTCTGCCGAAGGAGTACTTCGGCGCCGGTCTCGATCCGAAGATCGCTGACGCCGTGATGGCATCCGTCGAGGAGCTGAAGAAGCTCGGCGCCACGGTCATGGACATCAGCCTGCCGAACATGCAGCACGCGATTCCTTCCTATTACGTGATCGCACCAGCCGAGGCCTCTTCCAATCTCTCGCGTTTCGATGGCGTGCGCTTCGGCTATCGCTGCGAAAACCCGGCCGACCTTACCGACCTCTACAAGCGCTCGCGCGCCGAAGGCTTCGGTGACGAGGTCAAGCGGCGCATCATGGTCGGCACCTATGCGCTGTCGGCCGGTTACTACGATGCCTACTACCTGAAGGCGCAAAAGATCCGTCGCCTGATCAAGCAGGACTTCGTCGCGGCCTTCGAGCAGGTCGACGTGATCCTCGGCCCGACCACGCCGAACCTGGCCTGGAAGCTGGGCGAGAAAAACGCCGATCCGGTTTCTGCCTACCTGGAAGACATCTACACCATCACCGCCAACCTGGCGGGCATCCCGGGCCTGTCGATGCCGGCCGGCTTCATCGATGGCCTGCCGGTGGGGGTACAACTGTTGGCGCCGTACTTCCAGGAAGCGCGCCTGCTCAATGTGGCGCACCAGTATCAACAAGTCACCGATTGGCACATGCGCGCCCCGGCCGGATTCTGAGGAGATTGAAGATGCAATGGGAAACCGTGATCGGGCTGGAGATTCACGCACAGCTCGCGACCCAGTCGAAGATCTTTTCCGGTAGCGCCACCACTTTCGGTGCCGAGCCCAACACCCAGGCCAGCCTCGTCGATCTGGGCATGCCCGGCACCCTGCCGGTACTCAATGCCGAAGCCGTGCGCATGGCGTGCAAGTTCGGCCTGGCAATCGACGCCGAGATCGCGCCGAAGAACGTCTTCGCCCGCAAGAACTACTTCTATCCTGACCTTCCAAAGGGCTACCAGACCAGCCAGATGGACCATCCCATCGTCGGCAAGGGCCATCTGGACATCACCCTGGAAGATGGCAGCACCCGGCGCATCGGTATCACCCGCGCACACCTGGAAGAGGACGCCGGCAAGAGCCTGCACGAAGACTTCCACGGCATGAGCGGTATCGACCTGAACCGCGCCGGCACCCCGCTGCTGGAGATCGTCTCCGAGCCGGACATCCGTTCGGCCAAGGAAGCGGTCGCCTACGTCAAGGCGATCCACGCGCTGGTGCGCTACCTCGGCATCTGCGACGGCAACATGGCCGAAGGCTCGCTGCGCTGCGACTGCAACGTCTCGGTGCGGCCCAAGGGCCAGGCCGAGTTCGGCACCCGCGCCGAGATCAAGAACGTCAACTCCTTCCGCTTCATCGAGAAGGCGATCAACCACGAAGTGCAGCGGCAGATCGAGCTGATCGAGGACGGCGGCAAGGTGGTGCAGGAAACCCGCCTGTACGACCCTAACAAGGACGAGACGCGCTCCATGCGCAGCAAGGAAGAAGCCAACGACTATCGCTACTTCCCCTGCCCCGACCTGCTGCCGGTGGTGATCGAGCAGAGCTTTCTCGACGAAGTGCGCGCCAGCCTGCCGGAGCTGCCGGTGCAGAAGCGCGAACGCTTCGAGCGCGAGTTCGGCCTGTCGGCCTATGACGCCAGCGTGCTGGCCGCCAGCCGCGAGCTGGCCGACTACTTCGAGCAGGTCCAGCAGGCCTGCGGCGACGCCAAGCTGGCCGCCAACTGGGTGATGGGCGAGCTGTCCAGCCTGCTCAACAAGGAAGGCCTGGAGATCGAGCAGTCACCGGTTTCCGCCGAGCAACTGGGCGGCATGATCCTGCGCATCAAGGACGACACCATCAGCGGCAAGATCGCCAAGATGGTCTTCGAGGCCATGGCCGCCGGTGAAGGCTCGGCTGACCAGATCATCGAGAAGAAAGGCCTCAAGCAGGTTACCGACTCCGGCGCCATCGAGGCGATGCTCGACGAAGTGCTGGCGGCCAATGCCGAGCAGGTCGAGCAGTACCGCGCCAGCGACGAAGCCAAGCGCGGCAAGATGTTCGGCTTCTTCGTCGGCCAGGCGATGAAGGCTTCCAAGGGCAAGGCCAACCCTGGCCAGGTGAACCAACTGCTGAAGAAGAAACTCGAAGGCTAAGCTGAGCGATGGCCCTGCGCGGTTGCCCCAGCTGCAACCGCGGACATCGCTGCACCACCGCTCCCGGCATCGCCACAACGTCACGACACCTGCCGCGGGCCATCGCCGACTCAGCGATCGACCCAACGGAAGGATTGTTCATGCGCCTGACACGCTTCACCGCCCTGCTGTTGCTGGCCTTGCTGGCCAGCGGCTGCGCAGATCGCCAGCCGGCTCAACCCACCAAGGCACCACCCGCCACGCATGATCGCTTCAGCCAGAGCGGCAAGGCCTCCTATTACGCGCGGATGCACCACGGCCAACGCACCGCCAACGGCGAAACCCATGATCAGAACGCACTGGTCGCCGCCCATCGCAGTCTGCCCTTCGGCACGCGGGTGCGGGTAACCAACGAGCAGAACGGCAAGCAGGTGGTGGTACGCATCAACGATCGCGGCCCCTTTCGCCGCGGCCGCATCATCGACCTTTCTCGCGCGGCGGCGGCACAACTGGACATGCTCGAGAGCGGTGTGATCCGCGTACGTATCGAAACCCTTCCATGAAGAAAAGGCACCTATAGTGATGTCACAGAGCACAGACCGCGATACCGCAGCCAAGGGAGCGCCCGCATGTCGCTGATTACCTTTGCCTACCTCATCGGCGGCCTGGTGTTGCTCGTCGTCGGCGCCGAAGCGCTGGTACGCGGTGCCGCCAAACTGGCCAGCCGTTTCGGCATTCCACCCCTGATCATCGGACTGACCGTAGTGGCCTTCGGCACCAGCGCACCGGAAACAGCCGTCAGCGTACAGGCATCGCTGAATGGCAGCGGTGACATCGCGGTAGGCAATGTGATCGGCAGCAACATCGCCAATATCCTGCTGATTCTCGGCGTTTCCGCAGTGATCGCACCGCTGGTGGTATCCCGGCAGCTGATCCGCCTCGACGTGCCGGTGATGATCGGCGCCGGGCTGCTCTGCTATGGACTGGCCTGGAACGGTAGCATCAGCCGACTGGACGGTATCCTGCTGCTCGTTGCCCTGATTGGCTACACGCTGTTTCTGGTAGTCGCCAGCAAGCGGGACAAACCGGGACCTGGCGTCGATGAATTCGACACGGAGTTCGGTCCGGACACCGGCGACAAGCCCTATGCCTGGGTGCTCCAGCTGTTGCTGATCCTGCTCGGTCTGGGGCTGCTGGTGGGCGGCTCGAATCTGCTGATCGAAGGTGCCGTGGGCCTGGCCCGTGCGCTCGGTCTTTCCGAACTGGTCATCGGCCTGACGGTGGTCGCGGTCGGCACCTCGATGCCGGAGCTGGCGACCTCGGTGCTGGCGGTCATCAAGGGTGAACGCGACATTGCCGTCGGCAATGTGGTGGGTAGCTGCATCTTCAATCTGCTGCTGGTGCTCGGGGCCGGCGCCGCGGTGGCTGCGGACGGCCTGTCCATTTCACCCAACGCCCAGTCCTTCGACTTCCCGGTAATGCTGGCCGTGTTCGTCGCCTGCCTGCCGATTTTCTTTTCCGGGTATTGCATCCGCCGCTGGGAAGGGCTGATGTTTTTCGCCTATTACCTGGCCTACACCCTGTATCTGGTGATGTTCGCCACCGGCCTGGGCGCCATCGAGCTGCTGCGCGACGCGATGCTCTGGTTCGCGTTCCCCTTGACGGCCGTCACGCTTTTGGTGATCTTCCTGCGCGCCTGGCAACACCAGCGCTGAATCACCCTCTTTTATCTGGATTTTTTGCGGAGCACCCCATCGTGACCCTGATGACCTTTGTCTACCTCGTAGCCGGCTTGGTGCTGCTCGTCGCCGGCGCGGAGGTCCTGGTGCGAGGTGCAGCCAAACTCGCCGCCCAGTTCGGCATTTCCCCGCTGGTCATCGGTCTCACCGTGGTCGCTTTCGGTACAAGCGCGCCAGAAACGGCCGTCAGCGTGCAAGCTTCACTCAACGGTAGCGGCGACATTGCAATCGGCAACGTGGTGGGCAGCAACATCGCCAACGTGCTGCTGATCCTCGGCATGACCGCGCTGGTCGCCCCGCTGGTGGTGTCGCGCCAATTGATCCGCCTGGACGTGCCGATCATGATCGGTGCCAGCCTGGTGACTTTCGGCCTTGCCTGGGACGGCGAACTCAGCCGTATCGACGGCGCGCTGCTGTTCACCGCGGTAGTGGCTTACACGCTGTTCCTGATCATCAGCAGCCGCCGGGAAAAAGCTGCGGAAGTCGACGACGAGTTTGCCAAGGAGTTCGGTTTGGACGAGCCGGCCAAGCCGCATGCAGGGCTGATCAACGCTGGCCTCGTGATCGCAGGTCTGGTGTTGCTGGTAGTGGGTTCCAACTTCCTAGTCGAGGGTGCCGTGGCCCTGGCCCGGGCGCTCGGCCTGTCGGAGCTGGTCATCGGCTTGACGGTAATTGCCATCGGTACTTCGCTGCCGGAACTGGCCACCTCGATCATGGCGGCCTTCCGCGGCGAGCGTGATATCGCCGTCGGCAACATCGTCGGCAGCAACATCTTCAATCTGCTCTGCGTACTGGGCCTGGCCTCGCTGGTGTCGCCGCAAGCGATCGGCGTGTCGTCCAACGCGCTGGCCTTCGATTTCCCGGTGATGATCGCCGTAGCGGTGGCCTGCCTGCCGATCTTCTTCGCCGGCTACTGCATCAAGCGTTGGGAAGGCGCGCTGTTCCTCGCCTATTACGTGGCGTACACCCTGTACCTGGTGCTGACCAGCACCGGCCGCCCGTTCGCGGAAACCTTTGGCGATGCCATGCTGGGCTACGCGCTGCCGTTGACCGCGATCACGCTGCTGGTCATCGCCGGCCGCGCCTGGAAAACCCAGCGCTGATAAGAAAGGTGAGCCACAGGTGGGCCTGAGCGGCCCGCCTTCACTTAGCCCTCACGCATCTGAGGCCGGGGAAGCTCGAACACCTGGGCACTCTCCTCTTCGTCCCCCATGCGGTTGAGGGTGCCGTCGACCACCGCGCCGTTCTCCATGCTCAACTGGCGATAGCGGATGTTCCCGCGCACGCGTGCATTGGAATGCAGCTCGAGCAGATGCTCCACCACCAGATCACCGACGATGGTGCCGTCGATCAGCGCATCGTAACTGCTCACGTTGCCCTCGATCCGTCCCTCGGCACTCAGCGCCAGCAGGCTATGGGTACCCGGCTTGTGGCAGACATCGCCTCGCACTTCGCCGCTGACCTTCAATCCTTCCTCGAAGGTCACGTCCCCGACCAGGGACAGATTGCCGGAGATCAGGCTGGAAAATTGATCGATGGTGACGCGTGGTGCCGGCTTTTTCTTGTGAAACATCGTCTACTCCCAAAAAGGTTAACGGGCCTTCTTCTGCTGACGGAAGAAAGCCAGATCGGTCTGCAGTCGCTCGACCTGCGCAGAGAGGGTGGCTATTCGCCTTAGCAATTGCTCTTCGGTGGCCTGGATTTCCTTGCGCTTCAAGCGGCTCTGCCCCAGTGCGGTCCTGAGTGCCTGGCTGTCCTGCGTCAGCGCCTCGAGCTGCCGCGCATGAGCTGCGTGCTCGTGGTTGCGCAGGAACAGCAGCGCGCCGATCACGCAGAGCAGTGCAAAGATGAGCCAACGACCGCTACGCACGCTACGCGCAGCCTGCAGTCGGTGCTCAGCGCGTAGCAGCTCGCGGGTGGAGGGGCGTTTAGTCCTCAGCCAGGCCATCGCTGTCACGCTCCAGATCACCCAGGGCCAGGAAACGCTGCGGGTCGACGAAGCGGCCCTTGTGCAGCACCTCGAAATGCAGATGAGGACCAGTGGATCGGCCTGTCGAGCCCACCGCACCGATACGCTGTGCCGGCGTGACGACCTCGCCCTGGCGTACATCCAGCCGAGACAGGTGGGCATAGCGCGTGACCAGGCGATTGCCATGGTCGATCTCCACCAGCTTGCCGTAGGCGCCTCGGTAGCCGGCGAAGCGCACCCGACCTCCCGCCGCAGCGACCACGTCGGAGCCGCTGCGCAAGGCGAAGTCCACCCCGGAATGGAACGCCAGCTTCTTGCGGAAAGGGTCGACGCGATTGCCGAATGCCGAACCCAGCCGCGCCTCGCCAACCGGTCGCCGTGACGGAATCGCCATGAGCGCCGCGTTTCGCTCGGCGACCTGCTGCATCAGCCCATCCAGCATCACCCGCATGCAGAGCGCCGAGGCCTCGCTGCGCTGCAGGTGAGCAAGGCTCAGCCGCTCGGCATCGACCAGCAGTTCCCCCGAACAGCCCCGAGGCGGCAACAGCGCGCCGCCCTGCCCTGTACCGTCCGTGCCCGCAGTACGCTCCGGCACCAGCACGGGCAGCAGCGTCGGGTCCAGCGCCGACAGCTGGCCATGCAAAACACGCTGTTGATCCATCATCTGCTGCAGGGCGAGCAGGTCGGATTCGAGCGTTTTCAACCGGCCGACCACCTCGCCTACGCGGGCAATGGCAAAGCGGTCCTCATCCTCGACAGGTACATCACCCTGATGCGTGGCCAGGTTCGGCGTGTGCAGATCGCTGCCAAGCCAGACACCGCCGGCAAAGCTTCCCAGATTCAGCACCAGCAACAGCGCAAAACCCGGAACCGCAAGGCGCCGCAGATTCACCACGCGTATGTCGTCACGCGTCAGCGAGCGGCTCGAAGGTGTGAAAAATGCCATGAAAGATTCCCTAGAACACGGAGCGGCTGCCTCGCCAGGCAAGCCGTTGAACGTCCAGGGCAATTTGGCGCAAACGCACTTTTTTTTCTGAGGCCTGATGACCATCGCGCCGCGATTCTTAAGCCGAGAACCGCATTGGCGACGAACGGCTCGGCGAATCGCTGCCAGACGCTGGACTAGATCCAGCCCAGCCAGCCCAGCAGAAACAGTCCGGCGTTGATGCTCAGCGCCGCCATCAGCGTCGTGATGACGATGATCGTCGCGGCCAGCTGATGGTTGGAGTTGACTGCACGCGCCATAACGAAACTCGCCGCCGCCGTCGGGCTGGCAAAGTAGAGAAACAGGATACCCAGCTCTGCATCGCGAAAGCCGTAGGTCCAGGCGCCCAGAGTGGCGAGAGCCGGCAGCCAGACCATTTTCATCAGGCTCGAACTGAGCGCACTGCCGCTGCTCTTGCGCAACGCATCCAGTGACAGCGTGGCGCCGATGCAGATGAGCGCCAGTGGCAAGGTCATCTGCGCAAAGTACTGACCGGAGGTCATCAGCCAGCCCGGCAAGGCAATCTGCCAATAGGCGAACGGCACGGCCGCGACCACACCGATGATCAGCGGGTTGCGCAGAATGCTGAGCAGTATGTCCTTCGGGCCGACCTGCCCATCCGGGCTGTAGATGGCCAGCACCATCGCCGAGAGACTGTTGTAGACCAGAATCACCACCCCGGCGAGCACACCGCCGACCGACAGGCCGTAGTCACCATAGAGGCTGCTGGCCAATGCCAGGCCAACGATACCGTTGTTGCCACGAAAAGCGCCCTGCACGTACACGCCGCGATCGGACGCCGGGCAACGCCACAAGGCCCAGACCCAGGCCACGGTGAATGTCGCAATTGTGGCGAGCACGAAATAGAGCAGCAGTGCCGGCTGCAGCGCCGCTGTCAGATCGGCCTTGATGATGGAGATGAACAGCAGCGTCGGCATGGTGCCCCTGAACACCAGCGCCGAAGCCGTATACACGAACGCAGCGTCGATCCAGCCGAGGCGCTTGAGCGCGACACCGAGAAACAACATGGCAAACACCGGCGCAGTGACGCTCAGGGTTTGCAGTACGAGGGGGAGCATGGAAGACGCCTGCAACTACAAAGCTCGCAAGCATAAAGCATGCGTTACGCGAGGGCTCGGGCGTCGTGTGATGACAACGCCGCCCCCGCGAGACGATGACGCCGGTTAGCGTCGCACCGGACGTTTCTGTAGCTTGCGCTGCAAGGTCCGTCGATGCATGCCCAGGGCACGGGCGGTAGCGGAGATATTGCCGTCGTGCTCACTGAGCACCCGCTGGATATGCTCCCACTGCAGGCGATCGACCGACATGGGATTTTCCGGCACCAGGCTGTCGAGATCGGCATGCTGCGACAACAATGCCGCCAGCACGTCGTCGGCATCGGCAGGCTTGCACAGGTAATTGCAGGCGCCGCGCTTGATCGCTTCCACCGCTGTGGCGATGCTCGAGTAACCGGTCAGGATCAACACCCGCATCTCGGGGTCCAGCTCGAGCAACTTGGGCAGCAGCACCAGGCCCGAATCGCCTTCCATCTTAAGGTCGAGCACTGCGTAGTCAGGAATATCCTGCTTGGCCAGGGCCAGGCCCTCCTCGGCAGAACCAGCAATGCTGACCTGCAGGCCCCGGCGACTCATGGCGCGCGCCATTACCCGGGTGAACGTCGGATCGTCATCCACCAACAGCAGGTGAGGTTGTTCTTCACCCTCTTGCTGCAACTCGTCGGTCATCTGTGCATTCCTCGCATTGGTCACGATCAGGATCAGGCGCGTACCGAACCATGCGGTAGGCGCAGTTCGGTCAGTGTGCCACCTTCTTCGTGATTGTAGAGCTTCACCGTGCCGCCGGCGCGCGTGACGCTGGCCTGACTGAGAAACAGACCAAGGCCGAAACCCTTGCCCTTGGTCGTGATGAAGGGTCTGCCGATCTGCTCGGCGATGGCCAGCGGAACACCGGCGCCGTGGTCACGGATGGTCAGCTTGATCCACTGCGGATCCCAGTCCAGGCGTATTTCCAGATCCTCGGGACTGGCATCGGTGGCGTTGTTCAACAGGTTGAGCAGCGACTGGCTGAGGTCAGCCGGCGGCATCAGCTTCGGCGCACTGCCAAGGCCGACGCACTGGAAGCGAAATGTTGCCTCTGGACGCATCAGGTGCCAGCGCTGCAGGACCGAGTCGACCCATTCGCGTGCGGTCTGCTCGACGACCGCCTGGCGCCTGTCCGCCTCTGCGGCGCGGACCAGCTGACGCAGGCTCTCCTTGCAGAGCTGGACTTGCGACTGCAGCAGGCCGAGATCCTCGCTCAGCTGCGGGTCCTTGTATTCCTGGCGCAACTCCTTGAGCAGCACGCTCATGGTTGCCAGCGGCGTGCCCAGTTCATGAGCGGCGCCAGCGGCCTGGGTGGCCACGGCGAGCAGTTGCTGGTCACGCATGCTCTCCTCGCGGCGCTGGGCCTGCTGCTGTTCCTGTCGGCGCAGCTGTTCGGCCATGCGCGCGACGAAGAAAGTGATCAGCGCGGCCGCCAGCGCGAAACTCAGCCACATGCCGTAAACCTGCAGCGTCGCCCGCTCGAAGGGTGGCAGGGTGAGCGGGTCGTACCAGACCAGCATCAGCGTGTAACCCAGCAGCGCCAGGCCGGAAAGCACGATGGAATAAAGCCACGGCAGGGTTGCCGCAGCGATGGTCAGCGGCACCAGGTAGTAGGACACGAACGGATTGGTCGAGCCGCCGGAGTAGTACAGCAGCGCGCTGTGGATCATCAGGTCGCAGCCCAGATGCACGGCGTATTCCAGCTCGGTGACGGGCCACGGGCCGCGCAAACGCAGTGCCGTACCCAGACAGAGCACCGCCGACACGGCCAGCGTGATGCCCAGCGCCAGCCAAGGCAGCGTCAGCATCTGCGTCGCGTAAGCCACGCCCACGGCGCCGGACTGTGCAGCCAGCACCACGATGCGAATAAGGGTCAGAAGCCGAAGGTTCTGCCGGCTGGCAGATAGCAGCGGGACGGATGTGTACATGGAGTCTCCAGGAATTCGGCGGAGTATAACTAAGCCGTCTGGCGGCCAAACCGAAATGCGGCAACTCGACGCACGGGCAGCTGCATACATTCACTGGCGCAGGTAGAGTCTTGCGCTATCGCACCGGCCGGTGCACATGCCCAAGGATCCGTTATGCAGCCAACTCTCTTCCGCAGCGCAGCCCTCATGGCGCTGATCACCAGCCTCGTCAGCCTGCCCGCCATGGCCGAGGAACCACGCTACAACCAGGTCGCCCTGCGCGCCGAGGTCAGCAGCGAAGTGGCCCATGACCGCATGCACGTCACGCTCTACAGCGAAGCACAACACAACGACCCCGCCCAGCTCGCGGCAGAGACCACCCGCGCGCTGAACCAGGCGCTGCAGACCGCTCGGCAGAGCAAGGATGTGATCGTCAGCCAGGGCAGCCGCAACAGCTATCCAGTCTATGACGACAAGGGCCAGCAGATCTCCGGTTGGCGGGAGCATGCCGAACTGCGCCTGGAGAGCGGCAACTTTGCCAGCCTGTCGAAGCTGACCGCCGAGCTGATGAAGAGCCTGAAGATGAGCAGCATGCACTTCAGTGTCTCCGACCCGATCCGCAAGCAGAACGAGGATGCCCTGCTCAAGGAGGCGGTCGCCGCGTTCCAGGCGCGCGCCCAACTCGCGACCGAGGCGCTCGGCGGCAGCGGTTACAAGCTGGTGAGCCTCAACCTCAACGGCGGCGGATTTCAACCTGTCATGCGCAGCAGCGCGATGAAGATGGACATGATGGAATCGGCACCCATCCCCGAAATCGAAGCGGGCACTCGCCAGGTCACGATCAACGCCGACGGCGTCATCGAAGTTCAGATGCCGTGACCGAAACTGACCGTTCGGACCACTTCTAAATATTCGCTTACAAATACCCAGCCCGCGCTGTGCAAGGGCTGGCAACCGATTTGACGACCCAGATGAGAAACTAATGCAGTAAATTCTAAATTCTCGTTTACGAATGATTATCATGCGAGCGCCAACGAGACGGCTACAAGGAGCCCGCATGTCTATCCCCTTCGCACGTACCGCCCTGTTCTGCGCCATGATCGGCTGCAGCTGGACGGCTCTCGCCCAGAACGCGCCTGTCACGCTCAACGACACGGTCGTCAGCGCCTCCGGCTTCGAACAGAAGATCACCGAAGCACCGGCCAGCATCAGCGTCATCAGCCGTGAAGACCTGCAGCAGAAGCGCTACAACAACCTGGCGCAGGCCCTGGGTGACGTGGAAGGCATCGACATCGGCCAGGGCACCGGCAAGACCGGCGGGCTCAACATCAGCATTCGCGGCATGCCCAGCCAGTACACCCTGATCCTCATCGACGGCCGTCGACAGAACGCCGCAGGCAATGTCACGCCAAACGGCTTCAACGAAACTTCCACCAGCTTCATGCCGCCGCTGTCGGCCATCGAGCGCATCGAAGTGATCCGTGGCCCGATGTCGACGCTCTACGGCTCCGACGCCATGGGCGGGGTAATCAACATCATCACCCGCAAGGTCGGCAAGGAGTGGACCGGCTCGCTGACACAGGATTACACCTACCAGCAAGATCGCGACTTCGGCGACACCCGCAACACTAGTGTCTACGCCAGTGGTCCGCTGGTCGACGGCCTACTCGGTCTGCAGGTCCGCGGCAGCCTGTTCGATCGCCAGGAGTCGGATCTGAGTTACGGCAATGGCATTGATGTCAGCAAGCGCGGCCCCTCGCCCGTCGATGGCCGCAACCAGAACATCGGCGCCCGCCTGGCCCTGACCCCGCACCAGGACCACGACTTCGCGCTGGATATCGAGCGTGGACGGCAGGCATACAACAACGACGAATGCCAACTCGGCACCCTCGATGGCTTGAACAGGGCTTGTACCGCACCGGACACCGCCGCGAACGGCTATGACGACGAGCTTCGCTTCGAGCGCGAACAGATCGCCCTCACCCACACCGGTCGCCTCGGCTTCGGCACGCTGGATTCCAGCCTGATGCACAACACCACCGAAACCATCGGCCGAACCATTCCCGGCACCATCGGCGCGCCGACCGCCGTGCCCGGCGCGGTCGGCGGGGACGATCGCGAGCTGGAGACCACCAATCTGGTCTTCGATACCAAACTCGTTGCCCCCATCGGCGACTCACACGTCGCCACCGTAGGCGGCCAATGGTGGAAAGCCGAAATGACCGATGGCATCGCCCAGACGGAATTCGAGCAGAAGACCTGGGCACTGTTTGCCGAAGATGAGTGGCGCCTGCGCGATGATCTGGCCCTGACCCTGGGCGCCCGCTATGACGACCACGAGTCCTTTGGTGGACATGTCAGCCCACGGGCTTACCTGGTCTGGAACACCACCGACAACTGGACCCTCAAGGGTGGTATCAGCAAGGGCTACAAGACGCCGGACCTGAACGACCTGCACGGCGGCATCAATGGCGTAACCGGCCAGGGCACCATCATCACCATCGGCAACCCCGACCTGGACCCCGAAACGACCACCAGTACCGAGATCGGTGCCTATTTCGACAGCCTGACCGGCTTCAGCGCCAACGCCACGCTGTTCCACAACAAGTTCAAGGACAAGATCGCCAGCGGCGACCCGATCACCGATCCACTGTGCGCAGGCAACAACAACGGCACCTGCTCGCAGCAGATCAACGTCGACGAAGCGGTGACCCGTGGCCTGGAGCTGGCTGGCAGCTGGCAGTTCGCACCAGCCTGGAAACTGAGCGCCAACTACACCTACACCGACAGCGAGCAGAAGAGTGGCGATAACCAGGGAGAGCCGCTGACCAACACGCCCGAACACCTGGCCAACGCCAAACTCGACTGGCAGACCACCGACCGCCTGGGCCTGTGGCTGAAGAGCGAGTACCGCGGTGAGCGCGCGCGCTTCACCTCCAGCTACGAGAATCTCGCTAACGCCAACGGCAGCTACTCCACCAGCCAGTCGATCTACGACACGCTGGGCAAGAACGCCAAGGCATACACACTGTTTCACCTGGGCGGGTCGTATCGGGCTACGGAGAACCTGACGCTCAACGCGACGATCTACAACCTCTTCGACAAGGACTTCGTCGACGGCAAGGCCTACACCACCTACTCCAATGGCGGGAGCGCAAACGGCACGGCCTACGGCACCGACTACAGCCACTCCGGCGCCGCCACCACCGGTATCGTGGAAGAAGGCCGCCGCCTGTGGCTGTCAGCCAACCTGACCTTCTGACCTGAAGGCGACACAACAGAGCCGGGATCATCCCGGCTCTGTTGTTTCTCGCCCATACGGATCATGAAAAACGCGAATGTATGCTGTTTGTAAATCTTTAGCATCGCCGCGTCAGTCGCCATAGAATTCGCCCACCCTCCCATACGCCAAGGACCACCATGCATATCTGGCTCGGCACTCTGCGCCAATGGCACTGGATCAGCTCCGCGCTGTGCCTGGTCGGCATGCTGCTGTTTGCGGTCACCGGCATCACGCTGAACCACGCCGGGCAGATCGAGAGCAAACCGCTGGTGGAAACCCGCGAAGGGCAGCTGCCCGAGCGGCTGCTCAACAGTCTGCAGGCCGAAACTCCGGAGGACGGTCTGCCAGCTGACCTGCAGCGATGGCTGGAACAGACCCTGGGCGTGCAGCTGGCCGGTCGCGAAGCCGAGTGGAGCGATGGCGAACTCTACGTCGCCCTGCCCCGTCCTGGCGGCGATGCCTGGCTGAGTCTGAGCCTGGAAAGCGGCGAGCTGGAATACGAGTCGACCGATCGCGGCTGGATCGCCTACTTCAACGACCTGCACAAGGGCCGTCACAGCGGCGAAGCCTGGAGCTGGTTCATCGATCTGTTCGCCGTTGCCTGTGTGGTGTTCAGCCTCACCGGCCTGCTGCTCCTGCAACGCCGTGCCGGCAATCGCCCCGGCACCTGGCCACTGGTTGGCCTGGGGCTGGTGATTCCGCTGCTACTGGCGCTGCTCTTCATTCATTAAGGACTGCTCATGCGTAAACGCCTGTTGTTCCCCCTCGCCCTGCTTAGCACCCCGCTATACGCGGCGGACCTGCAGCTGGACGTGGAAATCCCCCGCCTGGATGTCGCCGAGTACCACCGCCCCTATGTCGCCATCTGGCTCGAGCGCCCGGACCAGAGCCACGTTGCCAATCTGGCGGTGTGGTACGACACCAAGCTCAAGGACAAGGAAGGTGAAAAGTGGCTCAAGGATCTGCGCCAGTGGTGGCGCCGGAGCGGCCGCAGTCTGGAAATGCCGGTTGATGGCGTCAGCGGCGCCACCCGTGCCGTGGGCAGCCACAGCCTGAAGTTTTCTGACAAGCAGGCGCCGTTCAAAACGCTGGAGGCCGGCGAGTACCGCGTGGTGGTCGAAGCGGCCCGCGAGGTCGGCGGCCGCGAGCTGCTGCGCGTCCCATTCAGCTGGCCGCCCCAACAGAACGCCGAACATCAAGCCCAGGGCAAGAGTGAGCTGGGCGCCATCAATCTCACGCTGACCCCATGAACAGGAAGCACGCCATGAAACCCGTAATCAAATGGACCGCCCTGGCCCTCGCTGTCTGCCTGCCGCTTTCGGCGCAGGCCCACCGCGCCTGGATGCTGCCTTCGGCTACCGTGCTCTCGGGTGAAGAGCCTTGGATCACCGTCGACGCCGCGGTTTCCAACGACCTGTTCTATTTCGAACACGTGCCGATGCGCCTCAAGGGTATCGGCGAGGCAGCCCAGGCGCCGGCAGGTGGCCCGCCCGGCATGCGCGGGCGGCCGGTTCCGGAGCTGCAGGTCATCGCCCCGGATGGCTCCAAGGTCGCGGTACAGAACGGCGCCATCGGCCGCTACCGCAGTACCTTCGATGTGCAGCTGAGCCAGAAGGGCACCTACAAGCTGGCGGTCGCCAACAACGGCCTGTTCGCCAGCTGGAAGGAAAACGGCCAGATGCGCCGCTGGATGGGCACCCCGGAAAGCTTCGCCAAGGACGTCCCGGCCAAGGCCGAAGGTCTCAAGGTCAGCCAGACCAGCAACCGCATGGAAGTGTTCGTGACCTCCGGTGCGCCCAGCACTGACGTACTCGCGCCCAGCGGCCAGGGCCTGGAACTCAAGCCCGTCACCCACCCCAACGACCTGTTCGCCGGCGAAGCGGCGGAGTTCGTCTTTCTGCTCGATGGCAAGCCGGCCGCGGATGTCGAGATCAGCGTGATCCCGGGCGGCAACCGCTACCGCGACCAGCTGGGGGAGATCAGGACGAAAACCGACAAGGACGGCAAGGCCCGCATCACCTGGCCGGAAGCCGGCATGTACTGGCTGGAAGCCGAGCTCACTACCGACAAGGGCGTCAGCAAACCTGCCACCGAGCGCCGCGCCAGCTACAGCGCCACGCTGGAAGTGCTGGCTCCCTGACGCCAGCCCGCTGCCTGAGCACTGACGCTCAGGCAGCGCGCTACCGCATTCCCCGCAACGAGTCCGCTTCTTGCCCAGACCTTTCCACTCCGTCCGGCGCCTGTCGCCGCTGCTCGGCTGTCTCGCGGTCGCTGCGCTGCTGCTGTGGTGGCAGCCGCCGCGGGAGATCAGCGCTGCCGTGGTCGTCCTCGTCTATCTGGCCATGTCGCTGTATTGCTGGCATGGCCAGTTACCCCGCAAAGCAGCATCTACCGACGCGACCTCGGCGCTTGTGGTGACCTATGCCAGCCAGGGCGGGCAAGCCCGGCTCTATGCCGAGCGCAGTGCTGAGCAGCTTCGCGAAGCTGGCCTGAACGTGCAGCTGCTGCCGCTGAATGCGCTGGAGCCGAGCCAGCTGCCAGCGCTGCGCATCCTGTTCGTCGTCAGCACCTATGGCGAAGGCGAGGCGCCGGACGACGGCGCGCGTTTCGAGCGGCGCCTGAGCACGGCAAACCTGCAGCTGCAGGACCTCGAGTATGCCGTGCTGGCCTTTGGTGATCGCCAGTACCGCCATTTCTGTGCGTTCGGCCAGCGTCTGGATGAACGAATGCGCCAATGCGGCGCCACGCCACTGTTCGATCGCCTGGAGGCTGACCGAGCCGATCCCGGCGTGCTGCGTCACTGGCAACAGCAGCTGGCCCATTTAAGTGGCAACAGCGATTTCAGCGACTGGCTGCCGGCGCCCTATCGGCAATGGCAGCTCACCGAGCGCCGCTGCCTCAACCCCGGCAGTGCCGGCGCGCCAGTGCAGCATCTGACGCTCGTGCCAGTCGACGATCAGCAATGCTGGCGCGCCGGCGATATCGTCGAGGTCGGCCCGCAGCACGAACTGGCCCGCATGGAACGCTTGCTGCAGCAGCTGGGTCTCGACCCGCAGCAGCGGCTCGATGGCCAGCGTCTGGCAAGCCAGCTGGCCGGACTACGCCTGCCGGACCTCGACGTGTTGCGCACGCTCGACCTGCCCGCCTTGCTGGCCCTGCCGCCCTTGCCGCACCGCGAATACTCCATCGCCTCGATACCCGCGGACGGCGCCGTGCAGCTGGTGGTGCGCGAAGCTCGTCATCCGGACGGCATGCTCGGCCTCGGCTCCGGCTGGCTGTGCCGTCACGCGGCGATTGGCGAGCGGATCGCCCTGCGCATCCGCAGCAACCCCGGTTTTCATGGGCCCTCGGTCGATACACCGCTGATCCTGATCGGCAACGGCACCGGGATCGCCGGATTGCGCGCGCACCTGCGCGAACGCGCAGCCGCTCCCCAAGACTCACGCAGCTGGCTGCTGTTCGGCGAACGCAACGCCGCCCACGACTTCTTCTTTCGAGACGAACTGCAGCATTGGCTCGACAGCGGCCTGCTGGAGCGGCTGGACCTGGCGTTCTCTCGCGACCAGCCGGAGAAGCGCTATGTGCAGCAAGTCTTGCGGGACGCGGCCGACGACCTGCGCCGCTGGATCGACCAGGGCGCGGCGATCTACGTTTGCGGCAGCCTGGAAGGCATGGGGCAGGAAGTGCAGCAGATCCTGCTCGGTCTGCTCGGCCAGGCGCGGCTGGAACAGCTGAGCGAGCAGGGACGCTATCGCCGCGACCTGTATTGATGTCCGCCATAACGACAAAGGCCGCTTCGAAGAGCGGCCTTTGTCATTTTCACAGCGGGATCAGAAGTGGAAGTTGGTGCTCAGTAACGCAGTACGACCGGCCGCGACGTGGGCATAGTGGCTGCCGTAGACCTGATCGAAATAGCGCTTGTCGGTCAGGTTCTGCACGTTCAGCTGCAGGTCCAGATTCTTGCTCACGCGATAGGCGGCCATCGCATCGTAGCGCCAGTATTCCGGTACCTCGATGTTGTTGGCCGTGTCGCCGAAGCGGGAGTCGACGTAGGTCGCACCGCCACCGATGGTCAGGTCCTGGGTGAGGTTGTAGGTGTTCCAGAAGCTGAAGCTGTGCTCCGGCGTGCTCGGCACCTCGTTACCGTCGTACAGCCCTTCCAAGTACACCGGCGCCGCGCGGGTGCCGACGTTGGCGGCACCGGACTTGACCACTTCGGCGTCCAGATAGGTATAGCTGGCAAACACCTGCCAGTTACGGGTGATCTGGCCGGTGGCGCCCAGCTCCAGGCCGTCGACCTGGGTTTCACCGATGCTTTCCTGGAAACCGCTGGCGTTGGTCACCCGCGCGTTGGTCTTCTCGGTGCGGAACAGCGCGGCGGTCAGGCCAAGACGCTCGTCGAAGAAATCCCACTTGGTGCCGATCTCGTAGTTGCGGTTGCGCTCCGGATCGAGAACCTCATTGTTCGCGCTGAGCGCATCGGAGCCCTCGCCACCGGTCTCGCCGGACGGATTGCTGGACGTCGACCAGGCCGCATAGATGCTGCCGTTGGGCAACGGATTGAAGACCAGGCCCAACTGGTAGTTCCAGAAGTGGCTCTTGTTCTCCGGCCGGGTCACGACACCGGCGGTGGAGACGGCCTTCTGCTCCGTTTCATAGTCGTCGTAGCGCAGCCCCATGTTCAGCGACCACTGCTCGTTGAACTTCAGCGTATCGAAGACGTAGGCCGCCAGCGTTTCGGTGTCGGTATCGGTCGTCGCCGCGCTGCGCGCGATGCTGCCGGTCCAGGCATCCTTGGAGCTCGGGTTGGACAGGCTAGTGCAGTCGCCCGAAGCCAGGTGCGCCGACGAACAGGTGTTGCCGCTGGTGCCCGGAGTGACCACGTAGGGTCGGTTGTGCACGCCGACATCGCTGATTTCCACGCCGGTCACCAGGGTGTGCTCGATGCTGCCGGTGTCGAATCGCGCCGTCAGATCGGTCTGGTTGACCCAGCTCTGGGTATCGGAATTGCGGCTCTTGGCAGAGCGCGAAACCAGTCCATTGGGCACGTTGCCACGCGAGTCGTCCGGGTTGGTGACGATGTAGTCCAGGGTGGTGCGGGCGATACGCGTGGTGTTGGAGACGGTCAGGTTCTCGTTCAGGTCGTGCTCGAGCCGAATGGTGCCGGCATCCGTGGTGCTCTCGCGGAAGTCGCGGCTTTCAAGGCCGTAGAAGTTGTCGCGATCCACGCTCACTGGCTCGCGACCTGGATTGCCTGGCGTAGCCACGGTCAGCGGAATGCCGTAGTCCGGCATGTCGTCTGTTTCCAGGTGGTAGTAGGACAGTGTCGCCCGGGTCGGCGTATCGAAGCCGAAGGTGATGGTCGGTGCCACGCCCCAACGACTGACATCCACGCCATCGCGGCCGGCAACGTTGGCCTCGTGTTTCATCAGGTTCAGACGGCCGGCGACGTTGTCACCGAGCACGCGGTTGACGTCCAGCGTGTAGCGGCGCGTCTGGTCCGAGCCGAGGGTGACGCTGGCATCGCCGAAGTCGCGTTGCTTGGCGGTCTTGCTGATCAAATTGAGGCTGCCGCCCGTGGAGCCGGCACCGGTGTAGGCTGAGCCCGGCCCCTTGCTCACTTCGATGCTCTCGACGTTGAAGATCTCGCGGGTTTGCGAGCCAACGTCACGCAGGCCGTCGATGAAGGTGTCGCTCTCGGCGTTGAAGCCGCGGATGATCGGCCGGTCGCCCGCCGGATTTCCGCCCTCGCCCGCACCGAAGGTGATACCGGAAGTGGTGCGCAACGCATCGACCAACGTCAGCGAACCGGTGTCGCGAATCACCTGGTCGGTGATCACGGTGACCGACTTCGGTGTTTCGCGCAGCGGTGCCGTGTATTTCTTCGAGGCGGATGTATCGGCCTTGTAGGCCTGTTCCTGCTCACCGATTACCGTCACTTCATCGAGCGCAACCGGCGCTTCGCTGGGCGATGACGCTGCAGGCACAACCTGAGCCATGGAGGGAGCGGTGAAAGCGGTAAGGGCGACACCGATAGCCGAAGCCAACACACGAGGTGGCTGGGCCAGTTCTAGAGACTGACGCGACATGTAATGCGGATCCTTGGAAGTTGATGCAACTGCGAATTTCTATTATTAGCAGGTAGCATTCTGATACATTCTGTCGCATTCTGAAACACCTGAATGCAAACTAATATCATTTGCTCTTTTCCGCTCCTGCCGGTGACCCATGCTTCTACGCATTGCCAATGTGTTCTCCCGAGAAGAAACCGACCGTATTCGCTCCGCGCTGGAACAGGCCACCTGGCAGGACGGCCGCGTCACCGCTGGCTATCAGTCGGCCAAGGCCAAATACAATCTGCAGCTGGCGGAGGACGACCCACTCGCCCGCGAGATTGCCGAAGCCATGCTGCAACGGCTCTGGCAGCACCCGCAGTTCATGTCTGCCGCGCTGCCGAGCAAGGTCTTTCCGCCCCTGTTCAACTGCTACACGGCAGGCGGCGAGTTTGGCTATCACATCGACAACGCGGTGCGTCAGGTACGCAACAGCGCCGAACGCGTGCGCACCGACCTGTCCGCCACACTGTTCTTCAGCGATCCCGAGGAGTACGACGGCGGCGAACTGGTGATCCACGACACCTACGGCACGCAGCGGGTGAAGTTCGCTGCCGGCGACATGGTGCTCTACCCCAGCACCAGCCTGCACAAGGTGGAGCCGGTCACCCGCGGCGCACGGCTGGCTTCGTTCTTCTGGATTCAGAGCCTGGTTCGCGAGGATGCGCAGCGCACGCTGCTCTACGAGATGGACCAGGCCATCCAGCAGCTGACCGCCGATGTGCCGGAGCACCCATCCCTGGTGCAACTGACCGGCACCTATCACAACCTGCTGCGCCGCTGGGTCGAGGTCTGATGCCTCATCTTCTGCGCCGTAAGGAAGCACTCGACAGCGACCAACTGGGCAAACTGGCCGAGGAGCCGCACCGAGCCGCACGCCTGGTCCTCGCGGCCGCCGCGACCGGGGAAATCGAAGCGCAGGCGCTGCTCGGGCAAATCCTGCTGGAGGGCCGCGGCATCCAGGCCGATCCCGAACTGGCCCTGACCTGGTTCGGCATCGCCGCCGGCCGCGGCCACGCCATGGCCTGCAACATGGCCGGACGCTGCCACGAGCTTGGCTGGGGCTGCCCGGCCAATCCCGCACGCGCCGCCGAGCGGTACCGGCGCGCGGCAGACATGGGGTTGGACTGGGGCATGTACAACCTGGCCAATCTGCTCGCCACCGGTCGCGGTGTTTCACAGGATGAAGCCGTGGCCTATCGCCTATACCGCCAGGCCGCCGAGCTGGGCCACGCCAAGTCGATGAACCTGACCGGACGCTGCCTGGAAGAAGGCCGCGGTGTGTCGCGCGATGTGTCAGCGGCGCACGGCTGGTATCGACGTTCCGCGGAGGCTGGCGACTTTCGCGGCCAGTTCAGCCATGCCGCCGTGCTGCTCACCCAGCAGCAATGGGACGCCGCCCGGCATTGGCTGGACTGCGCGCTTGAGGTTGGCCACCTGAAGTTCCTCGAGACCGCGCTGGCCAGCCTGCAGGCCGCAGCATTGCCTCAGGTCGCCGATATCGTCGAGGCCTACGCGCGGCGACGCAACGAGCTACGCGCCGGGTTACGGTGAACGAAGCACAGAAACGAAAACGCCCCGCAATGCGGGGCGTTCGTTCATCGTCTACGGCTTAGATGTAGTAAGCCTTCAGCGGCGGGAAGCCGTTGAATTCGACGGCGCTGTAGCTGGTGGTGTAGGCACCGGTGGACAGCCAGTACAGGCGGTCGCCGATGGCCAGGTTAAGCGGCAGGCCGTACTTGTAGTTCTCGTACATGATGTCGGCGCTGTCGCAGGTCGGACCGGCGATCACCACTTCCTCGACTTCGCCCTTCTTCTCGGCATAGATCGGGAACTTGATCGACTCGTCCATTGTTTCGATCAGGCCGCTGAACTTGCCCACATCGACATACACCCAACGCTCGACCGCGGTACGCGACTTGCGTGCCACCAGCACCACTTCACTGACGAGGATGCCGGCGTTGGCGATCAGCGAACGACCCGGCTCGAGGATGATTTCCGGCAACTCGTCGCCGAAGTCTTCCTTGAGGAAGCGGATGATTTCCTCGGCGTAGGTTTCAAGGCTGTTGGTGCGGGTGATGTAGTTGGCGGGGAAACCGCCACCCATGTTGATCATCTTCAGCTCGATGCCGTCTTCTTCCTTCAGACGCTCGAAGATCACCTTGACCTTGGCGATGGCGGCGTCCCATACGGAAATGTCGCGCTGCTGCGAACCGACATGGAAGGAAATGCCGTAGGGCTCCAGCTTCAGCTGACGCGCGAGGATCAAGAGATCCATCGCCATGTCGGTCTGGCAGCCGAACTTGCGCGACAGCGGCCAGTCCGCAGTGGTGGAGCCTTCGGTGAGGATGCGTACATAGACTTTCGAACCCGGCGCGGCCTTGGCGATGTTGCGCAGGTCGGCTTCCGAGTCGGTGGCGAACATGCGCACACCCTTGTCGTAGAAGTAGCGGATGTCCTTGGCTTTCTTGATGGTGTTGCCGTAGCTGATGCGCTCCGGGCCAACGCCGCGGGACATTACCTTGTCCAGCTCGTAGATCGAGGCGATATCGAAGCTCGAACCCTTGTCGCGCAGCAGATCGATGATCTCGACCGCCGGGTTGGCCTTGACGGCGTAGTACACGCTGGCGAATTCGAAACCGGCGCGCAGGTCGTCATAAGCCTTGCTGATGGTTTCGGTGTCGATCACCACGAAGGGGGTTTCGTGCTGGTCGGCAAATGCCTTCATCTTCTGGAAGGTGGCGCGAGGGTAATAGTCTTCGATCTTGACCGTCATGCGTGGGACTCCAAAAAACGGGAAACAAAAGTCGGATGAGGGATGGAGGGCATCAGCCCTGACAAGAACGCCTGATCAGTTTCCCCACTTTGGTTCGCCTACTTCCCAAGGCATGTCGCCGAGTATCACGGAGGATCTCTCGTCGTCAGTACTTGAGCCGGATGGATCGTTGCCAGCATGGACGTTCGGGCGCGAACTTTAGGACCAAGGGGGGCATAGATCAATCAAAAAAACGTCCCGAAGGTGCATCCGTTTCGAGTTGTTGTCGATTCAAAACAAAGCGTCATGGAAACTGCACAAATCGGCGATTTCCGCAGCCGTGCGGGCCGCAGCGAAATCCATTTGCCGCTATAATCGCCGCCTTTTTTGACAGACCGACTACTCGTCGACGGGTTCCTTAATTCCGATGACCACTCAGGCCGCCGAAGTCGCGAAGCGCCGTACCTTCGCCATCATCTCGCACCCCGATGCGGGCAAGACCACCATCACCGAAAAGCTGCTGCTGATGGGCAAGGCGATCGCCGTTGCCGGTACGGTGAAGTCGCGCAAATCCGACCGCCATGCCACCTCCGACTGGATGGAAATGGAGAAGCAGCGCGGCATCTCCATCACCACCTCGGTGATGCAGTTCCCCTACCGCGAGCACATGATCAACCTGCTCGACACCCCCGGCCACGAGGACTTCTCGGAAGACACCTACCGCACGCTGACAGCGGTGGACTCGGCGCTGATGGTTCTCGACGGCGGCAAGGGTGTCGAGCCACGCACCATCGCGCTGATGGACGTCTGCCGCCTGCGAGACACGCCGATCGTGAGCTTCATCAACAAGCTCGACCGCGATATCCGCGACCCGATCGAGCTGCTCGACGAAATCGAGGCGGTGCTGAAAATCAAGGCCGCGCCGATCACATGGCCGATCGGCTGCTACCGCGACTTCAAGGGCGTGTACCACCTCAAGGACGACTACATCATCGTCTACACGCCGGGCCACGGGCACGAGCGCACCGAGGTCAAGATCATCCAGAACCTGGATTCCGACGAAGCGCGCAAGCACATCGGCGACGAGTACGAGCGTTTCATCGAACAGCTGGAACTGGTTCAGGGCGCCTGCCACGAGTTCGACCAGGACGAATTCCTCAGCGGTCAGCTGACCCCGGTGTTCTTCGGTACCGCGCTGGGCAACTTCGGCGTCGATCACGTGCTCGACGCCGTCGTCGACTGGGCGCCCATGCCGCTCGCCCGTGCAGCGAACGAACGCGTTGTCGAGCCGGTCGAGGAGAAGTTCACCGGCTTCGTGTTCAAGATCCAGGCGAACATGGACCCCAAACACCGCGACCGCATCGCCTTCATGCGCATCTGCTCGGGCAAGTACAGCCAAGGCATGAAAATGCGCCACGCACGCCTGGGCAAGGACGTGCGCGTCGGCGACGCTCTGACCTTCTTTTCCAGCGAACGTGAACAACTGGAAGAGGCCTACGCCGGCGACATCATCGGCCTGCACAACCACGGCACCATCCAGATCGGCGACACCTTCACCGAAGGCGAGAATCTGGGCTTCACCGGCATCCCGCACTTCGCCCCGGAGCTGTTCCGTCGCGTGCGCCTGAAGGACCCGCTGAAATCCAAGCAGCTGCGTCAGGGCCTGCAGGAACTGGCCGAGGAAGGCGCCACCCAGGTGTTCTTCCCCGAGCGCAACAACGACATCATCCTCGGCGCGGTCGGCGTGCTGCAGTTCGACGTCGTCGCCAGCCGCCTGAAAGAGGAATACAAGGTCGAGTGCGCCTACGAGGCGATCAACGTCTGGTCGGCACGCTGGATCGAGTGCAGTGACGAGAAGAAGCTCAAGGAGTTCAAGGACAAGGCCTTCGAGAACCTCGCCATCGACGGCGGCGGCCACCTCACTTACCTGGCGCCGACGCGGGTGAACCTGAGCCTGATGGAAGAGCGCTGGCCGGATGTGAAGTTCAGGGCGACGCGGGAGCATCATTGAGACCTGACACACGCGTAGCGGACAGGCGTTAGGCTATGTTTGCGGCTTCACATATCGGAGCAACACCATGCGGAGTCTTCTGCTCGCTCTCGCGCTTTTCACCTCTGCCGCTCAGGCTGGGGTGCTGATCAACAGCCCGTACTGGGTCGTCGCGCTGACGTGCGCCAATAATCAGGAATGCTATGCCGCCAGCAACGGCAGCTATACCGGATCCCTGAACGGCGCACGACGCTTCGATGACCAGACCCAGGCAACGAAGTTTATGAACAGCTTGACGTCAAGCCTGCGGGATAAATCGCCGCGCATAGAACAGCATACGGAGCAGCAGTGCGTGGAGCCCAGCGGAAACCGCACTTATCAGGGGCACCCCTGCTGAACCGCTTTGACCCAGCTTATTTCACAGGGATCGTGAAATGCCGACTGAACGCGCCTCCACCGAACAACGCCAGTTCGCCAGACACCTCCGACACCAACTCACCGATTGCGAGCGGCTCTTGTGGTCGCGGCTGCGCAATCGCGGTTTAGCCCGATTCAAATTTCGTCGGCAGCATCCGTGGCCACCGTATGTGCTGGACTTCTACTGCGCCGAGCTGCGGCTGGTGGTCGAGCTCGATGGCGGTCAGCACCATGACGAAGCTGGCCTGGCGAAAGACCGTTTGCGCACGGTCTATCTGCAGCAACAGGGACTGGAGGTTTTACGCTTCAGCAATCTGGATGTGATGCGAAATCTGGAGGGAGTCCTGACGGAAATCTTGCGCTGGCTGGAGACCCGCGCCCCCTCACCCCAACCCTCTCCCCGGAGGGGAGAGGGAGCTGGATTGAAGTCACTGAACCATCTGTGATCGACCCGACACACATTAAGCGCTTCGCCCTACACCGGAACGGAAACTTGTTCGGTCCGCTCCATCTCTTCCTAAGGAGAGCCCCTCGAACGAGATCACCGAATCATCCGAACCGATTCAGCTATCAACATGCGTCTCGACATACACCGGAACGAAAACCCAGCTCGCTCCAGTCCCCTCTCCCCTCCGGGGAGAGGGCTAGGGTGAGGGGCTGTCGCCTATGTCGAGCGCAGCAGTCGACGCCCACACCGCTCCCCCTCACCTGCTGCTTAAGCGTCCACATGATCAGTGAATAACCCCGTTTGCTGCCAAACGAGCCACGCCGGCCGGCCATTGGCAGCACGAACTGCTTGCAGGATTGGCGTGCCTGCCATCAGTAGCAGTTCTGACGAAGCCATTGCTCTGAATGGCGGCCCGCGCCCCTCACCCCAACCCTCTCCCCGGTGGGGAGAGGGAGCTGGATTGAAGTCATTGAACCACCTGTGATCGACCCAACACACATTAAGCGCTTCGCCCTACGCCGGAATGGAAACCTGTTCGGTCCGCTCCATCTCTTCCTAAGGAGAGCCCCTCGAACGAGATCACCGAATCATCCGAACCGATTCAGCTATCAACATGCGTCTCGACATACACCGGAACGAAAACCCAGCTCGCTCCAGTCCCCTCTCCCCTCCGGGGAGAGGGCTAGGGTGAGGGGCCGGTGCCTATGACGAGCGCAGCAGTCGACGCCCACACCGCTCCCCCTCACCTGCTGCTTAAGCGTCCACATGATCAGTGAATAACCCCGTTTGCTGCCAAACGAGCCACGCCGGCCGACCATTGGCACCACGAACTGCTTGCAGGATTGGCGTGCCTGCCATCAGTAGCAGTTCTGACGAAGCCATTGCTCTGGATGGCGGCCCGCACCCCTCACCCCAACCCTCTCCCCGGTGGGGAGAGGGAGCTGGATTGAAGTCACTGAACCATCTGTGAGCGGCCAGATACAACTGAGCAATCACGTAGCTGCATGCGCCAGCAGTCTGATAAATACATTTCGCTTCTCGCTGCCCCTAGGACCTGTTCAAGTCTGCGCAAGAGACATGTGCAGCAACACAGGCAGTTGCCAATCGGTTACATCAACACCCCTGCGCCTCACCAACGAACGAAACCCAAACTCGCTCCAGTCCCCTCCGGGGAGAGGGCTAGGGTGAGGGGCTGGTGCCTATGACGGGCGCAGCAGTCGACGCCCACTCCGCCCCGCTTCACCTACTCCTCAAGCGTCCAGGCGATCAGTGAATCACCCAGTTTGCTACCGAACGAGCCATGCCCGCCGGCCATCTGCACCACATACTGCTTGCCGGTCTTCTCCGATACATAGGTCATCGGCGTCGCCTGGCCACCGGCGGGCAGGCGGCCCTTCCACAGTTCCTTGCCGTTCTGCAGGTCATAGGCGCGCAGGTAGTAGTCCAGCGTTCCGCTCATAAAGGCAACGCCACCTGCAGTGACGATCGGTCCGCCCAGCGCTGGCGTACCCACCGGGAGGGGAATGCCAAGCGGGGCACTGTCGCGGCTGGTGCCATTCTTGTGCATCCAGACCTTCTTCATGCTGCGCAGGTCCAGCGCGGTGACGAAGCCCCATGGTGGCGTTTGGCACGGCAGGCCGATGACCGACATGAACGGCTCCAGACGCACCATGTACGGGGCTCCCAGGTTGGGTTGCAGGCCGGTCTCGCCGCCGCCGGTACGCTCATCGGGGGCCACCGCGCTGCGCTTGACCATAGTCGAGACGAAGGCCAGGTAATTCGGCGCACCGAACAACAGCTGCCGACTCGGATCGACCGCCACCGATGGCCAGTTGAAGGTACCCACGTTACCCGGATAGATCAGCGAGCCCTGTTCCGACGGCGGCGTGAAGTCGCCCTCGTAGCGCAGCTTGCGGAACTGGATGCGGCACATCATCTGGTCCAGCGGCGTGCCGCCCCACATGTCGCGCTCGCGCAGCGGCTCTTGCGGGGCGTAGCTGACGGCGGATGCGGGCTGGGTCGGCGCGGTGAACTCGCCGTAGTCGGTTCCTTGCGGCACAGGCATCTCTTCCACCGGCACGATCGGCTCGCCGGTGCGGCGGTCGAGGATGTACAGATCGCCACGCTTGGTCGGCTGGATGATGGCCGGCACCTGACCTTGCGGCCCATCGATGTCCACCAGCGTCGGCTGCGATGGCAGGTCGCGATCCCAGAGGTCGTGGTGCACGGTCTGGAATTCCCAGCGCACCTGTCCGGTGGCCAGGTCCAGCGCCACCAGGGTATCGGTGAAGCGCTCGGACTCCGGCGTGCGCGGCTGCGCCCACTGGTCCGGCGTCTGGTTGCCGGTGGGGATGTAGACCAGCCCCAGCGACTCGTCGGCGGTGGCGATAGTCCAGGAGTTCGGCGTGCTGCGCACGTAGGTTTCCCCGGGCGCCAAAGGCTCCGTGGCGTCCGGGTTGCCCGGATCGAAATTCCACACCAGCTCGCCGCTGCGCACGTCGTAGGCGCGAATCACGCCGCCGGGCGAATCCACCGCGCCGTTGTCGGTGATCGAACCGCCGACGATGACCAGCTTCTCGGTCACCACCGGTGGTGAAGTCGGCAGGTAAACGCCCAAAGCGTCCTCACCGAGCCCAGCCTTCAGATCCACCACGCCGGCATTGCCGAAGCTCTCGCAGGGCTTGCCGTCCTCGACATCCAGCGCGACCAGGGTGCCGTCGTTGGTCGGCAGAAACAGCCTCCGCGCGCAACGCGCCACGGGCTGCTCGGACGGCGCCGTCGCTGCGGGCCCATAGGCCGTGGCGTCATGGAAGGCCAGGCCGCGGCAGGTCATGTGCTGGTAGTACTCGGCATCGCGATTGATGCTCGGGTCGAAGCGCCAGCGCTCTTCACCGCTGTCGGCGTCCACCGCGATGGCGATGCTGTGCGGCGTACAGATGAACAGGTTGTCGCCAACCTTCAACGGCGTCACCTGATAGGTGATCTCGCCGGGGTCGCCTTCGCCGGAAAGGTCACCGGTGCGAAACTCCCAGGCCTTCTTCAACTTACCGACGTTATCCGGCGTGATCAGATCGGCCGTCGAGTAACGATCGCCGCGGTCGGAGCCACCGTAGGCTTTCCATTCGCTGGCAACCCGACCGGCCTGCCCCTCGGGGTTCATGCCCTGCATCTGCGCGTCGCTGAATTCACCCGTGATCGAGTGATAATCCTGGGTCAGCGAGTACCCGGCGATCAGCGCGCCGGCCAGCAGCCCCAAGCCAAGCAGGCCGCTGGCGCCATCACGCCAGACCAGCCGATCGCCGACGTAGCGATTGACGAAAGGCAGAATCAGCCAGAGCCCGAGGATGCACCAGAGGTCGATTCGCGGCGCCAGCTGCCACCAGTCGAAGCTGACTTCGTACAGCGTCCACGCCAACGTCGCCAGCAGCAGCACCGCGTAGAGCCAGATCGCGGCGCGACGCCGAGCGAACAACAGCCCGGCCACGCCTAACAGCCCTATACCAGCCAGCAGGTAGTACCAGGAGCCACCCAACATCGCGAGGTAGCCGCCGCCAACGGCCATCAGCGCCCCCAGCAGCAGGACCACCACGGCGGTCAGGGTGATGCGCATGGGCCGCGGCCCGTAATCGATACTCATGCAACGCTCTCCAGCCGATTCATTTACAAAACAAAAAGCAAAAAGCTGGCGAAACTTTCTGACACAAAGTCTCGCCAGCTTTCAGTGGATACGATGGACAGGGCTTTAGTTCAGCCGCTCTGGCGAGCGCTTACGCCGTTGCCCCAATGCTGAGCGGCTGCGTTTCAGGTCGCTTGATCAGCGCATAGATCACCCCGGTCACCAGGCTGCCAGCGAGGATCGCAACCAGATACAGCAGTGCGTGATTGATGGCGTTGGGAATCAGCAGCACGAAAAGTCCGCCATGCGGGGCCAACAGTTTCGCGCCGAAGGCCATGGACAACGCACCGGTCAGCGCACCACCGGCGATGCTGGCCGGAATCACCCGCAGCGGGTCTTTTGCGGCGAAGGGAATCGCCCCTTCGGAAATGAAGCAGCAACCCAACACCAGCGCGGCCTTGCCAGCTTCGCGCTCGGTCTGTGCGAACTTGCGCCGGGCGATCAGCGTGGCGATGCCCATGCCGATCGGCGGCACCATGCCCGCGGCCATCGTGGCGGCCATCGGCGCGTAGCTCTGCGAGGCCAGCAAGCCCACTGAAAACGCATATGCCGCCTTGTTCACCGGCCCACCGAGGTCGACGCACATCATGGTGCCCAGCAGCAGCCCGAGCAGGATGGCGTTGGACGTGCCCATGGTGTCGAGGAATTCGGTCAGCCCGGCGAGCAGTTGCGCCACCGGCGTGCCGACGATGTAGATCATCACCAGTCCCGTCACCAGGCTGGCCAGCAACGGGATGATCAGGATCGGCTTGAGCGACTCGATACTGGCCGGCAGTGGAATCCAGCGGCTCACCGCCTTGGCCGCATAGCCGGCGACGAAACCGGCGATGATGCCGCCGATAAATCCCGCACCGAGGGTGCCCGCCAGCAGCCCACCGATCATGCCCGGCGCCAGACCCGGGCGGTCGGCGATGGAATAGGCGATGTAGCCGGCCAGCAGCGGCACCATCAGCTGGAAGGCCGTTTCGCCACCGATCTGCATCAAGGCGGCTGCTAGGGTGCCCTCCTCCTTGAATGCCTCGATGCCAAAGACGAAGGACAGCGCGATCAGCAAACCGCCCGCCACCACCATCGGCAGCATGTAGGACACACCCGTGAGCAGGTGCTTGTAGACGCCGGCCTTCTCACCCGTCTGCTCGCCACTTGCGCTGGTTGCCGGCGCACTACCGCTGAGCACCGCACCTTCTTCCAACGCGCGGTCCAGCGTCGCCTCGGGTTGCTTGAGCGCAACGCCGGTGCCGCAGCGAAACACGCGCTTACCGGCGAAGCGGGCCATATCCACCTCGATGTCGGCAGCCAATAGAACCACGTCGGCCGCGGCGATGGCGTCCGCTTCCAGCACGTTCCGCGCGCCTACCGAGCCGCGGGTTTCCACCTGAAGGTCGTAGCCCTTACGAACCGCAGCCTGCTGCAGCGCTTCGGCCGCCATAAAGGTGTGCGCTACACCGGTCGGGCACGCTGTGATGGCAACCAGCTTGGGCTTGCCGCTGGTATGCGCCGCATCCGCTTCGTCGGCCTGCTGCAGCTCGCTGGCGGTGTCCGCGGCACTGCGCAGGAAGGCTTCCGGATCGAGCAGTGCCTCGGATGGCGTGGACTGGGCGACGCGCTTGCCAACGAAGCGCTGCAATGACAACGGCCCGGTTTTCACCACCACCACCAGATCGGCATTGGCGATCTGCGCGGGCGTCAGCGGCGAACCGATGGCCTTGGGATCGTGGACTTCCACGGCGGTCGACCAGCCCAGACGATGGGCAGCCGCTTCGAGCAGCCGTGAAGTCAGCACGCTGGTGACCATTCCGTTGGGGCAGGCCGTGACGATGAGAAGATTCATTCCTTCACCTCTTGTTCGAATTATTGGCTGAGCGACTGCAGGCGCACCGCAGCTTCAAGCTCCGCAAGTTCAGCCGTGTCGGTGATGCCGAACCCAACCTGCCCGACTGCCTGCGCGGCGATGGCCGTGGCCTGTGTGAGCGTGCGCTCGGTCGGCCAGCCTTGCAGCAGGCCGTGAAGCATCCCGGCAAGCAGCGAGTCGCCGGCACCCACGGTGCTGACGACTTGAACCTTGGGCGGATTGGCGTGCAGGGCCGCGCCTGGCGAGAACCAGGTGACGCCATTGGCGCCCTGGGAAACCACCACGTGTTCGATGCCTTCGGCTTGCAGTCGTCGTGCTTCGGATGCCAACGCTGAGGACTCGGAAAGATCGACGCCGCGCGCTTCGCCCAGCTCTTCCTCATTAGGTTTGATAAGCCAGGGCCTGGTCGCCAGCCCGTCACGCAGCGCAGGTCCACTGCTATCCAATGCCACCCGCGCGCAGCGCGCCTTCAGCGTCTGCAGCAGCTGCACGAACCACTGGCTGTCGATGCCACGCGGCAAACTGCCGGCGACCACCACGAGATCATGGGTGGGCGCAAGTCGCTCGAGTCGCGCCAGCAGCTCCTTGCAGTGCGTCTCGCTCACCAGCAGGCCGGGCCCGTTGATATCAGTAACCCGCCCATCCGCCTCAGCCAGTTTGATATTGCTGCGGGTATCGCCCGGCACGCGGACGAATTCGTCGGCAAATCCACGCGCGGCGAACAACTGCTCGAAGGCCTGCGGATTGCCCTCGCCGAGAAAGCCGGTGACGGTCAGCTGGTGACCGAGGTGGGCCAGCACCTGCGCGACGTTGAGCCCTTTTCCGGCGGCATGCACCTGCAGACTTTCGCTGCGATTGACTTCGCCCAGGCGCAGCGCGGGCAGCTGCACGGTCAGGTCCAGGGCCGGGTTGAGAGTGACGGTCAGCACGCGAGCCATCAGCAGTGCTCCCCGACGAAGGCGCGGACTTCATGGGCACCGGGCAGCATCAGGGCTTGCTGGGCCAGCCTCTGGCAGGCGGCGAAATCCAGCTCGCGAACGCGCGCCTTCACCAAGGCGATGCTGCGCGCCGACACGCTCAGTTCGTCCACGCCCAGGCCCACCAGCATCGGCACCGCCAGCGCATCGGCGGCCAGCTCACCGCAAACACCCACCCACTTGCCGTGCGCGTGAGCGGCCTCGACGGTCATGCCGATCAAACGCAACACCGCCGGGTGCAAGCCGTCGGCCTGCCCTGAAAGCGTCGGATGCCCGCGGTCGATGGCCAGGGTGTATTGCGTCAGGTCATTGGTGCCGATGCTGAAGAAGTCGACTTCCTGCGCCAGCACCGGCGCGATCAGGGCCGCAGAGGGGATCTCGATCATGATGCCGACCTGCAGATCGGCCACCGGCAGCTCAACGCGCAGGCGGTCGACCATGGCCTTGGCGGTGCGCCACTCGTCGATATTGCCGACCATGGGGAACATGATCCGCAGCGGGCGCCCATCGGCCGATGCGAGCAAGGCACGCAGCTGGGTTTCGAGGATGTCCGGGCGTTGCAGGCTCAGGCGAATGCCGCGCACGCCAAGAAAGGGGTTTTCCTCGGCGGGCATCGGCCAGTACGGCAGCGGTTTGTCCCCGCCGACATCCAGCGTACGTACCACCAATGGACGCCCTTCGAGGGCTTCCAGCACACGGCGGTACTCGGCTTCCTGAGTCGCCTGATCCGGCGCCTGGGAATGGTTCATGAACACCAGCTCGGTACGCAGCAGGCCAATGCCTTCGGCGCCCATCGCCACCGCTTCCAGAGTTTCGCCGGCAGCGCCGATATTGGCAGCGATCTCTACCGGATGGCCGTCGCGGGTGATGGCCGGCTCCAGGCGACGCTCATTTGCCAGGCGCTTGCGCTCCTCGCGGGTGGCGCGCTCGTTGCGGGCCTGCTCCAGCTGCGCATCGGTCGGGGCGACCAGCAGTTCACCGCGCTCGCCGTCGAGCAGCAACAGTGTGTTTGGGGCCAGCCCGAGCACCCCCGGCCCTGCACCGACGATGGCTGGAATGCCCAGCGCGCGGGCGATGATGGCGCTGTGCGAAGTGGCGCCGCCGCCAGCGGTAAGAATGCCTGCGACCCGCTGGGCGTTTAGCGTGGCGACGTCCGAAGGCGCCACCTCGTCCATCACCAGGATGTAGGGCTCATCTGGGGCCTGCTCGGCTTCCACACCAGTCAGGCAGGCCAGCACGCGACGCCCGACGTCACGCAGGTCGGCGGCCCGCTCGGCCAGCAGTTTGTCGTGCAAGGCCTCCTGCTGCTGCGCCGCAATTTCGATTTCCTCCATCCAGGCGGCCTCGGCACTCAAACCTTTTTGTAGGCGCGCCTGGACTTCCTCGCGCAGCGCCGGGTCGCGCAGCATGGCCTGATGGGTGGTGAAGATGTCGCGGATGCTGGCGACCTGACTCTCATCGATCAGCGTGCCGATCTCCGCATGGACCTTGTCCAGCGCCGCATCCAGCCGCTGCAGTTCGATCACCGGAAACTCGCCGCGCTTGGGGTAGTCGATCACCTGCGGCTTGCGTACCAGGACCGGACCGATGGCGATGCCGGGCGCGGCGGCGATGCCGACGACCTGCTCGCCGGCCCGCAAGACGGGCACGTCCTGGGCTGCCTCATTCAGTTGCACGGCCCGCGGCTCCGCCGGCGCCCCGCCGGCCGGCAGCGGCTCGATTTCCTCGCCCAGCCCTTCTTCCACCGCGCGGACCAGCGCCGGCAACGCATCGTCGGCGATCGAGGGCTCGGCGATGAACTCCAGCACCTGGCCGCGATGCGAGCCCATCGCCAGCAGCTTGCTCAGGCTCTTGGCCGACACGCCCGCGCTCTGGCTACCAGCCAGGCGCACTCGGATCTCGCCGGCGAAGGCCTGTGCGACCTCGGTCAGCACCTTGGCTGGGCGTGCATGCAAGCCATGGGCGTTAGCCAGTGGCACCTGGGCACTCGGCCAATCTGCCGGCACCTCGCCGCCCAGGGCTTCGAGCACTGTGCGACTGGACGTCGCCTGGCTCAGCTCCTGCCCGCGGCCTTCGATCAGCAGATTGCACAGGCGCTCGAGCATCGCCCGATGCGCTTCGCCCAGGCTGGCCAGCACGAAAAGCCCGTTGAGCGGCTGCCCCTGATGCTCGAGATTCGAAGCTGGCGTGACGAAGGCGAGACCAGGACGCTGCACCGCCTGCTCGCTACTCAGCCACCAGAGGCCATCCCCCAGCGGCAGCGCCTGGCCAAGCGGCAGACTGGCGTTGAAACCCGGCTCCACGCACTGCGCGCGCTTGAGCAGCTTGACGCCCTGCCAGGCCAGCTCGTCGAAATCATCCGCAGCGACACCCAGCGAGACCAGCTCGCCATCTAGCGCTAGCGCCTGTGGCGCACCCTGCAGCAGGTCGATGATGGCTTCCGGGCTTTCGGCTTTCTGCAGCGCCTCGCTCAGATCGCCTTCACCCAATGCTCGGGTCAGCAGCTGTAGCAGGCGCAGGTGTTCGTCGGAACGCGCAGCGATACCGATGGCCAGATACACCAGCTGGCCGTTGCCCCAGTCGACGCCGGCCGGAAAATGCAGCAGCCGCACGCCGGTGGTGAACACCTGATCGCGGGTTTCCGGCGTGCCATGGGGAATCGCAAGGCCCTGACCGAGAAAGGTCGAGCCCTGCGCTTCACGCGCACGCAGCCCGTCCAGATAACCCGGCGCGACCAGCCCGTCGGCGACCAGAACTTCACCCAGCAGGGCCAGCGCCGCTGGCTTGTCCGCCGCGGCCTGATGCATGTGGATGTGCTGTGCATTCAACTCAAGCATGGAGAACTCCTGCGGGGCTCGCGATTGTTGTGGCCGACGGTCGCGCCGGCTTTGCCCGAATCCTGGGCTGGCGCTTCAGACCGAAACACTGCTGAAACGTTTCACCTAAGGCTGGCACATTACGCAATATTGGGTAATTCTAGAAGCCCGAGTTCATACCACCCGTCTCAGGACCCTCTGTTGAAACTGACCGACATCGCCCGCCTCGCCAACGTTTCGGTAACCACCGCCAGCTATGTGCTCAATGGCAAGGCCGCGCAGCGCCGTATCAGCGCGGCCACGGTCGAGCGGGTGATGGCCGTGGCCGAACAGCAGGGCTTTCAGCTCGACCAGCAGGCGGCTGGCCTGCGTCGCGGGCAGTCGCGCACCCTCGGCTTCATCGTTCCGGATCTGGAAAACCCCAGCTACGCGCGTCTGGCCAAACTGCTCGAGCAGCGCGCGCGGCAGCGCGGCTACCAGCTGCTGATCGCCGGCACCGACGACGAGCCGGATACCGAGCGCCAGGTCATCCAGCTGCTGCGCTCGCGCCGCTGCGATGCGCTGATCGTCGCTAGCTGCCTACCAGCCGACGACCAGAGCTATCGCAAGGTGCAGGCGGCTGGCACGCCGGTGATCGCCCTCGACCGTGCGCTGGACGCCGAGCACTTCTGCTCGGTGGTCAGCGATGATTGCGAAGCGGCCGCCCTGCTCACCCGCTCGCTGGCAGTTCCGGCCGCCGCCCATATCGCCCTGATCAGCGCACGCCCGGCATTGCCCATCAGTCAGCAGCGCGAGGAAGGTTTTCGCCAGGCACTGTCGCAGCACAGCGGTCAGGTCAGCATCCTGCAGGCCGAACAGTTCAGCCGTGCGTGCGGCCGTGAACAGATGCTCGCCCTGCTCGAGCGCGGCCCGCTGCCCGATGCGCTGATCACCACCGCCTACGTCTTGCTCGAAGGCGTCTTCGATGCGCTGCGCGAGCGGAACCTGCTGTGGCCAGAGCAGCTGCGGCTGGCGACCTTTGGTGACGCGCAGTTGCTGGATTTCCTGCCGATCCGGGTCAATGCGATTTCCCAGCAGCACGAGCAGATCGCCGAGCAAACCCTGGAACAGGCAATCCGCGCCATCGAGCAGGGCGATTACCGTCCCGGCGTGATCGCCATCGAGCGTGAGCTGAAAGTGCGGCGTCTCTGATCCGCCCCTTGCGGGCGCTGCCGCGCTGACGGAAGCTTGTCGTCTTTCGAACACGCCCACCCTCCCAGATGAACATCGAACAGATCACCCAACGCCTGCACGCCATCCGCGATCAGAACGACTGGCAGCGCTTTCACAGCCCCAAGAATCTTGCCATGGCCGCCAGCGTGGAAATGGCCGAGCTGGTGGAAATCTTCCAGTGGCAGACCGAAGACGAGTCGCGCCAGCTCTCAGCCGACAAACTCGAGCATGCCGGTCAGGAAGTCGGCGACATCCTCATGTACCTGCTCTTGATGTGCAGCGAGCTGGGCATCGATATGGAACAGGCGCTGCTGGCCAAGCTGGCTGACAACGAGCGGCGGTTCGCCCGATGAGCGATCGGCATTTCGACGAGCTGGCGACGCGCTTTGCCGAGAAAATCTATGGCGGCGCCAAGGGCGCGATTCGCCTCGCCGTACTGCAGGCGGACTTGTCCGAGGTTCTGCCGCAGCGGCCGTTGCGGGTTCTCGACGTCGGTGCCGGCCTCGGCCATATGAGCCTGTGGCTGGCGCGCCAGGGCCATGAAGTAACCCTCGCCGAGCCCGCCGAACCCATGCTCGAAGGCGCCCGCGTGCAGTTCGCCGACGCGGGCCAGAACGCCACATTTATTCAAACGCCTTGGCAGGAGATCGAGAGCCAGGTCGAGGGCCGCTTCGATCTGGTCATCTGCCACGCCGTGCTGGAATGGCTGGCCGAGCCTGAAGCGATCCTGCCGGTGCTGCATCGCCTGACATCGGCCGATGGCTGGCTATCGCTGGCCTTCTACAACCGCGACGCGCTGATCTACCGCAACCTGCTCAAGGGCCATTTCAAGAAGCTGCGCAGCCAGACCTATGCCGGCGAGCGCCAGAGCCTGACCCCGCAGCAGCCGCTGGACCCACGCGAGCTGGCGGCGCAACTCGCACCGCACTGGCAGGTCGAAACAACCAGTGGCGTGCGCGTATTCCATGACTACATGCCCGCCGATTTCCAGGCCCGCACCGAGCCGGCCGAACTGATCGAGATGGAGCTGGCCTACCGCCGCCATCCACAATTTGCCGGTCTCGGGCGCTACCTGCACTGGATGTGTCGGCCGCTCTGAGCCGACCGGGAGGTACCGATGTCGATCCGCGCCATGCTGCCGGTGCTCTGCCTGGGCCTTGCAGCCTGCCAGAGCCAGAACCCCTATACCGACGAATCCGCGCCGATTCCTCCGGCGCCACCTATCGAGCAGATCCAGTCACCGGTCTATCCGGCGGCACCACGGGACTTCTCCAGCTACCAGAACTGGAGCTGGCAAGCCCCACCGGCCGGCACCGCGTCGATCACCGGTGAGGAACTGCAGGAAATGGTCGCCGGCGCGCTCGATCAACTCGGCTTGCGCCCTGCGCAGGCCGAGCGCAAGGGCGAGCTGTTGATCAGCGCCCGCGCCAGCAAGGAGACCCGCATTCGGCAGACTTACGATGATTACGGCCCGCATGTCGGCGTAGGCCGCTACGGTGGCGGCTACGGGTACGGCTCAGGTTATGGCGTGGGGACGAGCGTACCCATCGTGCGTAACTACGAGGAAGAGGTGCTCTCGGTGCGTATCGAGATGTTCGACGCGGCTTCCGGCCAATCGATCTGGAGCAATCGCGCCGAAGCACGTAGCGGCGGTAGCCGCGCCAAGCAGCAGGATGCGCTGCGCGAGGCGGTGCAGCGGGCGCTGGCGGACTACCCGCCGCGCTGAGCGTGACAGCGATGCAGACTCAGCCCCGCGCCGAGGCCTAGACTGAACAGATTCCACCCTCCGGAGAACGATCATGTTGCGCTGCCTGTTGCTGATACCTCTGCTCTTCGCGCTCGCCGCCTGCCAGGGCCCGCAGGTGCAGCGCGATTTCGATCCGACGCGGGATTTCTCGGCCTATCGGGCCTGGGGCTGGCAGGAACCGGCGCTGCAGTATCGGCCTGATGATCCAAGAATCAAAAGCGACCTCACCGAACAACGCATTCGCACGGCGATCGCCGAACAGCTCGATCAGCAGGGAATGCGTCCCGCGACGGCCGGCAAAGCGGCGGACCTCAAGGTGCAGGCCTGGTACATCGTCGACCAGCGCACCCAGCAGTACACGACCACCTCCGGCGCCTGGGGCAATCCCTGGTACGGCTACTGGGGCGGCCCGATGTTCACCGACACCCGCACCATCGACTATCAGGTCGGCACGCTACAGATCGACCTGTATGACGCCGCTGACGGCAAACTGGTCTGGCGCGGCAGCGCCGAGCAGACCCTGAGCAACCGCCAGGGCACCCCCGAGCAACGCGCCGGCAGCATGCGCGAGCTGGTGACACGGGTGCTGTCGCAATACCCGCCGCGCTGAGCCAAGCGCAGCGAACCGCTGTCCCGCTATGGCGAGTCGTATCCCGGCTCGCCATACTGTCGCGCCCTGATTCCGGAGATCCGAAATGCCTGCCGTTGCCTGGTGGTTACTCACCCTTCCGTTCATTGCCGGCGCGATGCTGCCCCTGCAGGCCGGAATCAACGGCCAGGTCGCGCGTCACCTCGGCAACGTGATGGGCGCGGCACTGCTTTCGTTTACCGTGGGAACACTGGCGCTGTTCGTCATCGTGGCAGTCCAGCGCGATATCCCGGCGTTGCAGACGCTGAAGGGCCTGCACTGGTGGCACTGGTGTGGTGGGCTGCTGGGGGCCTTTTTCATCGCCACGGCCGCCTTCGCCGCACCGCGCACGGGAGCGTTGCTGTTTATGGCGCTATTGCTGGCCGGCCAGCTGTTCGTCGCCTTGCTGCTGGATCACTTCGGCTGGGCCGGCTTTCGCCAGTCCAGCATCAGCTTCGGTAAAGTCTCCGGTCTGCTGCTGATCTTCGCCGGCGTCTGGCTGATCCAGCGCGGCTAGCAGATGCGCGGCGGGCGTCACTCGTGCTCGAAGGCGTAGAACAGGTTGGGCTCGCTGACCAGGTATAGATTGCCCTGTGCATCGAAGGTCATCCCTTCGGCCTGCGGCACGCTGCGCTCCAGTCCGGCAAACCCGCTCCAGAGCGAGCGGAAGCTGACCAGCTCGCCCTCGGCATCGAGCTCCAGCATCATCTTCGCCTCGTCGCTGAGCAGCACCAGATGGCCGGTACGCTCGTCGAAGTGCACCGAGGACAGATCACTGGCCATGTCCAGCGTCTCGATCCAGGCCTCACGGTCGATGATCTTGATGTCCATGTCACCTGCCAGACTGCGCTTGATGCCTTGGATCTCGTATAGCTTGCGCGGTGAATGCTCCTTGACCACGAACAGCCGATCACCGGCGCGGTCGTACCCGACGCCCTCGAAACCGGTATTGTCCGCGTCGTTCAGGGCCAGGGTAATGGAGCGGGCGTCGGTACGCTGCAGCGGACCGGCAATCCTGGGAACCTGCACGATCAACAGCGACTGCTTACGCTCCTCGGTCAACACAAGCAGGTCATCACCCAGATAGGTCACGCCCTCTACGTCCTGGAACCCGCGCAGCGGGTAGCGCGCGAGGAAGCCGCCATCCTTGTCCAGCGCCAGCAGCTCTTCGGGGTTATTGACGACGCCCCAGAGATGGTCGCGGCGTTCGTCATAGGTCAGCCCGGAAAGATTGTCTTCCACCGTGGCCACCGGCAGCGCGTCGATCTTCACCCGGTATTCGGGTAGCCAGAGGCTGTGCCTTTCCCAGCTGCTCTCATGCCAGGTGGTTTTCAGCGTATAGAACAGCCGCTCGTCCAGATGAGTGGCGGTGACAACGTAGAGCAGGCCGAAAAAGACGCAGCCATAGGCCCAGGCCGGGCGCAGTGTCTTGATTCGTTCCAGGCGCGCTCTGGCAATGGCCAGCATCGTTGGTCTTCTCGTTCTGGGAATGGTAGGCAGGCTGCCTGGCGCTTGTTGCAGTTGCATGAAGGTCGGGAACGCATGATGCGCTAAGGACTCACAGCGACATTCCGACCGCCTCCTGCCCTGGTGGTTCCAGCGCAGCGGCGACCGTTCGGAACTCTCGGGCGCACTCGAGAGCCCAATGCCCAGAGCCGTGCTTGGGCACCGCAATCGAACGTTCAGGAGAGTGATACATGCGGGTAGAAGGATTCTTCGAATGGCTGGGACAGGCGCTGGGCGCGGTCATACGTTTCATCGTCGAGGCGCTAGGCGACTTCTTCGGCCTGTTTGCCAGGGCCGGACACAATTTCCTCGAGGGGTTGTCGCGTACGCTGGGCATGGACCGCTCGCTGATCAGCCTGGTAGCACTGGCGATCGGCCTGCTGTTGCTGGTTGCGGCGGTCCGCGCGTTCTTTCGCGGCTCGATCATCGGCGGGCTGATCTGGCTGTTCCTCGGGCTGTGGCTGCTGAGCTGGTTGATTCACTGACGCGCAGCCTAAAGCTCGGACTTTCCCTCTTTCATTGCATGCCACGTATAGTGCCGGGCCGTCCCGGAGGCCCGTAATGTCCAGCATGCTTGCCGCCTGGCGCCACGCCCCAACCCACAGCAAGGTGTGGGCGCTGGCGGCGCCGATGATCCTGTCGAACCTATCCGTTCCGCTGGTCGCACTGGTGGACAGCAGCGTGATCGGCCATCTGCCGCACGCGCATCAGCTGGGCGCAGTGGCGGTCGGCGGTAGCCTGTATACGCTGCTGGTGTGGGTGATGGGCTTTCTGCGCATGGGCACGACAGGCTTCGCCGCCCAGGCCGCTGGTCGCAACGACGGCGGCGCCCTGCGCCAGATCTTGTTACAGGGATTGCTGCTGGCCCTGGGTTTCGCGCTGTTGCTCGGGGTGCTCGGCGTGCCGCTGAAAGGCGCGGCCCTGCAGCTCATGCAGCCCTCGGCCGAACTGGACGAACTCACCCGTGACTATTTCCACACGCGGCTGTTCGGCCTGCCCGCGGCGCTGGCCAGCTATGCGCTGATCGGCTGGTTCCTCGGCACGCAGAATGCGCGCGCGCCACTGGCCATCCTGCTGACCACCAATCTGATCAACGTGGCGCTGGACCTGTGGTTCGTGCTCGGCCTCGACTGGGGCGTGACCGGCGCCGCACGCGCCTCGGTGATCGCCGAATGGAGCGGCGCGCTGCTCGGCCTGGCGCTCACCCGCAAGGCGCTGGCCCGCTATCCCGGTCGAGTCGATACCCGCGCGCTGCGCCGCTGGTTGAGCTGGCGGCCGCTGATGGCGGTCAACCGCGACATCTTCCTGCGCTCGCTGGCGCTGCAACTGGTGTTCTTCCTGGTGACTGTCCAGGGCACCCGCCTGGGTGATGCGACGGTCGCCGCCAATGCGCTGTTGCTCAATGGTCTGCTGCTGACCGCCCACGCCCTCGATGGATTGGCTCATGCCGTGGAAGCCTTGGCCGGGCATGCCATCGGTGCCCGCAACCGCGACGCACTGCAGCGAGTGATGGTGGTCGCCGGGGGCTGGTCGTTGCTGGCCAGCGTCGCCTTCGGCTTGTTCTTCCTGCTTGGCGGCCATCTATTTATCCAGCTGCAGACCGACATTCCCGAGGTCCGCGCGACCGCGCTGACCTACCTGCCCTATCTGGCGGCGTTGCCGCTGATTGCGGTCTGGAGCTATCTGCTCGACGGGTTGTTCATCGGTGCAACCCGCGCGCGGGAGATGCGCAACAGCATGCTCCTAGCGGTAGGCCTGACGCTGCCACTGGGCTGGCTGCTGCAAGGGCTGGGCAATCACGGCTTGTGGCTGGCGTTTCTCGCCTTCATGCTGACGCGCGGCATCTGCCTGGGCGTGATTGCCTTGCGTCTGCAGCGCCGCGGCGCCTGGTTTACCATGAGCACGCCTGGCACCACACATTCCGAAGGACGCTGAACATGGCCTACGCCATTGCCGCCTACCTGCACTTTCTGGCGATCTTCCTGCTCTTTGCCCTGTTGCTGCTGGAGCATCAGCTGTTCCGCCAGCCGCTGACGCTGGAGCGCGCGCGCAGCCTGTTCCGCATCGACATAGCCTTTGGCATCACGGCCGCGGCCGTGCTGGCGACCGGCATCGCCCGGGCGGTCTTCTACGGCAAGGGACTGGACTACTATCTGAAGAACAGCTTCTTTCACGCCAAGGTCGGTTTGTTCGTAGTCGTCGCCGTCCTGTCCATCTACCCGACGCTGACCTTTCTGCGCTGGCGCCCCGCTCTCGCGGCAGGCCAGGCACCGACCGTCTCGAGCGGCAGCGCCAGATGGGTCAAGCTGACCATTCGCCTGGAGCTGCTGCTGCTCGCGCTGATTCCCCTGCTGGCGGCGCTGATGGCACGGGGCTTCGGCGTCATGCCCGGCTGACGCCGGGCACCCATCAGGGCGTCAGGTAGGAAGAGCGCGTCAGACCCAGGCGCAGCGCGTCGATGTACTGGGTGCGTTCCTTGGCGCTCAACTTGGCGCTGGCGACCTTGTCGCGGTAGTAGGTCATCAGCTCCTCGGGCGATAGGTGCACGTAGCGCAGCATGTCCTCGATGGTGTCGTGGGTCTCGATGCCGGCGTGGTAGTAGCTGCCGTCCTCACGCTGATAGACGTTCACCGAATCGGTATCGCCGAATAGGTTGTGCATGTCGCCGAGAATTTCCTGATAGGCACCCACGAGGAACACGCCGAGGAAATACTCCTCGCCAGGCGCGACCTCGTGCACCGGCATGCTGCTCTCGATGCTCTGCTCGTCGACGTAGTGCTTGATCTTGCCATCCGAATCGCAGGTCAGGTCCTGCAGCACAGCGCGCCGCACCGGCTCCTCGCTCAGACGCTGCAGCGGTACGATCGGCAAGATCTGGTCGATCGCCCAGGTATCCGGAAGGCTCTGGAATACCGAGAAGTTGCAGATGTACTTGTCCGCCAGCTTGTCGTTGAGCTCGTCGAGCACCGCCCGATGCGAGCGCTGACGGGCCTTGAGCTGGTTGTACAGGCGTCGGCAGATGGCGAAATAGCTCTGCTCGGCCAGCGCTTTCTGCGCCAGCGTCAGCTTGCCGGAGGCGTACTGCGCGCTGGACTCGCTCATGTAGTGGGTAGCGCGCCAGTAGGTCTCGGTGACCATTTCCGGGTCGGTCGGTCCGAGTAGGTCGGCCAGCGACTGCACGATCTCCGGCAGTTCGTCGTAGTTGTCGATCACCGGCAGCTCATCGTTGTGCCGCTCGACGTCGGTGACCTGCATGACCAACACCGCATGATGCGCCGTCATGGCACGCCCGCTTTCGGAGAAGATGTTCGGGTGCGGCAGCCCCTGTGCCTCGCAGAACTCCTTGAGCATGCCGACCACGGTACCGGCGTATTCGTCGATGTCGTAGTTGATCGAGCTGGCATTGCGCGAGTGGGTGCCGTCGTAGTCGACCCCCAGACCGCCGCCGACATCGATGTAATCCACCGGCAGGTTCAACGCCCGTAGCTCGGCGTAGTAACGAATCGCCTCACGGAAGCCCTGACGGTAGTCGGCCAGATTGGCGATCTGCGAACCCATGTGGAAGTGCAGCAAGCGGATGCCCTGATCCATTTCCGCCGCACGAAAGCGTTCGATCACCGAGAGCAGCTGCGCCGCGGACAGGCCGAACTTCGACCGCTCGCCACCGGTATCGGCCCACTTCGACGAAGCCAGCGACGACAGGCGCACACGCAGGCCGACCTGCGGGGTCAGCTTGAGCTCGTTGGCCTCCTCGATCACCAGCCCGACCTCGGACTCCTTCTCGATGACGATGAACACGTTGTGGCCGAGCTTCTGGCCCATCAGTGCGAGGCGGATGAACTCGCGGTCCTTGTAGCCATTGCAGACGATGGTGCCGCCCTTCGGCGCCAGCGCCAGCACAGCCATCAGCTCCGGCTTGGAACCCGCCTCCAGGCCGATGGAAACGTTCTGCGTGGCGATGATGTTCTCCACCACCGCTTCCTGCTGGTTGACCTTGATCGGGTACAACGCGGTGTACTTGCCGGCGTACTCCATGCGCTCGATGTTGGCATCGAAGGCACCGGTCAGGCGCCGTACGCGGTCCTGCAGGATGCCGGGGAAACGCACCAGCAACGGCAGTGACAGCCCCGCCTCGCGTAATTGCTCGATCAGGCCGTTGAACTCGATCGGCTCGCCGCTCGGCCCTTGCGGGCGCACTTCGACATTGCCCTGGTCGTTGATTGCGAAATACCCAGCGCCCCAGTGGCGGATACCGTAGATGCTGCGGCTGTCGGCAGCGGTCCACTGGCTACCGTCGTCTTTACGTGTGCGTCGTACAGGCATCAAGGCCTCCCGGAAGAAATTGAGTGTTTCGCAGCGAGCAGAACCGCGCGGCGAAGGCTATGCGGCTTCGACAGCCGATATGCGGAAAATGGTGAAAATCGGTGGAGGTGTCACATCGGTGCTCAGCCACCGGACTTCTTGGCCTTGAAGCCACGTTTGCTCAGCTCGTCGATCAGCAGCTGAACGTGATCGCCCTGAATCTCGATGACTCCATCCTTCAGCGCACCACCCGTGCCGCAGCGACGTTTCAGCGCGCTGGCAAGTTCCTTGAGATCGGTCTCGGGCAAGGGAACGCCACTGATGGTCGTCACCGTCTTGCCGCCTCGGCCCTTACTCTCGCGGCGCACCCGTGCAATGCCGTCGCCTTCGGGCACAACGCTTTGTTTGCAGATGCAACTACCCAGCGGTTGACTGCACTCGGGACAATGCCGACCGGCATCGGTGGAATAGACCAGCCCGCTCAGGCCGGCCAGGGAAGTGGTTTTCTTCGCCACACAAACCTCACTCGCCAATCTGGCTCTGCCTGGCAGAGCCGAAGTGCCGGCTAATTTACCAGCAATGCGAGTTGGTAGCAGAACAGAGTCCGGGCGACGCATATGAAACCCGGACTGCTCGTGAAACCGAAGTACCGCGAAGGGCCGATCAGCTCTTCTGATCGGCGATACGCCCGGCCGGTGCATAGGGCGATGGGTCCACGATCGGCGCCTGCCCAAGCATCAGATCGACCAGCAGCTGACAGGACGCCGGTGCCAGCACCAACCCGTTGCGGAAGTGCCCGCAGTTCAGCCACAGCCCGTCGAAACCGCTCACCTGTCCTATATAAGGCACGCCGTCCGGCGAACCGGGTCGCAGGCCTGCCCAGTGCTTGACCACTTGCGCATCGGCCAGCGCGGGCAACAGCTCGATCGCTGTTGCCCTCAGGCTTTCCAGCGCGTCTTCGGTCGGCGTCTTGTCGAAGCCGACATCTTCCAGCGTGCTGCCGACCAGGATATGGCCGTCGCGCCGCGGAATCGCATAGCGCCGTTTAGCCAGCACCATACTCGGCAGGAAGTCCTCGGCGCACTTGAATAGAATCATCTGCCCCTTCATCGGCTTGACCGGAATCTCCAGCCCCAGCGTCGCCAGCAACTGTGCGCTCCAGGCGCCCGCAGCCACCACGACCTGATCCGCTCGCATCTCGCCCTGCGCCGTCTGCACGCCTACGATGCGCGCGCCATCGCGCAGGAAACCTTCCACCGGGCACTGCTCGATTACATTCACATTCGGTAGCTGCCGCAGCGCTTCACGCAAAGCGCGCAGCAGGCGGGGATTGCGAATGTTGGCGACCCCCTCCATGTAGACGGCACGCCCATAACCGTCACCCAATGAAGGCACGGCCTGGTGCACCGTTTCCATCGACACTGAAGTGAGTGGCCGCCCATAACGCTCAGCCCAACTCAATGCCTCGGCCTCATCGTGCAAATCCAGCCAGTAAAGACCGGTGACATGCACCTCGGGGTCCACCCCCGTCTCTTCCAGAAGCCGCTCGCCAAGCTGCGGATAGAAATCCTGCGACCAATGCGCCAGCGCCGTGACCGCCGGGCTGTAGCGCCACGGATAAAGCGGCGAAACGATCCCGCCGCCGGCCCAGGAAGCTTCGCGACCAACATCGCCCGACTCCAGCAGCAACACCGACGTGCCTGCCTGAGCCAGGCGATAGGCGGACAACAACCCGATGACACCGCCACCGACAACGATCACTTCTTGATTCACATGCCTCTCCAACCATCTGGTTCACATTTCTGCCCGTCCTCACTTGGACTGACGGGCAGGCTGCTTTAAAAGAGCGTCGTGTATCTCGCGAACGCCAATACACATAAAGCAGCCAGGACGGCTGAGCATCATACGTGCAAAGGAACCGCACTATGGCGAACCGAAATCAAGGCTTCACACTAATAGACCTGATGGTCACGCTGTCGGTATTAAGCGTCGTCGCTGCGATAGCTATCCCCGCGTTCGGCAACATGATTGAAAGAAGTCGCCAGGAAGCGCTGAAGGATGAGGTCGAAAGCACACTGCACAATGCCCGCACGCAAGCAGTTCTACGGCGCCGCACCATAGAGATATGTGGAAGCGGAGACGGCGAGACATGTTCGACGAACTGGGCAGATGGCTGGCTTGTACGCACTACGACAGGGCAAACACTGCAACTGACCCAACTTCCACATCAAGCTGAGCTCAGCTGGATTGGCTTTAGCGAGAGCATTCGTTTTCGCGATAACGGGGCGGCGCCCGCCAGCAATGGGCGATTTTACCAATGCCATGGGAAGCAGGTCGCATGGCAAGTCGTCGTCAGTCGTCAGGGGCGGATACGCCAGGCTTCAGAGGCAGAAAACACCGCTCAAGCCAGCCTATGCCGGTGAAGCCGAACCAGGGACTCCTGCGGCAAACATCGACGCCATCACAGCTCAAACTCAAGCCTCGACCGTTCATCCATACAAACGCACCAACGATCTTCCCCATGCGGACAAGACACCAACGCATTTGCATCATCCGCTCACGATTCCCCTGGAGTACACCATGTCACGCACAACCGACATGCACGGATTCACCCTGGTCGAGCTGATGATCACCCTGGCGTTGCTTGGCGTTTTCGCAGCCATTGCCGTCCCCAGCTTCAACAGCCTGATCCGTAGTAACCAAGTGCAAAGCAAGGCAGAGGAACTGGTTAGCTTCCTGCAGCACGCACGTGGTCAAGCGGTCCTTAACCGACAGGCATACGAAGTACAGATCAAGAGTAATGCGCCCTGGGAACTCAGCAGCGCGGGAAGCGGGGAAGTGGAGCGAATCCTGGAGCATAACCCCGCTCACGCGGAGATCCTCAGCTCAGCCCTCAGCGACGACAAACTGGTCTACCGGGCCAACGGCACGGCTACAACCGCCAAGTTCACCATATGCCGCGACTCAGACCCGGCCACCGGCTACCTACTCGAAGTGCAAGCTAGCGGCGGCCTCGTTCTCTACCCTCGAGGCAAGAAAGACGGAGCTGCCATGGACAGCTGCACACCATGAGGAACTCAATGAAAACCAATAAAGGCTTCAGCCTGATCGAGGTACTGGTGGCCCTACTGCTAACCACCATCGGTGTACTCGGCATGGTGGCTCTGCAGGGACGCAGCATCCAATACACACAGGACTCGGTACAGCGCAACACGGCCATCGTTCTGGCCGGCGACTTGATCGAAATTGTAAGAGCGCACCCAAAAGAGCTGTTCGATACTTCGCCACCGCAGTTCCCTATGAACAGCGGGTTAAAAGACAGCTCCATTTTCTACAAAGCCGCCGGCGATGAGTTCGCCGACCGCGAGAGCTGCGTGGCGAGTCCGACCCGAATAGCAAAAACAGCAAAAGAACTGCGCGACTGCTGGGCCGACAAGGTTGAAGCATTGTTACCAGGCGGCAGCGAGCTATTCGTTAGCGACGTATACGTTTGCCGCAGCTCTATTGCAGGTGATTGCGATGACAAGGGTTCAATGCTTGAAATTCGCCTGGCCTGGCAAGTTCGTGAAGGCGCCTGCCTTGATGCGGAAAACTCCGATGTTTGCAGCTATACAGTTCGGGTAGAACCATGAACCACACTAAACATCAATTTGGCCTGTCCATGGTAGAACTGCTTATCGCACTAGCGATCAGTAGCTTTCTAATCCTCGGTATTACGCAAGTCTATATCGACAACAAGCGTAACTATGTCTTCCAACAGAATCAGGCTGGGAACGTCGAAAACAGTCGCTTTGCCGCATTAGTCATTAACGACTACCTGAGCAAGGCAGGCTATCGTCGGACACCCTCAGCGCTGCTGGACATCGTCTTTCCCTCCCGCCCTGCTTCCGGTGGATGCCTCGCATTCAACGCTGGACATGCCGCTACCGGATTGGATCCCAGTGAAGGTATCGGCTTCTGCATTCGATATCAGCCGCAAGTCAGTGGAGAACTGGACTGTCAGGGCACGGCTAGCTCTGTTACATATGACGAAGCCTTCCCTTCTTCCCCGCCCGACGCAGCCGACCTGACCGTTCTGGCGTTCAAATACGAACCCAGCAGCAACGACCAGCTGCAGGACGGGCGCCTTCTATGTAAAAGCCTCAACGCCACCACGCCGCAGTACGGCGAGGTGCTCCGCGGCATTGCGGACCTGCGTTTGGACTTCGGTGTAGGCAAGACTGACATGCTGGAAAAGGAAGTTACCACCTTCGTCCAGCAAGCAGATTGGACACCCACCAGTGGTGCGATTCGTAGCGTGCGCTATGCCCTACTGCTCTCCAGCCGTGCAGGACAGCGCGACGGCGATGACTCGAAGGTTCTTGCCGACTGGCTGCTAGAAGCCTCAACGGAAGCGCAAACCCGACTGGAAGAGGCAGATAACAAGCGCATCTACCAAGTGGCAGGCGCCACGCAAACCATCAGGAATCTAATGCCATGATGCTCATTTCCCGCAAATCTCAGGGCGGAGCGGTACTCCTCGTTTCCCTCGTCATGCTGCTGGTTCTGACTGTACTGGCCGTCAGCAGCATGCGAGGCGTGACGCTCGAGTCACGCATCACGGCAAACCGCGCTCACGACATGAAAAGCCAGAACATTGCAGATGCGGCATTGCGCGAAGCTGAATTTCGTTTTTACGGTCCCGGCAACTTGTCCGAGAAGCTTGAAGCTAAAGCAGCCAACTGTTTGGCGGCTAACACCCTGAAGGCCAATGGAATCAACAGCCCTTGCCTGCTTGAAGTCAAGACAGATCGTCTACTGGCATTCGTGGACCAGCCTCACCAGGCGGACGGAGATGATCTCCTGACCGCCTCGAACGTCTGGATGCCTTACCGAGGTACGGACCCTGCTGCAGCCACGACGGCCGACGCCCACTACAACAGCATCCTGGCGAATGTAGCAGGGAACGCTGCTGTCAACGCCGAATATGGCGGGCGTGGCGAGGGAAGTGGCACCTATTTCTATCTCAACAACGGCAAGACCGGCGACGCCCTCTATCTGCAGTCGACGCACGCCAACATCTACCTTGGCCTTAACAATTGAGAGCCGACATCATGCTCCGTTCCCGTCCCCACTCTCGCACCAAGACGCTCTCGTACGCGGTCTTCGGCGTGCTCCTGCTCAGTGCTGCCGATGCCTTTGCGACCGTCTCCCAGAGCCCGTTGAGCCTGACCGTAGGCGTTCCGCCGAACATGCTGCTGACCCTAGACGACTCGGGCAGTATGCGCTGGGCCTTTGCCCCCGACAGCATGAGCACCACTTATACAACTCGCAGAGCTAAATCGAGCGATTTCAATCCCATTTACTACAATCCCGATGTGATCTATCAAGCACCAATAGTGTTCAATACTGCTGGTGTGGAACAACAACTATCGACAAGCTTCACCGCTGCCTGGCACAACGGTTATAACACTGCGGTCGGTTCGGTAAATCTTAGCGGTGCGAATTATCGTGTTTCTTGGGACGTCCCTATCACGAACGCTCCGTCGAGTTACAGCTATACAAGCACCACGAACTACGCGGCCCCCACCGGAACTGTCTATCGCCTGGCGCGGAATCCGACAGCAGACTTCAGTGCCACCACCAGCCGCAACACCAATGGCACTAACACCGTAACCAACGGCAGCATCAGTTTCGCCATCACCCGAACCAACACCAATAGCTGTACTGCGACGGCAACGCTGGCTGGGGTCACTGTCACTGCAGCCTGCGCCGGCTCCAGCAATAGCTACACTGCGTCATTGGCTCAACTCAGTGTCCCCCCTTACTACTATACTTATGACGCCACTCTGGCCAGCAACTGCACCACGGCCAATGATGACTGCTACCGTCTGAAGTTCATCAGCACCGCTGAGCAACAGAATTTCGCCAACTGGTACTCCTTCTATCGCAACCGTGCACTGGCAACAGTCACCGCCGCCGCTCTGGCGTTCTACGACCTGTCATCCTCGGTACGCCTGAGCTGGCAAAGCCTGGGAAACTGCACCACTTTCAGCAGTACCAACCCAAACAGCCAGTGCAAAAACAATGCTTTCAAGGAATACACCCCCGCCCATAAGGGGCAACTCTACGCCTGGCTACAAAGCATCGTATTCGACCAGAGCACGCCCCTGCCGGCGGCGCTCAAAAGAGCGGGTGAGTTTTACACCACCAGCACCCCATGGCAGAAAAACCCTAACGGCACGGGGAATACCAGTCAGAACACTTATGCTTGCCGTGCCAGCTATCATATTTTGATGACCGACGGGCAATGGAACGCCACGACCACATCGCCCGGTAACTTCCGCCACGATGCTGCGAGCTTCACCCTGCCTGATGGTCGTGCCTATAACCAGCGCACCCCCTATTACGACAGCACAAATAACACCTTGGCCGACCTAGCCATGCATTATTGGGCCACGGACCTCAACCCTGACCTGGATAACGACTTACCAGCGTACATACCCTTCAAGAGCGGAGATACCACCACCGACTACTGGGACCCACGCAACGATCCGGCGACTTGGCAGCACATGACCAACTTCGTCATGGGCCTGGGGCTAACCGAGTCCCTGAACAATGCAAATGTCCCTTGGGCCGGGAGCACGTTCGGCGGTAGCGGCTACAATAACCTGCTAAATGGCACTGCCACCTGGCCTGCCGCAGCCAGTAACAGCACTAACAATGTATATGATCTTTGGCACGCCGCGATCAACTCACGAGGCGAATTCTTCAGCGTCGACAGCCCGGAAGCCATGGTCCAGGCGTTCGACGACATTCTGTCGCGCATTGCCGACCGCAAATCCACAGCAGCCAAGCCTGCCATCAATTCCGGCCAGGTCAGTGCCGACGAAAACGACAATGGCACGGTCAAGACCGTCTCCTACCAGACTTCTTACGCCAGCGACGATAATTGGTCTGGCGATGTAAAGCGCTTCGAAAAAGCCTGGAACGCCCAAAGCAACGCCTTTGAAACTTCCGAAATTTGGAGTGCCAAGAGTCAAGTACCCGGCTGGCAAAGCCGTAGCATCAAGATGGCCGGCAATACGAACAGCGGTTTGGTGGAATTCACCTGGAACAACGCCGGCTCTGCCAGTACTGGCGGCACGTTGGCAAATTTGCTTAGCCGCGACCCGGAGAATAGTAATTTACCGGACGCGAAGGGAGAGCAGCGCTTACAGTATCTCCGCGGCAACCGCACTGGCGAAGGCTCAACGTTCCGTCAACGCAGTAGCGTCCTAGGTGACTTCTATTCATCCAGTCCAGCCGTAGTATCCGGGCCCCGCTACCTCGTGAACTTCAGTAACCGCCTGGAAGGCAATACCGCGTACTCCACGTTTTCAACCAGTGTCGCCGGGCGGACGCCTCGTGTATATGCGGGCGGGAATGACGGCATGCTACATGGATTCAATGCACTCACCGGCGTCGAGGAATTTGCCTTCGTCCCCAGTGCCGTGTTCGCTAAGCTCAACAAGCTGACCGGCTCCAACTACAGCCATGAATTTTTTGTGGATGGCAGCCCCGTCGTGGCCGATGTCTACAACGGCGAAGAATGGCGCACCATTCTGGTCGGCACATTGAAGGCAGGAGGCAAATCTATCTTTGCGTTGGATATCACGACACCGGGAAGTGAGGAGTTGCTGTGGGAATTCGACGATAGCAGCCTGCCTGATGACGCAGCAGTAAAGATGGGTTACAGCTTCTCCCAACCGACTATTGCGCGACTGCATACCGGAACATGGACCGTCGTGTTCGGCAATGGTTACGAAAGCCCCAACAATACCAACGGCAAGGCGGCTTTGTTCGTCGTCGATGCAATGGAGGGCACGCTCCTTAGTAGCCTGGAAGTCGAGGGTGTAGACGGGGTTGCGAATGGCCTTTCGACACCCAAACTTGCCGACTACAACGCTGACGGTGTAGCCGACTATGCCTACGCGGGAGATCTTCAGGGCAATCTTTGGCGTTTCGATCTGCTACGTAACGGTCGGAGCGATACGGCACCCTTCACCACCGAAGACGATAGCGAAAACGCCATTGATGATTTCGAGGTAGCCTTTGGCGGCGAACCACTGTTCAGCGCCGTAGCAAACACCGGCACCGAAAGTCGTCAGCCCATTACATCCGCACCGAGCCTGGTGCTACACCCCACCGGGTTCGGCTATCTGGTCGTATTCGGTACCGGCAAATTCTTCGAGACCGGCGACAAGGAAGGCGACAAGAGCTTCGCTCAAACGGTATACGGCATCTGGGACAAGCAGACACTGGGTGAGGAAGCCAGCGACCCCAACATCAGCAGCAGCCGCAGCAGCTTGCAGGAGCAGACAATCACCACCCAAACCACTGTCGAGGCAAATGGCGCAACCCGCCAAGGTTTGGTATTGAGTGCTAATAATGTTCGCTGGCAAGCGAGCAACAGCGCGCCAGCCCAGGATGGCTGGTACCTGAATCTTCGCCGGAGCCAAGGCGAGATGGTCGTGGAGAACATGTCACAGCTGGGCCGCACGATATTCTTCCAGTCGCTTATTCCAAATGACGACCCTTGCGGTGATGGCGCGAGCAACTGGACCTACGCCATCAATCCCTTCACTGGCGGCAGAACCTCTCACAATGCCTTTGACTACATACCAACCACGGATATCGGTACGACCAATGTCTCCGCGGTCCGTCAGGATGGCGAGGGTGGAGGTACACTTTCCCAGGATTCCGACGGGACATACCAGTACAACACAGGCCAGGAGAGCATCAACGTCTACCCGGACCCCGCAAGCCTAGGCCGCCAGAGCTGGCGTCGTATCGAACAGGAATAATGGGATGAGTCCAGCATTAACGGAGCAGTCTATGAAACGTGCCGAGCGCGGTTTTACCCTGATTGAACTCATGATAGTGGTCGCCATCATCGGTATCCTCGCGGCGATTGCCTATCCGAGTTATGACGAGTACGTAAAACGCGGCAACCGTACCGAGGGCCAGGCGCTGCTGAACGATGCATCCGCTCGGCAGGAGCGTTATTTCGGCCAGAACAATGCCTACATCACTTCAGATGCCGATATAGCAAAGCTGGGATTGAGGAACGGTAATACGTCAGAAACAGGTAAATACACACTATCCGTGGGCACAACCAATGGGGACGGCGGCTATACGCTCACAGCCGAACAACAGTTTGGCGACACTAAATGCGGCAATCTAACCCTGAACGCCCTTGGCGCTAAAGACAGGACCGGCAGTGGGAAGACGGCCGCGGAGTGTTGGCGCTAAGCCAGCGGCGAGCCCTAACGGGCCTCGTACAGTGCTGACGAAGCCTCGACCCGCTGGGCGAGGCTGTTTATCTAATCAGCCATGTTTCTTTCGGAGGACTTCCGTTAAGCGCGATACGACTATTCCGCAGCACTCTCAAAGCCCCTTGCAGTATGGCTCACAGCAGATCATACAGCCTTCAACCGCAACTCCTTCGGCATGGAGAACGTCACGTTCTCCAGCCGCCCTTCCAACTCATTCATGTCAGTGGCGCCCCACTCCTTCAGCTGCTCGATTACCCCACGCACCAGCACCTCAGGTGCCGATGCGCCGGCAGTGATGCCGATGCGCTCGACGCTCTCGAACCATTCTCGCTTGAGGTCCTCGGCGCCGTCGATCAGATACGCGGGTGTATTCATGCGCTCTGCCAGCTCACGCAGGCGGTTTGAGTTTGAGCTGTTGGGGCTGCCGACCACCAGTACCACGTCGCATTCATCGGCCAGTTGCTTCACCGCATCCTGGCGATTCTGTGTGGCGTAGCAGATGTCATCCTTGCGTGGACCACCGATGCTCGGGTACTTGCTGCGCAGCGCGTCGATGACGCGACTGGTGTCATCCATGGACAACGTGGTCTGGGTGACGAACGCCAAGGCCTCGGGGTTGCGCACCTGCAGCTGGGCAACATCCTCTTCATCCTCGACCAGATAGATCGCGCCGCCATTGCGCGCGTCGTACTGCCCCATGGTTCCTTCGACTTCAGGGTGGCCCTGGTGGCCGATGAGGATGCATTCGCGCCCTTCACGGCTGTACTTGGCCACTTCCAGATGCACCTTGGTCACCAGCGGACAGGTGGCGTCGAACACCTTCAGGCCGCGTTTCTCCGCCTCCTGCCGAACGGCCTGCGAAACGCCATGGGCGCTGAAGATGACGATGACGTTGTCCGGCACCTGATCCAGCTCTTCGACGAAGACCGCACCGCGGGCACGCAGGTCTTCCACTACGAACTTGTTGTGCACGACCTCATGTCGCACATAGATCGGAGGTCCGAAGACTTCCAGAGCGCGGTTGACAATTTCGATGGCGCGATCTACACCCGCGCAGAAGCCGCGAGGGTTGGCGAGTTTGATTTGCATGATGGGTCTCGGCACGCGAAGGCTTGATGACGGGGGAGTGTAACGCGATACGTGCGGGCATTCTCGGGTGCCCTTCGTCAGCCGGCGGACGCGAACGCCCCCGCCGCCTGCGAGCCGGTTACACCGGTTTGACGTCGATGATTTCGACTTCGAACGTCAGGGTCTTGCCAGCCAGAGGATGGTTGAAGTCCACAGTGACCTGATTGTCATCGAAGGCTTTCACGACCCCCGGCAGCTCGGTGCGAGCCGCGTCCTGAAAGCTCACCATCAAGCCTTCGGAGAGCTCCATCCCGGCGAACTGGCTGCGCGGCATGACCTGGACGTTCTGCGGGTTGACCTGGCCGAAGCCCTGCTCCGGAGCAATCTGCAGGGTGCGCTTGTCACCGGCCTTCAGCCCATAGAGCTGTTGCTCGAAACCCGGCAGCAGGTTGCCGTCGCCCACCTTGAAGGTGGCTGGCTTCTTGTCGAACGTGCTGTCGACCAGCTCGCCCGTCTCCAGGCCGAGCGCAAAATGCAGGGTGACTTCCTTGTCCGGCCCAATGCGCTGTTCAGTCATGTGCGGATTCTCCGGTCTTGTTGCCCTTGAACATATCCAGCGCCAGCATCACGGCGCCTACGGTAATGGCGCTATCGGCGATGTTGAACGCCGGGAAGTACCAGCGGTTCTGCCAATGCACCAGGATGAAGTCGACCACGTGACCAAGCACCACGCGGTCATAGAGGTTGCCCAAAGCGCCCCCCAATACCAACGCCAACGCAACGGCGAGCCAGGTTTCGCTGGCCTTCAGGCGCTTGAGCCAGACCACCAGCACGACGCTCACGCCAATGGCGATCGCCGCGAACAGCCAGCGCTGCCAGCCGCTGTGGTCGGCCAGAAAGCTAAACGCCGCACCGGTGTTGTAGGCCAGGGTCCAGGCGAAGTAGTCGGGGATGACCTCGACCTTCTGGTACAGGCTGAAATTGGCCTCGAACCAGTGCTTGGTGGCCTGATCGAGGGCGATGACCAATACGCTCAGCCAGAGCCAGGCAAGCTTGCCGAAACGCGCCGTCATGCAATGGCCTCCGCAGGAACACGACGCGGCAGAGCGCGCGTCAGTCCAGCAGCAGTGAAGACCGCATCGTGATGGTGAGCTGAAGCGCGGCCTGCGATCGGCTGCACGGATTCACGCATAGTGACGGACCTCACCGGCGCCTTCGATGTTTTCCACGCAGCGTCCACAGATTTCCGGGTGTTCGGCATGGCTGCCCACGTCCGGCAAATGGTGCCAGCAGCGGCCGCACTTGCTGTGCCCGGTCTTGCGGACCAGCAATTTGAGACCGGCCAGTTCGCTGTCCACTGCCTCGGCGGGCGCCTGCGCCAATGGTGCGATGTCTACCGCCGAAGTGATCAGAACGAAGCGCAGTTCACTACCAAGACGGGCCAGCTCGCCGGCCAGCGACTCCTCGGCATACAGGGTGACTTCGGCCTGCAGGTTACCGCCGATGGCCTTGGCGTTGCGCTGGTTCTCCAGCTCCTTGTTTACCGTCGCCTTGACCTCCATGACCTTGTCCCAGAACGGGCGACTCAGCTCGAAGCCTTCCGGCAGCTCGGCAAGCCCTTCGTACCAGGTATTGAGCATCACCGACTCATTACGCTCGCCCGGCAGGTACTGCCAGATCTCCTCGGCAGTGAAGGCAAGGATCGGTGCTATCCAGCGCACCAGCGCTTCGGCGATGTGATACAGCGCGGTCTGGCAAGAGCGACGCGGCAGGCTGTCGGCACCGGTGGTGTACTGACGGTCCTTAATGATGTCGAGATAGAAGCCACCCAATTCCTGCACACAGAAGTTGTGCACCTTCTGGTAGACGTTCCAGAAGCGATAGGTCGTATAAGCCTCTTCGATCTCCTGCTGCAGCAGCAGCGCGCGGTCGATGGCCCAGCGGTCCAGGGCGATCAGCTGATCATTCGGCACCATGTGCTGCGCGGGATCGAAGCCGTCGAGATTCGAGAGCAGGAAGCGTGCGGTGTTGCGGATACGACGGTAGGCATCGGCGCTGCGCTGCAGGATCTGCTTGGATACCGCCATCTCGCCGGAATAGTCGGTGGCCGAGACCCACAGACGCAGGATGTCGGCGCCCATGCTGTCGGTAATTTCCTGCGGCGCGATGACGTTGCCGAGGGACTTGGACATCTTGCGGCCGTTCTCGTCCACGGTGAAGCCGTGGGTCAGCAGGCCCTTGTACGGTGCATGACCATCAATGGCCGCGCCGGTCAGCAGCGATGAATGGAACCAGCCGCGATGCTGGTCGGAGCCTTCCAGATAGAGATCGGCACGCGGGCCGCTTTCGTGACCCATGGGGTGCGAGCCGCGCATCACATGCCAGTGGGTGGTGCCGGAATCGAACCAGACATCGAGGGTGTCGGTGATCTTCTCGTACTGCGCCGCCTCGTCGCCGAGCAACTCGGCTGCGTCGAGCTTCGACCAGGCCTCGATACCGCCCTGCTCCACACGCTGCGCCACGGCTTCCATCAGCTCGACGGTACGCGGGTGCAGCTCGCCGCTTTCCTTGTGCAGGAAGAACGGGATCGGCACGCCCCAGGTGCGCTGGCGCGAGATGCACCAGTCCGGGCGTCCGGCGATCATGCCGTGCAGGCGCGCCTGGCCCCAGGCCGGGACGAACTCGGTCTGCTCGATGGCATCCAGTGCACGGCGGCGCAGCGAGCTGCCGTCATGAGCGACCTTGTCCATACCGACGAACCACTGCGCCGTGGCGCGGTAGATCAGCGGCGTCTTGTGCCGCCAGCAGTGCATGTAGCTGTGCTGGATCGACTCGTGCTTGAGCAGCGCGCCGACCTCGGCGAGCTTCTCGACAATAGCCGGGTTGGCTTTCCAGATGAACTGTCCACCAAAGAACGGCAGGTCGGAGACGTAGACGCCGTTGCTCTGCACCGGGCCGAGGATGTCGTCGTTCTCCATGCCGTAGTGCTTGCAGGAGCGGAAGTCGTCCTCGCCGTATGCGGGCGCCGAATGGACGATACCGGTACCGGCACCGGTTTCCACGTAGTCGGCCAGATAGACCGGAGCGAAGCGCTCGTAGAACGGATGACGGAAGCGGATCAGCTCCAGCGCTTTGCCTTCGCAACGGGCGATGATTTCACCAGCCAGGCCGTAGCGCTGCAGACAGGACTCCACCAGCTCCTCGGCCAGCACCAGCAGACGCTCGCCGGTGTCGACCAGCGCATAGACGAACTCGGGATGCACGTTCAGCGCCTGGTTGGCCGGAATGGTCCAGGGCGTGGTGGTCCAGATCACGATGCTGGCGGGCTTGGCCAAATTGGGCAGACCGAACGCGGCAGCCAGCTTGTCGGCATCCTCGACCGCGAAGGCGACGTCGATGGCATCGGATTTCTTGTCCTGATATTCGACTTCCGCCTCGGCCAACGCCGAACCGCAGTCGAAGCACCAATTCACCGGCTTCAGGCCTTTGAAGACGAAGCCACCTTCGACCAGCTTGGCCAAGGCGCGGATCTCACCAGCCTCGTTGGCGAAGTCCATGGTCTTGTATGGGTTGTCCCAGTCGCCCAGGACGCCGAGGCGGATGAAGTCGGCTTTCTGCCCTTCGATCTGTTCGGCCGCGTAGGCACGGCAGCGCTCGCGGGTCAGATCGGCCGGCTGGTTCTTGCCGAAGGTGGTCTCGACCTTGTGCTCGATCGGCAGACCGTGGCAATCCCAGCCCGGCACATAAGGCGCGTCGAAGCCGGCCAGGGTGCGCGAGCGGACGATCATGTCCTTGATCACCTTGTTCACCGCGTGACCAATGTGAATATCGCCGTTGGCATACGGCGGGCCATCGTGCAGGACGAACTTCGGGCGACCTTCGCCGATCTGCCGCAGCTTCCGGTACAGGTCAATGCTGTTCCAGCGCTGCAGAATCTCCGGCTCGCGCTGTGGCAGACCGGCCTTCATCGGAAATGCCGTGGACGGCAGATTGAGGGTCGCTTTGTAATCGGTCATTTCAGTCCTGACTCGTCATAAGGGGTGAAGCCCGCCAGTAATCACGGGCAGCGGCGATGTCGGCTTCGATCGCCGTCTTGAGCGCCTCCAGCGAGGCGAAACGCTGCTCGTCGCGCAGCTTGCGATGGAAGGTGACCTGCACCAGACGCCCATACAGGTCGCCCTGATAATCGAGCAGATGCACTTCCAAGTGTGGTTTACCGTCACTCTCGACCGTGGGTCGCATGCCGATGTTGGCGACACCGGCAAGCGACTTGTCGTCCAGCTCGAGACTGACCAGAAACACGCCACTCAGCGGCGTGTTGCGGCGTTTGAGCTGCACATTGGCAGTTGGCGCACCGAGCTGGCGGCCCAGTTTCTGCCCGTGCATGACCCGGCCGGTGATACCGAACGGTCTACCGAGCAGTGCTTCGGCGCAGGCCAGGTCACCCTCCGCCAGCACCTGACGCAGCCGCGTGCTACTGACCCGCTCGCCGTCCACCTCAATGGTGGTGGCGGCCTCGACCGAGAAGCCTTCGGCCGCGCCGGCCTTGAGCAGGAAGTCGAAATCGCCGGCGCGGTCGCAACCGAAACGGAAATCGTCACCGACTTCCAAATGCCGTACACCCAACCCTTCCACCAGCGTGGCGTGGACGAATTCAGCGGCACTCAGCTCTCGCAGGCGGCGATTGAAGGCCAGACACAACACCAGATCGACGCCCTGCTCGCTCAACAGCTGCAGTTTTTCACGCAAGCGGGTGAGCCGCGCCGGCGCCTTGTCCGGCGAAAAGAACTCACGCGGTTGCGGCTCGAAGATCACTACACAGCTGGGCAGCCCCAATTCGGCCGCACGCTCGCGCAGCCGCGCCAGGATGGCCTGATGCCCCCGGTGCACGCCGTCGAAATTGCCGATAGTGGCGACGCAGCCCCGATGCCGGGGTCGCAGATTGTGAAGGCCTCGAACCAGCTGCATACCGCACTTCTTGCTTGAAAAGTGGCCGATTATACGCACGTGCTGCGCATCCCGGACAGGTTTGCTCCGCCCGTGAATCGTCGATCAATGCCGCAAATGCCGCGGTCGCAGCCCGGTCAGCAACAACCCGGCGGCGAATGCCGCGAGCCCTGCGCAAACGAGAATCCCCAACCGCAGCGCTCGCTGCTGCCAGCCCCAGACGAACCACTCCTGCGCCGGCACGTTAAGCCACCAGACCGTCGCCACCATCGCCGCACAGGCAGCTGCCAGGCGTAACCCGAACAGCCACCAGCCCGGTGCAGGACGGTAGACGCCAACCTTGTACAGCCCCCAGAACAGCAGCACAGCGTTGAGCATCGACGACAACGAAGTCGCCAGCGCCAGCCCGACATGCTGTAACGGCCAGATCAGGATCAGGTTCATTACCATGTTCGCGACCATGCAAATGACCGCGACGCGTACCGGCGTCTTCAGATCCTGACGAGCGAAGAAACCCGGCGCCAGCACCTTGATCAGCATGAACGCCAGCACGCCGAGAGAATAGGCCTGCAGCGCCCTGGCCGATTGCACCACCGCCTCTTCGCTCATGGCGCCGTAATAGAACAGGCTGGCGATCATTGGCTCGGCGAGAATACCCAGCGCCAGCGCAGCGGGAACGCCTACCAGCAGCACCATGCGCAATGCCCAATCGACCGTTGCGGAGAACGCCTTTGGATCGTCTCCGGCATGCTGGCGCGACAAGCTCGGCAAGATCACCGTACCAATCGCGATGCCAAACGCCCCCAACGGCAGCTCTGACAGGCGATCGGCGTAATACAACCAGGACACGCTGCCGGTCTGCAGAAAGGAAGCCAGCACTGTATCCAGCAACAGATTGATCTGACTGACCGAGACACCGAACAGCGCCGGCACCATCAGCAGCATGATGCGTCGAACGCCCTCGTCACCCCGCTTTACCTTTGGCCGCGGCAGCAGGCCAAGCTTGGCGACATACGGCAGCTGGAAGGCCAGCTGGGCGAAACCGGCAATGAACACGCCCCAGGCCAGCGCCATGATCGGCTGATCGAAATACGGGGTCAGGAACACCGCCGACATGATCATGCAGACATTGAGCAGCACAGGCGTGAATCCGGGCACCGCGAAATAGCCGTAGCTGTTCAGCACCCCCGAGGTGAAAGCCGTCAGCGAGATCAGCATCAGGTAGGGAAAGGTGATGCGCAGCAGCTCGCCAGCCAGCTGCATCTTCCCCGGATCATCATGAAAGCCGGGCGCGAAGACCATTACCACATAGGGCGCAAACAGCACGCCCAGCGCAGTCAGCCCGGCAAGGATGAGCCCGAGCATACCGGCGGTGCGATCCACCAACTGCTTGACGTCCTGCAGCGTGCGCTTGGTGCGATATTCCGAAAGCACCGGCACGAACGCCTGAGCGAATGCACCCTCGGCAAACAGCCGGCGCAGAAAGTTGGGAATCTTGAACGCAATGAAGAACGCGTCGGCCGCAGCCCCCGAACCGAAGTAGCTGGCGACGACCATATCGCGTACCATGCCCAACACGCGTGACAGCAGGGTCATGACACTGACCACGGCGCTGGAGCGCAACAATCCGCCCTTGCCGGTTTTTTCGGACATTTGTCTTCCTAGAATTGCAGCGAGATTGATCGACCGAACGCTCAGCGCCGGCCGGATCGATGGCCAGTTACGACACGAAAAGAGGCGGCGAGTTTAGCCGCAGCCCTTCTGTCCGACCAGCTTCTCAAGCCATTCGACCGGGCTTGACAAGCGCCCTTCGCGTCGGCATGATTCGCGGCCTTATTTGCTTTGCAATCCCCCAAGTTTTCGAGGAGTTCGACGGTGGCCAACAGCCCTTCCGCCAAAAAACGCGCAATTCAGGCTGAGAAGCGTCGCAGCCACAATGCCAGCTTGCGCTCCATGGTTCGTACCTACATCAAGAATGTGGTCAAGGCCATCGACGCCAAAGACCTGGACAAGGCTCGCACAGCCTACACTGCTGCTGTGCCGGTCATTGACCGCATGGCCGACAAAGGCATCATCCACAAGAACAAAGCTGCTCGTCACAAGAGCCGCCTGAACGGCCACATCAAGGCCCTCGGCGAAGCTGCTGCAGCCTAACTGCAGGTTCTTGAAAAAACCGGCCTAGCGCCGGTTTTTTTATTCCCAAATTTTGCCCCACTCGCGAAGGATGGGCCGATGCGCAAGTTACGGCGCAACCGGCCAAGGCAGAATCGGAATCGCCGTCACCGCATTCTGCGGACTACCCTCGATGACGCGATCGCTGTAGACCAGATAAACCAAGGTATTACGCGACTCATCAAAGAAGCGCACCACCTGCATGGTCTTGAACACCAGCGAGGTGCGCTCCTTGAACACTACATCGCCATCTTTGAGCTTGCCGTTGATGCGAATCGGCCCCACCTGGCGACAGGCGATCGACGCCTCGGCACGATCCTCCGCGAGCCCCAGCCCGCCCTTGATTCCACCGGTCTTGGCGCGAGACAGATAGCAGGTCACACCATCGACCAAGGGATCGTCGAACGCCTCCACGACGATCTTGTGATTCGGCCCGAGCCACTTGAAGACCGTATCCACCTCACCGACCTGCTCGGCCAACGCCAGCGAAGGGATGAGCAACCCAAAAACCAGCGAAAAATTGGCTAAACGCATCCTCACCTCAGACCAGAATCATGTTGTCGCGATGGATAAGCTCCGGCTCGTCGACATACCCGAGCAGCTTTTCAATTTCATCTGATGGCCGCCCAAGGATGCGCTGCGCCTCGGCTGCACTGTAGTTCACCAGACCGCGCGCGACCTCCGAACCCTGCGGGCCGACACAGACGACCATCTCGCCACGACGAAACGCCCCCTGCACAGCCCTGACCCCAACCGGCAGCAGGCTGCGGTTACCCTGGCGCAGCGCGTGCACAGCACCGTCGTCCAGCGTCAGCGTGCCACGCGTTTGCAGGTGCCCGGCCAACCATTGCTTGCGCGCCGCATGCCGACTGCACTCCGGCGCCAGCAGCGTCCCCAGGCGATCACCCGCCTTGAGCCGCGCCAGCACCAGCTCGATGCGCCCACCAACGATCACCGTATGCGCGCCAGAGCGCGCTGCCAGGCGCGCCGCACGAAGCTTGGTCTGCATGCCGCCACGCCCCAGCGCCCCTCCCGTGCCGCCAGCCACTGCATCCAACGCAGGATCGTCGGCGCGCGCCTCACTGATGAGATTGGCTTGAGGATTGAAACGCGGGTCGGCGTCGAACATGCCGTCCCGGTCGGTCAGGATGACCAGCAGATCGGCCTCGACCAGGTTGGCGACCAGTGCAGCAAGCGTGTCGTTGTCGCCAAAGCGGATTTCGTCAGTGACCACCGTGTCGTTCTCGTTGATGACCGGCACCACACCGAGATCGATGAGCGTACGCAGCGTGCTGCGCGCATTGAGGTAGCGCTTGCGATCCGAGAGATCGTCGTGAGTGACGAGAATTTGCGCCGTCTGCTGATCGCAGCGAGCGAAGCTGGATTCCCAGGCGCGAATCAAGCCCATCTGTCCGACAGCGGCGGCCGCCTGCAACTCATGCACAGCCTTCGGTCGAGAACTCCAACCAAGACGACTCATGCCCGCAGCAACCGCACCCGACGACACCAGCACGAGCTCCACACCTGCCTCGCGCAAGGCCACCATCTGATCGACCCAGACCGCCATCGCAGCCTGATCGAGCCCGCGGCCGTCGGCGGTCAGCAGCGCACTGCCGATCTTGACCACCCAGCGCCGCGCACCGCTCACCTTGTCCCGCATCGTTCCCGCCTTCTATACGGCCAAAACACTTTCGGATCGGACTGCGCACGAGGCAGCCCACCGACCACTCGCCTGACCAGGCCGCGCAGCGGCCCGGGGTTCGACTTAGCGCACGTAGATGATCTCGGCACCACCCTCGTCATCATCATCGTCATCGAAGTCGTCGTCTTCGACCTCATCGGCCGCCTTGACGCCAGCGCGGCGCAACGCACGCTGATCATCCAGCTCCTGCAAGCGGGCCCGCGCCTCATCTTCGATCTGGCGATCGAGCTCGGCCAGGGCCTCGGCGTAGTCAGGCTCTTCGGCGATGCGCACAGTGCGCTCATCCAGATAACGCATGATCGCCTGACTCAGCGCTTCGGTACCCTCGCTCTCCAGCGCGGAGATGACGAATACAGGACCCTTCCAGTCCAAGCGCTCGACCACCTGCCGGACACGTTGCTCACGCTCGTCTTCCAGCAGCTGATCAGCCTTGTTCAGCACCAACCAGCGATCGCGCTGCGTCAGCGCCGGGCTGAACTTCTCCAGCTCATGCAGGATCACCTCCGCCGCATCAGCCGGGTCGCTACCATCTAACGGAGCCATATCCACCAGGTGCAGCAGCAGGCGAGTACGCGCCAAGTGCTTGAGGAAGCGAATCCCCAGCCCCGCACCTTCGGCCGCCCCCTCGATGAGCCCCGGAATGTCGGCAATCACGAAGCTCTTGTAGCGTCCGACACTGACAACACCGAGGTTCGGCACCAGCGTGGTGAACGGGTAGTCAGCGACCTTGGGCTTGGCCGCCGACACCGAGCGAATGAAGGTGCTCTTACCGGCATTCGGCAAGCCCAGCAGACCGACATCCGCCAACACCTTCAGCTCGAGCTTGAGATCACGAGCATCACCCGGCTTGCCCGGCGTGGTTTGCCGCGGCGCGCGATTGGTGCTGGACTTGAAGCGCGTATTGCCCAGCCCATGCCAGCCGCCTTGAGCCACCAGCAGGCGCTGCCCCGGCTTGGTGAGGTCGCCCATGATCTCCTGGGTAGCCGCATCGATGATGGTGGTACCAACCGGCACCGGCAGGACAAGATCCTCACCCTTGGCGCCTGTACAGTCGGTACTACCGCCCTTCTGCCCGTTCTGCGCATTGAAGCGACGGGTGTAGCGGTAGTCCACCAGCGTGTTGAGGTTCTCGTCGGCCTCCAGATACACCGAGCCGCCGTCACCGCCATCGCCGCCGTTGGGGCCACCCTTTTCGATGAACTTCTCACGACGAAAACTCATCATGCCGTTGCCGCCGTCGCCGGCCTTTACAAAAATCGATACTTCATCGACGAATTTCATGGGAACGCCTCCCGTCGCAGGACGGGCTTAGGAAACAAGAAACGTAAGGGTCTTGCAAAAAACCCAGCGAAAACTGAATGAGCACCGAGCAGTTCTTTGCAAGAGCCTCACAGGATACAGAAACAAAAAAGCCCCGTCGCATGACAGGGCTTTTCCAGCAACGACGCAGTTAGGCTGCGACGACGCTCACGTAGCGACGGCCAAAAGCGCCCTTCACTTCGAACTTGATCACGCCTTCCACTTTCGCGAACAGGGTGTGATCCTTGCCCATGCCAACGCCGTAACCGGCATGGAACTGAGTGCCGCGCTGACGCACGATGATGTTGCCGGCCTTGATGGCCTGGCCGCCGTACATCTTCACGCCAAGGCGTTTGGCTTCTGAGTCGCGACCGTTGCGGGTAGAACCGCCAGCTTTTTTGTGTGCCATGAGTTCAATACTCCTATAAGGGGATTCAGGCCCGATTAGCCCTGAATACCGGTGATTTTGACCTCAGTGAACCACTGACGGTGGCCCTGACGCTTCATGTGGTGCTTACGACGGCGGAATTTGATGATGGTGACCTTGTCGTGACGGCCCTGGGCGATCACTTCAGCGGTAACCTTGGCACCATCGACCACCGGAGCGCCGATCTTTACATCATCGCCGTTGCCGATCAGCAGAACGCGGTCAAAAGTGACAGCTTCGCCGGTCGCAACTTCGAGTTTTTCAATCTTGAGGTATTCGCCTTCGGCAACTTTGTATTGCTTGCCGCCGGTTACGATAACTGCGTACATCTGTGTATCTCCGTTGATCCTGCTCACCCAGCGCTTTGAAAGAATGATTAGTGGCTGGCATGGCTGCATGGGGCCGGAAGGTGACGCCCGTGCAATTGCGTAAGGCAGGGAAATGCCCAGGGGGAAGTTCAGGGTCCGCGATTGTACGCATGCGATACACCCCGCGCAATAGCCAACTGGGGTTGCCTTGACAGTGCCAGACCCGCCCCCTAGCATGCCGCGCAATCTGCGAGGAGTCCCCGATGCAACCCCAGTCTTTCTATCAAGTTGTGGCGGACGATTTTGCCGCTGTCGACGGCATCATCCGCAAGCAACTGACTTCGCGCGTTCCTCTGGTGGAAAAGATCGGGGATTACATCACGTCGGCCGGCGGCAAGCGCCTGCGCCCCTTGCTGGTGCTGCTCAGTGGCAGCGCGCTCGGTCATCAGGGCGAGCAACTGCGCCTGCTGGCCGCCATCATCGAATTCCTGCATACCTCCACACTGCTGCACGACGACGTCGTCGACATGTCCGGCATGCGCCGCGGCCGCTCGACCGCCAACGCCCTTTGGGGCAATGCCCCAAGCGTACTGGTTGGCGACTTTCTATATGCACGCTCGTTCGAAATGATGGTGGAACTGGATTCCATGCCGGTGATGCGCATCATCTCCCAGGCAACGCGAGTCATCGCCGAAGGCGAAGTGCTGCAACTGTCGAAGGTCCGCGACGCCAGCACCACCGAAGAAATCTATATGGAAGTCATCCGCGGCAAGACCGCGATGCTCTTCGAAGCCTCGACCCACAGTGCCGCCACCCTGGCCGGCGCCAGCGAAGAGCAGCGTGAAGCGCTGCGCACCTTCGGCGACCACCTCGGCATAGCCTTCCAGCTGGTCGATGATCTGCTCGATTATCAGGGTGACGCGGAAACTCTCGGCAAGAACGTCGGCGACGACCTCGCCGAAGGCAAGCCTACCCTTCCGCTGATCTACACCATGCGCGAAGGCACCGCCGACCAAGCCGCCCTGGTGCGCAAGGCCATCCAAAAGGGCGGCCTGGAAGATCTGGAAAGCATCCGCGCCGCTGTCGAGGCATCGGGTGCGCTGGACTACACCGCCAAGCTCGCCCGCGACTATGCCGAACGCGCCGTTGCCTGCCTCGAAGTAATCCCCGCGAATCGGTATCGCGATGCCCTGGTCGAGCTCTGCCGCTTCGCCGTGGCGCGCACGCACTGACAGCACATCCAGCAATATCCACGCTGCGCCTCGAGCGCAGCCGTCAACCTCTGACTTAGCACCCTTCCATCTACCGGCGTGACTGGAAACATTTGCGCTTGCATATTTGCAAATAACAATTATTCTCATTACGGGAATGAATTGGAGGTGCCGAATGACTTATCTGATAGATGCCTGGCTGGATCGCCCACAACCCTACCTGCGCATACTCGACCGCAATACCGGTGCCGTATGCGTTTCACTCGAAGGGGATGCGCTGGAAGAGTTGCGAGAACAAGGCGATCTCGATGTGCAGGAGTTGAGCACGAGTGAACCCTGCGTGCTCAAGGAACAGGTCCGAAACCTGTTCCTGTTCAGCTATGCCAGGGCGTTGCGTCCTTGAAGCAGCGTAGGTTGGTGCTGAGCGTAGCGAAGCCCAACAGGCACAGCCATAGCATGTTGGGCTTCGTCGCTTCGCTCCTCAACCCAACCTACGCCTGGATTCGCGGGCATGGCCCGCTCCTGCATGTGCCCCGGCTTGAAGCCGTTTAAAGCACGTCCAGCAGTTCGACGTCGAACACCAGCGTGCTGTGCGGCGGGATACTGCCAACGCCCTGAGCGCCATAGGCCAGCTCGCTTGGTACGTACAAGCGCCACTTGCTGCCGGCATTCATCAGCTGTAGGGCTTCGGTCCAGCCTGCAATCACGCCGCCCACCGGAAACTCGGCAGGCTGGCCACGCTGATAGGAGCTGTCGAACACACTGCCGTCGATCAGCGTGCCGTGGTAGTGCGTACGCACGCTGTCCTCGCGGGACGGCTTGGCACCCTCTCCGGTCGTCAGTACTTCGTATTGCAGACCCGACTCCAGTACCACAACGCCTTCGCGCTTGGCGTTCTCGACGAGGAAGGCACGACCTTCGGCGGCGGCGGCTTCAGCCTTCTGCTGCGCCTCAGCCTGCATGCGCTCGCGGATCACCGCGAAGCTGGCGTTCAGCGCTTCCGGGCTGACCTGGCTGGCAGCACCGGCAAACGCATCACGAATACCGGCGATCACCGCATCGAGACTGACGCCCGGCGGGGGATTGTCACGCAGCTGGTCGCCCAGCTGGCGGCCGATGCCGTAGCTCACACGGGTTTCGTCAGTAGAGAGATTGAGGTCGGTCATGCCGGGCTCCGAGAGGAAAAAAGGTCGGCCAGCCTAGCACAGCTGCAGCGAGCGGACGCAGCCACCCACTTCGCATCGCCGTCGGCAGTGCTTCCATTACTCGCTCTGCCGACTGCGCCGACAACGTTCGGAGCAATAACGCACCTCATCCCAGCAGCGCGACCACTTCTTTCGCCAGGCAAACGGCAGGTTGCAGGCGGCGCAGCACTTGAATGGCAGGTCCGCTTTCTTTCTCACAGCGCGCGCCCACCATCCAGGCGCGCCAGCAGCGACTCGCCGCGCTGCCACAGCGCCTGCTGCTTGCTGTCATCCATGCGCGCGAGATTGCGATAGACCATGCTCATTCGCGGATTACCCTGCAACTGCTCGCGGTGGCGCATGAGAAAGTGCCAGTACAAGGCGTTGAACGGACAGGCATCATCCGTCGTGCTCTCGCCCACCTTGTAAGAGCAATCCTGACAATAGTTGGACATGCGCTTGATGTACTGGCCACTGGCACAGTAAGGCTTGGAACCCAGGTACCCGCCGTCGGCATGCAGCACCATGCCCAGCACGTTGGGCAGCTCCACCCAGTCGAACGCATCCATATAGACCGCCAGGTACCAATCGCACAGCGCGGGCGGTGCGATGCCGGCGAGCAGCGCGAAATTACCGGTCACCATCAGCCGCTGGATATGGTGAGCGTAAGCGTGCTCCAGCGTCTGCCCGATCACCTGGCGCATGCAGGTCATGCGCGTTTGCCCGGTCCAGTAGAACTCCGGCAGCGGCCTGGAATTGCCAAGGGCATTGCGTTGCGCGTAGTCCGGCATCTGCAACCAATAGATGCCGCGCACATACTCACGCCAACCGATCAACTGGCGAATGAAGCCCTCGGCAGCGTTCAGCCCGACGTGCCCCTGCCGGTAGGCGGCCTCCACGTCATCACACAGGCGGCGCAGGTCAAGCAGGCCGACATTGAGCGCGGCGCCGATGCGCGCATGAAACAGGAACGGTTCCCCGCTGGCCATGGCGTCCTGGTAGTCACCGAAAGCGGCCAAACCGAAATCGAGAAAATGCAGCCAGAGCTGTTCGGCCTCGGCGTGGGTGACGGGGTAATCGAAGCCATCCAGACGACCGTAGTGATGCGCGAAGCGTACTTTCACCAACGCTTGCACAGCCCGCGTGATGTCATCAGCGGCGAAGCGCAAGGTGATCGGACCGTGCAAGCCGCGTGGCAGCGGCTTGCGGTTGCCCGCATCGAGATTCCATACACCGCCCTCCGGTGTGCCATCCAGATTCAGCAGAAGACCCGTTTGACGACGCATCTCGCGATAGAAGAACTCCATGCGCAACTGTCGCTTGCCTCTGGCCCAACTGGCGAACCCGGTCCGCGAGCAGAGGAAGCGGCGGTCGACATGCCAGGTGATCGAAAGCCCCCTACTCTTGAGCGCCTGTTCGACCCGCCAGTCACCGGCCTCGGTGACATGGATTTCGTCAGGTCGATAGCGTTCGGCGAAGCGCGCCAGCTCCCCGGCCAACGAACCGCTGTTGGCGGGATCGTCGAGTGTCACGTAATCCACCGTGATCCCGCGTTTGCGCAACGCCTCGGCGAAGTGCCGCATGGCGCTGAACAGAAAGACGATCTTCTGCGGATGATGCGGAACGTGTCCGGCTTCCCCGGCGACCTCGGCGAGTAGCACCCGGTCACGCGCCGGATCGAGCCCATCCAGGGCGGAGAGTTCGAAGCTCAACTGGTCGCCGAGCACCAGGCGCAGCGCGGCGACGCTCACGAGCAACGCCCCTGACGCTTACCGAACAGGGCGCTGCTGGCGCGCTTGCCGCCGGCCGTCACCACTGCGAACGCATGCCGATCGGCACACGCAATGGCTCGCGGACGCCCTCGGCAAGACCGCACATCTCGTCGTACGGCGATTGCTGCACCAGATGAAAGGGCAGCTCCGGCAGCTCGCGCAACAAATCACGAGCGTGCTCGACGGAACGCAGATGCCACACCTCGCCGCGCGCGTCGATCAGGCTATGCCGCTGGCCCTGCAGGTAGATGTCGAGAAGATAGATGCCACCCTCGAGCGAAATCAGCTCAAGGGCGTCGATACGCCCGGCCTGGGCATGAGTGGCGAGGTTCTGAAGGTTCATGGCGCTTGCCCTTTGAAAAGCAGTACAGAATATTTAACAAAAAACAAATTCTGTACAGCTTTTCGGGGCTCGCACCTGCAGAGGGACGATCAGTGCTTGGTGAGCTTGTCGAGATAGCCCATGGCGAACGCCGAAACCACGAAGGTGAGATGAATGATCACGTACCACATCAGCTTTTCGCTATCGAGCTGCTGAGCATCCATGAACATGCGTAGCAGGTGAATCGACGAGATAGCGACGATGGAGGCAGCGACCTTCATCTTCAGCGATCCGGAGTCCATCTTGCCAAGCCAGTCGAGCTTTTCCTTGCCTTCCTCGATATCGAGCTGAGAAACGAAGTTCTCGTAACCGGAGATCATCACCATCACCAGCAGCCCGCCAACCAGCGCCATGTCGATCAGTGACAGGAGCTTGAGAATCAGCTCGGCCTCGCTGAGCGCGAGAATCGCCGGGAGGATATGGAAGATTTCCTGAAAGAACTTGATCGCCAGCGCCAACAGGGCGAACGCCAGACCGAAATAGATGGGCGCCAGCAGCCAACGGGCGGCATACATGGCATTTTCGAGGATGCGCTCCATGAGGTCTCACAGCAGAAAATGAGGAAGGCGCGAGTATACGCAGCCATGCCGAGCGCACCAAGGCAGGCCAAGGTGCGCTCGACGCATGTGGATAAGAAGTTCACCGGCTCCGACGAGGCCCCCGCTGCAGCCGGGTCGAAACGCGACCGGCCTGCGATGAAGCTGGCTTAAGGGCGCGACTCCCAGCCACCGAGAAAGCGCGCCTGATTGGCGTTCACCCGACGCAGCTCAGCTTGCATATGCAGTTGCCAGATGGATGGGTCATCGGATTCACAATAGCCCTGCCCCATCAGGTTGTCGGCGATCGCCGCAAGCACCGATTCGGCCATGGCAGGCCCGTGGAATGGGCCCTGGACCTTGATTGCAGTGGGTTGCCCGTCTGCCAGACCAGCCGCACAGAGCAGCGTCCACAACCCATTGCCGCCAGCAAGTGGGCGTATGGCGCATTCGATTCGAGTAACCAGGCCCAAGCACTGGCGGTTCAGACAAAGATTGTGTGGCATGACGGCAGTCCTCGCGTCGGGCCGCCGCGGGAACATCCTGTACGGATGTAGCGCGAGAGCCTGTTTATCCCCTGAAGCTGTGGATAATCCTGTGGATGGAGGGTGGATGCCCTCCTCCACTGCAGACCCGCCGCGCGAGCTATCGTTCCGTTCAAAAACCGCACAGTGGCGAGCGTTACCTGTTCTCCTCGGACGCCCCTTGCTCAGCCTGCGCCGGTTCGCTCTTACCTTCTTCCTCGAGTTCGATCTCGGCAATGTCGCGCAACCGCTCGACCACCCGGGCGTTCACGCTGCCTTTGGGGAAATGGCCCAGCTCGTTGGCCGCACCCACGTCCTCACCGGCCAGCAGCGACAGCGCCTCATCCACCTGCCTGACAGCATAGACGTGGAACTGCTGCTGGCGCACCGCCTCCAGCACGCGCTCGTCGAGCATCAGCGTGGTGACATTGGCGAACGGGATGATCACCCCCTGCTCGCCGGTCAGCCCGCGCGCCTCGCAGAGCCGGAAGAAGCCTTCGATCTTCTCGTTGACCCCGCCGACCGCCTGCACCTCGCCGAACTGGTTGATCGAGCCGGTGATGGCGAAGCACTGCTTGAGCGGCGTGCGCGACAGCGCCGAGATCAGTGCGCAGCACTCGCCCAGCGAAGCGCTGTCGCCGTCGACGTAGCCGTAGGACTGCTCCAGCGCGATGCTCGCCGAAATCTCCAGCGGAAATTCCTGGGCGTAGCGGCTGCCGAGGTAGCCGGTGAGGATCATCACGCCCTTGGAGTGGATCGGCTGGCCGAGATTAACCTCGCGTTCGATGTCGACGATTCCCGAGCCGCCCGGATAGACGGTGGCGGAAATGCGCGCCGGCATACCGAAGGCCGAGTCGCCGACTTCCAGCACCGTCAGCCCGTTGCACTTGCCGATCGCCGCGCCCTCGCTGTCGATCAGGATCACGCCGGCCAGAATGTCTTCGAGAATCCGTGCCGAGACACGGCCTGTGCGCGTGGCCTTGGCTTTCAGTGCACGCTCGATGTGACCGACATCGGTAACCTCATCCTTGGCCAGCTGGCGGATGAAATCAGCCTCGCTGACCAGCTGGAAGAGGTCGCCAATGCGTGCCGACAGGCGGCCCTGGTGCTCGGCCAGCCGCGCGCTGTAGGTCGCCAGGCGCGCCACCGCGGCGGCGCTGAGCGGCGCCATGCCTTCTTCCGAGGTGCGGGTCTTCATCAACTGGGCGAACTGCTCGAGGCTGTCCTCGGCCAGCGGGATGTCCTCGTCGAAGTCCACCAACACGCGGAACATTTCCTGGAAGTCCGGATCCAGATCCTGCAGCGTGTAATAGAGCTGGCGCGAGCCGATGATGATCACCTTGACGTTCAGCGGGATGACCTGTGGCGTCAGTGTCACCGTGGCCAGGCGGCCGAGCTCGGCCAGCGGCGACTCCATCTTCAGCTTGCGCGATTGCAGGGCGCGCTTGAGCGCTTCCCAGACGAAGGGCTCGCTCAGCAGCTTCTCGGCCTCGAGCATCAGGAAACCGCCGTTGGCACGGTGCAGCGCACCCGGACGTAGCTGGCGATAGCTGGTGTAGAGCGCGCCTTGATCGGTGTTGTACTCGATGCGACCGAACAGGTTGTCGTAGGTCGGGTGCGGCTCGAATACCACCGGCGCGCCACCATCGACCGGGTGACCGACCACCAGGCTCGGGCTGTACTGCTCTTCCAGCAATACACGGTTCTGCGCTTCCGGGCGGTTCTCGTCCACCAGTTGCTCGACCACGGTCTTCAGCAGGTTGACCTGCACCGCCTGCAGGTAGGCTTCGATGCCGGCGTTTTCCGCATACTTCTCCGACAGCGGCGCCAGCAGCGGCTGCAGTGCCTGGCTGATGGTCTCGTCATTGAGCTGGCGCAACTGGTTGGTCGACTCGCGCTTCCACTGCGGCAGGCTGGCGAGCTCCTCGTTCAGACGCACTTCCAGCGCGGAAATGTCTTCGTGATAACGCTCACGCTCGGCTTCGGGCAGCTGGGCGAACTCGGTTTCGTCCAGCGCCTTGCCTTCCTTCATGGGCGTGAAGGCGATGTTGGTGCTGTCGCGATAGAGAGCGATCTCCTTTTCCAGGGCGAGCTTCTCGATCACGTCCAGCGCCTTGTCGTAGCGCTGATTGAAAGCGCGGTCGATGGCGCTTTTCTTCTGCTGGAAACTCGGATGCTCGAACACCGCCGGAAAGGTCGCCAGCAGGTTATCGATCAGCTGATTGATATCGGCGATGAACGCAGCGGCACCGCCATGTGGCAGCTCCAGCACGCGAGGCTCGCGCGGCTCGTCGAAGTTGTTCACGTAAACCCAGTCCGACGGCGTATCCAGGCGCTTGCCTTCGGCCTTGAGGTAGCGCCGTACGAACGAGAAGCGCCCGGTGCCTGGCTCTCCCATCACGTAAACGTTGTATCCCGGACGCGGCATGGCCACGCCGAACTGCAGTGCCTCGACCGCACGCTCCTGGCCGAGCACGCCGAGAAACGGCTCCAGTTCGGAGGTATCGTTGAAATTGAATTGGCTGGGCTCGAAGGGACGGGTCAGCGCATCGGGTGCCAGGCGCAAGCCGGCAGCGACAGTGTCAGGCATCGGAGATCCTTGCTGGGGTGGCGCATGCGGCCACGGTGGATGCCTGCCATTCTGGCGTCGCCTCCGCCGTGCCGCAAGGCTGGTGCCCGCAGATCGCGGCAGCCGCGGACCTATCGATCCGGACTCCGATAAGCGCTACACGAACAAGCCGGATCGCCAGGCAAATCGTCGATCGCTCCGCGATCGAACTGCACGGTCATACCCGGAAACAATTTGTCATACCCGCCTTGCTCATCCCACTTGATGCAGATCAAGCTATCAGTCGCGCAAAAAGTGCCTCCTAGACCCAGCCAACACCAAAGAAGCTATCCGTGATGCGCCCTTCCCTTCCCCTGTTGCTTAGCAGCCTACTGTTCGCCAGCGTAGCGAGCGCCGATGAACTGCGTGAGCGCGCCAGCGCCATCTTCAAGCCGATTCCCGACAAGGTCACCGAAGTCCGCGGTCAGGCGGTCAGCGAAGACCAAGCCATGCTTGGCCACAAGCTATGGTTCGATCCACGCCTGTCCAGCAGCCACGTGATCAGTTGCAACACCTGCCACAACCTGAGCATCGGCGGCAGCGACAACGTGCAGACCTCCATCGGCCACGGCTGGCAGAAAGGCCCGCGCAACTCGCCGACCGTACTGAACGCCGTGTTCAACGCCGCGCAGTTCTGGGATGGCCGCGCCAAGGACCTGCAGGAGCAAGCCAAGGGTCCGGTACAGGCCAGCGTCGAGATGAACAGCACGCCCGAGCGGGTCGTGGCGACGCTCAAGAGCATTCCGGAGTACGCCGCCGAGTTCAAGAAGGCCTTCCCCAACGACAAGGACCCGGTCAGCTTCGACAACATGGCCTACGCCCTGGAAGCCTTCGAAGTCAGCCTGACCACGCCGAACTCGCCGTTCGACCGCTTCCTCAAGGGTGAGGACAAGGCGCTGGACGACAAGCAGAAAAAAGGCCTCGCCCTGTTCATGGACGTCGGCTGCATCGCCTGCCACAACGGCGTCAACGTCGGCGGCCAGAGCTACTTCCCGTTCGGCGTGATCAAGAAGCCGGGTGCCGACATCCTGCCGGCCGGCGACAAGGGCCGCTTCACGGTCACCAATACCGCCGACGACGAGTACGTGTTCCGCGCCGCCCCGCTGCGCAACATCGCCCTGACCCCGCCGTACTTCCACAGCGGTGAGGTCTGGGAACTGGAACAGGCCGTGGCGATCATGGGCGACAGCCAACTCGGTCGTCAGCTCAAGGATGACGAAGTCAGCGCCATCACTGCCTTCCTCCACAGCCTCACCGGCGAGCAGCCGCAGGTGGCCTACCCGATCCTGCCGGCCAGCACAGCGAACACTCCGAAACCCGAGTGATCGCCTCCAGTTACCCGGCGCCAGCCGCCGGGTAACTGCGCCGCGGGCCTGCGTGCCCCGCTTCAGCTTCCCCTCTGCTCCTTGAGCAGGTCGCGAATCTCGGTCAGCAGAAGCTCTTCCTTGGAAGGCGCAGGCGGTGCAGATGGCGCCTCGGCTTCCTTGCGCTTGAGATGGTTGATGGCCTTGATCGCCATGAAGATGGCAAAGGCGATGATCACGAAGTCAACCACGGTCTGAATGAACGCACCGTACCGCAGTACCACCGCCGGGGCCTCGCCAACGGCCTCCTTGAGCACTATCGCCAGATCAGAGAAGTCCACCCCGCCGATCAGCAGCCCCAGCGGCGGCATGATCACACCATCGACGAACGACGACACGATCTTGCCGAAGGCAGCGCCGATGATGATACCCACGGCCATGTCGACGACATTTCCTCGCACGGCAAACGCCTTGAATTCGTTGATCAGACTCATACGCAGATTTTCCTTTAGTGGATGACCGGGCCGCCCGCCACGACCCTCGGGCATGGCGGTGAACGCCGTTGTAGAGCATAGGCGGGCTTGCCAGCGCAGGCCACGACAGTACGCCTTTCATCGACCGGTTATTGCGAATGAGGTTCGCTTGATCGCCGTCAACCGGTTCTCGCAGGAGGGCGACTAAGGTGGACGCCTTCCTGACAAACCGGAGCGGTTTCCATGCACGTCGAACATCACCCCCTGATCAAGGATTTTCCTGAGAAACGCGAGCAGTTGCAGAAACTGCGTCAGGAAGATCCGACCTTCGCCCGCAAGGCGGACGAGTACGAAGCGCTGGACAAGCGCATCTGCCGCGTCGAAGACGGTGTCGAAACCCTCGACGACAGCGCGCTCAATGCCCTCAAGCAGGAGCGCGTGGCAATGAAGGACGACATCGCCCGCGATCTCAAGCGCGCGTCGGGCAGCTGCTGCGGCGGTTGCTGCGGCTGATAGCGTCGGTCAGTGATAACGAAGCCCGCCATGCGCGGGCTTCTTGCTGTGTGGCCCGCTAGAACAGGCCACCGAAGCGGAACCCCGAGCCAACCCAGACGAAGGCAACCGCTGTCAGGGTGATCAGCACGATATGCAGTCCGAGTTGCGGCAGGCGCTGCGCATCCAGCTTGGGAATCAATGCCAACCGCGCATGCACGCCCAGCAATGCGGTAAATCCGAGCAACATCAGCTTTGCCTGCACCAGGTGCGCCATGGGCGATGAGTCGAACCACTGCCCATGGGGCAGCCAGAGACTGGCCAGCCAGAGCCCGCTGACGATCTGCAGCAACAGCGCGGGAATTCCGACGCGCTCGTAGAGCTGTTCGAACTGGCGTACCGGCTGCACATCGCCGCGACGCAGGGCGCCCGGCAGCACACTGCACAGCAGTACCAGATGCCCGCCCACCCAGACACTGGCGCCCAGCAGGTGCAGAAACAACAGATGTCGCATGGGGCTCACTCCTGTTCGATTTGTTTACAGTCTGGCCGCTGCCTCGCCGCTTGTGGCTGATGACGATCAAGTCAGCCGTTATCATGCGACACCCTCTACCAGACCCGGAGTTTCCCATGGCCAAGGCCAAGCGCATGTATGGCTGCACCGAATGCGGCTCGACCTTTCCCAAGTGGGCCGGCCAGTGCGGTGACTGCGGCGCCTGGAATACCTTGGTGGAAACGATCATCGAAGGTGCTGCACCGCCGTCAGGCCGCGCGGGTTGGGCTGGGGAGCAGGCCAACATCCGGACGCTGGCCGAGGTCAGTGTCGAGGAAGTGCCGCGCTTTTCCACCGCCTCCGGCGAGCTGGACCGCGTGCTCGGCGGCGGTCTGGTCGACGGTTCGGTGGTGCTGATCGGCGGCGATCCGGGCATCGGCAAGTCGACCATCCTGCTGCAGACGCTGTGCGCCATCGCCCAGCACTACCCGGCGCTCTACGTTACCGGCGAGGAATCCCAGCAGCAGGTGGCGATGCGTGCGCGCCGGCTTGACCTGCCGCAGGACCGGCTCAAGGTGATGACCGAGACCTGCATCGAATCGATCATCGCCACCGCGCGGCTGGAAAAGCCCAAGGTGATGGTGATCGACTCGATCCAGACCATCTTCACCGAGCAGCTACAGTCGGCGCCCGGCGGTGTGGCCCAGGTGCGCGAGAGCGCGGCGCTGCTGGTGCGCTACGCCAAGCAGAGCGGCACGGCGATCTTCCTCGTCGGCCACGTCACCAAGGAAGGCGCGCTGGCCGGCCCGCGGGTGCTGGAACACATGGTCGACACCGTGCTGTATTTCGAGGGCGAGTCCGACGGCCGCCTGCGCCTGCTGCGCGCGGTGAAGAACCGCTTCGGCGCGGTCAACGAACTGGGCGTGTTCGGCATGACCGACAAGGGCCTGAAGGAAGTCACCAACCCCTCGGCGATCTTCCTCACCCGCGCCCAGGAGTCGGTGCCCGGCAGCGTGGTGATGGCCACCTGGGAAGGCACCCGGCCGATGCTGGTGGAGGTGCAGGCGCTGGTCGATACCAGCCACCTGGCCAACCCGCGCCGCGTCACCCTGGGCCTGGACCAGAACCGCCTGGCCATGCTGCTGGCCGTGCTGCACCGCCACGGCAGCATTCCCACCTACGATCAGGACGTATTCATCAATGTGGTGGGCGGCGTGAAGGTGCTGGAAACCGCAGCCGACCTGGCGCTGATGGCCGCGGTGATTTCCAGCCTGCGCAATCGCCCGCTGGATACCGACCTGCTGGTGTTCGGCGAGGTGGGGCTGTCCGGCGAGATTCGCCCGGTGCCGAGCGGTCAGGAGCGCCTGAAGGAAGCCGCCAAACACGGCTTCAAGCGCGCCATCGTGCCCAAGGGCAATGCGCCGAAGGAGGCGCCTGCCGGTTTACAGATCATCGCCGTGACGCGCCTGGAGCAGGCGCTCGACGCGCTGTTCGAGTGAGCGCTACTCACCGCCGAGCGCGGCCAGCTCGCGCTCCAGCAGTGCCTCGTCGCCGAGGTTGAGTTCGACCAGGCGCCGCAGGTGGGCGATCGAGTCGAGATCGATGTGCCGACAGACGAAGCCGATCAGATCGCCCTCTTCATGAGCCATCGCCACCTCCATGCGCACCTCGGCATCATCGGCCAGGCGCACCCGCGCCTCGAACGGCCTTTCTGCATCGGCATCCCAGCCTTCCGGGCGGCGAACCAGCAGGCCTTTCAGCGACAGGTCATGCAGCTCGACCGGCCAGCGCCGGTCGCCCTGCACCAGCTCAGTGGCGGCATCGAACTCGATACGCTGGAAGCGCCGGCGGTCACTGGGGGAATCAGTCATGAACATCACTCCGCGGTGTCTGAATTCACTATAGGACAACAACTCTCGACATCGCCGTCACAACCAGCGGCGCACCCGTCCACAGTACGCCAGATAGTCGTCGCCAAACAGCTGGGTCAGCAAGCGCTCCTCATGCACGATGACAGCGCGCTGCATGGTGAAGATCAGGGCGGGAAGCAACAGCCACGGCCACAGCGTGCCCCAGAGCAGCGCGATGCCGCAGTAGATCAGGCTGTCAGCCAAATAGATCGGGTTGCGCGAAAAACCGAACGGCCCCTCTTCCAGCAGCTTCGCGGGCTTGCCATAGGGATTGACCGTGGTTCTGCGCCAGAGCATCAGCAAGCCGGCCCAGAGCATCAGCACCACGCCCGCGTCGATCAGCCCCCAGCCCAGGTAGTGCGTCCAGAGATCGCGCGGCAACGCGATCGGCAACAGCGACTCCCACAGCCAGGCCGCGGCGAGAAACAGCAGATAGATGACCGGTGGCGGCAGGATCACACCCGTGGCGCGCTTGAACATCAACCAAACTCCGGACCAGCAGTTCCAGGCAGTCTAGCGTGTCGAGCACCTATTACGGCGACCAGGATCAAGCGCGCCGCACCTACCACCTGCAGACAGCAAAAAGCCCGCTTTCGCGGGCTTTTCGATGCAGCGTTCGAACGCTTAGTTGCCGTATACCGGAAACTTGGCGCAGACCGCTTCGACCTTGCCACGGACCGCTTCGATCACCGACTCATCGCCCATGTTGTCGAGGATGTCGCAGATCCAGCCAGCCAGGTCGCGGCACTCGGTCTCGCCGAAGCCACGAGTGGTGACGGCCGGGGTGCCGATGCGCAGGCCGGAAGTCACGAACGGCGAGCGCGGATCGTTCGGCACGCTGTTCTTGTTAACGGTGATGTGCGCGTTGCCCAGGGCGGCGTCAGCATCCTTGCCGGTGATGTCCTGCTTGATCAGACTGAGCAGGAACAGGTGGTTCTGGGTACCGCCAGAGACCACGTCGAAGCCGCGCTGGATGAACACTTCGGCCATGGCCTGGGCGTTCTTCACCACCTGTTGCTGGTAGGCCTTGAACTCGGGCTGCAGGGCTTCCTTGAAGCACACCGCCTTGGCCGCGATGACGTGCTCCAGCGGACCGCCCTGGGCGCCGGGGAAGACCGCGGAGTTGAGTTTCTTCTCGATCTCCTCGTTCTTCCTGGCCAGGATCAGGCCACCGCGCGGGCCACGCAGGGTCTTGTGGGTGGTGGTGGTGACCACGTCGGCGAACGGCACCGGGTTCGGGTAGACACCGGCGGCGACCAGACCAGCCACGTGGGCCATGTCGACGAACAGATAGGCACCGACCTTGTCGGCGATTTCGCGGAAACGGGCGAAATCCAGCTTCTGCGAGTAGGCGGAGAAACCGGCGACGATCATCTTCGGCTTGTGCTCGACGGCCAGACGCTCGACTTCGTCGTAGTCGATCAGACCCTGGTCGTTGATGCCGTACTGCACGGCGTTGTACAGCTTGCCGGAAGAGGACACGCTGGCGCCGTGGGTCAGGTGGCCGCCGTGGGCCAGGCTCATGCCGAGGATGGTGTCGCCAGCGCTGAGCAGCGCCAGGTAGACGGCGGCATTGGCCTGGGAACCGGCGTGCGGCTGGACGTTGGCGTAGTCGGCGCCGAACAGCTCCTTGGCACGATCGATCGCAAGCTGCTCGACCACGTCGACGTACTCGCAACCGCCGTAGTAGCGCTTGCCCGGGTAGCCTTCGGCATACTTGTTGGTCAGCACCGAACCCTGGGCTTCCATCACCGCCGGGCTGGTGTAGTTCTCCGAGGCGATCAGCTCGATGTGGTCTTCCTGACGCTTGGCTTCCTGCTCCATGGCAGCGAAGAGATCGGCGTCGAAACGGGCGAGGGTCAAATCACGGCTGAACATGGCAGTCCTCTGAGATCAGCTGGCGGTAAAAAGAGAGGCGCGGATTCTACCCCATCCGACCGCCCGCGGGTATGAGCGATAGTCATGCACAAGATGAACGACCGCCGCGCACGCAGCCCGCGCGGAGCGCCGCCACGGTTTGCCCTGGGCGGAGCATTCGGGTAGCTTTGCGCCCTTTACATGCCGCCCGTTTTCCCGGCCGTTACGGCCTCGGGCCAGGCATCCCTCATCACTGTCACGGGCATTCGTTTCCATGGCTCAATACGTCTACACCATGCATCGGCTGAGCAAGGTCGTTCCGCCGAAACGCGAGATTCTCAAGAACATCTCCCTGTCGTTTTTCCCCGGCGCCAAGATCGGCGTGCTCGGCCTGAACGGCGCGGGCAAGTCCACCCTGCTGCGCATCATGGCCGGCGTCGACACCGAGTTCGACGGCGAGGCCCGCGCCATGCCGGGCATCAACGTCGGCTACCTGCCGCAGGAACCGCAGCTCGATCCGGAAAAGACCGTGCGCGAAGTCGTCGAGGAAGCGGTTGGCGTGATCAAGGACGCCCAGGCCCGCCTGGATGCCGTCTATGCCGCCTACGCCGAGCCGGACGCCGACTTCGATGCGCTGGCGGCCGAGCAGGCCAAGCTCGAAGCGATCCTGCAGGCATCCGACGGTCATAACCTGGAGCGCCAGCTCGAAGTCGCCGCCGACGCTCTGCGCCTGCCGGCCTGGGACGCCAAGGTCGCGCACCTGTCCGGCGGCGAAAAGCGCCGCGTCGCACTGTGCCGCCTGCTGCTGTCCGCACCGGACATGCTGCTGCTGGACGAACCGACCAACCACCTGGACGCCGACTCGGTGGCCTGGCTGGAGCGCTTCCTCCACGACTTCCCCGGCACCGTGGTGGCGATCACCCACGACCGTTACTTCCTCGACAACGTCGCCGGCTGGATCCTCGAACTCGACCGCGGCGCGGGCATCCCGTACGAAGGCAACTATTCCGGCTGGCTGGAAGCCAAATCGGCGCGTCTGGCGCAGGAGTCCAAGCAACAGTCGGCCCATGAAAAGGCCATGAAGGAAGAGCTGGAGTGGGTGCGCAAAGGCGCCAAGGCCCGCCAGTCCAAATCCAAGGCTCGTCTGCAGCGCTTCGAGGAAATGCAATCGCAGGAATTCCAGAAACGCGCAGAGACCAACGAAATCTATATCCCGGCCGGCCCGCGCCTGGGTGACAAGGTCATCGAATTCAAGAACGTCACCAAGGGCTACGGCGACCGCGTACTGATCGACGACCTCTCCTTCAGCGTGCCGAAAGGCGCCATCGTTGGCGTGATCGGTGGCAACGGTGCCGGTAAGTCGACCCTGTTCCGCATGCTGATGGGCAAGGAAACCCCGGATTCCGGCAGCATCGAAATCGGCGACACCGTGCAGTTGGCCTGCGTGGATCAGAGCCGCGACGACCTGGACGGTGGCAAGACCGTCTGGGAAGCGGTCTCCGACGGCCTGGATCAGATTCGCATCGGCAACTACGAGGTGCCATCGCGCGGTTACGTTGGCCGCTTCAACTTCAAGGGCGCCGACCAGCAGAAGTTCGTCAAGGACCTTTCCGGTGGTGAGCGCGGTCGCCTGCACCTGGCGCTGACCCTCAAGCAGGGCGCCAACGTTCTGCTGCTCGACGAACCCTCCAACGACCTCGACGTGGAAACCCTGCGCTCGCTGGAAGAGGCGCTGCTGGACTTCCCCGGCTCGGCCATCGTGATCTCCCACGACCGCTGGTTCCTCGACCGCGTCGCCACCCACATCCTCTCCTACGAGGACGATGGCGGTGTGGTGTTCTTCGAAGGCAACTACACCGAGTACGAAGCCGATCGTAAGAAGCGCCTCGGTGACGCAGCTTCCCAGCCACACCGCGTCAAGTACAAGAAACTGGCGCAGTAAGCGGTAGCTAATGACAACGGAGCCGGACAGGCTCCGCTGTCGTGTCTAGAGAAAGCCCCCACAAACAGTGGCACAATGCTGCCTACGTGAATTACTGATCCCTTCGGCAGGCGCGGCAAGCGCACCCATGCCGGACCCCGCGACCGACAAAGGACAATTCGCATGGCGGCACTTGGACTGCGCGGCAAATCACTGCTGGCATTGTTGCTCAGTTGCCTGCTTGCTTTCGTCTTTGCCGGTTTCATTGGTCGAGAGGCGTTGCTCGGCGTGCAGAGTCGCTTCGGCGAGGCCTATGCGCGCAATGTGGTCCAGCTCAACCGCGAACGCCTGTTCGCACCGGTTTCGCGCGAACTGGCACTGGCTCAACGGCTGGCGGCTTCGCAACTGACGCTGGCCTGGTTGAACGACGAGCAGGACCCGGCCAAGCGCAAGGTCTTTTTCCAGGAAGCAGCCGGCTACCAGCAGGCCTTCGGCGACCACGCCTACTTCGCCGCCTCGGCGAGCAGCAACAGCTACTACTCGAACGGACCCGACCAGCCACCCAGCGACGCGCCTCGCTATGCGATGGCCCCGGACGCTCCACGCGATGAATGGTTCTTCCAGACATTGCAGGTCGATAGCCCCTATGCCATCAACGTCGACCGTTCGGTGGTCACCGGTGAGCTCAAGGTGTGGTTCAACGTGCAGGTGCGTGACGGCGATCGGCGCCTCGGCCTGGTCGGTTCCGGCATCAGTTTGCAGGCGTTTCTGGATGACTTCATCGAGGCCAACAAGGTCGGCGTCGAGTCGATGGTGCTCGATGCCTACGGCTCCATCCTCGTCCATCCGAATCAAAATCTGGTCACGCTCAACGCCGAAACCGCGCGTGGACGCTCCTTGTCGACGAGCATCCTCGGTCAGCTCGACGACCTCGGCGAAGCCTCGGCAGTGCGTCAAGCCATGGCGGAAAGCCGCGAGAGCCCAGGCACGGTGGCGACGTTGCGCGTCACCCTGGATGGCGCGCCCCGCTTGCTGGCACTGAGCTGGATTCCAGAACTGCAGTGGTTCGTCGCCAGCGCCGTGGACCTGGGGACCGCACAGATCGTCGAGGTGCGTCCGTTGCTGCCGGCCATCGCCCTGTTTCTGGTGCTGTTCCTACTGCTGATCGGCGGCGGCGCCTGGCTGGTCGAGAAGCGCGTCCTCAAACCGTTGCGCCAGCTGAGACGCAGTGCCCAGGCCCTGGCTGCGGGGCAGTACGATGCACCCCTGCCCCTGCATCGACAGGACGAGATCGGCGAACTCAGCGCAGCCTTCGGTGCCATGGCGCAGCAGGTTCGCAGCCACACCAGCGAGCTGGAGAATCGCGTGCGTGAGCGCACTCGCGACCTGGAGCAGGCCAACCAGGAAATGGCCGCTGCGCACAAGAAGATCGACGATTCGATCGACTACGCCAGCCTCATCCAGCGTTCGATCCTGCCCAACCGACAGCTGGTCACCGCCATGGGTGATCGTCATGCCGTGCTCTGGCGGCCACGAGATGTCGTCGGCGGCGACTTCTATGTGTATCGCGCCGACGAGCATGGCTGCCTGTTCGGAATCGTCGATTGCGCAGGTCACGGCGTGCCCGGCGCGTTGATGACGATGCTGGCCCACGCCGCCATCGATCAGGCGCTCGGCACGACCGGACTGGACGATCCCGCCGCCGCGCTCGCGCGCACCGATGCGATCGTGCGCAACATGCTGCGCGAAGAGCAGGACTCCCACGCTCTGGCGACGAACATGGACATCGGCCTGGCGTATGTCGATTTGCGCCAGCGCAAGGTGCATTATTCCGGCGCGAAAATTGCGTTGTACTACTGTGACGGCGAAGAGGTGCACGAGATCAAGGCAGCGCGGCGCGCCATCGGCGATAAACGCATCGGCGACTACCGCAACACCAGCGTCGATCTGCAACCGGGGCGGACCTTCTACATGACCACCGATGGTTTCCTCGACCAGGCCGGCGGCGACGATGGGTTCGGGTTCGGCAACAGCCGCTTCGCCAGCATGATTCGTGAGCATGCACGGCTTCCCCTGGCCGAACAGGGCGAAGCCTTCAGCCTCGCACTGGCGCGCTATCAGGGTGAATTCCCACAGCGCGATGACATCACGATGTTATGTTTCCGTTTCGATTGAGACAGGGAGTTGGCCATGGCCCCCATTGACATGTTCGCGATGCGCGAATGCTACAACCAGCAACAGATCCTGCTGTGCTTCAACGGCCCCATCTCCCGCAGCCTGATCGAAGAGATCGGCAATGCCCTGCGTAACTACATGAGCGAAGAACAGGCGCACCCGTCCTCGGCCATGGACGTGTTCGCCGTGTACATCGAGATGACCCAGAACATTCGCCACTACACCCGCGAAAAGAACTGGTCCGATCAACAGGCCGGCGCCACGGTCGTGGTCGCACGCGATGACCAGGGCCGTTACGTGGTGTCGGCCGGCAACCTGATCGAACCCGCTGATGGCCAGCTGCTGCTTACCGCGGTCGCCGAACTGGCGAAAAAGGACAAGGCCGGCCTCAAGGCCCTGTACAAGGAACAGCTGCGCAAACCCCGCGACGAACACGTAGCAACCGGCGCCGGCCTCGGTCTGATCGACATCGCCCGCAAGTCCAGCGAGCCGCTCAAGGCTTCGCTGCAGCCGGTCTCCGACGAGCTTTCCTTCATCAGCCTGAGCGCCGTCATCTGAAACTCAAGAGCATCCCCATGAACGATTTTTCAATCCCTGGCAGCCAGTCCACTCCCGCCATCCAGTCCGACTGGGAAAAAGGCATCGTCTCGATGCAGGGCGACTCGTATCCGGAAAACTCCTACGAGCTGTTCCACCAGGTCTACGAATGGATCGAACGCTTCCTTGGCGAAGCCACACATCCGCTCAGCCTCGAACTGCGCCTGCTGTACCTGAACACCAGCAGCATCAAGGCGATGATGGATATCTTCGATCTGCTCGAAGCCGCCTCCCAGGAAGGCCGCCAGGTCGCGGTCAACTGGTACTACGACATCCGCAACGAGCGCGTCGTGGAGTTGGCCGAAGAGTTCAAGGAAGACTGCACCTTTCCCTTTTCCATCCAGAGTCACGACTGACAGAAGGTCGATATGCGTGGGCCATCGCCGCTAGAGCAAGAGGTCATCAATCTCCTCGCCGATCCGCAGTTCGAGGGGCACCCGCTGAAAGAGGCCCTGAGCCAGCTATGGGGAGCCCACCATGATCTGCTGGGCCGCATCGAGCGCATCGCCCGCGTATCGGACGGCTACCAGAGCATCGCCCGCGAGCGCGAACTGAGCCTGGCTGCACGCTTCGACAAGCAGTTGCGCCAGCTGGAAAAGGTCGCGCGCATCTCCGACCGCTACCAGATGATGATGCAGGACCTGAATGCCTCGCTGCGCGAGGCCTCGACCCTCGACACCCTGACCGGCATCGCCAACCGCCGCCTGCTGACCGAGCGCCTGCGCGAGGAAAGCGAGCGCGCCAAACGCTACGGCCGGCCGCTGGCCATGGTCATGCTGGATATCGACCGCTTCAAGGTCATCAACGACGAATACGGCCATGAAGTCGGCGACCGCGTGCTGATCGAAGTGGTGCGTGTCATGGAATCGGAGATTCGCGAACACGACCTCTGCGGTCGCTGGGGCGGCGAGGAATTCCTCATCCTGATGCCGGAAAGCAATGCCGAGATGGCCTGCACGGTGATGCGCCGCCTCGGCGAAAGCATTGCCGCGCTCGGCGTGCGGGTGAACGATGACCTGCTGGGGGTCACCGCCAGCATGGGCATCGCCGAGCTGCGTCCCGACGAGACCTACTCGAGCACCATCAACCGCGCCGACATCGCGCTGCTGAAAGCCAAGCGCAGTGGTCGCAATCGCTGTGAGCTGGCCGAGTAGCCGTTATCCGGCGAAGCACAAAAATGACGCAACAAGTGCGACATTACGGTGCAGATAAAACAGCACGTCCGCTACCTGAAGCCATAAAAACCGTGAAACATAGAAACTAGACGCTCTAACCGAGCCAATATATTCAGCTCCATAACACCATCGAGCGCACCATTTGGCGGCATGCTAGACCCATGTCGCACTTCCGCGGTGCAAATCAGGTTTGTTACAGTCGTCGGCCAAAATTATTAATGACTGCCAACACGCGGTCGCCGAGGGCCTACCTGATGATCGAAACCGTTGATGCCTTTCTTGCGCGGTTGAAGCAACGCGACCCCCACCAACCCGAGTTCCACCAGGCGGTGGAAGAAGTGGTTCGCAGCCTCTGGCCCTTCCTCCAAGCCCATCCGCACTACATGCAGGCCGGCATCATCGAACGCATGGTCGAACCGGAGCGCTCGATCATCTTCCGCGTACCCTGGGTCGACGATCAGGGCCGTGTGCAGGTCAACCGCGGCTTCCGTATCCAGATGAACAGCGCCATCGGCCCGTACAAAGGTGGTCTGCGCTTCCATCCGTCGGTGAACATCGGCGTCCTCAAGTTCCTCGCCTTCGAACAGGTCTTCAAGAACTCCCTCACTTCCCTACCCATGGGCGGCGGCAAGGGTGGCTCGGACTTCAACCCGAAGGGCAAGAGCGACAACGAAGTCATGCGCTTCTGCCAGTCGTTCATGACCGAGCTGTACCGCCACATCGGCGCGGACCTCGACGTGCCGGCCGGTGACATCGGCGTCGGTGGTCGCGAGATCGGCTTCCTCTTCGGCCAGTACAAGCGCCTGTCCAACCAGTTCACCTCGGTGCTGACCGGCAAGGGCCTGGCCTACGGCGGCAGCCTGATCCGCCCGGAAGCCACCGGCTACGGTTGCGTGTACTTCGCCGAGGAGATGCTCAAGAGCAGCCACAGCAGCTTCGACGGCAAGCGCGTGGCGATCTCCGGCTCCGGCAACGTCGCGCAGTATGCCGCGCAGAAGGTCATGGAACTGGGCGGCCGGGTCGTCTCGCTGTCCGACTCGGGCGGCACCCTGCACTTCCCGGACGGCATGACCGCCGAACAGTGGCAATACCTGATGGACCTGAAGAACGTCCGCCGTGGTCGTCTCGAGGAGATGGGCACGCACTTCGGCGTGACCTACCTGGCAGACCAGCGTCCGTGGAACCTGCCGTGCGACATCGCCCTGCCCTGCGCCACGCAGAACGAACTGGATGGCGAGGACGCCCGCGCGTTGCTGAAGAACGGCTGCATCTGCGTGGCCGAAGGCGCCAACATGCCCTCGACCCTGGAAGCCGTCGACCTGTTCCTCGAGGCTGGCATCCTCTACGCCCCGGGCAAGGCCTCCAACGCCGGTGGTGTGGCCTGTAGCGGACTGGAGATGAGCCAGAACGCCATGCGCCTGCACTGGACCGCCGGAGAGGTGGACACCAAGCTGCACGGCATCATGCAGTCGATCCACCACGCCTGCGTCGCCCACGGTGAAGAGAACGGCCGGATCAACTACGTCAAAGGCGCCAACATCGCCGGCTTCGTCAAGGTCGCCGATGCCATGCTGGCCCAGGGCGTGGTCTAGGCCAGCCGCAAGCTTCAAGCGGCAAGAAAGAGCCCCTGCCGGATCGTCCGGTGGGGGCTTTTCGTTTGGGCGGCCCGCCCGGCCCGTGCCTGTTGGGCTTCGCTGCGCTCAGCGCCAACCTACCCATGTGCGTCCGATCGCCCAGGGGACATGGCCATGTCCATGCACAGCTTCCAGCTTCTGGCTAGGGCGTAGGTTTGGTTGAGGAGCGAAGCGACGAAGCCCAACACATCCTGCCCGTGCCTGTTTGAGCGTTTCCACGCTCCGCATGGGAACCATCGGGTCCCCAGTCACGTAGGGTGGAAAACGCGCGAGGCGCTTTTCCACGCGGGACGTGCAAGGGCAAGGCCATGCGCAGAACCGGCGCCGCTTGCGCGTGGACGGCTTCGGCCATCCACCCTACGCTCGAGGCTTGCCGCTGCCCCTACCAGTAGTTCTCCACCGCCACTTGTCCCGGCCTTCGGGTCAGGGAGAGGTTCAAATCGCGGGCCTTGAGGATGGCGCGGGTATCCTCGATCATCTGCGGGTTACCACAGAGCATGATCCGCGAATGCTCGGGCGTCAGCTGCAGATCGGCGGCGCGCTCCAGCTCGCCGTTCTCGATCAGTGTGGTGATGCGCCCGTGCAACGCACCGGGTACCGTTTCGCGCGTTACCACCGGCAGGTACAGCAGCTTCGAGCCCAGACCTTCGAGATACTCACGTTGCGGCAGTTCGGCGATCAGCTGCTGATAGGCCAGCTCACGCGCCTCGCGCACGCTATAGACCAGCACGATGCGCTCGAAGCGCTGCCAGGCCTCGAAGTCCTGCAGGATCGACAGAAACGGCGCGATCCCGGTGCCGGTGGCCAGCAGCCAGAGGTCACGGCCATCGGGAAAGCGATCCAGTGTCAGGAAGCCGAAGGCCTGCTTGTCCACCAGCAACTCGTCGCCGACCTCTAGCCGGCTCAGTTCGCTGGTGAATTCGCCGTCCGGCACCACGATGGAGAAGAAATCGAGAAACTCGTCGTGCGGCGCCGAAACCATCGAATAGGCGCGCCAGACGATGCAGCCGCTGGGTTTGCGCACACCGAGACGGGCGAACTGCCCGGCGGTGAAGCGAAAACCGGGGTCGCGGCTGGTACGCAAGGTGAACAGGTTGGGCGTCAGCGTCTGCACCTCGAGCAGGCGCTGGCGGGTGAACTTCTCTTCGCTGGCGGTCATACTTCGCTCCCTCCGAGCATCTTCGGGCCCACTGCACGCAGCGCCCGTATGAATCCTTGATACTCCTTTCCGACGCCGACAAACACCGCCAGTTCTCATGCCTATTCTCGACACCCCGTACGCCAGCCTCGACCTGATCCGCCAGCCGGAGCAGCCCAACGAGCCGTTGCAGGCCTTCGATGCGGCCGACGAATACCTGCTCGCCACGCTGCACGAACAGGGGTTACCGGCGACCAGCCGGGTGCTGATCCTCAATGACAGCTTCGGCGCCCTGGCCTGCTCGCTGGCCGCGCATGTCGAGGTGACCAGCAGCGGCGACTCGCATCTGGCCCATCTGGCGCTGCAGAAGAACCTGGCACGCAACGACCTGCCGGCCGAACGCGTGCGCTTCGTGCCGGCCAGCGAAGTGGCTCATGGGCCCTTCGACCGGGTGCTGATTCGCGTACCGAAAACCCTCGCCCTGCTGGAAGAACAGCTGATCCGCCTGCACGGCCAACTGGCACCGGGCGCGCAGGTGATCGCGGCGGCGATGATCAAGCACCTGCCGCGTGCCGCCGGCGATCTGCTGGAGCGGTACATCGGGCCGGTGCAGGCTTCGCTGGCGGTAAAGAAGGCCCGCCTGCTCACCGCCACGCCAAGCGCGAAACCGGCACCGCGGTCGCCCTACCCGACCCGCTACCGCCTGGACGCGCCGCCGCTCGAACTGCTCAACCACGCCAACCTGTTCTGTCGTGAAGGGCTGGACATCGGCACGCGCGCTTTCCTGCCGCATCTGCCGCAGGCACTTGGCGCGCTGCGTGTCGCCGACCTCGGCTGCGGCAACGGCGTGCTCGGCATCGTCTACGCGCAGGGCAACCCGCAGGCGCAACTGACGCTGGTGGACGAGAGCTACATGGCGGTGCAGTCGGCGCGGGAAAACTGGCAGGCGATCCATGGTCAGCGCCCGGTCGAGATTCGCGCTGGCGACGGCCTGGCCGAGCAACCTCCTGCCTCGCTGGACCTGGTGCTGTGCAATCCGCCGTTCCACCAGCAGCAGGTGGTCGGCGATTTCCTCGCCTGGCGCATGTTTACCCAGGCCAAGGCGGCGCTGGCCAAGGGCGGCGAGCTGTGGATCGTCGGCAACCGCCATCTCGGCTATCACCTCAAGCTCAAACGCCTGTTCGGCAACGCCGAGCAGGTCGCCGCCACACCGAAGTTCGTCATTCTGCGGTCGATCAAGGCATGAGCGAGGCGCCGGTCCGCCTGAGCATCCGGCAGTTCGCCGCACGCACCGGCCTGTCTGCCGACACGCTGCGCTACTACGAAAAGATCGGCCTGCTGCGCCAGGTCGCTCGCGACGCCAGCGGCTTTCGCGTCTATGGCCCGCGAGACCTGGAGTGGATCGGCTTCATCCTGCGCCTGAAAGACACCGGCATGGCGCTGGACGACATCATCCGCTATGCCGATCTGCGCGAACACGGCGATGCCACACTGGCAGCGCGCCAGGCGCTGCTCGAAGCACATGCGGCCCGGCTGCAGAAGCGCATTCAACGCGACCGTGAACATCTCGATGCGCTGCAGGCAAAGATCGCGCTGTATCGGCAACAAACTTCCGCTTGACCTGGAGCTGACTCCAACCCGCAGGCTTCTTCTAGGGTCTGTTCCCGTTTCGTCGCAGGCCGCGTAGCTGCGCCAAATGGCGCCAGGCAAGGCGCGGGGCGCAGGTAATGGTGGTTCCCTTGCCAAGTCCCGCAACGCCGCATGGCGCCATTTGCCGCGCAACCCGCAGGGCCGGGCCGGCGCGACCGCGTACGAAACGGGAGCAGCCCCTTGCCCATCAAGAGGAACGCTCCATGTCTGCATCGATCCGCTACACAGAAGGCCTGGCCAAGCTCGAAGAAATTGACGGCGAAGCCGGGCGCAAGGTCATCGACAGCCTGCAAGCCATCGCGCCGGACTTGGCGCGCTACGTGATCGAATTTCCGTTCGGCGACATCTATCAGCGCCCCGGCCTGGACCTCCCCCAGCGCGAGCTGGCGACCGTGGCGGCGCTTACCGCGCTGGGACACTGCCAACCGCAACTGGAAGTGCACGTTCACGGCGCGCTGAATGTCGGCTGCACACCCGAGCAAATCGTCGAAGTGGTCATACAGATGGCGGTTTATGCAGGCTTCCCGGTTGCCCTCAATGGCATGTACACCGTTAGAAAAGTGTTCGACGAGCGAGGCCTGTTGCCAGCAGGCCAACTCGATGAATGACAGATCGGCCGATGTGCAACGTCGGCGAGCGGATCGCACGTTCAGCGACAGCACATGCGCGGCGCTTAGTTCGGCCGCTCTTCGCTCAACAGCGCCTTGCTGATCGCCTGGCCGACCTGTTCGAACAGGCTGCCGGCTTCCTTGCCTTCGTCCAGGCCTTCGGCACAGGCCACCACGACGATCGCGCGGCTCTCGTCCTGCGGCTCGATCACGCCCACATGGCAGGCGCGCTCCAGCTGCGTGCCGGTCTTCTGGATGAAGGGCACATCCTCCGGCAGCCCGGCTTCGAGCCGGTAGTTGTCGTAGGAATCGAGCTTCATGAAGCCATACAGCAGATCGCGGCTCTCGGGCGACAGCAGCTCCCCGCGCACCAGTTTTTCCAGCATCGTGCCGTAGGCCACCAGACTGCTGGAGTTGAGCTTGCGCGCGTAGTAGCGCTCGTAGGCCTGCTCCATGCTCGCTGCCTTCAGCTCATCGGCCTGCAGGTTGAGTACCCGCGCCAGCGCCTCGTAACGCGGCTTGCTGAACGGCGCCGAGGCCAGTTCCACCAGCTGCATGTTGTCCAGCCGGGCGGCATCGGGATGCACCTCGCCGTACACGTCGCGGCGCACCTGGATGAAGCTGGTGATGGCCTCGAAGTCGCCGCCCATGCTCTTGCGGGTTCGCTGATTGAGCGCATCCTCGCCGACCAGCCGGATCAGCATGTTGGCCGCCGTGTTGTCGCTTTCGATGAGCATTTCCTTGAGCAGGTCACGCAGCGAGTAGTCGACGCCATTATCCTGCCAGACCAGATCGCCGGAGCCGTCCACCTTGTCCTCGGCTTCCAGCGTCAGCCGCTGATCGAGGCGAAACTCGCCATCGTCGACGCCCTGCAGCACGGCCAGAGCGATCGGCACCTTCACCGCCGAGCCCAGGTACCAGAAACGCTCGGCGTCGTAGCGCAGCTCGGCATCCTCGCCCAGATGCTTGATATAGACGCCGAGCTTGCCCGGTGACGCCTCGTCGACGCGACGCAGCTCCTGCTCCAACCCATCCTTCCAGGTCGCCTCGGCCTGTTCGGTGCAGGCCGTCAGGCCGGCCAGTGGCAACAGCAGAGCACCCAACACGATCAATCTGCTCATCTTCGAATCAACCCCGCTGCGGCGACAGCCTCGCCAGTGCCATGCAATGCCCGCTCGGCCTGGGCGGTGGAGGCCACCCCGCGCACGCAGGCGACGATGATCAGGCGCTGGGACGTCGAATCCGCCGCACCTGGTTGATCCACCAGCCCGGCATCGCAGATACGCGCGCGCTGGCTGCCGGTCTTGTGGGCGAACCCGGTGCCGGATGGCAGCCCGGCCTTGATTCTCCGCACGCCGGTCTCGACCCGGCGCATCACGCTCAGCAGATACTCGGTGCTTGCCGGGCCCAGCGCGATGCCGGCGTCCAGCGCCGAGAGCAGATCGCCATAGGCCTTCAGCGTGCCGGAATTGAACGGCGTGGCGTAGTAGCGCTCGTAAGCCTCGCCGAGGCTGATGGGCACCAGCGCGCTGCGCTCCACGCCGATCAGCCGCGGCAGCAACGCCAGGCGGCCGGCGTCGTTCGGCTGCCGCTTGAGGGCGAGAAAATCCTTGCCGGAAAGGGTGCGCGCCGCCGGATGCAGTTCGCCGTAGATCAGCCGCCGCACATCGGCCAGGGTGGTGATCGGCCCGAAGCCCTCCGGCACCAGCTCGCGGGTGACCGCATTGACCTGCTCGATGCCGACCAGCCTGATCAGCATGTCGCTAGCGGTGTTGTCGCTGTGGATCAGCATCTGGTCCAGCAGATAGCGCACGCTCAGCGCCTTGCCCGGCGCATGGCTGTTGGTCGGGCCGGCACCGTCGACGTAATCGCTGGCGAGCAGCGTCACCGGGCTGTCCAGCGTGAAGTCGCCCTGCTCGATACGGCGCATCACCGCGATGGCGATCGGCACCTTGACCGTCGAGGCCAGGTACCAGGCGCCCTCGCCATGGTAGGAGACCGAAATGCCGGTCTGCATGTCCTTGACGTAGACGCCCAACTGCCCCGGCGTCTGCCTGTCCACCTGCGCCAGGCGTGCCAGGAACGGACCGCTCCATTCGATACTGTCCTGCGCTACGGCGCGCTGGGCGACCGGCAGCGTGATCAGCAGCAGACACAGAGCGGCGAGCGATGAACGAAGCTGGGCGGACAACAACATGGGCCTCCGGATCGTATGGTGCATTTCCCACCTATCCGACCACCGGCGCCGGCGGCCGTGCGCCGCTTCCCGATTACCGGTGCAGCGCAACCGCTGGCGTCGCTGCGAGTCCGATGACTATCAACCGACGCAAGGAGTGCAGCAGTGGCGCGCACCGAACATTTCATCGGACTGGAGTGGCTGCGCTTTCTGCTGGCCATCTATGTCGTGCTGTTCCATACCGTGCACGCCTACGTCGAAGACGAGCCGACCTGGCTCTCGGAACTGGCCGGCGTCGGCTTTTTCGCCACCAGCAGCTTCTTCGTCCTCTCCGGCTTTCTGCTGGCACACGTCTATTGCCGGCAGGGCGAACTGCGCGAGCCGGCGCGACATTTCCTCGGCAAGCGCCTGGCCAATCTCTACCCGCTGCATCTGTTCTCCCTGCTGCTGACGGCCATCGTGCTGACCATCATCGCCAAGCTCGGCATTCCGCCGGACGACGCCAAGGCGAGCCTGCGCTACGTGGTCTACGACACCAACGAGGAGCTCAGCGGCGAGGCCCGCGACGCCCTCGAATACTTCATGAACAACCGCGAGCTGGCGTTCAACTTCATCCTGCAACTGCTGATGCTGCAGGCCTGGAACCCGCTGTACCTGACGTTCAACCCGCCGCTGTGGTCGATCTCCACGCTGTTCTTCTTCTACCTGTGCTTCCCACTGCTGGCACCGCGCCTGATGCGTCTGCGCCACAAGGGCTGGTGGCTGCTGGCGATCGCCACGCTCTACCTGCTGCCGCCACTGTGGGCGATCCAGCAGGATGCCTACGGCATTCCCGTCACCGGCATGTTGCACCGCATGCCGCTGCTGCGGCTGCCGGAATTTCTCGCCGGCATCCTGCTCTGCGGCCTGTTCCGCGAATGGCGAGCGGCCGGCGGGCAACTCGGCGTCGCGGCTCGGCTGGCGCTGGGGGCATTCGTGCTGGCCAGCTTCCTGGCAACGGTGTGGCTGCTCAAGGGCGAGCGCTACTGGTATTTCCTGCTGCACAACGGCCTGCTGCTGCCGGCGCAGCTGACGCTGGTCTGGCTCTGCGCGCTGATCGCCACACCACGCAGCGCCGCGGTGGTCAGTTGGTCGCAACGCCTGGGCGCGGCCTCGTTGCCGCTATTCGTACTGCATGTGCCGGTGTTCATTCTCTTCTCGCGCTCGGAGAAGCTGCTCGGGGTGGTGTCGGCGGAGTGTCTCGAGGACTGGGGCGATTGTGTGGTGCAGGCGGGGGAGCTGGCGCTGACGCCGGCGTTCTATCCGCTGTATCTGGGATTGTGCATCGTGATCTGCGTGCTGGCGCAGGAGCGGGCGGTGGTGCCGGTGAGGCAGTTCCTGCTGAGGCGGGTATTGAAGGTTTGATGCAGGGGCGCGTGAAGTCGCATGCCCATGCGCGCCAGAAATAGCGAAGAAAGATCGCGACCGAAAACCTACAGGCACACTCGGACCCCATTCCCAGTCAGGAGGCCGAGCGTAGGCGTTGCGTAGGGGGGCGCGAGGCAGGACGCCGAGCGAGGAGTGAAGGGACAGGGACGTCCCTTCGCGACGGCCCCCGGAGCAACGCCGGAGGGAGGGAAGTTTTGCGAAGCAAAACCCGGATGCCGGGTGGCCTTCTTTTTGGTTACTTTTTCTTGGCCAGACAAGAAAAAGTGACTCGCCCAGCAGGGCGAAAACCAAGCCGTCAGGCAACTCGTTATCCTCGTGACGACCCAGCAACCTTTTGCCGCACTGATGGGCTAAAGCCCCCCAAAGGGTCACGCTACCGTTCTGATGGTCCACACGCCCCGAACCAGAGGCCCACCGTGGCGTCCCCACGCAGCGTGGGGACGATCAGCGGCTCCATCTTCCGCAGCCGCAACGGCGGGCCGAAGCCCACCTAGCGCGCCGGCGACTACAGCAATTTATCCAGGGTAATCGGCAGGTCCCTCACCCGCTTGCCCGTCGCATTGTAGATCGCATTGGCCACCGCCGCCGCCACCCCGACGATGCCGATCTCCCCTACTCCCTTCGACCCCAGGTCATTGACCACCTCGTCGTGCTCCTCGACGAAGATCACGTCGATCTCGGGAACGTCCGCATTCACCGGGATGTGGTACTCGGCGAGGTTGTGGTTCATGTAGCGACCGAGCTTATGGTCGATCAGCGTCTCCTCGTGCAGCGCCTGGCCGATGCCCCATACCACACCGCCGACGATCTGATTGCCCGCGGTCTTCGGGTTGACGATGCGGCCCGCGGCGATCGCGCTGACCACGCGGCTGACCTTGATGGTGCCGAGCTCCTCGTCGACGCGCACCTCGACGAACACCGCCGAATGGGTTCCCGTCGCCCAGGCGTCGCGCTTCTCATCCGGCTTGACGCTGGCTTCGGCCTCCAATGCGCCGCTGACCTGGACGATATCGCGCAGCGCCACGCTATGTTCGCCGGATTTCAGCTGCAGCTCGCCATCGACGATCTCAACCGTCTCCAGGTTCGCGCCGGTAAAGGGCGAAGCCGGCGACTGCTGCACGGCATCCAGCAGCTTCTGCCGCAGGCCTTCGCAGGCGCGTTGCACCGCGCTGCCAACCGACGACACGGTGGCCGAGCCCCCTTCCAGCGGCGCCTGCGGCAGGCTGGAGTCGCCGAGGCGGAACTCCACATCGGCCATCGACAGGCCCATGGCATCGGCGGCGATCTGGGTCATCGCGGTGTAGGTGCCGGTGCCGATATCGGCGGTGGCGCTGGTCACCAGCAACCTGCCGTCGGCGTCGAGGCAGGCGCGAGCGGAGGCCGGCATCTGCATCGCCTCCCAGACACCGGTGGCCATGCCCATGCCGACCAGCTGATGGCCGTCGCGCAGGCTGCGTGGTTGCGTCGGGCGCCGCGACCAGCCGAAACGCTCGGCGCCCTGCTGGTAGCAGGCACGCAGTTCCTTGCTGGAATAGCGCTTGCCCTCGTTACCGTTGGTCTCGGTGTAATTGCGCAAGCGCAGCTCCAGCGGATCGATACCGATTTCATAAGCCAGCTCGTCCATCGCGCACTCCAGCGCATAGACGCCAATGGTCGCCCCCGGGGCGCGCATGTCCAGCGGGGTATAGACGTCCAGCGGCGCCAGACGGTAGCCGAGGCGCACGTTGTCACAGGCGTAGAGCATGCCGGACCACTCCACCTCATGTTCGGTGAAGTCCTCGAAGCGCGAGGTCTGGCCGATGGCCCTGTGCTCTATGGCCTGCAACCGCCCTTCGCCATCGGCGGCGAGCTTGAGCTGCTGGACGGTCCGCGGGCGATAGCCGAAGGTGAACATCTGCTGGCGAGTCAGCTCGACGCGCACCGCGGCCTTGAGCTTGAGCGCGGCCATTACCGCCAGCGGCAGCTGGTACTGCGGGCGCAGGCCGGAGCCGAAGGCACCGCCGACGAAGGGCGACAGCACGCGGATCTTGCCCTCCATGTCGAACACCTGCTCCAGGTAGCGCTGGCAGTTCTGCACGCCCTGGGTCTTGTCGTGGATCAGCAGCTCCCCGCCCGGCTGGTACTGGACGATGGAGGCATGCGGTTCCATCGGGTTGTGATGCTCGACCGGGGTACCGTATTCGCAATCGACGTGCTTTGCCGCTGCAGCGAACGCCGAGTCGAAATCGCCGCGCGGCTCCGGCGGCTCGGCCGGGGCGTCATGGGCCTGTTCGCGCGCCGCCTGCAGGTCGGTCTGGTGCGCTTCGACCTCGTATTCGATGCGCACCAGGGTCGCGCCGTGGCGCGCCAGCGCCTGGCTCTCGGCGACGACCAGCGCCAGTGGCTGGCCGCTGTAGAGCACGCGGTCGTTGTACAGCGGGCGGAACGGCGAGCCATCGGCGGCATCGTCGTCCTCGTAGGGCTCGTCGTAGCTGGCGATCGGCGGGCGGTTCTGATGGCTCAGCACCAGGCGCACGCCAGGCAGCGCTTCGGCCGCGGCGGCATCGATACGCTTGATCCGGCCGCGGGCGATGCTGCTCGACACCACGGCGCCATAGAGCAGCCCCGGCACCTCGGCTTCGGCGGCGTAGCAGGCCTTGCCGGTGACCTTGAGCGGACCGTCGACGCGGTCCAGGGGCTTGCCCAGTGGAGAGTTGGCGCTGTTCATCGGACGGTTCCTCCGGCGGCTTCGGTCAGTGCACGCACGATGGCGCGATGGGCCAGGTCGATCTTGAAGGCGTTGCCGACAAGCGGTTGCGCACCTTGCAGCAGGCGATCGGCCGCCGCGGCGAAGCTCGCCGGCCCGGCGCGCTGGCCGCTGAGCAAGTCTTCAGCGTCCTCCAGGCGCCAGGGCTTGTGCGCCACGCCGCCCAGGGCAATGCGCGCGCGGCGGATGACGTCACCATCGACCTCCAGCGCCGCGGCAACGGAGACCAGGGCGAAGGCGTAGGAGGCGCGGTCGCGTACCTTGAGGTAGGCACAGTGGCTGGCGAAGCCCTCCACCGGCAGCTCGATGGCGGTGATCAATTCGCCTTCGACGAGTACGTTGTCCTGCTGTGGCTGGTCGCCTGGCAGGCGATGAAAGTCCACCAGATCGACCCGCCGCTGGCCATGCGGCCCTTCCATATGCACCCGGGCATCCAGCGCCGCCAGCGCCACGCACATATCCGACGGATGCACGGCGACGCAGGCCTCGCTGGCGCCGAGGATGGCGTGGATGCGGTTGAGCCCGTCGCGTGCGCCGCAGCCGGAACCCGGCTCGCGCTTGTTGCAGGGCGTGGCGGTGTCGTAGAAGTAGTAACAACGGGTGCGCTGCAGCAGGTTGCCGCCGGTGCTGGCCATGTTGCGCAGCTGCGGCGATGCCCCGGCGAGAATCGCCTTGCTCAGCAGCGGATAGCGCTGTTCGATCTGCGGATGCCAGGCCAGGTCGGCGTTGCTCACCAGCGCCCCGATGCGCAGGCCGCCCTCGGCGGTCTGCTCGATCTCGCGCAGCGGCAGGCCGTTGATGTCGATGAGCTGGCCGGGCTGCAGCACGTTCTCTTTCATCAGATCGAGCAGGTTGGTACCGCCGGCGATGTAGCGACTTTGCGGCCCGTGCAGGGCGATGGCCTGGTCGATGCGCTCCGGGCGCTGATAGCTGAACGGCGTCATTGCGCACCCTCCTGGCCGCGCAGTGTCGGCAGTGCGTCTTCGATGGCGGCGAGGATGTTCGGGTAGGCGCCGCAGCGGCAGAGGTTGCCGCTCATGTGTTCACGAATCTCGTCGCGGCTGCTAGCGCGGTTCTCCGCCGCGAGCCCGGCCGCCGAGCAGATCTGCCCCGGCGTGCAATAACCGCACTGGAAAGCATCGTGCTTGACGAACGCGGCCTGCAGCGGATGCAGCGTCGCATCGCTGGCCAGGCCCTCGATGGTGGTCAGGCTCGCGCCGTCGTGCATCACCGCCAGGGTCAGGCAGCTGTTGATACGCCGACCGTCGAGCAGCACCGTGCAGGCGCCGCACTGGCCGTGATCGCAGCCTTTCTTGGTGCCGGTCAGGCCAAGCTGGTCGCGCAGCAGGTCGAGCAAAGTGGTCCAGGGTTGCACCTGAAGCTCACGGCGTTCGCCGTTCAGCTCCAGGCTGATGGTGCAGGTTTGGCCTGCAGCTGAAGTATTTTCGCTCATGGCAGCCTCACGGTTTGGGCGTTGGTATGCGCTGTCCGTGCGTCTTGGGGTACGACTGGCGTGGCGCGAAAATCGTTCAGCTCGGCTGGTCGAGTGGTTGCGGCTGGCTAAGGGTCATCTCGCCGCGATCGACGTACTGTTCCACGGGAGCGAGCCTGCTAGCGGATCGGGATTAAGCCGCCCACACCGCCCGTTACTGCGCGATGCTACGTTCGCCAGACTTCTGGGTTCGTGCAGGAGCTCCGGAAGCAGCCGAGGCAATTGGCGCTCATGCCTGCCGGCGATCATCAGGATGGTCGATGTCCTGCAGTACACCGGGATCGTTCAAGGCGAGTTCCAGTACCGGGTGCGCGGCGAACAGCGCCTGGGCACCGCGATCACCGTCCAGCTGCAGCAGTGCATCGCGATAGGCGCCGCCTATGCCGCGCGGATGCCCGGGGCGACCGTGATAGGTCGGCACGACCAGACTGTCTTCGCGGATTGCCGCCGCGATCTCGCGCAGGGTCCGCGGCCGCGCATAGGGCATATCGGCCAATGCCACCAGCCAGCCGCGCGCTGCCGGCGCGTGAGCCACGGCCTGCGCGAGGCTGTGGCCGAGCCCGCGGGTTTCCAGCGCAAGCACCTCGCAATCGGCGGCATTGGCGCTCAGCCAGTCGCGTAGAGGCAGATTGTCTGCGCGGGTCACCACCAGCAGCCGTTCGGCGACACCGCGAAGGTTCGCCAGCGTGGCCGCCAGCACCGGCGGCGCAGACGCAGCAGCCAGGCTGGCTGCCAGCAGCTTGTCGGCGCCAGCAGCCGCGCGGTACCGGCTGCTCTGTCCCGCGGCGAGGACGATGGTGCAAACGCCTTGCTCAGGCACAGCACTGCTCCGGTAACGTCTGGCCGACCAGGGCACCGTTCTTCAGCGCCACCACCTCGGCCATCAACGACAGTGCGATCTCCGCCGGCGTACGGCTGCCGATGGGCAAGCCGATGGGGCCATGCAGCCGCTGCACCTGCCGCTCGCCGAGGCCCAGCGAAAGCAGACGCGACTTGCGCTTTTCGCTGTTGACGCGCGAGCCCAGGGCGCCGACATAGAAGGCTTCGGACTGCAGCGCCGTGAGCAGCGCCATGTCGTCAAGGCGAGGGTCGTGGGTCAGCGCGACGATCGCGGTGTGCGCATCCGGCTCGATGGCCAGCACGGCATCGTCCGGCATACCGGGGACAAAGCGCACGGCCGCCGCATCCCAGTCGTGAGCGTAACCTTCGCGCGGGTCGCAGATCAGCACTTCGAAGCCGAGGCCGTGGGCCAGGTCGGCGACATAGCGCGACAGCTGCCCGGCGCCGATCATCAGCAGGCGCCAGGCCGGGCCGAACGGTGCGCGCAGGGTGTGTCCGTCGTACTGCAGCGCCGCGTCGCGGCCGGCGGCATGCAGATTTACATCACCGCTGGCGATATCCACGCAGCGCAACAGCCGTTCATGTCCGGCGCAGCGACGCAGCAGCTCGTCGATCCAGCCGGCATCGCGCAATGGCTCCTGCAACAGGCGCAGGGTGCCGCCGCAAGGCAGGCCGAAACGCGCGGACTCTTCCTTGCTCACGCCATAGGTGATCAGCTGGCAGGCCGATGGCGGCTCGTCGGCCATGACCCGGGCGAGCAGGTCGTCCTCGACACAGCCGCCGGACACCGAACCCTCCACCCGGCCATCGCCGCGCAAGGCCAGCAGCGAACCCACCGGGCGCGGCGCGCTGCCCCAGGTTTCCAGCACCGTGTAGAGCACCACCGCGTGACCGTCACGCAACCAGTCGCGGGCGCGCCGCAGTACTGCCAGATCGACACTGTCCATCGCTTTCCTCGGATTCAGCCAATTGCCGCCGGAGCTTCCGGCAATGCTAGGAGTGACCGATCCGGGACGAGGTTAGTTCGTCGCCGGCACCAGCATGGCGTCGGCCACCTCGCGGCGCTTGGCGCGACCGGCGAGACGTTCCACCAGGGTCAGGGCGAACTCCAGGGCGGTGGCCGGGCCCTGGCTGGTGATGCAGTTGCCGTCCACCACCACCGGTTGGTCGAGGAAATGCGTGCCGGTGAGGTTGTCGCTCATGCCCGGGTAGCAGGTCACCTGCCGCCCCTTGAGTACGCCGTAGGGATGCAGCGCCACCGCCGGCGCGGCGCAGATCGCGGCGAAATCGAGCCCGGCACGGGCCTGCTGGCGTACGCGCTCGGCCAGCGGCTCCAGCTCGCCAAGGGTCTTCGCGCCGGGCATGCCGCCGGGCAGCACGATCAGGTCGAAATCCTGCGCCAGCACGTCGAGCAGCATGGCGTCGGCGGTGATCCGGGTACCGCGCGCGCAGGTCAGCATGCGCCGCTCTTCGGCACTGGCCACCAGTACCTCGAACTCGGCACGCCGCAGCACGTCGATCAGGGTGACGGCCTCCAGGTCTTCTGAACCGTCGGCGATCGGAATCAGGACTCGTTTGCTCATGGCGTTCACCTGCTCAATGGAAATTCAACCGCGCTGCCGCCCGGTGTAAGATGCGCGGCTTTTGCGATGACACGCGAATCGCCCGCCAGAGGCGACAGCCCTCACACTGACCGGCACTTAGAGGATCGACCATGCTGGAAAAGCTATTTCAACTCAAGGCGCACAACACCACGCTGCGCACCGAGGTCCTGGCCGGTATCACTACCTTCCTGACGATGGCCTACATCCTCTTCGTCAACCCGAGCATCCTCGCCGAAACCGGCATGGATCACGGCGCGGTGTTCGTTGCCACCTGCCTGGCCGCGGCCATCGGCTCGGCGATCATGGGCCTGGTTGCCAACTACCCGATCGCGCTGGCGCCGGGCATGGGCCTGAACGCCTTCTTCACCTACACCGTCGTGCTGACCATGGGTTACACCTGGCAGACCGCGCTGGGTGCGGTGTTCCTCTCCGGCGTGATCTTCTTCGGCCTGTCGATCTTCAAGATTCGCGAGTGGATCATCCACAGCATTCCGCTGGCCCTGCGTGCCGGCATCGCCGCGGGTATCGGCCTGTTCCTGGCGATCATCGCGCTGAAGAACGCCGGCATCGTCGTCGATAACCCGGCCACTCTGGTCGGCCTGGGCGACCTCAGCGCTGGCGGCCCGCTGCTGGCCTGCCTGGGCTTTTTCCTGATCGCCGCGCTGGCCTATCGCCAGGTCACCGGCGCGGTGATGATCGGCATTCTGGTGGTCACCGGGCTGTCGATCCTGCTCGGTCTGTCGCAGCTCAACGGTGTGGTGTCGATGCCGCCGTCTCTGGCGCCGACCCTTATGCAGCTGGACATCATGGGCGCGCTGGATATCGGCCTGATCAGCGTGATCTTCGCCTTTCTCTTCGTCGACCTGTTCGACACGTCCGGCACCCTGATCGGCGTAGCGCAGAAGGCCGACCTGCTGGACAAGGACGGCAAGATGCCGCGCCTGGGCCGCGCCCTGCTGGCCGACAGCACCGCGACCATGGCCGGCGCCGCCCTGGGCACCTCGACCACCACCAGCTACATCGAGTCCGCCGCCGGTACCGCTGCCGGTGGCCGCACCGGCCTGACCGCCTGCGTGGTCGCGCTGCTGTTCCTGCTCAGCCTGTTCTTCGCCCCGCTGGCCGGCGCCGTACCGGCCTATGCCACCGCACCGGCACTACTGTTCGTCGCCGTGCTGATGATGAGCAGCCTGGCCGGCATCGACTGGGACGACCTCACCGTCGCCGCGCCGGTCGTGGTTGCCGCGCTGGCCATGCCGCTGACCTTCTCCATCGCCAACGGCATTGCCTTCGGCTTCATCGCCTGGACCGCGATCAAGCTGCTCGCCGGCCGCTGGCGCGAGCTGAGCCCGGCGATGTGGATTCTCTCGGCGCTGTTCGTGGTCAAGCTGGGCTGGTTCGCCGGCTGATCGCAGCGTAGGGTGGATGACGCTTTTCTCATCCACCTTCCATGCGGCAACGGTGGATGGATGAAGCGTCAGCTGCGCGCCCCGATCCACCCTACGATTTACCTACCTTTCCAAGAGTCTTCATGAGCGCTCCGCAATTCGCCCCCGCCACCTACGCCGCCCAACTCGCCGAGAAAGCCGCCCGGCTGGTGGAACTGCTGGCGCCGTTCGATGCACCGGCACCGGAAGTCTTCGACTCGCCCCGCGAGCACTACCGCCTGCGCACCGAATTCCGCCTGTGGCGTGAAGAGGGCCAGCGCCACTACGCAATGTTCGAGCAGGGCGACAAGCACAAAGCCATTCTGATCGACGACTTCCCCATCGCCAGCCGCCGCATCAACGAGCTGATGCCGCAGCTGAAGGCTGCCTGGCAGGCGTCGGAAGTGCTCAGCTTCAAACTGTTCCAGGTCGAATTCCTCACCACCCTGGCCGGCGATGCGCTGATCACCCTCGCCTACCACCGCCCGCTGGACGACGCCTGGCATGCCGAAGCCGAGCAGCTCGCCGCCGACCTCGGCGTCAGCCTGGTCGGCCGTTCAAAGGGCAAGCGCATCGTCATCGGCCGCGATTACGTGGAAGAACAGCTGGTGGTCGCGGGCCGCAGCTTCCGCTACCGCCAGCCGGAAGGCGCCTTCACCCAGCCCAACGGCGAGGTCTGCCAGAAGATGCTGAACTGGGCGTACGAGGCCCTCGGCGAGCGCGACGACGACCTGCTGGAGCTGTACTGCGGCAACGGCAACTTCACTCTGCCGCTGGCCACCCGCGTACGCCGCGTGCTGGCTACCGAGATCAGCAAGACCTCGGTCAACGCCGCGCTGGCCAATATCGAAGGCAACGGCATCGACAACATCGAGCTGGTGCGCCTCTCCGCCGAAGAGCTGACCCAGGCGCTGAACGAGGTGCGTCCGTTCCGCCGCCTGGCCCATATCGACCTGAAGAGCTACCAGTTCGGCAGCATCTTCGTCGACCCGCCGCGCGCCGGCATGGACCCGGACACCTGCGAGCTGGCCCGCCGCTTCGAGCGCATCCTCTACATCTCCTGCAACCCGGAAACCCTGGCGCAGAACATCGCCCAGCTGGCCGACACCCATCGCATCGAGCGCTGCGCGCTGTTCGACCAGTTCCCCTACACGCACCATATGGAATCCGGGGTGCTGCTGGTCCGCAAATGATCGGCCCGACTGAACGCCGGCCGCCTGGCGGCGTTCCACATCCATAACCACTGACACGTTATGGATGTGACAGCATGCTGGTTTTCGAGCCGATCTATACCGATGGCCTGGCGCAGATTTCCTACCTGGTGGGCGACAGCGAGGCCGCGGTCGCCGCGGTGATCGATCCGCGACGCGACGTCGATGTCTACCTCGACCTGGCCCGTGAGAAGGGCCTGCGCATCGCCTACGCCATCGAAACCCACATCCATGCCGACTTCGTCTCCGGCGCCCAGGCGCTGGCCGAACGCAGCGGCGTCGAGATCATCGGTGGCTGCTCGGCGAACTACGCCTTCGAGCTGCGCCAGGCTGCCGATGGCGAGGTGCTGGATCTGGGCCAGGTCAGTCTGGAAATCATCTACTCACCCGGCCACACGCCGGAGCACATCTCGCTGTTGCTGCGCGACGGCCAGCAGGGCGACGAGCCCTTCGCCCTGTTCACCGGCGACACCCTGTTCAACCTCGACGTCGGCCGCCCCGACTTGCTCGGCGAAGACAGCACCCGGCAACTGGCCGCGCAGCTCTATGCGACACTTTTCACCCGCTACCTGCCGCTGGGTGAGCGTGTCGAGATCTATCCGTGCCACGGCGCGGGCTCGGCCTGCGGCAAGTCCATCGGTGACCGACGACGCTCCACGCTTGGCAACGAGCTGTTGTTCAACCCCGCGCTCAACCAGCGGCGCAACGAGGCCGAATTCATCGACTGGCTGCTCAGCGGCATGCCCGAGCCGCCACGTCACTATGCGCGGCTGAAAAAGCTCAATGTGCGCCCGGCCACGCGCATGCATGGGCCGATCCTGCCGGCGCCGCTGCCGCCGGAAGAGTTCGCCGAGCGCAGCGCCGACCCCGGCGCCGTGCAGCTGGTGGACCTGCGCTCGATTCTCGCCTTCGGCGGCGGCCATGTGCCCGGCGCGTTGAACATCGCCCTGCAGAACGAGTTCGTCAGCTGGGCCGGCTGGATGCTCGACGACCAGCGACCGATCTATCTGATCGGCGAAAACAGCCAGCAGATCCACCAGGCCACGTTGCAGCTGTACCGGATCGGTCTCGATCGGGTGGCAGGCTACCTGCGCAACGGCATGACCGACTGGCAGAACGCCGGCCTGCCGCTGGCCTGCGTCGGTCAATGGACGGTGCACGAGCTGAACCGTCGCCGCGACGATCCGCAGGTCCAGGTACTCGACGTGCGCGCACCCGAGGAAGTCGAACAGGGCTACGTACCCGGCGCCCGCCACGCCTTCGTCGCCCATCTGCCCGAAGGACTGGAGCAACTGGACAAGGACAGGACCGTGGCGACCTATTGCGGCAGCGGTTACCGCGCCTCGATCGCAGCCAGCATCCTCAAGCGCGAGGGTTTCCGCGACGTGGTAAACGTGCCCGGCTCGTGGCTCGCCTGGCAGAAGCACGATCTGCCGGTGGCGGAGCGCTAAGCCCGCCGCGGGGTAACCCGCCAAGGGTGGAAAACGGCCGACGGCCTTTTCGACTGCCCGGGCGCTTCCGCCCGCCGGATAAAGGCTATGCCGTTATCCGGCGAACGCTGCGTCAAATCATGCAAACCAGGGCCTTTTGCATCTCAGTACTCCACCTGCAATTCGGCGCTGCGCGGTTCGGCCTGGCAGGCCAGCGTCCAGCCCTGGCGCACCTCGCTTTCGCTCAGCACCTGATTGCTGCGCATGCTCACGCTGCCCTCCACCACCCGGCACTTGCAGGCGGCGCAGACACCCGAGCGGCAGGCGCTCGGTGGTTGCAGGCCGGCGTGCTCCATAGCCTCCAGCAGCACCTCTCCACGCGGCACGTCCAATTCGTGACGGCGACCGTCGAGCGCGACCCGCAGGCGACTGCGGCGCCCGCCCGGTGCGACCGTCGGCACTGCGGCGGCAAAGCGCTCCAGATGGATGCGCGCCGTATCCACACCCAGCTCGCCCAGCGCGGCACCGGCAGCATCCATGAACGGTTGCGGCCCGCAGATGAAGGCGTCGGCCACCGTCCAGTCAGCGATCTTCGCGGCAATCGCCGAGCCGCTCGGCACACCCTGTTCGGCATCAAGCCAGATGCGCAGCTGCAGACGCTCGGGGTAACGCGCAGACCACTCGGCCAGCTCCTCAGCAAAGATCAGCGAGGCAGCATCGCGGCTGGCATAGAACAGCCGTACCTGCCCGCTGCCCTCGACCAGCGCGGCCTGCAGGATCGCCATCAGCGGCGTGATACCGCTGCCGGCGCCGAGCAGCAGCAGATCGTCATCCAGGTTGCGCGGCACGAACACGCCGGCCGGCGGCAGCGCCTCGATGCAATCGCCCGCCTGCAGATTGTCCAGCAGCCAGTTCGACGCGCGGCCGCCGGGCACCCGCTTGATGGTGATGCGCAGCGCGCCATCCGCCTGCGGCCGCTGCGACAGCGAGTAGCAGCGCAGCAGCGCCGGCTCGGCGCCGGGCACCTTCAGCGTGAGGAACTGCCCCGGCTGCGCGGTAAAGCGGGCGCGCTGGGCGGCCGGTACCTGCAGGGTGAACGAGCAGCTGTCGGCGGTTTCGGCCTGGCGTGAGGCAATGCGCAGACGGGTGAATTCACCGGCAACCGGCGTCGGCGACGATGCGAGCGAGGTCGCCACCGCAGTTGCAGCCGGCGCCGCGGCCGAAGCCGAAGCCGAAGCCGAAGCCGAAGGTGCAGTCGAAGCCGGCCCCGACTTGGGCACGCCACGCAGCATCGGCCACACCGACTTGCGGCGGAACAGCAGCACATAGCCGACATGCAGGCCGATCAGCCACAGCCCCAGATTGGCGAAGAACTCGTGCACTTCCTCGGCATCGCCCATCCAGCCGATGAAATCGATGTCGCTGGCGGCGCCGAAGACATCCGGCCCCACGCCCGGCAGGGCGGCCAGCACATCGCCGTTGTCGACCATACCCAGGCCGACCACGCTGGCAATGGCGAAACTGCCCAGCGCGCCGACCGTCAGCCACTTGCCGACGCTCGACAGGCCCGGCTTGCTCCGCTGGCCCTTCGGCGGCAGCAGCTGTGGGAAGCCGCGCAGGCGCAGCGGCACGATCAGCAGGCGCCACACCAACAGCGCCACCAGGCCGTAGCCCAGCCAGATATGCAGCGTCTCGGCGTCGTCACCGCTGAGGTAGGCGCCAAGAAAGAAACCGGCCAGCAGCCAGTGGAACAGACGGAAACGATTGAAAGCAGCCACGACGGCGATCCTCATTGAATGGATGCCGCCTTTGTATTCCTGCGAGCTGAAACGAAACTGAACGCCGCCAGCCGCTGCGGTTCAGCTTGGCGTAAGGCGGCGCGCCTAGGCTGCACTCATTCCCAACCGGAGAGCGCACCATGAAAGCCCGCTGGATCATCCTCCTGTCCTGCTGCCTGAGCCTGCCCGCCCTGGCCGAAACCGAACACCCACTGCTGCCCGGCTACGCCGCCCAGGCGCGTCAGGAGAATCCGAACTTCGCCGGTTTCTCCGCCGAGCGCGGCAAGGCGCTGTACTTCGCCGAGGAGCAGCGCAATGGCAAGACCATGAGCTGCACCACCTGCCACACCGCCGACCCGCGTCAGCCCGGCAAGACGCCGGCGCATCGCAAGGTCGATCCGCTGGCGCCGGCAGCCAACCCCGAGCGCTTCACCGACCTGAAGAAGGTCGAGAAATGGTTCCGCCGCAACTGCGACGACGTCTACGCCCGTGAATGCACCGCGCAGGAAAAAGGTGACTTCATCAGCTGGATCGACAGCATCAAATAAGGAGCCTGCCATGAAGATCGCACCCCTCGCTGCCGTCGCCGGGCTGGGCCTGACCCTGGTACTGGCCGGCCTCAGCTTCGCCGATGACGACGACCATCGAGAGCGCAAGGGCTACAAGCGGCCCAAGCGCCTGACGGTACCCAGCGACGCACCGCTGGTGTGGAAGGAAGAATGCGCGGCCTGCCACATGCTCTATTCTCCCGGCCTGCTGCCTGCCGATGCCTGGCGCGAGCAGATGCGCACCCTGGGCGATCACTACGGCAGCAACGCGTCGCTGGACCCGGTGCAGGAAAAGGAAATCCTCGACTTCCTGGTCCGCGCCTCGGCCGCCAACCGCCTACCGGTGGAGCCGTCACCCACCGCCGGCGAGCCGCCACGCATCAGCCAGACGCGCTGGTTCGAGCACAAACACGACGAGCTCAGCGAAGCCAAGTTCGCCCGCGAGTCGGTCGGCGGCCGCTTCAACTGCGTGGCCTGCCATCGCGACGCGGAAAAAGGCGACTTCGACGAGGACCGGGTGAAGATTCCGCGCTGAGACAAAAATAGCCGGAACATTTCGCCAACCGTTGCGTTATATCCCTGCGGCAACCCGGCCGGCAGCGCACGGGCACCGGTAAAAACCGAGGCGTTGGCAACGCAGCAGGTTTTAGCGGCGCCCTGCGCGGTCAACCCAGACGAGCGCTTAATGAACGACAGCGAACAGGACCTCATCCAGCAGGCCGCGCGTGGTGATCGCCAGGCGTTCGGCACGCTAGTGCGCGTCCATCAGGCGCGGGTCTTCCACTTCCTCCGTCGCCTGCTCGGCAGCGCCGACGAGGCCGCTGACCTGACTCAGGAAACGTTCATCCGCGCCTTCCAGGCGCTGCCCAGATGGCGCCCGGAAGCACGCTTGCAGACCTGGTTGCTGCAGATCGCACGCAATGCCGCGCTGGATACGCTGCGCCAGCGGCAACGCTACGTCGACGTGGCGCCGGAGGAACTGGCCGAGCCGGTCGATCCAGCGCCATCGCCGCTGAGCCGACTGCAGGCCGGTCGCGATCTGGCATTGCTGGAACGCTTGCTAGCCCGCCTGCCCCACGAACAGCGCGAGATCCTGCTGCTGCGCGAGGTGGAGGGGCTGGCCTACGACGAACTGGCCGCCACGCTGCAGCTCGCCGCCGGCACCGTCAAGTCGCGCCTGGCACGCGCCCGCGAGGCGCTGCTGCACGGCTATCGCCAGGCCAACGGAGGCACCCTCGATGACTGAGCATCTGGACATGGCGATCCTGTCCGCCTACCTCGACAACGAACTCGACGCCGCCGCACAGCGCCACGCCGCCGCCCACCTGGCGGGTTGTCCGCAGTGTCGCGCCACCCTGGCCGAACTCGACGGGCTCGGCCAGGGCTTGCGTGCGCTGGCCTGCCCGGAGTTGCCGGCCGAGTTGCAGGCGCGTCTGCAGCGGCCCTTCGCGCCGCCGCCCGTGCGCAGCTGGTGGGCCCGGCACTGGGCGCAGGGTATCGGCGCCGCGGCGTCGGTCCTGCTCGGCCTGCTGCTCGGCTATGCCCTGCCCGGCCAGCCGCCGGGCAGCTCACCCAGCCACGACCTGCTCGCCGTCCTCGGCAGCACCCCACCCGGCGCGCTCTGCGCGCGCCCCGAATTCTGCTACCTGAAGGTAAACCTGAAATGAGCAACACCACCCTGCGCAATGCCCTGGTCCTGTCCGTGCTGGTCAACGTCGGCGTGCTCGCCGGCCTTGGCTGGCAGAAACTCAGTCGCGATGGCCTGCCGATGCCCTCCGGCGCACCGACCGAGCTGTCGCGCGAGCTGCAACTGAGCGCCAGCCAGCTGCAGCGCTGGCACGATGCCGAGGCGCCGTTCCTGGCCTACCTGCGCGCCTCCAACGCCAGCCTCGGCGAACACCGCAACCGGCTGATCGAGGCGATCTTCGCCGAACAGGTGGACCGCACGGTGATCGACGCCGAGCAGGCGAAGATCGCCGAACTGCAGAACGAACAGCAGCGCCTGCTCATCGACCAGCTGCTGCAGGAGCGCGAGATCCTCGAACCGCAGCAGCGCGCGCGGCTCGCCCAGGTGCTCACGCAGCAGTCGTTCGGCGCCGACAGCATCGAGCAATTGCACCGCAAATGACGGATTGCACGGCGCGATGGAACAAAACCGTCGCGCCTGCGTTAGAACATCAGGAGCCGCACTTCGCCGGCTCGCTCAATGGAGTTCTATCGATGATCCGCAAACCCCACGCTCTCGCCCTCGCCATCATCCTCGCCGGCACCCTCGGCCACGCCGGCACCAGCCTCGCCGCCACCAGCCATGACCACGGCCACGGCGAAGGCGCGCCGGCGCTGCAACTCGATGCCGGCAAGCGCTGGGCCACCGACGCGCCGCTGCGCCAGGCAATGGGCACCATCAACAACGATATGCGCCAGGCGCTGCCGGCGATCCACGAAGACCGTCTGCCCGCCGCCCGCTACGGCGAACTGGCCGAGACGGTGCGCGGCCAGGTCGCCTACATGGTGGAGAACTGCAAGCTGAGCGCCGAGGCCGACGCGCAGCTGCACCTGATCATCGCCCAGCTGCTCGCCGGTGCCGACGCCATGAGCGGCGCCCCGGCCGGTCAGCGCGACGGCGCGGTGACGGTGGTCGGCGCGCTGGGCGACTACGCCACTTACTTCGCCGACGACAGCTTCAAGCCGCTGGAACACTGATCGACCGCCGCGCTCAACCCTTGTCCGGCCGTGCCGGCGGGGCCGCTTTCACCGCGAGCGGCACCTCGGCGGCCACCGCTTCCGACTCGCCCTCGCCGCTGCGATCTCCGCTGGTGTTGGCCAGCAGGCTGGCGGTGGCGGTCTGCAGGTAGGCGTGCAGCTGGCGCAGCAGCTGCGGCTGATCCTCGGCAGCGGCGATCCGCTCGCCAGCCGGTTCACCGCCCAGGCGATAGCGATACAGCCGCGCCGGCTGCTCCTTGGGCTGTACCAGCACCCGATCACCGCGGATCAGCGCCACGGTCTGGTCGCTGCCCGACGGCTTGACGATGCCGAAACCCGGATCGTCCGCCGGCAGGCTGAGCAAATCGCGGCCCCAGCATTGATGACGCACCTCGCCACCGAGGCGGCCCATGATGGTCGGCACCACGTCCACCTGCGTACCGACCACCTCGCGACGGCTGCCGAAACGCTCGGTGACGCCCGGGGCGATCAGCAGCAGCGGCACGTGGAAGCGCAGCAAGTCCATCTCGGTGACTTCCTCCGGCGCGCCGAAACCGTGGTCGCCGACCACCACGAACAAGGTCTGCTTGAACCAAGGCTGGTTACGCACCTTGTCGAAGAACTGCCCCAGCGCCCAGTCCGAATAACGCATCGCCGTCAGATGCTGATCCAGCGCGCCATGCCCCTCGACAGCAGCGACCGGCAACTGCTCGGGCAGCGCATACGGCGTGTGGTTGGACAGCGTCTGCAGCAGCGCATAGAACGGCGCGCCGTTATCCAGCTTGCCCAGCTCCTCGGCGGCGCGGGTGAACATGTCCTGGTCGGAAACGCCCCAGGTCGGGTCGGAAACCACCGGATTCACGTAGTCGTTGCGGCCGACGAAGCGCTTCATGCCCTGGTTGCCGAAGAACCCCGCCTGGTTGTCCCAGGCGAAATCGCCGTTGTAGACGTAAACGTCGTCGAACGCCCGCGCACCGAGCAGCTGCGGCAGGCCGGAGAAGCGATGGCCGCCTTCGGGCGTCTGCATCAGGTACTCGAAGCCCGGCAGGTTGGGAAAGCAGGCCATGCTGGCGAACATGCCCTGGTGGGTGTGGGTGCCGTTGGCGAAGAAGCGCTCGAACAACAGCCCCTCGCCGGCCAGGCGGTCGAAGTTCGGCGTGATGCCGTCGGCACTGCCGAGCGCGCCGACATAGCGGCCGGCGAAGCTCTCCATGAGGATCACCACCACGTTGCGCACCGCCAGCTGGCCGTCCGCCGGCGGCTGGAAGTCACGGCGCACCGGCGCCAGCTCGGCGTCCACCAACCGGTCGTTGGCGGTCAGCAGCAGCTCGCGGGTGATAGCCTGCGCATCCGCCACCGGCAGTGTCGCCTTCCAGCTATTGTCGCGGTGGCTGGAAAAGCGGTTCTTCGCCGCGTCATACAGCGACAGTGTCGCGTTCAGGCCGAGGTGATTGGCGAACATCGACTCGGTGGTAAAGGCATCGCCCCAACGCAGCGGCGGTCCCTGGCGCAGCGTGCCGCGGGCAGCCACCACGCAGACCAGTATCAGCACGCCGAATACCGCCGCGCGGGTATACCAGGCCGAGCCGCGGCGGCGCGCGCCGGTCTCGCGCACAGCCGGCGCGCCACGGGTCAGCCGCTCCAGCCAGCCGAACAGGGCGTACATCGCCGCGCTCGCCACACCCCAGCTCGCCAGCAGTTGCAGTACCGGGAAGCCGTGCCAGAGCATGCTCAGCACCGTCGCCGGGTCTTCCTGCAGATACTGGAACACCAGACTGTTCAGGCGCTGATGGAACTCGCGATAGAAGTTCAGCTCGATCAGCCCGAGCAGGATCGTCAGGCTGGCACACACACTCAACCACAGCCGCAGCAGGCCCCGGGCGGCCATCATGCGCATGCTCAGCACGCCGAGCAGCAGTGGCAGCAGGATGTACACCGTTACCCGCAGGTCGAAGCGCAGGCCGTTGCCGAACGCCTCGACGAAGCTGGCAAGCGGCGTGCTGCCGATCAGTTCGCGGTTGAACAGCAGCAAGCCCAGCCGCAGCAGCGCAAACAGCGCCAGCAGGGCCAGCGCACTGGCGAACGTGAAGCGCAGGTGCGCGGCCAGGCAATTGAAGCCGGACGCCGGGCGCTCTCGAGCAGGGCGTCGCAAAGAGGAAAGCATGGGTACGTCCTTCAGGGGATGAGGATCACCGCCCAGACCAGACCGATCAGGCACAGCGCCAGCAATTGCGCGGCGCTTCCCATGTCCTTGGCCTGTTTGGCGAGCGGATGCAGTTCGAAAGAGATGCGGTCGACCGTCGCCTCGATGGCCGAGTTGAGCAGTTCGACGATCAGGCCGAGAAACACCACGGCAATCAGCACGGCGCGCTCGACGCGGCTGACGTCGAACAGAAACGCCAAGGGAATCAGCAGCAGATTCAGCAGCACCAGCTGGCGAAACGCCGCTTCGCCTCTATAAGCGGCCTTGAGACCTGCAGCCGAATAGCCGGACGCGTACCAGATGCGCGCCAGTCCGCTGCGCCCCTTCAGCGCCGCACCGTCGGCCGGCACGTCGACGCTGGCCACGGTATCGGTAGCCGCGCAGGTCGGCTCAGATGACATCGCAGCGCAACTCGCTGAAGGTGCGGTGGGCGGCCAGCAATCGTTGCCAGTCCTGTTCCGGCATGGCCTGGCGATGACGCTTGAGCTGGCGCAGGTCATGCCGTGCCGCGGCGCTGCGCCGCAAACGGCGACGACTCTTTTCCAGATCGAGCAGCGCGACTTCGACGCTGGCCGCGTCACCTTCACCCTGAACCCTGATGAAGATGTGCTTGGGGTAGCAGCAGCCATGCTGCCAGCGTGCCTGATGAATGCGCGCCAGGGTGATCCCGACCGCCGCTAGCATGCGCTCCTGTACCGTCGGGCCGAAGCGCCCCCCCAAGTCCTGTTGATACCAGTCCTCCAGGCTGACGAAGCCTTCCAGCTCCGCCGTCACCAGCAGCGCCTGCCACTGGCCGGCCTGTTGTCGCGTGCCGCAGTAGACCAGTTCCGGCACCTGCACGCCGAGCCGGGCGAATGCTTGCAGCGCCTGCAATTCGCGCAGCACCGTGGGCCGGCCGAACGGATGCAGCAGCGAGCGATACAGGTGGCCAATCTGCCGTTTGCAGTACAGCAGCGGCTGCTGCGGATCGCGCAGCCGTATCCGTTGCACACCGCTTTCGCCGGCGCGGCGCTGGTTAGGTTCCTCGACCCATTCGCCCTGGGTGTTCCACCAGCGCTGGAAGGTGCTGGTACGCGCTTCGCGGGCCGGCAGTACGAGTGGTCGGCTCATGTTCAGCCCCGCTTGCGCAGCACGTAGACCCGCCACATGGCGTAGCCCGGGAGAAAGTCATTACGGTCGAGGATGTCGAAGCCGGCCTCGGCGAACTCCGCCTCGATCACCGAACGGGCGACGACGAAGCGGTTCTGGTTGTCCTTCGCCGGCCGGCGGCGCTCCAGGCGCTTGCGCTTCCAGGCCTTGTAGTTGCCATCGACCCACAGCGAGACGATCAGCGTGTCACGGGTGACGCGGTGGAACTCACGCAGCATCGCCAGCCGGTGCTCAGGGTCGGCGATGTGGTGCAGTAGGCGCATGCAGAAGATGTTGTCTACCGCGTTGTCACCCATGTCGATGGCGAAGGCGGAGGTCTGAAAGGTCTCGACCCGCTTGAGCACTTCCAGCGAATGCGCCGATTCGGCGATCGCCAGCATGTCGGCGGAGTTGTCGGCGGCAAAGATCATCCGGCTTGGGTGCTCGGCCAGCAGCGGCCAGAAGCGCCCGGCGCCGCACGGCAGGTCCAGCACCAGATCAGGATCGCCGGCGATCTTCAGTGCGCGGCGCGCCATCTGCTCGTCACGCCAGTGCGACAGCCGCCGGGCCGGGCCATCCTGATGCTTGTGCAGGTATTCGTAGGCGTGCTGGCGGTCGTACTTGCGCGAGAACTCCAGTTCGATAGGGCTCGATGTGGTCATGGCGGGCATTCCGGTTGGAAACGGAACGCCAAACTAACCAGACAGACATCAAGGGCCCGTCAACGGGATGTGAAAAAAACGTCAAACCGCGCTGTCATGCAAGCGCACCTGAAAGCAGCTGCCCTGCGGTTGCCGCGGCACCACACCGACCTGCCAGCCCTGGTGCGCGCAGATCCGCTTGACCAGCGACAGCCCCAGCCCCAGCCCTTCGCCGCGCCCCTCGGCGCCCCGCACGAACGGCTGGAACATGCGCTCCTGCTCCGCCAGCGGAATGCCCACGCCGCTGTCCTCGACGCGAAAGCCACCTTCGTCGAGGACCAGCCGCACCGTGCCGCAGTCGGTGTAATGCAATGCGTTGCGCAGCAGGTTGGACATCACCGTGCCGAGCAAGGTGTGGTTGTAGACGCCGCGGTCCTCGCCCTCCTCCAGCAGCTCGAAGGCCAGGCCCTTCTCCGCCAGCAACGGTGCCCAGCGCTCGCTCTGCTCGGTCGCCACGCTCCGCAAGCTGGCGTCGCCGGCCAAGGACGTCTGTTGCGGACGCGCCCGCGCCAGCATCAGGAAGGTTTCCACCAGCTCGTGCATTTCCCGCGCGGCGCGCTGGATGCGCGCCAGCGGTCGCTGCGCAGCTGGCGACAGCTCGGCCTGCTGCTCGAGGAGCTCGCAGGCGCCGAGCACCACCATCAACGGGGTGCGCAGTTCATGGCTGACATCGGCGGTGAATAGCCGCTCGCGCTCCAGGGTCTGGCGCAGCTGGCCGAGGGTGCTGTCGAACGCCGCGGCCAGATGGCCGACCTCGTCATCGGGATACTGCAGGGCCAGCGGCGGCGCCAGCGGATGCAGCTGGTCGCGGTGGCGCACCTGGTTGGCCAGGCGACTGACCGGCGCCAACACCCGGTTGGCCATCAGCCGCCCCAGCGCCCAGGCGCCGAGCACGCTGAGCAGAAAGCCGGCCAGCACGACGTTGAACAGCGCATCTTCACGGGCCTCGAACTCGTGCTGCTCCTGCACCAGCACGTAGCGGTCAGCGCCGACATTGCGCACATAGACGTAGTAGGCATCGTCACCGCGAACCAGCTCGGTGAACCCCTCACCGAGCCCGGCAAACGCCTTTGGCATCGGGTGCTCGGGCAGATGCGAGGCGAAGAAGTGGGTGCTGGTGTCCAGCTGCGGTGTCCGTCCCTTTGGCAGGTCCTCGTTGAGCACGATGTCCAGGTGGCGACTCAGCTCCTCGGTGACCAGCTGCTCCTCGATGAAGTGCACGACGCCGACGATGCCGAGGGCGAACGCACCGCTCACCACCAGCGTCATCAGCGTGAAGGCGATGACGATCCGCCGCGCCAGCGGCTGCTTAGCGAGCATCGCAGTCCTCCGCCAGGCGGAAGCCAAGGCCGTGCACGGTATGCAGCAACGGCTTGGCGAACGGCTTGTCGAGCACCTGGCGCAACTGGTGGATATGGCTGCGCAACGCATCGCTGTCCGGCACGTGATCACCCCAGACGGCATCTTCCAGCGCTTCGCGGCGCACCACCGCCGGGCTGCGCTGCATGAGGATCGCCAGCAGCTTGTGGCCGATAGGGTTGAGGCGAATCGGCTGGCCACCACGACTGGCTTCCAGGGTGTCCAGGTCGTAGCAGAGATCGGCCACCTGCAGCTGCCGGCGACGCGATCCCTGGCAGCGCCGCAGGATCGCCTCGATACGGGCAACCAGCTCGGACAGCGCGAAGGGCTTGATCAGATAGTCGTCGGCACCGGCCTGCAGCCCCTTGATGCGGTCAGGCAGGGCATCGCGGGCGGTGAGCATGATGATCGGCGTATCACGCCCGGCATCGTCACGCAGGCGCTTGCACACCTGCAGCCCGTCGATGCCCGGCAGCATCAGGTCCAGCACGATCAGGTCGTAGTCCTGGGTGGCGGCTAGGTGCAGGCCGCTGAGGCCATCCTGCGCGCAGTCGACCACGTAGCCCTTGAGCTCGAGGTAGTCCAGCACGTTGGCGAGAATGTCACGGTTGTCTTCGATGACCAGGATGCGCATCGCTGGGGTCCTCGCTAGAAGTTTCGGAACGGCAGACGCTGCTTATTACGCCTGCGCGCGGCGCAGAACATAGCCGAGACGATGTGAAAAAAACGTCGCCTCGCCAGCCCCGCATTTAGCCCTGCGCGGCTTAAGACTGCCTTAAGTTTGCGCCCCAACAATCCGGCCCAGGCTTCTAACCGAGGTTCCCCGATGGAACTGCCCTGGGTCGATCACACCGATGTACTGGCACGCATTGGCCGCGAGCCTTCGCTCTGCCTGCAACTGGCGCAGGCCGATGCAGGCGAGCGGCGCACAGCGCTGGAAGACTTCATCCGCCAGCGTTTCGCAGAGCACTATCAGGCGCAGGTGCGTCATTTCATGCCCTGCCTGCTCGGCCTGCATGGCGACAATGGCGAGGTGCATGGCGCGGTCGGTCTGCGCAGCGCCCGCCGCCGGCCGCTGTTTCTCGAACGCTATCTGGACGAGCCCATCGAGCAGGCCGTGAGCCTTCGTTGTGAGCGTACGGTGCCGCGCGAGGAGATCGTCGAGGTTGGCAACCTAGCCGCCTTCGGCAATGCCTCGGCGCGCCTGCTGATCGTCGCGCTGACCGATCTGCTGGTCGCTCAGGGCTTTCGCTGGGTGGTGTTCACCGGCACGCCGGCACTGCTTAACAGCTTCCAGCGCCTGGCGCTCGATCCGCTGCCGCTGGGTCTGGCCGATCCGGCGCGCATGGGCGAGGAGTTGGCCGACTGGGGCAGCTACTACGCCTGCCGGCCGCAGCTGATGGCCGGCGAGATCCTGCCCGGCCACCAGCGCCTGCTGCAGCTCGGCCTCTATGCGCGGCTCGGCTATCAGCCGCTGTTCGACACCACGGAGGCGCCCCATGCAGCCTGCAGCTGAACGCTTTTGGACGACACTCGACCAGCACGCCGGCATCGCGCTGCGCGAAGGGCCGCGCCAACTGAGCTACGCCGAACTGCGCCATGAGGTGGCCGCGCGCGCCAGCCAGCTGCAACAGCTCGGCGTGCAGCGCGTCGCCCTGGCGCTGGATAACGGTCTGGAGTGGGCGCTGTGGGACCTGGCCCTGCTGCGCGCCGGGCTGGTCTGCGTGCCGCTGCCAGGTTTCTTTTCTCCGGCGCAGCAGGAGCATGTGCTGAACCACGCCGGCATCGACTGCCTGATCGGCGCCGTCAGCCCTTTCAGCGAGCGCTGCGGCTTCCAGCAGACCGCCAATGACCTGCTGCAGCGCCAGCCGGATGCCGCAGCGCCGGTACCGGCCGGCACGCTGAAGATCACCTATACCTCCGGCACCACCGGCCAGCCCAAGGGCGTCTGCCTGGATGCGGAGGCGCAGCTGGCGGTGGCCGAGAGCCTGTGGCAGGCCAGCCGGCCGTGTGATGTGCGCCAGCACCTCTGCGTGCTGCCGCTGGCGACCCTGCTGGAAAACATCGCCGGGCTCTATGCGCCGCTGCTGGCGGGTGCACGGGTCGAACTGCGCCCGCTGGCGGAAATCGGCTTCAGCGGTGCGGCGGGCTTCGAGCTGCAACGTTTGCTGGCCACGCTGCAGGCGAGCCAGCCGCACAGCCTGATCCTGCTGCCGCAGCTGTTGCTGGCGCTGGTCAGCGCCGCCGAACAGGGCGTGCCATTGCCAGCGTCGCTGCGCTTCGTCGCGGTCGGTGGCGGCCGCGTCGCGTCGCAGCTCCTGGAGCGCGCCGAGCGGCTCGGGCTGGCGGTGTTCGAGGGCTACGGCTTGTCCGAATGCGCCTCGGTGGTCTGCCTGAACACACCCGAGGCGCGGCGCATCGGCACGGTCGGCCGGCCGCTGCCACACGTCGAGCTGCGCTTGGCCGACGATGGCGAGGTACTGGTGCGCGGCCCGCACATGCTCGGTTACCTCGGCGAACCGCCGCTGACCGGCGAGTGGCTGGCCACCGGCGACCTAGGCCATTTCGAGGATGGCTTCCTGATCCTGCACGGGCGCAAGAAGCATCAGTTCGTTACCGCGTACGGACGCAACGTCAATCCCGAGTGGGTGGAGGCCGAACTGGTACAGCAGGCGTCCATCGCCCAGGCCTGGCTGCATGGGGAGGCGCTGGCGCAGAACGTCGCCGTGCTCGTACCTCGCCGCCCCGAGCTGAGCGATGCCGAGCTGCAGGCGGCGGTCGAGCGGGTCAATGCCGGCCTGCCGGACTACGCACGCGTACACCACTGGCTGCGCGCCGCCGAAGCCTTTCGCCCCGACAACGGCCTGGCCACCGCCAACGGCCGCCTGCGCCGCGACGCCCTATTCAGCCACCACCAACCGGCCATTAACGCCCTTCTTTTTCCTGACTTCGAGGTACGCAGCATGGAATTTTTCGACCAACTGCAACACCAGACCAACAGCGAGCGCGAGTACCTGCTCGGCGCGCCGATCATCCACGCCGCGCTAGCCGGCACTGCGACCCGCGCGCAGTACATCGCTTTCCTCACCCAGGCCTATCACCACGTCAAGCACACCGTGCCGCTGTTGATGGCTTGCGGCGCACGCCTGCCGGAGCGCCTGGAGTGGCTGCGCGAGGCGATCGCCGAATACATCGAGGAAGAAATCGGCCATCAGGAATGGATCCTCAACGACATCCGCGCCTGTGGCGGCGATGCCGAGGCGGTGCGCCACGGCCAGCCGGCACTGCCCACCGAGCTGATGGTCGCCTATGTCTACGACCGCATCGCGCGGCACAACCCGGCGAGCTTCTTCGGCATGGTCAACGTGCTCGAAGGCACCAGCATCGCGCTGGCGACCCAGGCCGCCGGCGTGCTGCAGGACAAGCTCCAGCTGCCGGCCAAGGCATTCAGCTACCTGACCTCCCACGGCAGCCTGGACATAGAGCACATCGAGTTCTTCAAGAAGCTGATGAACCGCCTCGACGACGAGGGCGACAAGGCCGCCGTGGTGCACACCGCGCGCGTGGTCTACCGCCTCTACGGCGACATCTTCCGCAGCTTGACCACGCCGGAGCACAGCCATGCAACTGCGTGACGCGCGCATCCTGCTCACCGGCGCCAGCGGCGGCATCGGCCAGGTGCTGGTCGAGCGGCTCTGCGCGAACGGCGCACGGCTGTTACTGGTGGGACGCGACAGTCTTGCCCTGGAAGCGCTGACGCGCCGCTATCCGGGGCAGGTCAGCCTGGTCTGCGCGGACCTCACCCAGCGCAGCGGCCGGTACACGGTGCTGGATGCCGCGCGGCGTTTCGGCGGCCTCAACTGCGTGATCAATGCCGCCGGGATCAACCAGTTCAGCCTGCTCGAACAGCAGGACGAGGACGCCATCGCCCGCCTGATCGGCGTCAACGTCACCGCCACGCTGCAGCTGACCCACCTGCTGCTGCCACTGCTGCGCCAGCAACCGCAGGCGCTCTTGGTCAACCTCGGCTCGACCTTCGGCTCCATCGGCTACCCGGGTTTCGCCGCTTATTGCGCCAGCAAGTTCGCCCTGCGCGGCTTTTCCGAGGCGCTGCGCCGCGAGCTGGCCGACAGTCACGTCAAGGTGCTCTACATCGCGCCCCGCGCCACCCGTACGGCAATGAACAGCGCCGATGTGGTGGCGATGAACAACGAGCTGAAGGTGGAGATGGATGATCCGCAGGAAGTCGCACGGCAGATCGTCCATGCCATCACCGCCGAGCGAGAGGAGCTCTACCTCGGCTGGCCGGAAAAACTCTTCGTGCGTCTCAACGGGCTGCTGCCGCGGCTGGTCGACCAGGCCCTGCGCAAGCAGTTGCCGGTGATCAAACGCTTCGCCCGTGCTGAACAGCCGCTGCCACCCGCCCACCAATCCAACTCAACCGGAGAACACCCATGAATCGCCTGCTCGGCCTTTGCGCCCTGATGCTGGCCTTGGCCAGCCAACCCTCCTTCGCCCTCAGTCCGGCCGGCGAATCGTCGCTGCGCCAGATCCAGACGCGCTGGGCTGAGATCAACTACCAGCTGCCCGCCGCACAGCGCGAAGCGGCCTTCGCCCGGCTCGCTTCGGAAGCCGAAAGCGCGGTGGTCGGCGAACCGCAGGCCGCCGAGTTGCACATCTGGCACGGCATCGTGCTCAGCACCTGGGCCGGCGCCAAGGGCGGGCTCGGCGCGCTGGGTCTGGTCAAGCAAGCTAAAGCTGAACTGGAGAAAGCCATCGAACTTGAGCCACAGGCGCTGGATGGCTCGGCCTACACCAGCCTCGCCAGCCTCTACTACCAGGTGCCCGGCTGGCCGATCGGTTTCGGTGACGAGGACAAGGCCGAGGCGCTGTTCAAGCAGGCGCTGGCGCTGAACCCGAACGGCATCGACCCCAACTACTTCCACGGTGATTTCCTGCTGCGTCAGAAACGCTACGGGGAAGCGCGCGCGGCGCTGGAAAAGGCCCTTGCCGCGCCCGACCGTGCGGGTCGTGAAGTCGCCGATGCCGGTCGCCGCGACGAAGCCCGCGCGCTGCTCGCGCAGGTCAAGGAAAAGCTGGAATAACCGGCTGCGGCGGCGTTGAATGCACAGCAATGCCGCGAACCCTTCTGGACGACAGGAACGACATGCGCATTCTGCTGGTGGAAGACGATCGCGCCCTCGGCGAGGGCATCCGCACCGCACTCAAGCCCGAGGGCTACACGGTGGACTGGCTGCAGGACGGCGCGAGCGCGCTGCATGCGCTGAGCCACGAGAGCTTCGAGCTGGCCATCCTCGACCTCGGTCTGCCGCGTATGGACGGTCTGGAAGTGCTCAAGCGCCTGCGCGCCAGCGCCAACCCCGTGCCGGTGCTGGTACTCACCGCGCGCGATGCCACCAGCGACCGCATCGCCGGGCTGGATGCCGGCGCCGACGACTACCTGGTCAAGCCGTTCGACGTCGCCGAACTCAAGGCCCGCCTGCGCGCTCTGCTGCGGCGCAGCTTCAACCGCCCGGAGCCAGTCCTGGAATACCGCGGCATCTTGCTCGACCCGGTCAACCAGCAGGTCAGCTACCAGGGCGCGCCGGTCAACCTGCCGCGCAAGGAGTTCGTCCTGCTCCACGAACTGCTCGCCCAGCCCGGTCGCGTGCTGACCCGCGACCGACTGCAGCAGGTGCTCTACGGCTGGGACGAGGACGTCGAGAGCAACGCGCTGGAGGTGCATATCCACCACCTGCGCAAGAAGTTCTTTCCCGAACTGATCCGCACCGTGCGCGGCGTCGGCTATCTGGTGGACAAATGCTGAGGGGCTCGATCCGCCAGCGTACCCTGGTGCTGGTGCTCGGCATCCTGCTGCTGTCGCTGAGCCTGATTTCCTGGCGCAGTTATCGCGACGCCCGCCACGAGATCGAGGAACTGTTCGACGCCCAGCTGGCGCACAGCGCGCGACTGGTGCAAGGGCTGGTGATGCGCGACATGCGTCCGCAGGCCCGCGATGCGCTGCAGCAGGCGCTGGACGCCGCGGTGAATGCGCGGCGCGACCAGAGTGTGCCGGGGCACGACTACGAAACGAAGCTGGGCTTTCAGGTCTATGCCGCGGATGGCAGCAGCCTGTTGCAATCGGCCGGCGCGCCGAATGGCGCCTTGCAGCAGCTGGCCGGCGCCGATTCCACCTCACCCTTCAGCCGCCTGCGCGGCGGCTATCACGACGTGCTGCTCGACGGCCGCACCTGGCGCCTGTTCCTGCTGCACGACCCCGAGGACGATCTGTGGATTCTGCTCAGCGAGCGCGGCGACGTGCGTGGCGAGCTGGTCGGCAAGATCGCCCGGCGCAGCCTGCTGCCGGACCTCATCGGCCTGCCGCTGCTGGCCCTGCTGATCTGGCTGGCGGTGGGCTGGGGCCTGCGCCCGCTGGCGCATATGGCACAGCTGCTGAAGACTCGTGCCCCGGACAACCTCGCACCGCTGCTGCTGGCGCCGCTGCCGCAGGAGCTGGAGCCGGTGGCCGCCTCGCTCAATCGCCTGCTGCAGCAGGTCAATCAACTGGTCGAACGTGAAAAGCGCTTCATCGCCGACGCCGCCCACGAGCTGCGCACGCCGCTGGCCGTACTGCGCATCCACGCGCAGAACGCGCTGCAGGCCGAGCAGCCGGAGGACCGTGAAGCCGCCCTGCAACAACTGCTGACCGGCGTCGACCGCACCACCCGCGTGGTCACCCAACTGCTCACCCTCGCCCGCCTCGAACCCAATGCGCAGCCGCTACCCCTATACCAACTGGACCTGCTGCCGCTGTGCCGCGAATGCCTCGCCGAACTGACGCCGCTGGCCCTGGCGCGCGGTCAGGAACTGACGCTGGAGGCTGACGACACGGCCGATCACAGGCTTTCCGGCGATGCCGCGGCGCTCGCCACGCTGCTGCAGAATCTGGTCGGCAATGCCCTGCAGTACACGCCTGACGGCGGGCAGGTCCAGGTCAGCCTCCAGAGCATGGATAACGGTGTCAGCCTGCGCGTGGACGACAGCGGTCCGGGCGTGCCGCCAGCGCAGCGCGACAAGCTGTTCGAGCGCTTCTACCGCCAGGGCGAAGGCCAGGGTGCGGGGCTCGGCCTGGCCATCGTCGCGCGTATCGCCGAACTGCACGGCGCGACCATCGAGCTGGCAGATTCACCGCTCGGCGGGCTGCAGGTCGCCGTGCAGCTGCCCCGCCGGCCACTTCAGTAACCCGGATAGCCCCCTGCGAGCAGCCGCGACTGCCCGCCGCAGGCGCAACGGGCATTCGCTAAGGTTCGCTTAAGCCTGGCGCCCTAGACTGCCGACATTTCCCTACTCGGAGTGTGTGAAATGACTGCATCGAACCCACTGGCACGCTATGGTCGTCTGAGCATTGCCCTGCACTGGCTGATGCTGCTGTTGATCGCAGCGGTCTACGCCACCATCGAACTCAAGGGCAATTTCGCCAAGGGCAGTGAACCGCGCGAACTGCTCAAGCACTGGCATTTCATGCTCGGTATGACGGTGTTCGCACTGGTCTGGCTGCGTCTGATTGCGCGCTGGCTGCATCCCGCACCGAAGGCCGTCGCCGGGGCCGGCTGGGAGCGCGCGCTGGCCAAGCTGATGCACCTGGCGCTGTACGGCCTGATGATCGGCCTGCCGCTGCTCGGCTGGCTGACCCTGAGCGCGGCGGACAAGCCGATCCCTCTCTTCGGCCTCGAGCTGCCGGCGCTGATCGGCGCCAACCAGGAACTGGCCGGCGAGTTCAAGGAGCTGCATGAAACGCTGGCAGTGGCTGGCTACTGGCTGATAGCCCTGCATGCGGCGGCGGCCTTGTTCCACCAGTACGTGCGTCGCGACGGCACCCTGTTGCGGATGCTGCCGCAGCGCCGCCAGGCCTGACGCGCAGACATGAAAACGCCCGGTCGACTCGTCATCGACCGGGCGTTTTCATGTGTCAGCCGAGCAGTTCGCTGAACGGCAGGTACTCCACCGTCTCACCCTCTTCCAACGTGCGGTTGCGCTCGACGATGGCCAGGCCTTCGGCCCAGGTCGCCGAGGTCAGCATCGCCGAGCCCTGACGCGGGTGCAGGCACACGCGCATCTCGCCGTCGACCTGCTCCAGCCGCGCGCGCAGGTACTGGCGGCGGTTGTTCGGCTTGCGCCAGGCAAAGCCGGCGGTCAGACGCAGCGGCTTGGGCAGCACCTCGGTGCAGCCCTGGGCACTGAGCAGGAACGGCCGCGCCACCACCAGCGAGGTGATCAGCGCCGCCGCCGGATTGCCCGGTACGCCGATCCACGGCTTGCCATTGACCTCGCCAAAGGCCAGCGGCTTGCCGGGCTGAATCGCCAGACGCCACATATGCAGCTCGCCCAGTTCGCGAATGGCCTGCTTGAGGTGATCCTCTTCGCCGACCGAGACACCGCCGGAAGTGATCAGCATGTCCCATTCGGAGGCAGCCAGCGCCAGGGCATCACGGCTGGCCGCCAGCTCATCGACGAGGATTTCGTAGTCGTGCACCTCCATCCCAAGGCTGCGCAGCACGCTGAGCAGACAGTAGCGGTTGGAGTTGTAGATCTGCCCCGGTGCCAGCGGCTCGCCGGGTTCACGCAGTTCGCTACCGCTGGACAGCAGGCCGATGCGCAGGCGCCGATAGACCGTCACGCGGGCGACGCCGAAGCTCGCCAGCAAGCCGATCTCCTGGGGCCGCAGGCGCTTGCCGGCCTGCAGTACCGGGGCGCCGGCCTGCAGCTCTTCGCCCTGACGACGCACATGGGCGCCCTGGGTGACACCGGGGAAATGCACGCGATCGGCGTCGACCTGGCAATCCTCCTGCGCCACCACGGTGTCGGCGCCCGGCGGCAGCGGCGCGCCGGTGAAGATACGCACGGCGCAGCCGGCAGGCAGTTGCTGATCCGCGGCATCACCGGCGGCGATGCGCCCGGCCAGCGGCAGCCAGCCGCCTTCGGCCGGCAGGTCGGCCGCGCGCAGGGCATAGCCGTCCATTGCACTGTTGTCCCAGGCTGGCACCGGGAAGGGTGCGTCGAGCGATTGCGCCAGCACTCGGCCAAGGGCATCGGACAGCGCGACCTGTTCCACCGGCGGCAGCGCCGGCACCCGTGCCAGCAGCTCGGCGATGGCTTCGTCGACCGGTTTCAGGCCACTGGTGTCGCAGCCACAGGCGCTCATGAGCGTGGCCCGCAGTATTCGACCGCGCTGGCCTTGAGGTGCGGCACGAAGTTGCACGGCTTGGTGCGGCTGTCCAGCTGCTCGACGAGAATCTTGTTCCAGGCGGTGCGGCAGGCGTTGGTCGAACCGGGCAGGCAGCAGACCAGCGTGCCGTTGCTCATACCGGCCAGGGCGCGGGACTGCACGGTGGAGGTGCCGATCTCGCCCAGCGATACATGGCGGAACAGCTCGCCGAAGCCATCGACGGCCTTGTCCAGCAGCGGCTGCACCGCCTGCGGAGTGTTGTCGCGGGTGGTGAAACCGGTGCCGCCGGTGATCAGCACGACCTGCACGTTCTCGCTGGCGATCCAACTGCAGACGCGGGCGCGAATCTGCCAGATGTCGTCCTTGACGATGGCCCGCTCGGCCAGGCTATGGCCAGCGCTCTGCAGGCCGTCGATCAGCGCCTGGCCGGAGGTGTCGGAATCGATGTTGCGGGTGTCGCTCACCGTGAGCACCGCAATGCTCAGGGGCTGGAATTCGCTGTTGGACAGGTGAGCCATGGCTCGAAACTCCCTTGAAGATGTGTGCGCAGGCTGCACCCGTGTCGTACGCGAACCCATTCCCCATTGGAGGTATGTCCGCGCGGCGTGGGTGCCATGGGGTCTGACAACGCTGCAGGCGTTTGCGCGACCTGGCCCTGCAACAAGGCCCGGCTGCGGCAGCCGGGCATGTGGGTCAAACCGGCGATGCCGGTCGATGGTAGCGAATTAAGCGGTCGACTCGAAGCCCGTGCAGGCGCCCGCCTCAACCACCACTGGCATTCATGAAGCGCAATACCTGGACCTCGCCGCTGCTGGAGAATTCGTGGCGCAGCGGTTTGCGTTGCAGCGCGGCGTGAATGGCGTCGATCAGCGGCTGGTCGCTGGTCGGATGGCGGCGCAACAGCGCGCGCAGATCGATGGAGTTCTCATGGCCCAGGCACAGCAGCAGGCGACCTTCCACCGTCAGCCGCACGCGGTTGCAGGTGGCGCAGAAGTTGTGTGAATGCGGCGAGATGAAGCCGATGCGCGTCTGCGGATGCTCCGGCAGGCGCACGTAGCGCGCCGGGCCGCCGCTCTGCTCGGCCGAATCGATCAGCGCGTGACGCTCGGCGATCAGCGCCTTGACCTCGTCGCTGGAGCAGAAGCTCTCGCCGCGCGAACGGCCGACATCGCCCAGCGGCATTTCCTCGATGAAGCTCAGATCCAGCCCGCCGGCGATGGCGAAGTCCACCAGGTCGGCGACTTCCTCGGCGTTGCGGCCCTTCATCACCACGGCATTGAGCTTGATTCGCTCGAAGCCGGCGTCACGTGCCGCAGCGATGCCGTCGAGCACCTGCTGCAGCTGGCCGGTGCGGGTGATGGCGTGGAATTTCGCCGCATCCAGGCTATCCAGGCTGATGTTCAGCCGCTTGACCCCGGCCCGTGCCAGCGGCTCGGTGAGCCTGACCAGCTGCGAACCATTGGTGGTCATCACCAGTTCGCGCAGGCCGGGCAGCGCGGCGATGCGCTCGCAGAGACCGACGATGCCCTGGCGCACCAGCGGCTCGCCGCCGGTGAGGCGGATCTTCTTCACGCCCAGACCGACGAAGATCCGCGCGACGCGCTCCAGCTCCTCCAGGCCGAGCACCTGCTGGCGCGGCAGGAAGGTCATGTCCTCGGCCATGCAGTAGACGCAGCGGAAGTCGCAGCGGTCGGTGACCGACATGCGCAGGTAGTCGATCTGGCGGTTGTGGGCATCGCGTAGTTGAGTCATCGATAACACCTCTGAAGCCTCGTAGGGTGGATGACGCTTTTTCATCCACCGTGGGCCCGCGCGGTGGGTGGTGAAACACCATCCACCCGGCGCAGGACCAAGCCGCCGTTATTGCATCAACGGCGTTTCCGCGCCCTGCAGGTGGATGCCTTCGATGTTCGCCGCCCCCACCAGGTTCTGCAGGTACTGGCTGACGCCGATCTGCCAGACCCGCTGGTTGAGCTCGGCGCGAATCGTTCCGGCGACGATCTCGTAGGGCAATTGCTCGCCCTCGATACGCTGGTCGACGAACACCAGGTGGTAGCCATAGCGGCTTTCCAGCGGCTGCTGGCAGAGGCCGACCGGCAGGCGGAACAGCTGGCGCTCGAACTCCGGTACGGTCTGACCCTTGCTGATCTGGCCCAGCGCCCCGCCCTGCTCCTTGGACGGACAGGCCGAATGTTGCAGCGCGAGCTCGGCGAAGCGTTGCGGCGCCGCCTGCAGTTGCTGCAACAGGCCCAGCGCCTGCTCCCGCGCCAGGCTGCGCGCCTCGGCGTCATCCGCCGGGCAGGCCAGCAGAATGTGCCGCGCGGCCAGCAGTGGCGCGCTGAAGAAGCGCTGACGGTTGCCGCTGTAGTACTGCTGGCAGGCCGCCTCGTCGGCCAGCGGCAGCGGCACTTCCTGTTCGATCAGGGTCCGCGTGGCCGCTTCTTCCTCGCTTTCACCGGATTCAGCACGCACCACCAGGCCCAGCTCGGCGATGCGCTGCTGCAACAGCTCGCGCACCACCAGTGCCTGGGTCGCCAGAAAGACCGCCTCGTCGCGGCTCTCGGCGGGGTGATACTGCAATTCCTGGGCGATGGCCTGGGGCGCGATCGCCACCCCGTTGACCCGCACCCGCGGCCACTCCTGTTCGCTGCTGGCGATCAGCAGCGGTTCAGCGGATGCCTGCTCGGCTGCCGGCTCGCTGTCTTCCTCGTGCGGCAGCTCCTCGAACAGAGGGGCCTCGGCCGGCACTTCGATTTCCGGGCGGGCGCCGCCACCGCAGCCGCCGCCACCCGTGCTTCCACCACATCCACAACCCATGATGATTACCTCGATAAGACGCGTGAACCTTCGATCCGATCGGCCAGGCTGGCTGACGCACGGGGCGTCAGCCGACGAGGGTCATACCGGGGTCTTGCTCTTTGCCGTGGCAGGCACAGCGGTCGGCACTGCGATTTCGCGGGCCGGTGCTTCGTAGGTACGCGGGCGCTGCGGACGCGGCACGACCGGCTTGACGCCCTTCTGGCGGACGATCTGGTAGCGCCGGCCCAGGTACCACACCGGCGCGCTAACGATGTGCACCAGACGGGTGAAGGGGAACAGCACGAACAGGGTCATGCCCAGGAACACGTGCAGCTTGTAGATGACGCTGACCGACTCGATGGCGCCTGCGGCCTTGACCGGCTGCAGGGTGACCAGGCTCTGTGCCCAGGTACCCAGCAGCACCATCACCGAACCGTCCAGGTGGCCGGTGGAGGCGACGATGGTCAGCAGACCCAGCACCAGCTGCGCCAGCAGCACGAACAGGATCATCACGTCGCTGCCGTTGGAGGTGGCCCGCACGCGGGCGTCGGTCAGCCGGCGATGAATCAGCATCACCAGACCGATCAGGCAGAGGATGCCGAAGAAACCACCGGAGACCATCGCCACGATCTGCTTCTGACCGCTGGTGATGAAGTGGTGATACAGCGCCTCGGGCATCAGCAGGCCGACGAAGTGACCGGCCAGGATGAAGATGATGCCGACGTGGAACAGGTTGCTCGCCAGGCGCATGCGGTTGTTCGACAGCATCTGGCTCGAGCTGGCCTTCCAGCTGTATTGCGACAGGTCGAAGCGCGCCCAGCTGCCGATCAGGCAGATGGCCAGGGCGATGTAGGGGTACACCCCGAACAGCAGGAAATTGAAGTTAGACATTGCGCACCTCCTGGGCGAGCGCGGCGGCCTGCCCGTCATGCTTGAAATCGGTCCAGTGCAGCGGCACCGGGCTTTCCTCGCGGGCCTTGCCCGGTCCGCTCGGCATGGATGGGCAGCGGTCCTGCTGCTCGGCCTGGAGGAAGTTGACCTGCTCCTCCTCCCAGACCTTGTCCAGCGCCTCCAGCGAGTCGTCGCGTTCCTCGGCGGCGACCTGCTCCTGCAGACCGGCGAGGGTTTCCAGCACCGGCTCGCCGGCGATCTGCAACAGGGCGGCGAAGCACGCGGCATGCGGGCTCTCGCGCTCCTGCAGACGGGCCGCCAGCAGGGCCAGCAGATGGGCGACATCGGCCAGCCCCTCGCGGGCCTCGAGGTCCTCGCGGGTGGCGAGGTACTCGAGGTACAGCGGGATGTAGTCCGGCAGCTCGCGTACACCGATGTCGAAACCGGCCTCGGTGTACTGCGCCATCAGGTCGACCATGGCCTGGCCGCGGTCGCGGGACTCGCCATGCACGTGCTCGAACAGCAGCAGCGACAGCGCGCGGCCCTTGTCGAACAGATCGGTGTAGCGCTCCTGCACGTCCATCAGGTCGCCTTCGCTCAGCTCGTCGAGCAGGCGGCGCAGCGCGATGCGCTGCTCCGGGCTGATCTCGCGGGCCGAGCCGATGGCCTGGGCCAGTTCGGCATGGCCGTCGCGCAGGTGCTGGTCGGGGTAGTCCAGCAGCAGGGAAATCACTTTAAGGATGCGCATGGCTCAGTCCTCCCACAGCTGGACGGTCTTGATGATGTCGCGGCGGTTGGCCTTCCTGGCGCCGAACATATTGGTGTCCGAGGCGCCCGAGCAGCCGCTGCCGAAGCTGAAGCCGCAACCGGAACGCTCGGCGAAGGCGTCGCTCATGGCCTCTTCGCGGTACGCGGTCGGAATCACGTAGCGGTCCTCGTAGTTGGCGATGGCCAGGTAGCGGTACATGTCCTCGACCTGGGCCACCGACAGCCCGACGCTCTCCAGCACCTTGAGGTCCTGCACGCCGTCGACCTGCTCGGCACGCTTGTAGGCGCGCATGGCGAGCATGCGCTTGAGCGCCAGCTTGACCGGCTCCTCGTCGCCTGCGGTGAGCAGGTTGGCCAGGTAACGCAGCGGGATGCGCAGGCTGTCGACGTCCGGCAGCACGCCGTCCATGCTGACGTGACCGGCGCTGGCGGCGTTCTGGATCGGCGACAGCGGCGGCACGTACCAGACCATCGGCAGCGTGCGGTATTCCGGGTGCAGCGGCAGGGCCAGCTTCCAGTCCACCGCCATCTTGTATACCGGCGACTTCTGCGCGGCTTCGATCACCGACATCGGAACGCCGTCGTTGAGCGCCTGCTCGATGACCTTCGGGTCGAACGGATCGAGGAAGATCTCCAGCTGCTTGGCGTACAGGTCCTGCTCGTTGACGGTGCTGGCCACTTCATGGATGCGGTCGGCGTCGTAGAGCAGCACGCCGAGGTAGCGGATGCGGCCCACGCAGGTCTCGGCACAGACGGTCGGCATGCCGGCCTCGATGCGCGGGAAGCAGAAGATGCACTTCTCGGATTTGCCGCTCTTCCAGTTGAAGTAGATCTTCTTGTACGGGCAGCCGCTGATGCACATGCGCCAGCCGCGGCACTTCTCCTGGTCGATGAGGACGATGCCATCCTCCTCGCGCTTGTAGATCGCACCGCTCGGGCAGGACGCGGCGCAGGCCGGGTTCAGGCAGTGCTCGCACAGGCGCGGCAGGTACATCATGAAGGTGTTTTCGTACTGGCCGTAGATGTCGGCCTGGACCTTGTCGAAGTTCTTGTCCTTGCGGCGCTTGGCGAACTCGGTACCGAGAATCTCTTCCCAGTTCGGGCCCCACTCGATCTTCTCCATGCGCTGACCGGAGATCAGCGAGCGCGGACGTGCCACCGGCTGGTGCTCGGAGATCGGCGCGGTGTGCAGGTTCTGGTAGTCGAAGTCGAACGGCTCGTAGTAGTCGTCGATGGTCGGCAGGTCCGGGTTGGCGAAGATGTTCGCCAGTACGCGGAACTTGCCGCCGATCTTCGGGTTGATGGTGCCGTCGCCGTTGCGCACCCAGCCGCCCTTCCACTTGTCCTGGTTCTCCCACTCCTTCGGGTAGCCGATGCCGGGCTTGGTCTCGACGTTGTTGAACCAGGCGTATTCCATGCCTTCGCGGCTGGTCCAGACGTTCTTGCAGGTGATCGAGCAGGTGTGGCAGCCGATGCACTTGTCCAGGTTCAGGACCATGCCTACTTGTGAACGAATTTTCATTGTGCGACCTCCACAACCGGCGCCTTGATCTTCAGAGCGGGGATGGTCCGGGGACCATGCGCTGCCACCTTGGGTGAACGAATCTTCATGGCCTTATTCCTCAGATGTCTTGCGGCAGGGGTTGCGGCAGATCGTTGCCGTTCGGGCCGTCGAGCCAGTCGACCTTGGCCATCTTGCGCACCACGACGAACTCGTCGCGGTTGCAACCCACGGTGCCGTAGTAGTTGAAGCCGTACGCCTGCTGGGCGTAGCCGCCGATCATGTGAGTGGGCTTGAGCACCACGCGGGTCACCGAGTTGTGGTGGCCGCCGCGGGTCCTGGTGCTCTCGGCGCCGGGCACGTTCACGATGCGTTCCTGGGCGTGGTACATCATCACCATGCCTTCCATCACCCGCTGGCTGACCACCGCACGGGCGGTCAGGGCGCCGTTGGCGTTGAAGCACTCGATCCAGTCGTTGTCCTCGATGCCGGCCTTCTTGGCGTCGATTTCGGACATCCACACGATCGGGCCGCCGCGGCTCAAGGTGAGCATGATCAGGTTGTCCGAGTAGGTGCTGTGGATGCCCCACTTCTGGTGCGGGGTGATCCAGTTCAGGACGATCTCGGGGTTGCCGTTGCTCTTCTTGCCCTTCACGTAATCGATGGTGCGGGTGTTGATCGGCGGCCGGTAGCTCATCAGCTGTTCGCCGAAGGCCTGCATCCAGGGGTGATCCTGGAAGAACTGCTGGCGACCGGTGATGGTGCGCCACGGGATGTACTCGTGGACGTTGGTGTAGCCGGCGTTGTAGCTCACGTGCTCGTCTTCGAGACCCGACCAGGTCGGACTGGAGATGATCTTGCGCGGCTGCGCCTGGATGTCACGGAAGCGGATCGCCTCGTGCTCCTTGGGCAGCGCCAGGTGGCTGTGGTCGCGGCCGGTGAATTCCGACAGCGCAGCCCAGGCCTTCACGGCCACGTGACCGTTGGTTTCAGGTGCCAGGCTGAGGATGACCTCGGCGGCATCGATGGCCGACTCGATCTGCGGCCGGCCCTGGCTGACGCCCTCATCGCGCACCTTGTAGTTCAGCTCGCCGAGGAAATCGACCTCATGCTGGGTGTTCCAGTTGATGCCCTTGCCGCCGTTGCCGAGCTTGTCCAGCAGCGGGCCGAGAGAGGTGAACTTCTTGTAGGTGTTCGGATAGTCGCGCTCGACCACCGCCATGTTCGGGCAGTTCTTGCCAGGCTGCGGATCGACGCCAGCGGTCTTCCAGTCGGTACCGCCGAACGGCTGCGCCAGTTCGCCGGGGCTGTCGTGCAGGAGCGGCACGGTGACCAGGTCCTTTTCCACGCCCAGCTGACCTTCGGCCATCTTCGAGAACGCCTTGGCGATGCCCTTGTAGATCTCCCAGTCGGACTTGGCTTCCCAGGCCGGATCGATCGCTGCCGACAGCGGGTGGATGAAGGGGTGCATGTCCGAGGTGTTCATGTCGTCCTTCTCGTACCAGGTCGCGGTCGGCAGGACGATGTCGGAGTACACGCAGGTCGAGGACATGCGGAAGTCGAGGGTGGTGACCAGGTCGAGCTTGCCGATGGCGCCCTCGTCCTGCCATTCGGCCTCGAGCGGCTTGAAGCCGTCGCGCTTGCCGAGGTCCTCGTTCATCACGCCGTTCTTGGTGCCCAGGAGGTACTTGAGCATGTACTCGTGGCCCTTGCCCGAGCTGCCCAGGAGGTTGGAGCGCCAGACGAACATGTTGCGCGGGAAGTTATCCGGATTGTCCGGCTGTTCGCAGGCGAACTTCAGCGAGCCGTCCTTCAGCGACTGGGTGACGTAATCCACCGGCGACATGCCGGCCGCTTCGGCATCACGGCAGATCTGCAGCGGGTTGCGGTTGAGCTGCGGTGCGCTCGGCAGCCAGCCGGCGCGTTCGGCGCGGATGTTGTAGTCGAGCATATGCTCGGGATACGCGGATTTGTCCGCCAGCGGCGAGAGCACCTCGTGGATGCTCATTTTTTCATGACGCCATTGGGATGAGTGGTTGTAGAAGAAGCTGGTGCCGTTCATCTGGCGCGGCGGACGGCTCCAGTCGAGGCCGAAGGCCAGCGGCAGCCAGCCGCACTGCGGACGCAGCTTCTCCTGACCCACGTAGTGCGCCCAGCCGCCACCGGTCTGACCGACGCAACCGCACAACATCAGCATGTTGATCAGGCCGCGGTAGTTCATGTCCATGTGGTACCAGTGGTTCATCGCCGCGCCGACGATGATCATGGAACGGCCATGGGTCTTGTCGGCGTTGTCGGCGAACTCGCGGGCGATCTGGATGGCCTTCTCACGGGATACGCCAGTGATGACTTCCTGCCAGGCCGGAGTGCCGGGCACGCTGGCATCGTCGTAGCTCGACGCGACATTGGCGCCGCCCAGACCACGGTCGATACCCAGGTTGGCGGCCATCAGGTCGAACACGGTGGCGACCTTGGTGGTGCTGCCGTCGGCCAGGGTGATGCTGCGGACCGGCACGCGGCGCAGCTGGATGCTTTCGCCTTCGGCGTGCTGGAAGTGCTCGTGGAGGATGCCGCCGAAGTATGGGAAGGCGACCTCGGCCGTCTCGCCGCCCTCGATCTGGGTCAGCGACAGGTCGACATCACGACCGTCCTTGCCTTCGCGGGCCTCGATGTTCCACTTGCCCTTCTCGCCCCAGCGGTAGCCGATGGAGCCCAGCGGCGAGACCAGCTCGCCGGTGCTGCCGTCGACGGCGATGGTCTTCCACTCGGGGTTGTTTTCCTGGCCGAGGTTGTCGGCCAGGTCCGACGCGCGCAGGAAGCGATCGGCGATGTAGCTGCCGTCCTTCTCGTTCAGGCGCACCAGCACCGGCAGGTCGGTGTAGCGCTTGGCGTAGTCGCGGAAGTACTCGCTCGGCTTCTCGAGGTGGAATTCCTTGAAGATGACGTGGGCGAAGGCCTGGGCCAGCGCGGCGTCGGTACCCTGCTTCGGGTTGAGCCAGAGGTCGGTGAGCTTGGCGACTTCGGCGTAGTCCGGGGTGATGGCGACGGTCTTGGTGCCCTTGTAGCGGACCTCGGTGAAGAAGTGCGCATCCGGCGTACGGGTCTGCGGGACGTTGGAGCCCCAGGCGATGATGTAGTTGGAGTTGTACCAGTCGGCCGATTCCGGAACGTCGGTCTGCTCGCCCCAGATCTGCGGCGAGGCCGGCGGCAGGTCGCAGTACCAGTCGTAGAAGCTCAGGCAGACGCCGCCGATCAGCGACAGGTAGCGGCTACCGGCCGCGTAGGAAACCATCGACATGGCCGGGATCGGCGAGAAGCCGATGACGCGGTCCGGGCCGTACTGCTTCACGGTATAGACGTTGGCCGCGGCGATGATCTCGTTGACTTCGTCCCAGCTGGAGCGGATGAAGCCGCCCATGCCGCGCTTGCTCTTGTAGGACTCGGCCTTGGCCTTGTCCTCGACGATGCTGGCCCAGGCGTCCACCGGGGTCATGTTGCGCCGCGCTTCACGCCAGAGTTTCAGCAGCGGCTTGCGCACCTTGGGGTACTTCAGGCGGTTGGCGCTATAGATGTACCAGCTGTAGCTGGCGCCGCGCGGGCAGCCGCGTGGCTCGTGGTTGGGCAGGTCGTTGCGGGTGCGCGGGTAGTCGGTCTGCTGGGTTTCCCAGGTGATCAGGCCGTTCTTCACGTAGATCTTCCAGGAGCAGGAACCGGTGCAGTTCACCCCGTGGGTCGAGCGCACGATCTTGTCGTACTGCCAGCGCGAGCGGTAGACGTTCTCCCAGTCGCGGGATTCGATGCGGGTTTCGCCATGACCATCGGCGAACTCGCCTTGCTTCCTGTTGAAGAAGCGCAGTTGATCGAGCAAGTGGCTCATTGGTTTCTCTCCTCACTCCGGTTGCGAACCACTGGCCCGACCGGTCGGCTTATCAATCTCGGCTTGCGCCAGCCGGGATGGCTGGCGCATTCATTCGGTGCAACGTCAGGACGCGAGCTTCTGGCGGGCCTCCAGCTCGCGGTCGACGCTGGATACGTAGTACTCGTCGGAGAACGCGCCCTCGGGCTCCTTCAGCCAGAGCAGGCAGAGCCCGAAGCTGACGAAGGCACCGGCGGCGATCACCATGAAGAACTGCGAGGGGGTCACGAAGGTGAACAGGGTCAGGTAGCAGACGGCGCCGACGTTGCCGTAGGCCCCGGCCATGCCGGAGATCTGCCCGGTGACGCGGCGCTTGATCGACGGGATGATCCCGAAGGTCGCGCCCTCCGCGCCCTGGACGAACACCGAGCAGAGCACGGTGATCGCCACGGCCACGATCAGCGGCCACTTGGAGTTCATCAGGCCCATCAGCAGGAAGCCGATGGCGATGCCCAGCATGTAGGCCAGCATGACGAAGCGGCGGTTGCCGAAGCGATCGGAGACCAGCCCGCCCATGGGCCGCGCCACCAGATTCACGAAGGCGAACGAGGCGGCGATGATGCCGGCGGTGGTCGGGGTCAGGCCCCAGGTCTGCTCGAAGAACATCGGCAGCATCGAGACCACGGCCAGCTCCGCCCCGAAGTTGGCGAAGTAGGTGGAGTTCAACGCGGCCACGGTGTTGAAGGGGTACTTGTCGTCTTCCGGTACGCCCTTTTTCAGGATCGGCACGTTGACCCGCAGGATCTGTACCACCTGGAAGATCACCACCAGGGCGATCACCGCGTAGCAGATCAGCGCGCCGGTGGCGCCCAGGTAGCCCAGCCCCTCGATGCGCCAGACCAGGATGCCGAGCACGCCGACCATGGGAATGGTCCAGATGATCAGCTTGATCATGTCGGCCCAGGTGCTGACTTCCAGCGCGCTGGCCTTGTGTGGCTTGCGGTGCACGGTGCCGGCCGGACCGTCGGTGAGGGCGAACCAGTAGTACACACCGTAGACGGCCATGATGATCGCCGAGCTGGCGATCGCCCAGCGCCAGCCTTCCGGACCACCGAAGGCATGGATGGCGATGGCCGGCAGGCTCATGGCGGCGGCGGCGGAACCGAAGTTGCCCCAACCGGCGTAGAAGCCTTCGGCGAAACCGATGTCCTTGGGCTTGAACCACATGGCGGTCATGTGGATGCCGACCACGAAGCTGGCGCCGATGGAGCTGAGGATCAGCCGCGACACCAGCAGCTGGGTGCGGCTGTCACCAAAGGCGAAGAACAGCGCGGGCGCCGCCATCACCACCAGCAGTACCGAGAACACCCGGCGCGGGCCCCAGTGGTCGAGTGCCATGCCGACCAGGATGCGCGCCGGGATGGTCAGCGCCACGTTGGCGATGGCGAACAGCTTGAGGTCTTCGGGCGTCAGCCAGTTCACGCTTTTCAGCATGCTCGAGGCCAGCGGCGCCATGCCGAACCAGACGAAGAAACAGATGTAGAAGGCGATCCAGGTCAGGTGCAGGGCCCGGATCTCGGGGCGCTTCCATTCGAACAGCGTAGAAACTCTCATGATGAGCTCCTCACTCAGGGGCAGGCTTGAATCAGGACCGGGCAAGGCGCCCGGCGGGCCAGGAAGGCGCTGACGCTGCCGAAGGTCATGTAGTCGAGTTCGTCGACCAGGAGATTCAGCGAGCGGGAGATGAAGCCGCCGTCCGGTTCGTTGGAATGCCGCGCGATGACCAGCAGGTCGGGCTTCTTGTGCTCGGCGGCCTTGAGAATCATCTTGCGGGCGTCGCCTTCGGCGAGCATCACGTCGACATCGAGGCCGAAGGCGCTGACCTTGGCCGCCGCCTCCTGCAGGAAGGCCTGGAATTCGCGACGCTCGCGCTCGTACAGCTCGACCGCCGAATCGCTGGTGTCGCGGGTTTCTTCCACCACGCCGATCAGCATGATCAGCGGCTTCAACAGACCGAACATCTCGAGCGTGGCGTCCAGGGCTTTGCGGGCGTTACGCGAGTTGTCGTAGGCAATCATGATGTTCATGGCAGCTCTCCGGACTCAGGGGTTCTTCACGTAGGCGTTGGGGCGCAGGTAGAACCACCAGTTGAGGATCAGGCACAGCGCGTAGAACACCGCGAAGCCGTACATGGCCACTTCCGGGGTGCCGGCCTTGACCTGTTCGCCGATCACGATCGGCGCGACGAAGGAGCCGTAGGCGGCGACAGCGGAGGTCCAGCCGAGTACCGGGCCGGCCTTCTCGCGGTCGTAGATCACGCCGATGGTGCGGAAGGTCGAGCCGTTGCCGATGCCGCTGGCGGCGAACAGCACCAGGAACAGCACCAGGAAGAGGAAGAAGTACTCCTCGGGCTGGGCCGAGCCGTAGGCCTGGTGCATCACATAGCCGGCGGCGACCGAGGCGATGACCATCACCACCGAGATCACCTGGGTGACGATGGAGCCGCCGACCTTGTCGGAGATCCAGCCGCCCAGCGGACGGATCAGGGCGCCGATGAAGGGGCCGATCCAGGCGTAGGTCAGCGCACTCGGCGCGTTGGGGTTGGCGACGCGGGTCACCACACCGTCGGCACCGACTTCGTTGATGAAGCCGAAGATCACCGTGATCGACAGCGGCAGTGCCATGGAGAAGCCGATGAAGGAGCCGAAGGTCAGGATGTAGAGAATGCTCATCGACCAGGTGTGCTTGTCGCGGAAGATCGCGAACTGGCGCTTGATGTTCGGGCTGATGCTGCCCGGCAGCAGGCGCAGCATGCCGAGCGTCGCGCCGATGGTCAGCAGCATCACGCCCCACATGTTCAGCACACCGAGGCCGGTCGGCGCAGGCAGGTAGAGGTACAGACCGACCGCGGCGGCGGCGAAGGCCACGGCATAGAGGCCGAGGATCTTGCCGAAGGCGTTCAGCGGGTAGCCTGGGGTCGGCGAGATCACCAGCAGGTTGTTCATGCCGAACCAGCCGGCAAAGGCCAGCGGCACCAGGAACAACAGCCAGACCCAACCGGCGTTCTGGATCCAGGTGTCGGTGCCGGCAGCGATCTTGCCGATCAGCGTGCCGCTGTCCTTGATCAGCTCCATCGGCGCGCCAGCCGCCGCACCGAACACCCCGGCGGTCATCACCAGCGGAATCAGGATCTGCATGGTGGTCACGCCGAAGTTGCCCAGGCCCGCGTTCAGGCCCAGTGCCAGGCCTTGCTGGTTCTTCGGGAAGAAGGTGCTGATGTTGCTCATCGAGCAGGCGAAATTGCCGCCGCCGATGCCGGAGAGAAAGGCCAGCAGCTGGAATACCCACAGCGGCGTGTCCTGGCTCTGCAGGGCGAAGCCGGCACCGGCCGCCGGGATCATCAGCAGCGCGGTGGTGAGGAAGATGGTGTTGCGCCCACCGGCGATGCGAATCATGAACGATGCCGGGATGCGCAGGGTGGCGCCGGTGAGACCGGCGATGGCGGTCAGGGTGAACAGCTCGGCCGGCGCGAAGGGAAAGCCCAGGTTGAGCATCTGCACCGTGACGATGCCCCACATCAGCCAGATGGCGAAGCCCATCAGCAGGCTCGGGATGGATATCCACAGATTGCGATTGGCGACCCGCTTGCCAGTGGTGTCCCAGAAGATCTGGTCCTCCACGTCCCACTTTTCGATATTGCTCATGGTCGATCCTCTTGGCGCCAGGGCCCCGCTGGCATACGCAGCGGGATCAGGAATGGCTCGCACGCTAAGCGGGACGGATCGATCGGAATTTGACTGAGATCAATACACTTCTAATGGCATTTTGCTTGACGCGCCGTTTCTACCTCCAACGGGGTACTCCGTATTCATTGAAATAAATTCAACAATATCAATTGGTTAACTTTAGCCATCGCCCTCGACCAGGAAGCGTCGATTGGGCCCGAATGCAATGGGAGTACTTCCCACACCATGGCCAGCGCCGATGACAGAGCGCAGAATGAGCCACCGCCAGAGCGATGATCCGACCATGTCCCCAACCGAAAGCGAGCAGCTCTCCACCCGCCATTCGATCGTGTTCAACACCCTGGTGGCGTTCGTGGTCATCATCGGTTTTTCGCTGATCAGCATGCTCGCCAGCCTGTACCTGGCCGATGCCCTGGAAGGCGACGCCGAAGCGATCAACCAGGCCGGCAGCCTGCGCATGCAGGCCTATCGCCTGGCGTTCACCGCCGAGCAGGGCCCGCAGGCCGTGCTCGAAGAACGCATCGTCACGCTCGAACGCACCCTGCTTTCCGCCTCCCTGCGCTCGGCCCTGCACCGCCACGGCGCGACCGAACTGCCCGCGCTGCATGCCGGTGTGCTGCGCCACTGGCAGCAGCGCATGCGCCCACTGCTGGACACGCAGCCGCCGCGGCTGGAGGAGTATCGCCAGGAAGCCCCGGAGTTCGTCAGCGAGCTGAATGTCTTCGTGCGGACGCTGCAGGAGGCCTCCGAAGGCAAGCTCGGCGTGATCCGCGCGCTACAGGCCGGGACGCTGTTCGTCATCGTGCTGATCGCCTTCGTGCTGATCTACGGCCTGCACAACAACCTGGCGACACCGCTGCGCAGCCTGACCAAGATGGCCCGCGACATCGGCAAGGGCGACTTCAGCGGCCAGGTGCAGATTCCCGGCGACACCGAACTGAGTCTGCTGGCCCGCACGCTCAACCAGATGAGCCAGGAACTGGCCAGCCTCTACGCGGAAATGGAGCAGAAGGTCGATGACAAGACCGCCGCGCTGACCCGCAGCAATGCCACCTTGCAACTGCTGTTCAACAGCGCGCGCATGCTCTACAGCCAACCCGACGACCCGAGCCAGATGATGGGCTCGCTGCTGAACAAGGTGCAGCAGATCCTCGGCACCGGCTCCATCACGCTGTGCCTGAACCGCTCGGCAGCCGCCGGCAGCCACACCGCCATGACTTCCCGCAGCCTGCAACCGCCGGAGTACTGCCAGCTGCCGCAATGCGGCAGCTGTCCGGTCAACCAGTCGGGGCGGCTACCCAGTGGCGAAGAACTGATGACCTTCGAGTTGCGCTCCGGCCATGACGATCTCGGCTCGCTACGCGTCGCCTATCCCGCCGGCGATACGCTGGCCTCCTGGCAGACCCTGCTGCTGACCACCTTGGCCGACCTCTTCGCCGCCTCGCTGAGCCTCGCGCAGCTGGGCCAGAAACAGGCGCGCCTGGCGCTCATGGAGGAGCGCGCGGTGATCGCCCGCGAGCTGCACGATTCCCTGGCGCAGGCGTTGTCCGCGCAGAAGCTGCAGCTGGCCCGTCTAAAACGCCTGATGCAGAAGGAAAGCAGCCAGGCGCAGTTGGACGACAGCGTGCAGCAGATCGACCAGGGCCTGAACGCGGCCTACCGCCAGCTGCGCGAACTGCTGACGACCTTCCGCATCAAGGTCAACGAACCCGGGCTACGACCGGCGGTGCAGGCGACCATCGAGGAGTTCGGCGCCAACTCCGGCCTGCAGATCCTGAGCGACTACCGTCTCGACCACTGCCCGCTAACGCCCAACGAGGAAGTGCACTGCCTGCAGATCATCCGCGAGGCGCTGAGCAACGTGGTCAAGCACGCCGAGGCCGACCGCTGCTGGCTGAGCCTGACCCAGGACGGCAACGGCACCATTCGCGTCAGGATCGAGGACGACGGCATCGGCATCCGCCCCGAAGAGCAACGCGCCGGCCACTACGGCCTGATCATCCTGCACGAACGCGCCAGCAGCCTGAACGGCAGCATCAGCATCGGCCTGCGTCCCGGCGGCGGCACCCTGGTCCACCTGCGCTTCCCGCCCGCCTATCGCCACATCCCCCTTACACAGGAGCCTGTCACGCATGAACGAAGGGACAACCACACGAATCCTGCTGGTCGACGACCATCCCATGATGCGTCGGGGCCTGCGTGACCTGCTGGAGCTGGAAGACGACCTGGAGATGGTCGGCGAGGCCGGCAACGGCGAGGACGCCATCCGCCTGGCCCAGGCGGTCGAGCCCGATCTGATCCTGATGGACCTGAACATGCCGGGCATCGACGGGCTGGAGACCACGCGGCGCATGCGCGACGCGGACATCGATGCACGGATCATCATGTTCACCGTTTCCGACGAGCAGAGCCATGTCCTCGAGGCGCTGCGCAACGGCGCCGACGGCTACCTGCTCAAGGACATGGACGCCGAACAGCTGATCGAGCAGATCCGCATCGCTGCCACCGGTCGCATGGCCCTCAGCCCCGAGCTGACCCAGGTGCTCGCCGAGGCCATCCGGGTGCGTCCCAAGCCCACCGGCCAGGTGCAGTTTTCCAGCCTGACCAAGCGCGAGAAGGAAGTCCTGCGACTGATCGCCAAGGGCCAGAGCAACAAGATGATCGCGCGCAAGCTCGGCATCACCGAAGGCACCGTGAAAGTCCACGTGAAGAACCTGCTGCACAAGCTGGGCCTGCGTTCGCGGGTCGAGGCGGCCGTCTGGGTGCTGGAGAACGAAGCGAAGGGCTGACCGATGCCGGCGGCAGTTTTGTGCGTGATCGCTCAACTCGCGAAATCGCTGCCGCCCCCTTGACGATCATCAATGCCATCACTGCCAAGCGCTCTATCTTTTCGTCCCCAACCGACCTGACCGAGTGGTCAGCATCGCGCCCATCCGGACGTAAGGAGCGCTCCATGTTCAAGATTCTGCTGCCCACTTCCCTGCTGCTCGGCCTGTTGGCCGCCAGCCTTCCCTGCCAAGCCGCCATCAGCGACGCCGAGGCGGTCAACCGCGCCGGCATGCAGCGCATGCTTGGCCAGCGCATCGCCAAGAGTTATCTGATGATCGGCACCGACACCCGCGTCGATCTTGCCGCCAGCCAGCTCGACAGCAGCATCGCCAGTGTCGAGGAGAACGCCCAGCTGCTCGACGAATACGCCGCCAACGAGGCCATCCGCAAGGCGCTCGAAGACGCCACGCAGACCTGGCATCAGTATCGCCAGCTGGCCCTGACCCAGCCGGATCGCGAACAGTCCGCCGAGCTGCTGCGCCTGGCCGAACGCTTCCTCGGTCAGAGCGAAGCGCTGGTGCAGGAGATCGAACGCCACAGCGGCAGTCAGGCGGCGCGCCTGGTCAACCGCAGCGGGCGCCAGCGCATGCTCAGCCAGCGCATTGCCATGCTCTACCTGGCGATGACCTGGAAACTGCCGGAGCAGCGCCTGCGTGGTGACTTCGACGCGGCAGTGGTGGAGTTCGAACGCGGCCTGGACGAGCTGAACAAGGCGCCGCAGAACACCGAGCAGATCAACCGCCAACTCGATCAGATCGGCGCGCAATGGCGTTTCGCCCGGGCGGGTTTCAGCCTCGCCGACGACTCGCGTTTCGTCCCGACGGTGATCGTCACCACCAGCGATTCGCTGCTGCGCAAGATCGAACAGCTGACGCTGGATTACGAGCGCCTGGCCGGCAGCAGCCGCTGATCGACTACCTCCCCTGCCCAGAAAGAGGTATGGCCTGCTCGCAATACGCGACCTAGCATGCCTTCAATCGAAAGGAAGGGAGATGGCCATGCTGACCGGCTCTGCAGTGCTCAATACGTTGCGCCGTCATCATCTGTTCAGTGGGCTGGCCGAAACGGCCTTGCAGGACATAGCCACGCATACCACCGTCAAGCGTCTACCAGTCGGTTGCACGCTGTTCCATCAGGGCGATGCCGCCGAGCACTTTCATGTGCTGATCAACGGCCAGGTCAAGCTGCACCGGGTCACCTGCGATGGTCAGGAGAAGGTCATCGAGGTGGTCCGACCGGGCGAGGCCTTTGCCGAGACGCTGCTCTTCAACAAGCTGCCCGAGCATCCGCTGAGCGCCACCACGCTCAAGGAGAGCCTGGTGCTCAACGTGCAGAACGCCCACTACCTGCGCTTGCTCGAGACCCAGCCACAGCTATGCATGCAGCTGCTCAGCAGCCTCAGCGACCGACTCAACCAACGTCTGCACCAGATCGACAACCTGACCTCATCCAACGTCTGCCAGCGCGTGGTGCGCTATCTGTTCCAGGAGCTGCAGGCAGCGCGCAGCGGTGTGATCGACCTCGACCTACCCAAGCGCCTGATCGCCTCGCAACTGGGTATCCAACCGGAAACGCTGTCGCGCATCCTGCATCGTCTGACCGACGCAGGGTTGATCGCCGTGCAGCGGCGGCGCATCGAAATCCTCGACCAACATAGCCTCTCGGCCTACCTCGAAGCGGCGGCCTGATCAGCCCTGGGCGCCGGGATCACCGCGGCGGAACGGCTGTGGGGCGACTTCAACCGGTGCCGGCTCGACCGGCGGCGGACCATCGCCAAGCTTGAAAGGTTTCGGCGGCTCGCTGGCCAGCCTCCGCGTGGCCGGTTCGAGGCGCTCCGGCTCAGGCTCCGGACGCTCGCGGATAAGCTGCCAGGCAGCTGCGGCAAGGGCGACGGCCAGCACACGATAGAACAGCGATGCCAGGTCGAAACCGACCAGCTCGCCGCCATCCAGCCACAGCGACACCAGGCGACCGAGCACCAGCGCGGTCATGGTGATCATCAGCATCATCAAGGCCGGGCGCGCTCGCTCGGGGGCACGCGCGGCCCAGATCAGGAACAGCGCCAACCCCAGTTGCAGGCCCCCGTAGTAGACCCGCATGTGGCTGACCGAGGCGCCCTCCATCAGCAGCATGCCGTTCAGATTGGCCATCTCGTAGGGGCGGAACCAGTAGGCCAGGCTCAGACTGGCCATCACCAGCGCCTGCGCGAGCAGAACGAAACGGGCAAAACGCATCGAAAACTCTCCTGATGTGCGACTCGCTATTCCGATTGGCATGGGACTGTCAGGCGGCCGTTTGTTCTGCGCCCGGTACTTAGGGCGACACTCCCGCGCGACGTCGGTGGTGACGATTACCCGCCCGCGGCACCTTGGGTATGGGCGCAACCCGGCGTATTCTGGGCCTCTCGCTCGTAGGAGGTTCCCATGCGCCGTCTTCTGTTGCCGCTTCCCGTCCTGCTCGCCGGGTTCGCCCAGGCCGCCGAGCCCCTCGCCATCGACGTCTATCGCGACCCGAGCTGCGGCTGTTGCGAGGCCTGGATCGATCACCTGCAGGACAACGGTTTTACCGTGGCCGATCACGTGGTCAACGACATGACCTCGGTAAAGATGGAACACGGCATCCCGCACCGCCTCGGTTCCTGTCATACCGCCGTGATCGACGGCAAGTTCGTCGAAGGCCACGTTCCTGTCGCCGACATCCTCAAGCTGCGTGAGCAACCGGACCTGATTGGCGCGGCCGTACCCGGCATGCCGATCGGCTCGCCAGGCATGGAGATGGGCGAGCACAAGGACGCCTTCAAGGTGATCGGCGTCAGCAAGCACGGCGAGGAACGCGTGCTCTCCGAATACCCCGGCGACTGAGCCATCGTGCATCGGCGAATGCAGTGCGGTCCCCGCTGCAGCTTTTTCGCGCCAGGCGGGTCTTAACGGGAGGCAGTAACCGCTTCGGTGCTGCGCGCTCAACCCGTCAACCGTTCAGAGGGACACCCCATGCGCTGGAATCGAGCCCGACGCAGCGACAACGTAGTGGACGCCAGAGGCCGCAGCGGCATGCGCCTTGGCGGCGGACTGGGCCTGGGCGGCATCGCCATCGTGGTGATCATTGGCCTGCTCTCCGGCCAGGACCCGCTGCAGATCCTCGGCCAGCTGGCCAACCAGGGCGGGCCGGCCGTCTCCCAGCAAAGCCAGCGGCCGGCCGGCGATGACCCGCAGACGGAATTCGTCCGGGCGATCCTCGGCGACACCGAGGACACCTGGCGCGCGCTGTTTCGGCAAGCCGGCGCCGAATACCGCGATCCGACCCTGGTGCTGTTTCGCGGCGGTGTGAACTCGGCCTGCGGCTTCGCCAGTTCGGCGGTGGGCCCGTTCTACTGCCCGGGCGATCAGCAGGTCTATCTCGATCTGCAGTTCTTCGACGAGATGGCCCGGCGCTTCTCCGCCGCTGGCGACTTCGCCCAGGCCTATGTGATCGCCCATGAGGTCGGCCATCATGTGCAGACTTTGCTCGGCGTTTCCCAGCAGATACAGAGCGCCCGTCAGCGCGGTGCGAAGATGGAAGGTGACAATGGCCTGCTGGTCCGTCAGGAGCTACAGGCCGATTGCTTCGCCGGGGTCTGGGCCTACCACGCGCAGCGACGTCACGACTGGCTGGAAGAAGGCGATCTGGAAGAAGCCCTGAACGCCGCCAATGCCATCGGCGACGACAACCTGCAGCAACGCAGTCAGGGCCGCGTGGTGCCCGATGCCTTCACCCACGGCACCTCGGCGCAACGGGTACGCTGGTTCCGCGATGGCTTCGAGCATGGCGATCCGGTGCGCTGCGACACTTTCAAGGCGACGCGGCTTTAACAGATGGGCAATGGCGGGAAGTGGAGCTTCGCGGGCAGGCCGCTTGCAGGGTCATGCGGGGTTCAAACCGTAGTGCGGGCAGTGGTGCTGGGCAACACCAGATAACAGCCGGTTTTGTGCACACACCGCGCTCAGACCTCGCCCGAAGACAGCAGCCCGTGCAGCATCCGGCAATCCGGGGCATAGAGATCGGCCAGCTCCGGCCATTCGTTGTGCGGCACGTTGACCAGTACGCCGCGCGCGCCGGCGGCCCGGGCGCATTCCAGGTCGAAGCGGTAGTCGCCGACCATCAGCATCGACGCCGGCGCCACGCGCCAGCGCTCCGCCAGGTGCAGCAGCCCTCCCGGATGCGGCTTGGGCGGCGCTTCGTCGCGGCCGAGGATGTCCTCGGGCAGAAAGCAGTCCCCCATGCCGACCGCTTCCAGCGTCACCCTGGCCAGTTCCTGGGCATTGCGGGTCAGCACGCCGAGCCGGCAGCCGCGCTCGCGCAAGGCGTGCAACAGCTCGCGCGCGCCTTCTGCCGGACGCGCAGCGTAGGCCAGCTCGCGCTCGTGCTCCAGCAGCCAGGCGTGTTTGGCGGCGGCCTCCTCGGCAGGTAGCGCCGCCAGATGATGGAGGATGTCGTCCTCCTCGGGAATCGCCAGCGCGCGGCGGATGGCGGCGAAATCGTGCACGGCGATCGTCAGGGTGCCGTCCATGTCGAACACCCAGTGACGAACGTCGGCAATCTTCACATCCAGTCCTCACGCACGCGGATCAGCCCTTCCTGCGCCACGGAAGCGACCAGTTGGCCCTGGCGGTTGAAGATGCTGCCGCGGGCGAAGCCGCGGGCATTGCCGGCCCAGGGGCTGTCGATGGAATACAGCAGCCAGTCGTCCAGCTTCACCTCGCGATGGAACCAGATGGCGTGGTCGAGGCTGGCCAGCTGGATGAACTTGCTCCACGAGCTGACGCCGTGCGGCTGCAACGCCGTGCCGATAAAGCTGAAGTCCGAGGCGTAGGCCAGCAGGTACTTGTGCAGTGCCGGGCTGTCGGGCAGCGAGCCGTCGGCACGGAACCAAAGGTGGCGGACCGGCTCGATGGGCTGCGGGTTGGCCGGGTCGACCAGCGTGACCGGGCGGATCTCGATGGGTTTGGGTCGGCGCAGCTTTTCCATCACCCGCTCAGGCACCATCGGTGACAGCTTGTGCAACAGCTCCCACTCGTTGGGCAGATCGTCCGGCCCGACCACGTCCGGCATCGGCAGCTGATGCTCGTAGCCCGTTTCCGCGGCCTGGAACGAGGCGATGCCGGTGAAGATGGTCTGGCCCTTCTGGATCGCACTGACCCGCCGCGTGGTGAAACTGCCGCCGTCGCGTACGCGATCGACGTCGTAGACCACCGGTTGGTGCGAATCGCCGGGGCGCAGGAAATAGCCGTGCAGCGAATGCACATGGCGCTCCGGCGACACCGTCTGACTGGCGGCGGAGATCACCTGGCCGAGCACCTGCCCGCCGAACAGCTGGGGAAAGCCGAGGTCCTGGCTCGCGCCACGGAACAGGTTTTCCTCGATGCGTTCCAGGGTCAGCAGGTTGACCAGGGCGTCGAGTATCTGGGTCATTTCGGCATCCTTGATAAGGGCAGGCGGACAGGCACGCCATGTTACGGATTTCGCCGGCATCGCTCCAGCAACAGGGCTTATTGTCGCCAATCGTCCCGCCGCAGCCGGTAGAGCAGCTGGGCGTGCAACGGATGTTCGGGCGAAACGTCCGGATGGCCGTACGCGGTGGTCTGCTCAGGGCGCATGCCGAGCCCTTCCAGCAGTTGCCTGCCCGGCTCGTTTATCCGCGACGCCCAGGCCACGACCTCATCCAGCCCCAGCGCGCCAAACGCACATTTCAGCACCGTTTCAGCAGCCTCGTGGGCCAGGCCCTGCCCCCAATGCTCGCAGGCCACCGCCCAGCGCAGTTCGACGGCCGGGTTCGGCAGCAGAGAGGCGGACCAGACCAGTCCGCAATAGCCGATGAAGGCACCATTGTCCTTACGCTCCAGTGCCCACAGGCCGAAACCATTGCGCAGCAGATGCAGCCTGCTGCGCACCATCAGCGCAGCGCATTCGTCGCGGGACCACAGCGCCGGGTTGTAGCGCATCACCTCCGGGTCGGCGCAGAGCCGCGCCAGCGGATCGAGGTCTTCGTCATGCCAGTTGCGCAGCCGTAGGCGCGTGCTTTCGAGTGCGAGTCGTTCGACCATCCCTGCTCCTTGAGCGCTCCGACGGCCAGCCTGCATACTGCGGTGCACATCCATCGAACACGCGTGGTTCATGTCGCTTCCCCTGGTATTTCACGACGATTACAGCCCGCCATTGCCGCCGGGCCATCGTTTTCCCATGGAGAAGTTTCGTCTGCTGCGCGACCATCTGGTCGCCTTGGGTTTGACCACAGAGGCAGCGCTATTGCGCCCCGCGCTGTGCAGTCATGACATTCTGACGCTGGCGCACGACCGCAACTACGTCGAGCGTTACTGCAGCGGCGCGATGGGTCGCGACGAACTGCGCCGCCTCGGCCTGCCCTGGAGCCCGGAGCTCGCGCAGCGCACCGTGCGCGCGGTGGGCGGCTCGCTACTGGCCGCCGAGCAGGCACTGCAACATGGCCTGGCCTGTCACCTGGCCGGCGGTACCCACCATGCCCATCACGACCACGCTTCCGGCTTCTGCATTTTCAATGACCTGGCGGTAATCGCCCTGTACCTGCTGGAGAGCGGACGTGTCGGCCGCGTGCTGATCTTCGATTGCGACGTGCATCAGGGCGACGGCACCGCGCGCATCCTGGAAAACGTGGCGGACGCGGTAACCGTCTCGCTGCACTGCGAAAAGAACTTCCCCGCGCGCAAGGCCCATAGCGACTGGGATATCCCGCTGCCACCCGGCATGGGCGATGACGCGTATCTGAAGGTGGTACACGACACCCTGAACTACCTGCTGCCGATCTATCAGCCGGACCTGGTGCTCTATGACGCCGGCGTGGATGTTCATCGCGACGACGCCCTGGGCCTGCTCTCGCTGACCGACGCCGGGCTCGCCGCCCGCGACAGCGCCGTGCTCGACCACTGCCTGGGCCGCGACATTCCGGTGGTCGGCCTGATCGGCGGCGGCTACGACAAGGACCGCGCCCTGCTCGCACGGCGCCACGCCACCTTGCATGTCAGCGCGGCAGCCGCCTGGCAGCGCCACGGACTCGGCTGAGCATCCGTCAGCGGCTACAATGCCCGCCCCGTGATGTTCTTCAGGCTTCTGCCATGACCCCGCCCGCCCCCTCCTCTCGTGTCGCCATCATCGGCGGCGGCCCTGCCGGCCTGATGGCCGCCGAAGTACTCGGCCAGGCGGGCATCAGCGTCGATCTGTACGACGCCATGCCGTCGGTGGGCCGCAAATTCCTGCTGGCCGGGGTCGGTGGCATGAACATCACCCATGCCGAGCACTACTCCACCTTCGTCAGCCGCTACGGCGCACGCTCAGAGCAGCTGCGCCCGCTGCTGGACGCCTTTACTCCGAGCGCGCTGCGTGACTGGATTCACGGGCTGGGCATCGACACCTTCGTCGGCAGTTCCGGCCGGGTATTTCCCACCGACATGAAAGCCGCGCCATTGCTGCGCGCCTGGCTCAAGCGCCTGCGCGAGAGTGGCGTGCGCATTCATACCCGCCAGCGCTGGCTGGGCTGGGACGCACAGGGTGTGCTGCGCATCGCCGGGGCGGACGGCGAAAGCCTGATCGAGGCCGACGCCACCCTGCTCGCCCTCGGCGGCGGCAGCTGGGCGCGACTGGGCTCGGATGGCGCCTGGGTGCCGCTGCTCACAGCTCGCGGCATTGCCATCGCACCGTTGCAGCCGGCCAACTGCGGCTTCGAGGTGCAAGCCTGGAGCGAGCACCTGCGGGACAAGTTCGCCGGCGCGCCGCTGAAGACGGTCAGCCTCGCCCTTCCCGACACCGCGCCGCGCAAGGGCGAGTTCGTACTTACCGCGACCGGCATCGAGGGCAGCCTGGTCTACGCGCTCTCGGCGCCGATCCGCAACACGATCAACCGTGACGGCGCCGCCACCGTGCTGCTCGACCTGCTGCCGGATCGCACCCTGGCGCAGGTCGCCAGCGCCCTGGCCAGACCACGGGGCGCGCAGTCGATGGCCAAGCACCTGCACCGCCAGCTGAAGCTCGATGGAGTCAAGGCGGCGCTGCTGCGCGAGCTGACCGATGCCGCGATCTTTCAGGAGCCGCAAGCCCTGGCCACGGCGATCAAGGCGCTACCCATCCGCCTGGTCCGCCCGCGTCCGCTGGACGAAGCCATCAGCAGTGCCGGCGGCGTGCCGTTCGAAGCGCTGGATGCCAACCTGATGCTGCGACAGCTGCCCGGTGTGTTCTGCGCCGGGGAGATGCTCGACTGGGAGGCAGCGACCGGCGGTTATCTGCTGACCGCCTGCTTTGCCAGTGGCCGGGCGGCGGCCGAGGGAATGCTGCGCTGGCTGCGGACCGAACGGCCCACAATCGCACAGGCCTGATCGACGGGTGAGCAGCGGCCGGATGAGCCGGCCGCACCCAGCGTTCTACATCTTCATCACGATACGGCCCTCGATGCGCCCGGCACGCATGTCGTCGAGTATATGGTTGATGTTGTCGAGCTTGTCGGTATGGATGGTCGCCTTGACCAGCCCCTCGCCAGCGAAGTCCAGCGCCTCCTGCAGGTCGGCACGGGTACCGACGATGGAGCCGGTGATGCTGATCGCCTTGAGCACCACATCGAAGATCGGCGTCGGGAAATCTCCCGGCGGCAGACCGACCAGCGCCACGGTACCGCGCCGCCGGGCCATGCCGATGGCCTGACCGAAGGCGCTGTTGGACACCGCCGTCACCAGCACGCCGTGAGCGCCACCGATATCGCGCTGCACCACTTCCACGGGGCTCTCCGTGCGCGCATTGACGGTCAGGTCGGCGCCCAGGCGCTTGGCCAGTTCCAGCTTGGCGTCATCCACATCCACCGCCACCACGTGCAGGCCCATCGCCTTGGCGTACTGCACCGCGACGTGGCCGAGGCCGCCAATACCGGAGATCGCCACCCACTGACCGGGCCGCGCTTCGGTGACCTTGAGACCCTTGTAGACGGTGACCCCGGCACAGAGGATCGGCGCGATCTCGTCGAACTCGACGTTCTTCGGCAGGATGCCCACGTAATTCGGGTCCGCCAGCACGTACTCGGCATAGGCACCGTTGACCGAGTAGCCGGTGTTCTGCTGGCCTTCGCAGAGGGTTTCCCAGCCGGTCAGGCAGTGCTCGCAGCAGCCGCAGGCGGTGTACAGCCAGGGTACGCCGACCCGATCGCCCTCCTTCACCCGGGTCACGCCGGCACCCACCGCAGCGACGTGGCCGACGCCTTCGTGACCGGGAATGAACGGCAGGGACGGTTTCACCGGCCAGTCGCCCTCGGCCGCATGCAGGTCGGTGTGGCAGACGCCGGAGGCGGCGATCTTCACCAGGATCTGGCCAGGGCCGGGCATTGGCACCTTGACTTCCTCGAGGCGCAGCGGCTCGCCGAAGGCGTGTACCACTGCCGCTTTCATGGTCTGGGTCATGGACTTGCTCCTTGAGTCGGGACATTCGAGTCTGCACAACATGGACCGGATCAAGCCTAGACCCAGATCAATTACAGCAGGCAGTCAGAGACCGTCCGTCGCGCGCATCGCGTTCGTCCGGCCGTGAGCGGCGCTGCACGAATGTTCCAGACGGCCTGCCGGCAGCGAGCGATACTGAGCCGGGCCAAGCCGCGACGCCGAGTTCATGGAGCCACCATGGGTACCGATGACTGGATCGATCTGAAGAAGGATGCCGAAACCGGCATCGAGACGATCCGTGCGCATTTCGAAGGGCACGCCTACGACCCGCATTTCCATGACAGCTACCTGATCGGCTTCACCGAACAGGGCGTTCAGCAGTTTCACTGCCGCCGGACGCTGCACAGCAGCACGCCGGGGCAGGTGTTTCTGCTCGAACCCGGCGAGCTGCACGACGGCCACGCGCCGACGGCCGGCGGCTTCACCTATTCGATGCTGTACCTCGACCCGCACTGGCTCGAGCGCGAACTGCGCGCACTGTTCGAGGATGCGCCCAACCAGTGCCAGCCGGCGTTCGCCAAGACGCTGGAAAACGAGCCGGCGCTGGTGACGGTGATTGCCGATGCCTGCCAGGCCTTGCAAAGCCAGGACCTGCGCATCGTTCGCCAGGCCGCGCTGGACGCCCTGCTGGGCAAACTGGCGCGGCACCTGTCATGGCGACCGCGGCTGACTGCCGACCCGCGCCTGCCGGCCGTGGCGCTGCGGGCGCGGGACTATCTGCATGCACACATGGATCAGGATCTCGGGCTGGATGATCTGGCGCGGGCCACCGGCGTCGATCGCTTCAGGCTGTCACGGGCGTTCAAGGCGGCGTTCGGCCTGGCGCCGCATGCCTATCTGGTCCAGCTGCGCCTGGCCAAGGCCCGGCGCCTGCTCGCAGCGGGCCAGCCACCGGCGCTGGTGGCGATGAGCCTCGGTTTCGCCGACCAGAGCCACATGGGCCGCTGGTTCCGCCGCGCCTACGGGCTGACACCGGCGCACTACCGCAAACGCTGCTCGAATCTTCCAGACCACTGAGCCGACAGGCGCGAGTATTCGGTCGTCCGCCACCCCGGAGCCGAAAACCATGCCTCACCTCACCGCCACCCCCGGAGCACTCGCCACGCACATCGCGGAGCAGCCGTCATGAGCCAGCTGCTTCCCTTCATGCTGTTCGCCTTCGTCGCCTCGATCACCCCCGGGCCGACCAACATTCTGCTGCTCAGCAACAGCACGCGCTTCGGCCTGGGCGCAGCCGTGCCGATCATTCTCGGCGCCTGCTCGGCGGCAGCCCTCATCGTGCTGCTGGTGGGCCTGGGCGCCGGCGAATGGTTGCTGCGCCATCCGCAACTGCAGCAGCTCATGACCTGGTTCGGCCTGACCTGGCTGCTCTACCTGGCCTGGCAGATCGCCCGCAGCCCGGCCGAACCGGTCGAGGCCGCCGCCGCGCCGCGTCGGCTCGGCGCGCTGGGCGCCGCCGGCCTGCAACTGGTCAACCCGAAGGTGTGGATGATGGCGCTGGCGGTGGTCGGCGTGTTCAGCGGCGCCGCTGCCGACGCCGGGCGTTACGCCATTCACGCCCTGCTGTTCTTTCTGATCGCCCTGCCCTGCCTGGCAGCCTGGGCACTGCTCGGTGCCGGGGCTGCGAAGCTGCTGCACTCGGCAGCGCATATGCGCCGGTTCAACTACGCCATGGCGCTGCTCTTGGTGGTGTCGGCACTAGCGAGCCTGTGAGAGGCGCAAGGGTGGAAAAGGCTGCGCCGCTTTCCACCTCCGCAGCGATCAGCGCTTCTTCGCCGGTTTGCCACCGCCCAGGCTCGGCACCTTGCGGATCGGCCTGGCGTTGGGTTTCTCGTTCTCGTCGAACCAGTTGCCGAGGTGGATCTTGCCCTTGCCAGCGTCCTTGGGCTTCTTGGGTTTCTTCGGCTTCTTGATGATCTGCCCGCCCAGGGTGGTGGTCGGCACGCGATGGTCCGGCACGAAACCCAGTTCGTCGTGGCGCGGCAGCACCTGGTTGATCAGGGTTTCGATGGCGGCGAGCTGATCGACCTCATCGGCACTGACCAGCGAAACCGCCTCACCCGTAGCGCCGGCGCGGCCGGTACGACCGATGCGGTGCACGTAGTCCTCGGCGACGATCGGCAGGTCGAAGTTGACCACCTGCGGCAGGTCGTGGATATCCAGCCCGCGCGCGGCGACATCGGTCGCCACCAGCACCTGCACCTCGCCGGCCTTGAAGCGTTCCAGCGCACGCAGGCGCGAGGCCTGCGGCTTGTCGCCATGGATTGCGTCGCTGGCGATACCCTGCGCCTGCAGCTCGTCCACCAGCTGATCGACACCCTTGCGTGTCTTGACGAACACCAGCACCTGGCCCCAGCGCCGCTCCGCCAACAGATGCAGGAACAGCTCACCCTTGCGCTTCTTGTCCACCGGCACCAGCCACTGCTTGACCGTCTTCGCCGCGGCGTTGCGCGGGCTGACCTCGACCGACAGCGGGTCACGCAGCAGCTCGCGGGCCATCTGCCGGATCGGCTCGGAAAAGGTCGCGGAGAACAGCAGGGTCTGGCGCTTCTTCGGCAGGGCCGCGAACAGCTGGTCCAGCTCGTCGGCGAAGCCAAGGTCGAGCATGCGGTCGGCCTCGTCGAGCACCAGCGCCTGCAGCTGGGCGAAGCCCACGGCGTTCTGCCGGTAGAGATCGAGCAGGCGACCGGGGGTCGCCACCAGCACGTCGATGCCCTTGCGCAGCGCCATCATCTGCGGATTGATGCTGACCCCGCCGTATACCGCGTAGGTACGCAGCGGCAGGTTCTGACCATAGACACGAAAGCTCTCGTGGACCTGCTCGGCCAGCTCGCGGGTCGGCACCAGCACCAGCGCGCGCACCGAATTGCTCGCCACCTTGGCACCCTCCATGGTCAGGCGTTGCAGCAATGGCAGGGCGAAACCGGCAGTCTTGCCAGTGCCGGTCTGCGCCGCCGCCATCAGGTCGCGGCCCTTGAGCACGACAGGAATGGCCTTGGCCTGGACCGGCGTCGGCGTGCGGTAGTCGAGGGTGTCCAGGGTCCGCAGCAGCGGTTCGATCAGGCCCAGGGAGGCGAAGGTCATGGCAGGCTCGCAGCGCCGATTCGGCGGGGTGAAAAAAGGGCGAATTCTAGCAGCAGGCCGAGCCTATCGGCTCGCCAGCCGATTGCAGACGCACGCCGGGATGCTTTGCTGTCACAGTTTCATACGCTGCCGCGCTGGCGGCGGGCCAGGGTCTGCCGCAGGATAGGCACAGCGCCGCGGCGCCGGCACATCAACCGCACGGAGACTCTGATGGAAGCGCTGCTCGCCCACGGCCCCTTCGCCGAATTCGCCCTGCTGCTGATCGTTTCCGCGGTGGTCGGGGCGATTGCCGTGAGCCTGCGCCAGCCGCTGCTGATTTCCTACATCGTGGTCGGCATCCTGCTTGGCCCGGCGGCATTCGGCCCGGTCAACGCCGCCGAGCAGATCCACCTGCTGGCCGAGATCGGCGTCGCCGTGCTGCTGTTCGTGGTCGGGCTCAAGCTGGACCTCGCGCATATCCGCAATATCGGCCCGGTGGCGCTGGCCACGGGGCTCGGGCAGCTGACCTTCACCATCGTCTTCGGCTTCGCGCTCACCCTGCTGATGGGCAAGAGCGCGATGGAAGCGCTCTACATCGCCGTGGCGCTGACCTTTTCCAGCACCATCATCATCGTCAAGCTGCTCTCGGACAAACACGAACTGGACTCGCTGCACGGGCGCATCGCCGTTGGCTTCCTGATCGTCCAGGACCTCGCCGTGGTGCTGGCGATGATGACCATGAGCGCCCTGCGTGGTGCCGGCGATGCCGGCTGGGCCGAGGTCTCCGGCTCGCTGCTGCTGCGTCTGGCTGGTGCGGCCATCCTGATGTACGTGCTGATGCGCTACGTGCTGCCGCCGCTGGTCAGCCGCATGGCGCGCTCGCAGGAGCTGCTGCTGATCTTCGCCATTTCCTGGGGCACCGGGCTCGCCGCGCTGGGCGACTACATCGGCTTCAGCAAGGAGGCCGGGGCCTTCGTCGCCGGTTTCTCACTGGCCTCGACGGTCTACCGCGAGGCGATGAACGCGCGTCTGACCGGCATTCGCGACTTCATGCTGCTGTTCTTCTTCATCGACCTCGGTGGCAGGCTGGACTTCTCCACGCTCGGCAACGAGATCCTGCCGGCCATCGTGCTGGCGCTGTTCGTGCTGATCGGCAACCCGCTGATCGTCATGGCGATCATGGGCTACATGGGCTATCGCAAGCGCACCGGCTTTCTCGCCGGGCTGACCGTGGCGCAGATCAGCGAGTTCTCCATCGTCTTCGTCGCCATGGGCATCACCCTCGGCCATGTCGGGCCGGAGGCGCTGGGCCTCACCACGCTGGTCGGCTTGGCGACCATCATGCTCTCGACCTACATGATCCTGTTCTCGCAGCCGCTCTATGAACGCCTGGCACCCTGGCTCGGCCTGTTCGAACGCAAGCGTCCCTACCGCGAGCTGGCAGTAGAGGCCCAGAGCAGACCGCAGGGCCAACCACGCGTCATCATCTTCGGTCTGGGCCGTTATGGTTCGCGGCTGCTGCAGCAACTGGCCGCCGCGCGATTGCCGGTGCTCGGCGTGGATTTCGACCCCGAGGCGGTGCGCACGTTGCGCCGCAGCCGGCTGCCGGTGCGCTTCGGCGATGGCGAGGACCCAAGCTTTCTCGAGTCGCTGCCGCTGCAGCATGCCGAATGGGTGGTCACCAGCTTTCCGCAATGGGAGGCCAATCGTGCCTTTCTGCATGCGCTCAAGCATGCCGGTTTCGAGGGCAAGATCGCCGGCGTCGTGCGTGACGATCAGCATGGCAAGGCGCTGGACGCGGCGGGCGTCGCCCGCGTATTGAACCCCTTCACGGATGCGGCGGACTTCGCCGCGCGCAGTCTGATCGACGAACTGGGCGCCCCATCGCACCACCGCGCCAAGACTGCAGTGGGGCCGGCCGCGGACGGGTGACCTTCAGTCAGGCGCTGCTCGGCCGCTAACCTGTCTCAACCTGCAGAAGAGCGCGTCCATGTATTCGAGCAACGCCAGCTTCAATCCGGCACCTGACGCCTATTCCTGCCACGGCGCCAGCGAGCACGGCGCGTGCCCCAGCTGCGCCAGCGGCGAACGCCTGGGCTTCGGCTTCAGCTACGCCTTCCAGCCAATCATCGACCTGCACGACCGGCAGATCTTCGCCCATGAGGCGCTGGTTCGCGGCGTCGGCGGCGAGCCGGCACCCACCGTGCTGTCGCAAGTCACCGAGCAGAACCGTTTTCGCTTCGACCAGGCCGGCCGGGTCAAGGCGATCAAGACCGCCGCCAAACTCGGCATGCAGAGCAAGCTGTCGATCAACTTCATGCCCAATGCCATCTACCGTCCCGAGCTGTGCATCCGCTCGACGCTGGAAGCGGCGCGCGTTCACGGCTTTCCGGTCGAGCAGATCATCTTCGAGACCGTCGAGGGCGAGCGCGTCAGCGACGGCAAGTGGCTGACCGAAGTGTTCCGCGAGTACCAACGCATCGGCTTTCTCACCGCCATCGACGACTTCGGTGCGGGCTTCGCCGGACTCAACCTGCTGGCCGATTTCCAGCCGGACATCATCAAGCTGGATATGGACCTGATCCGCGGCATCGACCAGAGCCGCACGCGCCAAGCCATCGTCCGCGGCACCGTGTCGATGTGCGAAGAACTGGGCATCCGGGTGATCGGCGAAGGCGTCGAGACCGCCGACGAATGCAGCGCCCTCTTCGATCTGGGCATCCATCTGATGCAGGGCTACCTGTTCAGCCGACCGCTGTTCGAGGCCTGTGGCCAGGCGGAACAACTCGCCTGGCCGCAGTGAGTATCAGCCGCGCAGCAGCTTGAGCAGTTCCTGCGCCGCCGCCTCGGATGACGCCGGGTTCTGCCCGGTCACCAGTAGCCCGTCGACTTGGATATAAGCCGTCCAATCGGCGCCCTTGCTGTACTGGCCGCCACGCTCGCGCAGGCGATCCTCGAGCAGGAACGGCACCACCTCGGTCAAATCCACCGCGGCTTCCTCGCCATTGGTGAAACCGGTGACGCGCTTGCCCTTGACCAGATACTCGCCATCCTTGCCGCGCACCTCGGTCAACGCCGCCGGTGCATGGCAGACCGCGCCTATCGGCTTGTCGGCCTTGACGAAGGACTCGATCAGGGCGATGGACGTGGGGTTGTTCACCAAATCCCACAGCGGACCGTGGCCACCGGGATAGAACACCGCGTCGAAATCCTCGGCCGAGACCTGATCCAGACGGTAGGTGTTGGCCAATAAGGTTTGTGCCTCGCCATCACCGTTGAAACGCTCGGTGGCCTCGGTCTGGGCGTCGGGCTGGTCGCTCTTCGGGTCGAGCGGCGGCTCGCCACCCTCGGGCGACGCGAGCACCACCTGCACCCCGGCATCCATGAACACGTAGTACGGCGCGGCGAATTCCTCCAGCCAGAAGCCGGTCTTTTTGCCGGTGTCGCCCAACTGCTCGTGGGAAGTGAGCACGATGAGAATTTTCATGGAGCCTCCTGGTTGAAGCGCGACGTGAACAAGTGAGACTGCCGCCGCGGGCACATTGCTCCGCTGCCAGATCACATCCATGAAAAAGGGCGCCGAAGCGCCCTCTAAAAACCCGTTCCGGTCAGATACGGAAGCTGTCCACCAGTTGCTTAAGCCGGCGCGCCTGCTGATCCAGGTCGCCGCAGGCCCGCAGCGTCGACTGCAGGTTCTCCACACCTTGCTGGTTCAGCGTGTTGATCTCGGTGATGTCCATGTTCAGCGACTCGATCACCGCGGTCTGTTCCTCGGTGGCGGTGGCTACCGACTGGTTCATGCCGTCGATCTCGCCGATGCGCTGGGTCACCTCACCAAGGCGCTCGCCGGCGCGGTCGGCGATGGAAACGCTGGATTCGCTCTGCCGCTGGCTTTCGGTCATGGTCTGCACCGAAGCGCTGGCACCGACCTGCAGCTGCTCGATCATCTGCTGGATTTCCTGCGCCGAGCTCTGCGTGCGATGCGCCAGGTTGCGCACCTCGTCGGCGACCACGGCAAAGCCGCGGCCCGCCTCGCCGGCCCGCGCCGCCTCGATGGCGGCGTTGAGCGCGAGCAGGTTGGTCTGCTCGGAAATGCCTTTGATCACCTCGAGAATCTGGCCGATGTCCACGGTCTTGGCATTGAGCGCCTCGATCTGCCCGCAGGACGCGCTGATCTTCGCCGACAGTTCGCGCATCGCGGCGATGTTCTGCTCCACCACCTGACGACCATCCTCGGCCTGATGGCGGGCGCCGCTGGCCTGCTGCGAGGCGTCCGCCGCGTTGCGGGCGATCTCCTGGGCGGCGGCGCCCAGCTCGTTGATCGCCGCGGCCACGCTGTTGGTGCGGCTGGCCTGCTCGTCGGAATTGGCCATCAAGGCGTTCGAAGCGCTGAGCACGCGTTGCGCCACTTCGTTGACCTGCAACGTGGCCGAAGACACCTCGCGGATCGACTCGTGAATACGCTCGACGAAACGGTTGAAGGCGGTCGCCAGCTCGCCGAATTCGTCCCGCGACTGCACGGCCAGGCGCCGGGTCAGATCACCCTCGCCTTCGGCGATATTGGCCATGGCGCGGCCCATGTCGGTGAGCGGACGCATCAGTACCCGAATCAGCATGCCCAGCAACACCAGGATGAACGCCACGGCGGCAACCGTGGCGACCAGCGCGGTGGTGCGAAAACTGGCGAGGCTGGCATAGGCCGCATCCTTGTCCAGCGAGATGCCGACGTACCAGGTCACCGATGGCAGGCCCTGAACGCGGCTGAAGCTGAGGATGCGGGTCTGGCCGTCGAGATCGACTTCGGCATAGTTGGCGTCGAGCGACGGCGCGTGACCGGGGAACAGCTCACCGAGCGACTTCATCACCCTGGAGCTGTCCGGGTGCACCAGGATCTTGCCGTCGCCGCTGACCAGGAAGGCATAGCCCATGCCGTTGAAGTCCAGCGCGTTGATGATTTCCACCAGCGCCTTGAGCCCCAGATCGCCGCCAACGACACCAATGTTTCGGCCGCTCTGCTGCGCAGGGGTCGCGATGGAGATGACCAGCTCGCCGCTCGCCGCATCCACATAGGGCTCGGTCAGCGTCGAGCCGCCCGCGGCGATGGCGTCCTTGTACCAGGGACGCGCGCGCGGATCGTAGTCGGCAGGCATCTCTTCGGCAGGACGCATGAGGAAGCTGCCATCCTGCCCACCGAGGTAGCTGAACATGAAGGTCGAGGCCAGCGCCTTTTGCTCGAGCAGCGTGGCCACGCGCGCTTCGGCACTGTCGCTACCGATGCTCTGCGCAGCGCTTTCCACCAGCAGGATGCGGCCAGACAGCCAGTTCTGAATGTTGTGCGCGGTGACCTCACCCATCTCGTCGAGGTAGCTCTCGAGGTTGGTGCGGATGGCGTTGCGCTGCAGATAGTCGTTGTAGAGCGTGAAAAGCGCGAAGGTCGCGATCACCACCAGGGAGGCGGCCAGCAGGATCTTGTGGCTGAATTTGAGGCTGTTGGTCATGGCAGCGAGTCCGGAACGGTTCGGGCGGGCGAGCATCCTTGTCCCGTGCGCCTCCCTGGCTGTCATTCAGGATTGTCGGCCTCGTCCAGCGGAACTTTACGACCAGTTGACGACGATCAAGCGGGGGACCGTCTTTCCGACCAGCGGCTTGCGTGGCACCCCAACGGAGCACCACGCACGGCCTTGACGCGGCCTCAGCGCCCGGCCAGCGCCGGCATCACCCGCGGGCGCAACATCTCGCCCAGCACCGCCAGCGCACCGATCGCTCCGGCGATCCAGTACCAGCGCTGCAGCGGGTCGAAGCCCAGCCAGCCAAGGGCATGCAGGAAGACCATGAGGATCAGCACCGGGCAGACGTAGCGCACCATGAACAGCCACAACGCGTAGCCCAGCGGCGGCAGGTTCAGCTCGTCGCGCATGATTTCGCTGCGCAGCGCGTAGCCGGCCAGCAGCACGGTGAAGATCCCGCCCAGCGGCATCATCCAGCGCGAGGTCAGGTAATCCAGCCAGTCGAAGAAGTTCTTGCCCATCGGCGTCCAGCCCGACAGCAGGTTGAACGAGAGCATCGCCAGCAGGCTGATCACCAGCAGCACCACGCCGGAACCCATTGCCGCCTTCATCCGCGAAATGCCGTGCTTCTCGTTGAGGTAGGCGACGGTGGCCTCGATCATGGAGATCGCCGAAGTCAGCGCGGCGATCGACACCATGGCGAAGAACAGCACGCCGAAGGCGGTACCGAACGGCATCTGCTGGAAGGCCAGCGGCAGGCTCATGAAGATCAGGCCGGGGCCGGCGGTCGGGTCCATACCATTGGCGAAGATGATCGGGAAGATCGCCAGGCCCGCCAGCAGCGCCACGCAGGTATCGGCGATGGCGACCATGAAGGTGGTGCGGGCGATGGACTGGTCATCCGGAATATACGAGCCGTAGGTGAGGATCGCGCCGGACGCCAGGCTGAGGGTGAAGAACGCGTGGCCGAGCGCGGCCAGCAGCGCTTCGCCGGTGATCTTCGAGGTGTCGAAGCTGAACAGGAAGGCGAAGCCCTGATCGAAGCCGCCGCTGGTGACCGCGTAACCCACGAGGATCAGCAGCAGCACGGCCAGGCCCGGCATCATCCAGCGCACCGCATTCTCGATGCCCTTCTGCACGCCCTTGGCGACGATCCACAGCGTCAGCAATGCCACCAGCAGGCTCCAGCCACCGAGCTCCCACGGGTTGGCGTTGTGCGCCTCGAACACCCCGCCGAGCGCCTCGACGCTGGTCGCGGTCAGCGAGCCGTCGAGCATCTTCACCGTGTAGGCGAAGGCCCAGCCAGCGACCACGACATAGAAGCAGAGGATCAGGAAGCCGGCGGTCATGGCCATGCCGCCCACCGCCTTCCACAGCGGATTGCCGTTGTTCTCGCGGACCACCCGGCCGATGGCGTCGATCGGGCTGCCACGGCCGCGGCGACCGATGGCGATCTCGCACATCATCACCGGCACGCCGATGGCGAGGATGCACAGCAGGTACATCAATACGAAGGCACCACCGCCGAATTCGCCGGTGATGTAGGGGAATTTCCAGATGTTGCCCAGGCCCACGGCCGAGCCGGTTGCCGCGAGGATGAAACCCCAGCGCGAGAGCCAGAGGTTCTTCGGTTTTTCACGAGTCATACGTCACCTGTTTGTTGTTATCTGTGACGGGATCGGGACCGTCGCGCAGGGCGCGGCGGCGTGCAAGGCGGATTCAGTCTTTCATTGAGCGTCGGGCTGCACCTCCGGCGCGGCCTGCTGGAAGGCCGGAAGCGTCTCGCAGCGTGCGACGATCTCGAGAATGCGTGGATACGCCGCGAGGTCACAGGCAAAACGGCGCGCATTGTATACCTGCGGCACCAGGCATGCCTCCAGATAACCTGGCCGATCGTTCAGGGAAAGCCTGCCATCGAAACATTCCAGGCCCGCTTCCACGGCGGCGAGGCCCTGATCGACCCAGTGCCGGTACCAGGCGTTCTTCGCCTCGTCGTCGACGCCCAGTTCGGCACTGAGGTACTGCAGCACGCGCAGGTTGTTCAGCGGATGAATCTCGCAGGCGATGTGCATCGCCAGGGCGCGCACCCGGGCGCGCTCGACCGGATCGGCCGGCAGCAGCGCCGGCACCGGAAACACCTCGTCGAGGTACTCCAGAATCGCCAGCGACTGGCTGATGCGCGCGCCACCGTTGGCTTCATCGACCAGCAACGGCACCAGCTGCTGCGGGTTGAGGGCGCGGTAATCGGCCGCACGCTGCTGGCCGCCATCCTTGACCAGATGCACCGGCACCTGCCGGTAGGCCAGGCCCTTCAGATTCAGCGCGATGCGCACCCGGTAGGCGGCACTGGAGCGCCAGTAGCCGTAGAGCGTCAGCTCAGTGCTCATAGCGCTCGACCTGCTGATCGATGGCGCCGAAGATGCTCTGCCCGGCGGCGTCGAACATCTCGATGCGCACCCGGTCGCCGAACTTGAGGAACGGCGTCTTCGCCTCGCCGTGCTCGATGACCTCGAGCATGCGCTTCTCGGCCAGGCAGGACGAGCCGGCGCTGCGGTCGTAGTTCGACACCGTGCCCGAGCCGATGATGCTGCCGGCGCCCAGCGGACGGGTGCGCGCGGCGTGGGCGACCAGGGTCGGGAAGTTGAAGGTCATGTCAGTGCCGGCATCCGGCTGGCCGAACAGCTCGCCGTTGATCTGCGAAACCAGCGGCCGATGCACCTTGCCGTCACGCCAGCTCTCGCCCAGCTCGTCCGGCGTCACCGCCACCGGCGAGAAGCTCGATGACGGCTTGCTCTGGTAGAAGCCGAAGCCCTTGGCCAGCTCGCCGGGGATCAGGTTGCGCAGCGAGACGTCGTTGACCAGCATCAGCAGCTGGATGTGCGAGGCCGCCTCGGCCGGCGTCGCGCCCATCGGCACGTCGTCGGTGATCACCGCCAGTTCGCCTTCCATATCGATGCCCCAGGCCTCGTCGGCCAGGCGGATCGGGCTGTGCGGCGGGATAAAGGCGTCGGCGCCGCCCTGGTACATCAGCGGGTCGTGCCAGAAGGATTCCGGCATCTCGGCGCCGCGCGCCTTGCGCACCAACTCGACGTGATTGACGTAGGCGCTGCCGTCGGCCCAGTGGTAGGCGCGTGGCAGCGGGCTGTGGCAGGCGGCCTGGTCGAAGGCGAAGGCGCCCTCCTCCAGCCCGTCGTTGAGGCGCTGATAGACCGCTTCCAGCTTCGGCTTGCAGTACTGCCAGTCATCCAGCGCGGCCTGCAGCGTGGCGGCGACCTGCGGCACTTTCACCGCCTGGGCGAGATCACGGGAGACCACGACGAGCACACCGTCGCGGCCCTGGTTGAGGGTTGCGAGTTTCATCAGGATTCCTTGCCCGGCGCACGCCAGGAGTTGACGTATTCGGGGACATCGACGGCTGCGGCAGCCTCGCCGACTTCCAGCGCACGACGGGTGTCGATCATCACCGCCACCTCGTCGGCGAAGGTCGCCGGGTCGGTGCTGGCCTTCTTCAGCGCCTTCGGGTGCGGCCCGTGGGGGAAGCCGCAGGGGTGGAAGGTCACCATGCCCTGCTCGATGTTGTCACGACTGAAGAAGTTGCCGCGGTGGTAGAACAGCACCTCGTCGTAGTCATCGTTGTTGTGGAAGAACGGCACCTTCAGCGCACCCGGGTCGGATTCCACCGGCCGCGGCGTGAAGGTGCAGACCACGAAACCGTTGGCGACGAAGGTGGTGTGCGCCGACGGCGGCAGGTGGTAGCGATGGCTCATCAGCGGGCGGATGTCACGCCAGTTGAGCCGTACCACGGTGTTGTCGCCGTGCCAGCCGACCACGTCCAGCGGGTTGTACGGGTAGGTCACGGTGGTGATCTGGCCGCGCCGCTTGATGCGGATCTGCCAGGGGTTCTCGTCCTGCTGCGCGCGGAAGGCGTCGTCCAGCCGCGGATGGTCGAGCACGGCGGCGTCGAAGATGGCATGCGGGCCGACCAGGCCTTTTTCCGGCAGCTGGTAGGCGCCATCGGTGTTCTCGATCAGCAGCATGAACACCGGCTGCGTCGCCTCGATGCGCCAGGCGGTGCCGCGCGGGATCATCAGGTAGTCGCCGTCGCGGAATTCCAGGTGGCCGAAGTCGCAGTAGAAATGCCCGGCGCCCTCGTGGATGAATAGCAGTTCGTCACCGTCACCGTTGCGCACCAGGTGGCGCATGGCGCCGTTGGTCTTCCACAGGCGCAACTTGACGTCGGCGTTGTGCAGCGCCAACGGCGCCTGCAGCGGGCAGTCACCTTCGCTGGGGATGTGATTGAAGTTGAAGGCGTGCGGGCGCAGCGGGCCTTCCCAGTCGATCCAGCCGGTCGGCGGATGCTTGTGATGCAGGTGCGAAGCCGGGCCGAAGAAGCCTTCGCGGCCCATTTCGCGCTCGTAGGTGCCCTGCGGAAAATCGCAGTGCGCCTGACGCGAACTCTCACCCTCGCGGATGGGGAAACTGATCCATTTGCGGCTCATGTGCCTCTCCTCGTGATACCGCGTGATCTCAATGGCAATGCCGTGGGTGCCGGTGCGTAGGGTGGAAGACTGCGAAGCATCTTCCACGCGTCTGTGTCGGGTTCCACGCGCCTGTGTCGGGCCAACCGAACGCGTGGATGTGCTTCGCGACATCCACCCTACGCAGCCCACCCTGACTCTCGACTTACTCGCCCGCCTTGATCACGCCGCGGCGCACCTGGTCTTCCTCGATGGATTCGAACAGCGCCTTGAAGTTGCCTTCGCCGAAGCCTTGGTTGCCCTTGCGCTGGATGATTTCGAAGAAGATCGGGCCGATCACCGTGTTGGTGAATATTTGCAGGAGGATGCCGTCATCACCCGGCGTAGCGACGCCCGACGTAGCGACGCCCGGCGCGCCGTCGATCAGCAGGTTCAGCTCGCGCAGCTGGTCGAGCGGCTCGCCGTGGCCGGCGACGCGGGTATCGACCTTCTCGTAGTAGGTGTCCGGGGTGGTCATGAAGTCCACGCCGTTGGCACGCAGGCGGCGCACGGTCTCATAGATGTCGTCGGTGGACAGCGCGATGTGCTGGATGCCCTCGCCGTGATACTCGCGGATGAATTCCTCGATTTGCGACTTGTCGTCGGCCGACTCATTGATCGGGATGCGGATCTTGCCGCAGGGCGCGGTCATGGCGCGGGAGAACAGCCCGGTGAGCTTGCCCTCGATGTCGAAATAGCGAATCTCGCGGAAGTTGGCGATGCGCTCGTAGAAACCGGACCAGACGTCCATCTGCCCGCGCTTGACGTTGTGGGTCAGGTGGTCGATGCACATCAGGCCGACGGCATTGTCGTTCGGCGTGCGCCCTTCGATGTACTCGAAGTCGACGTCGTAGATGCTCTTGTCGCCATAGCGGTCGACCAGATACAGCAGCGAGCCACCGATGCCTTCGACGCAGGGGATGTTCAGCTCGCCGAAGTTGGCGTGGCTGCCGACCAGCTTGGCGCCCTGGGATTCGACGTAGGCGGCGGCCTGCGCCGCATTCTTCACCCGGAAGGCCATGGCGCAGGCGCTCGGGCCGTGCTTCTTGCCGAACTCGCGCACATGCCCGGTAGGACTGCCATTGAGCACGATATTGATGTCGTGCTGCTGGAACAGCCAGACCTCCTTGGAGCGGTGCTTGGCGGTTTCGGTAAAGCCCATCTGGGTGAACAGCGTGCGCAGCTGCTCGATGCCCTCGGCATTCGGCGCGGTGAATTCGACGAACTCGAAACCGTCGGTGCCGATGGGATTGTGCTGCTCGATCTTGTTCACGGCGTTCATATCGCCTCCTGATTATTGTTGTGAGGATTGCCGTCGCACGGCTTGGCTGGGCCCATCACACCCCAGCGGGTGGCCGTGGACAATCCCGCTTTACGAGCGCGGAAGGCTGCTGCTGGCGGGTCGGCTGTCAGTATTTCCTTACAGTGCCGTCAGTGACGGAAAACCTGGCCCGGCGGCTTGCCAGGCGTAACGAAAAGCTGACAATCCGGTGCGACAAGCTGCCGCAGTCTTGGTGCCACACATGCTGTGGAATGGTGGAAAAGCGCTTTGCGCGTTTTCCACCCTACGGCCAGGTGCAGGGCGGCGTAGGGTGGACAACGGCGCAGCCTTGTCCACGCGGCTCACGCGGCCTGCATCGACCGCTCAGATCAACCCGATCAGGTTGAGGAACACCAGCACGATGGCGACCGGCGTGCCGTAGCGCAGCAGCTTCCACCAGGCCTGGAACAGCCCGGGGTTGCGAATGCCGATGGCCTCGCTGACCACGTGACGCTGCAGCACCCAGCCGGTGAACAGCACCGTGCCCAGCCCGCCCAGCGGCATCAGCCAATTGGTGGTGAGGTAGTCCAGGGTGTCGAAGAAGGTCTTGCCGAACAGCTGGTAGTCCGCCCAGTGGTTGAACGAGAACACGCTGCCCAGGCTCAGCAGCCAGAGCACCAGGCCGCTGCCCAGCACCGCTTTGGTCCGGCTGATGCGGAAGCGCTCGGTGAGCCAGGCGATGCTCGGCTCCGAGAGCGAGATGGCCGAGGTCAGCGCGGCGATCACCAGCATCACGAAGAACAACCCGCCGACGACCTGCCCCAGCGGCATCTGGCCAAAGGCGATCGGCAGGGTGACGAAGATCAACCCCGGCCCGGCCCCCGGCTCCAGCGCGTTGCCGAACACCAGCGGGAAGATCGCCAGGCCGGCCAGCAGCGCCACCGCGGTATCGGCCAGCGCCACCAGAATCGAGGTCTTGGCGATCGAGGTGCCTTCCGGCAGATAGGAGCCGTAAACCATCATCGCGCCGCAGCCCAGGCTCAGGGTGAAGAAGGCATGGCCGAGGGCGACCAGCACGCTCTGCGCAGTGAGCGCGGAAAAGTCCGGCACGAAGAGGAACTGCAGCGCCTGGGCGAACTCGCCTTCGATGGCGGCGTAGACCACCAGCACCAGCATCAGCACGAACAGCCCGGGCATCAGAAAGCGCAGCGATCGCTCCAGCCCGCCGCGCACGCCGAAGCCGACGATCAGCATGGTCGCCGCTAGCACCAGCGTGGCACAGACCACCAGGCGTAGCGGGTCCGCCAATAGCGCGCCGAACAGCTCGCCACTGGCCTCGCCGCTGACCCCGGCGAAACCGCCGCTGAAGGTCGCCGGCACGTAGGCCAGCGCCCAGCCGGCCACCACCAGATAGAAACTCAGGATAAGAAAGCCGGTCAGCCCGCCGAGCCAGCCCACCACGCGCCAGCGTGAACTGGCCCCGGCTTCGCGCGCCAACCGCACCACGGCGCCATCGGGGTTCGCCCGGCCGCGACGGCCGATCATCACTTCGGCCATCAGCAGCGGAATGCCGATCAGGAGGATGCAGGCGAGGTAGACCAGCACGAAGGCGCCGCCGCCGTTCTGCCCGGTCACGTAGGGGAATTTCCAGATATTGCCCAGGCCCACCGCCGAACCGGTGGCGGCGAGGAAGAACACCCAGCGCGAAGACCACAGGCCTCGGCTGGCATTGTCTTGGATGCGTGCGCGTGCGCCGGCGAAGGTGCCGGCCGCGAGGCTGGTTTTATCGGTCATTGCGGATTCCTGCTTGTTGTTTTTGTCAGGGATGGTGCGAACGAACGGAGCGGGCACGGCGCTGGCGATCAGAGCCCGCCGCCCCGCTCAGCGAAGGCCGGCGCGCTCGGGCGACCGGCCATGTGCCGTCATGAAGCCTGCCGCTGCAGCGTCGCGACCTGAGGCGCGCCGCCGGCCTGCAAACGCTCGAGCGCCAGGCGGTCAGCGATCACCGAGGTGCACTCGCCACTGGCGGCGGCCCGCTCGAAAATCTCGCGCAGCGTGCCGGCGATGGCGTTCACATGGGCATCGATCTGTGCGGCGCTGCCGCCGTTGCGCTGGTAGTAGACGTCGATGATGCCGCCGGCGTTGATTGCGTAGTCCGGCGCGTAGAGCTGGCTGCGCCGCTGCAGCTCGACGCCGATCTCGGCGCTGGCCAGCTGGTTGTTGGCCGCACCGGCGATCACCGGGGCACGCAGCACTTCCAGAGTCTGCTCGTTGAGGATGCCGCCCATGGCGCAGGGCGCGAAGACGTCAACATCGAGACCGTAGATGTCCTGCGGGCGCACCACGTTGGCTCCCAGCTCGTCCATTGCCTGCTTGACGTTGGCATCGAAGATGTCCGCCACCCACAGTTCGGCGCCCGCCGCTTTCAGGTGCCGCGCCAGCCCCAGGCCGACATGGCCGACGCCCTGGATCGCCACCTTCAGCCCGGTCAGCTCGTCGCGACCGAGGCGCTGGCGCACCGCTTCCTTGAGGCCGACGAAGACGCCGTAGGCGGTAGACGGCGACGGGTCGCCGCTGGCGACGCTGCCGTCGAGCAGCGTGCGCGGCGTGGCGCCGACCACATGGCGGGTGCGCTGGGCGAAGGCCTGCATTTCGGCATCGCCGGTGCCGGAGTCGGCGGCGGTGATGTAGCGCCCGCCGAGGCTGTCGACGAAGTCGCCCATGGCGTGCAGCAGCGCCTGGCTCTTGCCGGTGTGCGGGTCGCCGATGATCACCGCCTTGCCGCCGCCGAGCTTGAGCCCGGCCAGCGAGGATTTCAGCGTCATCCCGCGCGACAGCCGCAGCACATCGCGCAGGGCCTCGTCGTCACTGGCATAGGGGAACATCCGGCAGCCACCCAGCGCCGGCCCGAGGCGCGTGTCGTGGATGGCGATGATGGCTTTCAGACCCGACGCCTGGTCATGGCAGAAGACCACCTGCTCGTGGCGGTCGAAGTCAGGATGAGCGAAGACGGACATTGGGTTACCTCGTTCTTGTTTGTCTGGTGGCCTGTCACGGACAGGGCCTCGTTAGCGGGTATCGCCTGCGGCGGTGTGCTCACGCGGGGCGACCGATTTCACCCCGCTAGCGCACTGCGAGCTACGCCGCCGGCTGGAACAGCCGTACGCTCTGCACCTCGTCGCCTTTGGCCAGCTGCTCGCGGAGCAACTTTTCCTGCTGGCGGGCTTTGGCGATGGAACGCTCCTTCACCGGGCCGTAGCCGCGGATCTGCTCCGGCAGCGCGGCGATGGCCACGGCGGTGCGGTAGTTGGTCGGCTTGAGCTGGACCAGCAGCTCGTCCACGGTCTTCTCGTACTCGCTGATCAACTGGCGTTCGACGCGGCGGTCGTGGCCATAGCCGAACGGGTCCAGGGGCGTGCCACGCAGGAAGCGGAACTTGGCCAGCACACCGAACACATTGAGCATCCATGGCCCCAGCTCGCGCTTGCGCGGCTCACCGGTGACGGGGTCACGCTTGGTCAGCCAGGCCGGAGCGAGGTGGAACTGCAGCCGGTAGTCGCCCTCGAACTGCGCCTCGAGCTGCTGGCGGAACTCCGGCTCGCTGTACAGCCGCGCCACCTCGTACTCGTCCTTGTAGGCCAGGAGCTTGAAGTAGTAGCGGGCGACGGCCTTGGACAGCGCCAGATCGTCCGCCGTATCGGCATCGCGCACGCGCTCGACCAGCTGGCGATAGCGGCGCGCCAGCCCGGCGTTCTGGTAGCGGGTAAGGAAATCCACGCGCCACTCGACGATCTCTTCCAGGGTTTTGCAGAGTGGTTCGGCGACCTCGACTGGGCGCGCCAGCCCCTCCACGGCCTCGCGTTCCAGCACCGCACGGCGGCCCCAGCGGAAGGCCTGCAGATTCAGCTTGGCGGCAACGCCATTGAGCTCGATGGCCTTCTCGATGGCCTCGGCGCTGATCGGCAGCAGCCCCTGCTGATAGGCGAAGCCGAGCAGGAACAGGTTGGTGGCGATGCTATCGCCCAAGAGCCGCGTGGCCAGGCGGGTGGCATCGACGAAGTGGGTCTTTTCGGCGCCGACCGCGTCGCTGATCGCCTGGCGCATGGCCGCGCCGGGCACCTGGGCGTCCGGGTTGCGAGTGAACTCGGCGGTGGCGGACTCGTGGCTGTTCACCACGGCATTGCTGATCTGCTCGTTGAGGCGGGTCAGCGATTCATCGCCCGCCGCGACGATCAGGTCGCAGCCCAGCAGCAGGTCGGCTTCACCGGCGGCGATACGCACCGCGTAGATGTCGCTCTGCTTAGCGGCGATGCGCACGTGAGTGGTCACCGGGCCGAATTTCTGCGCCAGACCGGCCTGGTCGAGCACGGTGCAGCCCTTGCCTTCCAGGTGCGCGGCCATGCCGAGCAGCGCGCCGAGGGTGGTCACGCCGCTGCCGCCGACGCCGGGGATCAGCACATTCCATGGCCGCTCCAGCGACGGATGCTGCGGCTCGGGCAAGGTCGCCGCCTCGATACCGCCAGCCACGGCTTCGGGCTTGCGCAACCCGCCGCCATGCACGGTGACGAAGCTCGGACAGAAGCCCTCGACGCAGGAGTAGTCCTTGTTGCAGGCGTTCTGGTCGATCTCGCGCTTGCGGCCCAGCTCGGTTTCCTTCGGCAGCACCGACAGGCAGTTGGACTTCTCGCCGCAGTCGCCGCAACCCTCGCACACGGCGGGATTGATGAACACGCGCTTGGCCGGGTCTTCCAGCTTGCCGCGCTTGCGCCGACGACGCTTCTCGGTGGCACAGGTCTGGTCGTAGATGATCACCGAGACGCCCTTGAATTCACGCAGCTCACGCTGCACCGCATCCAGTTCGCGGCGATGGTGGAAGCTGGTGATCGGCGCGAAGGTATCGCGGGTCGGGTACTTGTCCGGCTCGTCGCTGACCAGGGCAATGCGCTTGACGCCCTCGTGGAAGATCTGCCGGCTGAGCTGGTCGACGCGCAGCTCGCCGTCGATGGGCTGGCCGCCGGTCATGGCCACGGCATCGTTGTAGAGAATCTTGAAGGTGATGTTGACGCCGGCTGCCACTGCCGCACGCACCGCGAGGCTGCCGGAGTGGAAGTAGGTGCCGTCGCCGAGGTTCTGGAACATGTGCGGGGTGTCGGTGAACGGCGCCTGGCCGATCCAGTTGACGCCCTCGCCGCCCATCTGGGTAAAGGTCTCGGTGCGCCGGTCCATCCACTGCACCATGTAGTGACAGCCGATACCGGCCGAGGCGCGGCTGCCTTCCGGCACCTTGGTCGAGCTGTTGTGCGGGCAGCCGGAACAGTAGTGCGGCGTGCGCACGGTGCTGTAGCTGCGCGCGGCCAGGGCTTTTTCCTTGGCAGCAAGGAAGGCCAGGCGCGCCTGGATGCTGTCGCTGGTGTAGATCGGCGCGAGGCGCTTGGCGATCACCCGGGCAATCATCGCCGGGGTCAGCTCGCTGAGGTTCGGCAGCAGCGAGTTGCCCTGTTCGTCGAACTCGCCGACCACCCGCGGACGCTTGCTGACGGGCCAGTTGTAGAGCTGCCCGGTGAGCTGGTCCTCGAGGATGCTGCGCTTTTCCTCGACCACCAGAATCTCGTCCAGCCCCTGGGCGAATTCGTGCACGGAGACCGGCTCCAGCGGCCAGCTCATGCCGACCTTCAGCACGCGCAGGCCGACCGAGGCGCACAGCGCTTCGTCGAGGCCCAGGTCATCCAGCGCCTGACGCACGTCGAGATAGGACTTGCCGGTGGTGATGATGCCTAAGCGCGGATTCGGCGAATCGAGCATCACCTGGTTCAGGCTGTTGGCCCGGGCGAAGGCCCGAGCGGCGTAGATCTTGAACAGGTTGAGGCGCTTTTCCTGAGCCAGCGGCGGGTCCGGCCAGCGAATGTGCACGCCGTCCTCGGGCAGCTCGAAATCTTCCGGAATACGCGTCTGCACGCGCAGCGGATCGACTTCCACCACGGCGGAGGAATCGACGTTCTCGGCGATGGTCTTCAGCGCCACCCAGCAGCCGGAATAGCGCGACAGCTCCCAGCCGATGATGCCGTAGTCGAGGATTTCCTGGACATTGGCCGGATTCAACACGGGTATGGAAGCGGCGATAAAGGCATGCTCGCTCTGGTGCGGCAGCGTCGAGGATTTGCAGCCGTGGTCGTCACCCGCCAGCAGCAGCACGCCGCCCTGGGGCGACACACCCGCCGCGTTGGCATGCTTGAACACGTCTCCGGCACGGTCGACGCCCGGGCCCTTGCCGTACCACATGGCGAACACGCCATCGTATCTGGCGCCGGGGAACAGGTTGGTCTGCTGGCTGCCCCACACCGCGGTGGCGGCCAGCTCTTCGTTGACGCCCGGCTGGAAATGGATGGCGTGTTGCTTGAGGTAGTCGCGGGCTTCCCAGAGGCTCTTGTCCAGCCCGCCCAGTGGCGAGCCGCGATAGCCGGAGATGAAGCCACCGGTATTCAAACCACGGGCCTGATCACGCTGATGCTGCAGCATCGGCAAGCGGGTCAGCGCCTGGGTGCCGGTGAGGTACAGATGACCGGTTGCAAGCCGGTACTTGTCGTCCAGACGGATCTCGGCCAGAGACATGGGGCGCTCCTAATTTGTTGTTATCGGAGTCAGGGCAGCGTTGTTCGCTACCCGCCTGACGCAGTCATGAAGAAACCGCACGGTTGTTTCTTCACGCCGGCAATCGGCAGGGGATCACCCCACCGTCGCGTGTCGATTAACAGTCTGGCCGTGACGCGGAGAGATTTTCTTTCTACTTTTGCGGTAGAACAGCGCTTCTGTGCATGACCCATTCGCTTACAACAAGAAAACAGGCACGACCATGCAGACTTCGCCATTGAGCAGCATCGATCGCAAGATCCTCCTGCTGCTGCAACACAACGCCGACCTCTCCGCCGCGGAAATCGCCGAGAAGGTTGAGCTGTCGCAATCGCCCTGCTGGCGACGCATCCATCGTATGCAGGAGGAAGGGCTGATCGAGCGCAAGGTCGCCCTGCTCAACCCGAAGAAGCTCGGGCTGAACATGACGGTGTTCGTCAACATCAAGCTCTCCGCCCACGGGCGCAGCAACCTCGACGAGTTCGAGCGGGCTGTGGTGGGTTACCCCGAGGTGCTGGAGTGCCACACCATGGCCGGTGAATCGGATTACCTGCTCAAGGTGGTGGCTCGGGACATCGACAGCTACGAGCGCTTCCTGCGTGACCAGCTGCTGCAGCGCCCACACGTGCAGGAAGCGCACTCGCACATCGCCATGAGCGAGGTGAAGCGGACCACGGAGTTGCCGTTGGATTGAGGCTTCAGACCGGGTTCGCAGCAGGCGGTGGATAAGGCGGAGCCGTTATCCACCCGACGGGCGAAGCAGCCGCCACGAGGGAATGAAAGCGTAGGGTGGAAAACGGCCAGAGCCTTTTCCACGCGTCCACCAAGATCGCCTCCGACACCGTCCCAAGCATCCGCATGCGTCGGGCCTGGTTACGGTGGATAAGGCTTCGTCGTTATCCACCCTACGCACCGACGCACCGACGCACCGCTTGGACTCCTACTCCTCCGGAATCCCTTCCAGCCGCGCACCCCGACCGATTCCCCGCTCGGCGAACCAGCCCTGATCCATCTCCAGCGCATACCGTGCCGGCCGCTTCGAGCAGCGAATTTCCAGGTTCAACGGCTGCAGATCGATCACATCGACCACCGCCCCGTCCTCATCGAAGAACGCCGCCGACAACGGCAGCGGCGTGTCCTTCATCCACAGGCAGTGCCGGCGCACCTCGTCGAAACGAAACAGCATGCCGCTGTCGCGGGCCAGCTCGCTGCGCCCCATCAGCCCGCGTTCGCGCCGGGCGACGGTCTGCGCGTATTCGGCGTGCAGCTCATGTCCATCCAGGCGCAGCCGCAACGGCTCGTCCGCCTCAACGGCGCCCATAAGCACCAGCAGTGACAGCAAAAGCGCAACACGCATCGACCAACCTCCTGAAGCGGAGCGCAGCGGGAACAGCCGGCCGCCGCTGCACTCATAAGCGAAGTGCCGCACCTGCGCGGCGACATAACGACAACAAGGGGGAACCCCATCGTGCTCAACAGAATAACCGCCGCCAGCGTCTATCTGGTGCAACGCTTCCTCCCCTCGCCCTTCGTCTTCGCCATCCTGCTCACGCTGATCGTGCTGATTGCGGCCATGCTCAGCACCGGCCAGGGCCTGCCGGCGATGGCACAGCACTGGGGCAACGGCTTCTGGAACCTGCTGGCCTTCACCATGCAGATGTCGCTGATCCTGGTCACCGGCCATGCCCTGGCACGGGCGCCGGCGATCAATCGTCTGCTCGACCGCATGGCGCGTATCCCGCAGTCACCGGGACAGGCCATCATCCTTGTAACGCTGGTAGCGCTAGCCGGTTCCTGGATCAACTGGGGCTTCGGCCTGGTGATCGGCGCGGTGTTCGCCCGCGCGCTGGCACGCCAGGTGCGCGGCGTCGACTACCCGTTGCTGGTGGCCTCGGCCTATTCCGGCTTCCTGATCTGGCATGGCGGCTTTTCCGGCTCGATTCCGCTGTCGCTGGCCAGCGGCGGCGCCGATCTTGAGAAGATGACCGGCGGCGCGCTGACCGAGGCCATCGGCGTCGGCCAAACGCTGTTCGCTTCCTACAACCTGATCATCATCGCCGTGCTGGTGGTGGGCCTGCCGCTGCTGAACTGGGCCATGCAGCCGAAGACACCGAAAGTGGTCGACCCGGCGCTGCTGGAGGAACCCCAGCCGAGCGACATCCCGCGCGAGACCGGCACCCAGCGCCTGGACGACAGCCGCGTCCTCGGCCTGATCATGGTCGCGCTGGCGGTGCTGTTCTTCTACCGGCACTTCAGCGAGAACGGCCTGGCGCTGAGCCTGAACATCGTGATCTCGATCTTCCTCTTCGCCGGCCTGCTGATGCATGGCACACCGGAGCGCTACATGCGCGCCATCGAGGAGAGCATTCGCGGCATCGCTGGCATCGTCGTGCAATTCCCCTTCTACGCCGGGATCATGGGCATGATGGTCGGTGCCAACGCCGCTGGCGTATCGCTCGGGCGCCAGGTCACCGATACCTTCATCGCCTGGTCGTCGGCCGAGAGCTTCCCGGTACTGGCCTTTCTCAGCGCCGGGCTGGTCAACGTCTTCGTGCCCTCCGGCGGCGGCCAGTGGGCGGTGCAGGGTCCGATCATGCTGCCGGCCGGCGCGGCGCTGGGCGTGGCGCCGGAAGTGACGGCCATGGCGATCGCCTGGGGCGATGCCTGGACCAACATGGTCCAGCCGTTCTGGGCCCTGCCGCTGCTGGGCATCGCCGGGCTAGGTGCCCGCGACATCATGGGCTACTGCCTGCTCTGCCTGGTGTTCTCCGGCGTGGTGATCGCCGGCGGGCTCTATTTCCTGACCTGAGACACAGGGTCATTCCGGACGGTCTTGCTGTCCGGAATGCTGGACCGCACTGTCCAGCCCTCCAGACACAAAAGCCGTCCACCATTCTGGACATACTCGACAAACCCTATCGAAATCAGCGAGTTGCGTATCTGGCACGGAACTCGCTAAATCACTGTGCGGCACTGTCCGCAGCCGAAACAAGAAAAACAATGCGCCTGCCGTGCAGCAGCGAGTCCCCGAATGCCTTCGGCAGCGTTCGGTCGTGCCGCACGGGGCCAGGAGATCATCCCCGATGAGCGTCGTCATCGCCCTTGCTGCATTGGCCCTGCTGATGCTCGCCGCCTACCGCGGCTACAGCGTCATCCTCTTCGCCCCCATCGCCGCCATGGGCGCGGTACTGCTGACCGACCCGTCCGCCGTGGCGCCGGCCTTCACCGGCATCTTCATGGAGAAGATGGTCGGCTTCATCAAACTCTATTTCCCGGTGTTCCTGCTCGGCGCGGTGTTCGGCAAGCTGATCGAGATGTCCGGCTTCTCGCGCTCCATCGTCGCCGCGGCGATCCGCCTGCTCGGCACCAGCCAGGCGATGCTGGTGATCGTGCTGGTCTGCGCGCTGCTGACCTACGGCGGCGTGTCGCTGTTCGTCGTGGTGTTCGCGGTGTACCCGTTCGCCGCCGAGATGTTCCGCCAGAGCAACATGCCCAAGCGGCTGATCCCGGCGACCATCGCCCTCGGCGCGTTCACCTTCACCATGACCGCCATTCCCGGCACACCGCAGATCCAGAACATCATCCCCACCACCTTCTTCAACACCACCACCTGGGCCGCACCCTGGCTGGGCCTGATCGGCACGATATTCGTGTTCGGCCTGGGCATGCTCTATCTCAAGTGGCAGCTCGGCAAGGCCATCGCCGCCGGAGAAGGCTACGGCACCAACCTGCGCAACGAGCCGGAAACGCCGACCGACATCGCCCTGCCCAACCCCTGGCTGGCGCTGTCGCCGCTGATTCTGGTGCTGGTCGCCAATCTCTTGTTCACCCGCTGGATTCCCGAGTTCTACGGCACCAGCCACAGCCTGCAGCTGCCGGGCATGAGCGCCCCGCTGGTCACCGAAGTGGGCAAGCTCACCGCCATCTGGGCGGTGGAAGCGGCACTGTTGCTGGGCATCGCGCTGGTGCTGGCGGCCAGCTTCGGCACCCTGCGCGGCAAGCTCGCCGAGGGCAGCCGCACGGCGGTCGGCGGTTCGCTGCTGGCGGCGATGAACACCGCGTCGGAATTCGGCTTCGGCGCGGTGATCGCCTCGCTGCCGGGCTTCATCGTGGTCGCCGATGCCCTCTCGGCGATTCCCAATCCGCTGATCAACGAAGCGATCACCGTCAACCTGCTGGCCGGCATCACCGGGTCGGCTTCCGGCGGCATGAGTATCGCCCTGGCCGCCATGGCCGACAGCTTCGTCGCCGCCGCCAACGCCGCGCAGATCCCGCTGGAAGTGCTGCACCGGGTCGCCTCGATGGCCTCCGGCGGCCTCGACACGCTGCCGCACAACGGCGCGGTGATCACCCTGCTGGCGGTCACCGGGCTGACCCACCGCGAATCCTACAAGGACATCTTCGCCATTACCCTGATCGCCACGACCGCGGCCTTCTTCGTGATCGGCGTGTACTACGCTACCGGCATCGTCTGATCGCGGCGCTTCGCCGATTTCGGCGAGCATCACGACATCTGCGATTGCCTTCCGACAACAAGAAAAACGAGGCGCCGCCCAGTGCGGTCGCCACCAAGCGGGAGAAACCATGAACCTCACAGGCAAGACCGCACTGGTCACCGGCTCCACCAGCGGCATCGGGCTGGGCATTGCGCTGAAGCTGGCCGAGGCCGGCGCCGATCTGATTCTCAACGGTTTCGGCGATGCCTCGGCAGCGCTGGCGGAGGTCGGCAGACACGGCCGCAAGGTCGGGCACCACGGGGCGGACGTGTCCGATCCGGCACAGATCGCCGAGCTGTTCGCCTATGCCGAGCGCGACTTCGGCGGCGTCGACATTCTGGTCAACAACGCCGGCATCCAGCATGTCGCGCCGGTGGAGCAGTTTCCGGTGGAGCGCTGGGACGCCATCATCGCCATCAACCTGTCCTCGGCGTTCCACACCACACGCCTGGCCCTGCCCGGCATGCGCGAGCGCAACTGGGGACGGATCATCAACGTCGCCTCGGTGCACGGGCTGGTCGGCTCCGAGCAGAAGGCCGCCTACGTCGCCGCCAAGCACGGACTGGTCGGGCTGACCAAGGTCGTCGCGCTGGAAACCGCCACCACGCCGATCACCTGCAATGCCATCTGCCCCGGCTGGGTGCTGACCCCCTTGGTGCAGCAGCAGATCGACGAGCGCGCGCGGGAGAGCGGTGACGAGCAACGCGCCCGCCACGACCTGCTGGCCGAGAAGCAGCCCTCGCTGGACTTCGTCACCCCCGCGCAACTGGGTGCCATGGCGCTGTTCCTGTGCAGCGAGGCCGGCGATCAGGTACGCGGCGCGGCATGGAACATGGACGGCGGCTGGGCAGCGCGCTGACGACCACTGGCCACCCACGGCGAACGGCGGTGCGTCGCAGGCTGTCTGTATCCCATTCAGGCGGACTGCCGCGCCGAGATCACCGGAGGATCAGGTCGGCAGCGCCGGACAGCCCAAAACCGTTTCGGGAGTGCCGATGCAAAACCAGCTGCTGTATTTCGATGACGAGCGCGCCGCCGCCCTGCGACTGGCCGAAGCCTCTGGGCTGGCCGCCGCGGCAGTCGAGCGCCACCGTTTTCCCGATGACGAACTGCGCCTGCGTCTGCCATTGAGCGAAGGCGAGGCCATCGCCGAGCAACTGGTGATCTACCGCGGCCTCGACCATCCCAACGAGAAGCTGGTCGAGCTGCTGCTGATCGCCGGCGAGGCGCGCCGCCTGGGCGCCAGGCGACTGATCCTGGTCACGCCTTATCTGGCCTACATGCGCCAGGACATCGCCTTCAATCCCGGTGAAGTGGTCAGCCAGCGGGTGCTCGGCCAGCTGCTGGCCAGCCAGTTCGACGGGCTGATCACGGTCGATCCGCACTTGCACCGTGTCGCCACCCTGCAGGAAGCCGTGCCGCTGGAAGATGCCGTCACGCTATGCGCGGCACCGACGCTGGCACGGCTGATCGCCGAGCGGCATCCCGACGCCCTGCTGATCGGCCCGGATGCCGAGGCGTTGCAATGGATCGAAGCCGCCGCCGTCGAACATGGCTTCGAACACGGCGTGTGCAACAAGGTGCGCCACGGCGATCGCCAGGTCGACATCGCACTGCCGGCGCTGGCGTTTGCCGGACGCCACGTGGTGCTGCTCGATGACGTCGCCAGTTCCGGTCGCACCCTTGCCAACGCCGCGGAGAAACTGCTGGCCGCCGGCGCCGCCTCGGTGGACGTCGCGGTGACCCACGCGCTGTTCGCCGACGATGCCCTGGCGGTGATCCGCGCCGCCGGCGTCGGTCATATCTGGAGCACCGACTGCATCGCCCATGAAAGCAATGCGCTGAGCATGGCCCCGCAACTGGCCGAGGCGCTCAGGCCGCTGCTGCGCTGAGGCGGTGGCGCTGCCTTAGCCCGCTCACAAAAACACTCTGCATCGCACGACCATCAGCGCCCCTAACGCCGTTACCAGTCCAGCTGCAACGTGCTCTCGAATTCGCGCAGCGCTCCGCTCAGCGGATCGCTGAAGCGTAATCCACGCGCCAGCAGCTTAAGTGGCCGCGCGTAGTCATCGGCCTCACGCTCGCTGCGCTCGAGCAGCTCGGGGTAAAACGGGTCGTTGCAGATACCGGCGCCGAGGGTAGCCATGTGCAGGCGCAGCTGGTGCTTTTTGCCGCTGATGGGGGAAAGCCCGTAGCGCCAGAAGTCGCCGCGCCGCTCGAGCACCTCGATCAGGGTTTCGCTGTTCGGCTCGCCCTTCCCTTCGCGCATGAGGAAGAAAGGGTCACCCGGCACCATGCACAGGCGCCGGTGCAAGGGAAATTCGAGATGCGGCAGCGCCGGGCAGATTGCCTCGTAGCGCTTGCTGATCTCCCGCTCACGGAATAACGCCTGGTAGGCGCCACGGCTTTCCCGGTTGGCCGAGAACAATACCAGCCCGGCGGTGAGCCGATCGATGCGATGAATCGGCACCAGATCGGCGTTACCCAGCCGTTTGCCGAGCCGCGCCAGCAGGGTTTCGTTGACGTATTCGCCGGCCGGCATCACCGAGAGAAAGTGCGGCTTGTCCGCCACCACCAGATGCTCGTCGACGTGCAGGATGCGTTCTTCGAACGGCACCGGGGTCTCGTTCGGCACTTCGCGAAAGTAATGGATGCGCATGCCGACCCGATAGGCCTGCGCGGCATCGATCGGCTGCATCTGCGCATCCAGCACGCGGCCGCGGGCCATACGGTCGAGCCAGGTAGCGCGGCTGATCGCCGGGAAGTGCGCGCACAGGCAATCGAGTACCGTGGGCCAATCGCCTTGGGGCAGATGCAGGGTGCTGGGACGGGGGTTGGAAGCGGACATGCGCGTGGACACGGGAGCGACGAAAGCCGTCGATGATACTCGCTCTACCGGCCGCTGCCTCCCGTTGCGGGCGTGTCGCGGCAGGTAACCGCCAAGCGCGGCACCGCGTTCGAACCGGTGCTGCGCTCAGCTGTCAGGCACGGTTGGCCGCGCTCAGTCGGCCTTTTCCTTGGTCACTTCGCCGGTGCGGCCGTCGATGCTGAACTCGTACTTCTTGCCGTCCTGTTTCATGCCCTCGCCTTCCCAGCCATTATCATCGGCTTCGATGCCATGCAGTTCGGTGTAGCCGGCGGCCTTGGCTTTCTCTACGGCCTGCTCAAGGCTGATCCAGTCGGCGCCGGGCTTGTCGGCGGCGAAGGCAGCACCAGACCCGAGGATGGCAACGGCGAGGGCGGCGGTCAGTGTCTTGTTGTACATCTCGTTTATTCCTTCTGCGAACGGGATCAGATCGGGCCATACGGTTGGCCCTACCTGAATTACGAGCCCAGCGGCGGTCGCTAAGTTCAACCGCCGCGCCGCCGGCCGCCGTGCGTTCACAGGCCCGATGTCGATTTCGCCTGGCGCCAATCGACTCTGTCACAGGGCCATCGCCACGCGGCGGTGGCTCCGATCCCGCTCCCCAATCCGCGCCCCGGAGGTCTACATGGCAACGCACAAGGTCGTATCCGATCAGGAATGGCTGGCCGCCCACAGCACCCATCTGCAGGAAGAAAAACAGCTCACCCGCCAACGCGATGCGCTCAGCGAAAAGCGCCGGCGACTGCCCTGGCGGCGCCTCGCGCAGGACTACCGCTTTCACGACGCCAGTGGCGCGGTTCGCCTGAGCGAGCTGTTCGAGGGTCGCAGCCAGCTGGTGATCAAGCACTTCATGTTCGGCCCGGACTGGACCGAGGGCTGCGTCGGCTGTTCGTTCGAGGCCGATCATATCGGCGGCGCGCTGCTGCACCTGCTGCAGCATGACGTCAGCTTCGCCGCCATTTCCCGCGCGCCGTTCGACCGGCTGGAGGCGTTTCGCCAGCGCATGGGCTGGCAGTTCCGCTGGCTGTCGTCGGCCGGCAGCAGGTTCAACCGCGACTTCCACGTGTCCTTCGATGCCGAGGACATCGTCGAGGGCAAGGTCTTCTACAACTACGCCTGGCAACCCTTCGTCTGCGAGGAGCTGTCGGGCTTCAGCGTTTTCTACCGCGACCCGCAGGGCGAGATCTTCCACACCTTCTCGACCTATGGCCGCGGCGCGGAAGAACTGCTCGGAACCTATGTGCTGCTGGACATGACGCCCAACGGGCGCAACGAAACCGGGCCCCAACACAACCTCACCGACTGGGTACGCCTGCATGACCGTTACGACAGCGACGATCGCGTTGCCCCGAGCGGTCGCTCCGAGCCCGCTGGCTGCTGCCATGAGCAGCGACGCTGAGGCTACTGCCGCCGAATGAAGACGATCTGCGGGTCCATTTCGCCGTTGCTGAAGCGGAACTCCACCGCATCGCCCACGGCCAGCCCGCCGAGTTGTGCGGCGTCCGCCTTGAACGGCATCACCATCGCCGGCCATTTCAGTTCCGGCACCGGCCCGTGGGCGATGGTGACGCTGCCCTGCTGCGCATCGATGGCGCGGATCACACCTTCGGCCCTGTAAGCGGGCTCGGCCTCCAGGCTGTTGCCAACCGCCATATCATCGACCGGTGGCGGTGAGGTGGAGGGCTTCAGCAGATCCTCGGCAGAGACCTGGCCACTCAACCCGAGGCTTGCAAGCAGTACGAGAAACACGATTTTCATGACGTCTCCCCCCGATCGATCGGTTGTGCTCACCTGCAGCAAGCGTAGTCCCCTTAGCGCGGTTCGCCCTCGCCCGAACGGTGCATTCTCGGGCAGGTAACGGCGTTCAGCTTCGTTTAAGCAAGCCCCCGTAACCTGTGAATCGTCGAAACCAACCACAGGAATCAAAACCATGAAAACACTGACTACGCTATTCACCGCCGCCACTCTCGCCCTCGGTGCCAACCTGGCCATGGCCAAGGACATCGGTCCTGACGAAGCACTGAAGCTGCGCGATGCCGGCACCATCCAGTCGTTCGAAAAACTCAACGAAGCGGCACTGGCCAAGCACCCAGGCGCCACCGTCGAGGAAACCGAACTGGAAGAAGAGTACGGCCGCTACGTCTATCAGCTTGAACTGCGCGACGACAAAGGTGTGCAATGGGACGTCGAGCTCGATGCCAAGACCGGCGAAGTGCTGAAGGACCATCAGGACGACTGAGGCCATCCATGCGTGCCCCCCTTTTCGTAACCGTTCCACTGACCCTGCTGCTCGCTGCCACTCCGGCGGCGAGCCGCGATCTGGACCAGGATGAGGCCCTGCGGCTGCGCCGCGAGGGCCTGATCATGCCGCTGGAAGCGCTGCTCCAGCGCGCCATGGAGCGCTATCCGGGGGCCAGCCTGCTGGAAGCGGAGCTGGAGGAGGAGGATGGCATCTACGTTTACGAAATCGAATTGCTCACCACCGACGGCGTTGCCCGCGAACTGGAACTGGATGCCCGCGACGGGCGCCTGCTCAAGGATGAAGAAGACTGATGCGTCTGCTACTGGTCGAAGACAACGTTCCGCTGGCCGACGAACTGGTCGCCAGCCTCAGCCGCAACGGCTATGCCATCGACTGGCTGGCCGATGGCCGCGACGCCGCATATCAGGGCGCCAGCGAACCCTATGACCTGATCATTCTCGACCTCGGCTTGCCTGGCAAACCGGGGCTGGAGGTGTTGCGCGACTGGCGTGCCGGCGGCCTCACCACACCGGTGCTGATCCTCACCGCGCGCGGCTCCTGGGCCGAACGCATCGACGGCCTCAAGGCCGGCGCCGACGACTACCTGACCAAACCCTTCCATCCCGAAGAACTGCTGTTGCGCATCCAGGCGCTGCTGCGCCGAGCCCACGGCCTGGCCAACCAGCCCATGCTGCAGGCCGGCGGCCTGGAACTGGACGAGTCGCGCCAGTGCTGTCGCAAGGACGGCCAGGACATCGAACTCACCGCCGGCGAATTCCGCCTGCTGCGCTATTTCATGCTGCATCCGGGGCAGCTGCTGTCGAAAACCCAGCTGACCGAACACCTGTACGACGGCGAAACCGAACGCGATTCAAACGTCATCGAGGTGCATATCAACCGGCTGCGCGGCAAGCTCGGCCGCGAGCTGATCGAAACGCGCCGCGGCCAGGGCTATCGCTTCGGCGGCCAGCCGTGAAGTCCATCCAGCGCAGCCTCAGCCTGGCGCTGATCGCCACCCTGCTACTGGTCGCGCTGGTGCTGGTGCAGACCAGCCTGTGGCTCTTCGAGTCAGGCCTCAGGCGCAGTCTGGAAACCGATCTGCGCGAGGAAACCGAGGGCCTGCTGATTGCCCTGGTGAAGGGGCCGAACGGCGATCAGCTGGACGTGCAGCGCCTCAACCCGCGCTATCAACGGCCGTTCTCCGGCCACTACTTCAAGATCGAATTGCCCGAGCGCACCTGGCGCTCCCGCTCGCTGTGGGACGCCTCACCAGAATGGCCGGAACGTGCGGGCCTGGCGGACGAGCTGCTCGACGGCCCGCAGGAACAGCGACTGCTGGGTTATCGCGCCGAGTACCGCCGCGACGGCCAGCCGATCATCATCAGCGTGGCGCAGGACTACACGCCGGTCCTCGAAAGTTTTGCCCGCGTGCGGCTGAGCGGCCTTGGCCTGGTCGGTTTCGCCCTGCTCGCCCTGCTGCTGTTGCAGCGCTACGCCATGGGGCTGGCACTGCGCCCGCTGGAGCGCGCGCGGCAGCAGATCGCCCAGCTGCAGCAGGGCCAGCGCCAGCAGCTGGACCAGCGCGCGCCCGTCGAGCTTCAGCCGCTGGTCGAGCAGATCAACCACCTGCTCAGCCACACCGAAGACACCTTGCAGCGCTCGCGACATGCCCTGGGCAACCTCGGTCACGCGCTGAAGACGCCACTGGCAGTGCTCGGCAGCCTGGTGCAACGCGAAGAACTCGCCGCCCACCCCGAACTGCAGGCCAGCCTGCAGGAGCAGCTGGCGCAGATCCAGCAACGGGTCAGCCGCGAACTGGGCCGGGCGCGGCTATCGGTGGACGTGCTGCCCGGTGCGCATTTCGACTGCGACGCGGAACTGCCGGCACTGTTCGATACGCTGGCGATGATCCACCGCAGCGGCCTCGACCTGCGCTGGCAGGCGCCCGCCGGCTGCCGCCTGCCGCGTGATCGCGAGGACATGCTCGAGCTGCTGGGCAATTTGCTGGATAACGCCTGCAAGTGGGCCCGTAGCCGCGTCGAGCTGAGCATCGAGCGCAGCGGCGATGGCTTCGTCCTGCTGGTGGACGACGACGGACCGGGGATTCCGGCGGCACAGCGCGAGCAGGTCATCGACCGTGGCGTACGGCTGGACGAGTCGGCGGAAGGTCACGGGCTGGGGCTGGGGATCGTCAGCGATATCCTGACGGCCTGGCGTGGCGAATGGAGTCTTGAAGAAAGCCCACTGGGCGGCTTGCGCGTAAGCATCGCACTGCCGGCGACGCGCTGAGCATCATTGCGGACGAGCCAGTTCGTTACGCATGTCTTCAAGTATGGTTTCGACCAGCAGGGTGTTCTGCACCTGGTGCCCGGCCATGATGCGCGTGGCGTGGGTGCCATTGATCGGGTAGCCGACATGCACCAACAGGCGACCGTCCGCTTGCGGCTCGACGCGCGTGCGGTACTGCGAGGTGAAGGTTTCGGCCAGGTAGCGGGAAAGAGTCTTCATGAAGCATCTCTAGCAATGAGCCTGAAACAAAGACCCTGTTCATCGCTCGGAGATTCATGCCGTCCATCGGGAATCCACTGATCTTCATAGAACTGTAACGCTCATCACCCCTTCCGATCGCCGCTGCCATAGGCCAGCCAGGCCAGAAACAGCATCACAACGAACGCCATGCAGGACATCACCAACGCATTGATCATCAGGCTCATGTCAGGGTTTCCTCATCCACCGGATCGAGTTGAAACATACCCCGAATATATGTAGCGTTGCGCGACACGTCGACCTGCTCGACATAGGCATGTAAATCTTTGGAATAGGTGCAGAGGCGATGAAACGCAAGCAATCGATCAGTCAGATTCGCTGGGACCTGGCGCTGCGCTACCGGCTGATCGAGACCATCGCCTGGTGGGAAGGCCGCCTGACCACGGGCCACCTGATGCAGAGTTTCGGCATCAGCCGCCAGCAGGCATCGAAGGACATCAACACCTACCTGAACGAACATGCGCCCAAAAACCTGACATATGACCGCCACCTGAAGGGCTACAAGCCGACCAAAGGCTTCCAGCCGCTGTTCATCGACGGCAGCGCCAGCGCCTACCTGCATTTACTCGACCAGAACCGTGTGCGCGCCCCGCATATCGAGGGCCTGGCGCTGGCCTACGCGCATACCGAGGTGCTGCAGGTGCCGGACCGCAGTATCCGACCCGAGGTGCTGCGGCCGATCCTGCAGGCCTGTCGCGAAGGGCTGCGCCTGGAGAGCGAGTACGTCTCGCTGGCCAATCCCGAGGTGGAAATCCGCGTGATGGCGCCACACACGCTGGTGTTCACCGGCATGCGCTGGCATGTGCGCGCCTACTGCGAGAAGAACCGCGAATACCGCGACTTCGTGCTCAGCCGCTTTCGCGGCGAGCCAGACCTGATGGACGCCAGCGAACACACCCGCGAACAGGACGAGGCATGGAACACGCCGGTGACCGTGCTGATCGAGCCGGACGCGCGATTGAGCCCGGCGCAGAAGGCGATCATCGAGGTGGACTTCGGCATGGCAGAGGGCCAGCTGCCGGTGGAGACGCGCGGGGCGCTGGTGCAGTACGTGCTGCAGCGCTTCGGCATCGACCCGAATACCGTGCAGGCGAATGCGGCGGCGCAGCAGCTGCAGGTGGGGAATCTGCAGGCGTTGAAGGGGTGGTTGTACTCGTGAGGGCTTGTGGGGGTGGTCTTGGCCGCGAAGGGCGTCGGCACGGATTTCGGTATGTGATCGCCGCGCTTTCCTGGGCCTGGAATCCAGGTTGCGCCTCTCACGGCGCGTCACTTTTTCTTGTCTGGCCAAGAAAAAGTAACCAAAAAGAAGGCCACCCCGGCATCCGGCCCTTCGCTGCGCGAAGGGTACCCTCACTCCATCGCCATTCCAGGGGCACGCTGCGAAGGGCCATCCATGGCCCTGCGCAGCTCTCGCGGCATCCATGCCGCTCAACCCCTTCCACAGCGACTACGTTCGGCCTCCTGACGGGGCGATTGGTGTCGCCTGCTCGTTCGTGCAAGAAACACCATGCTGAGACTACCGCCGGAGACCTACAGACAGCTCTGCCCCCATGTCTCGCCGGTGATGTAGGGTGGAAAACTGCGCAGCATTTTCCACCACAAGCTACAAGTAAGTTCTTGCCGGGCCAGCGCGGATTAATTTGCAAACCGGTGGGTAGGCTTCGCGTTACCCACGCTACGGACCCGTTTAGAAATTTCCAGTCGGCTCGGACCCCACCCCCCGTCAGAAGGCCGAGTGGAGGCGCGGCGCGCCCAAACCGTCCGCCGAAGCCCACGACAGTCACGAGCTCCGCAAGCCTTACATCCGTCGCAACCACTCGCAGCACATCCCACGCCAGCGGCTCGCCGCTGCGCCCGCACACAATGAGCCTGAGCCCATGCGCCTGATCCACACCTCCGACTGGCACCTCGGCCAGACCCTCCACGGCCAGGACCGCGACCACGAGCACGCGCAGTTCCTCGCCTGGCTGCTCGACCAGTTGGTAGCCCACCGCGCCGACGCCCTGTTGATCGCCGGCGACGTGTTCGACACGGTCAACCCGCCACTCAAGTCCCAGGAACGCCTCTACGACTTCATCGTCCGCGCCCACGAAAAGCTCCCGCAGCTGGACATCGTGATGATCGCCGGCAACCACGACTCGGGCGGGCGCATCGAGCTGCCGGCGCCGCTGATGAAACGCCTCAATGCCCACGCCGTCGGCCGCATCAGCTGGGTCGCCGAAGGCCAGCTGGATCACCAGCGGCTGCTGGTGCCGCTGCACGACGCCACTGGCAATACCGCTGCCTGGTGCCTCACCCTGCCCTTCCTGCGCCCGGCCGAAGTGACCGGCATGGAACTGGGCGACGACTACATGGCCGGCATCCGTCAGGTGCATGAACGGTTGATCGCCGCCGCCGAAACCGCACGCCAGCCTGGCCAGGCGCTGGTCGCCATGAGCCACGCGCACATGGCCGGCGGCGCGGTGTCGGAGGAGTCCGAGCGCAATATCGTCATCGGCAATGCCGAGGCGCTGCCGGCCAGCCTGTTTCCCGAGTCCGTCGCTTACGTCGCCCTTGGCCACCTGCACAAGCCGCAGCAGGTCGCCGGGCAGGCGCGCATCCGCTACAGCGGCTCGCCGCTGCCGCTGTCCTTCGCCGAGGTCAACTACCCGCATCAGGTGCTGCTGGTCGAACTCGTCGGCGAGCAGCTGGCGCAGGTCGATAGCCTGCCGGTGCCGCGCGCGGTGGAGATGATCCGCATCGGCCGTGCACCGCTGGCCGAGGTGATCGCCGCGCTGGAGGCGTTGCCGCCCACCGGCCTGTTCGACGAACACCTGCCCTGGCTGGAAGTACGCGTGCTGCTCGACGAGCCGCTGCCGGACCTGCGCCAGCGCATCGAAACCGCGATAACCGGCAAGGCCTGCCGCCTGGTGCGCATCGCCAGTGAATACGCCGGCAAGCGCGGCGAGACGGAATCGGACGTGCTGCTCGGCCTCGACCAGATCAGCCCGCAGGAGCTGTTCGCCCGCGCCTGGGAAGAACAGTACGGCAACCCGGCAGACGAGCAGGCGCTGGACGATTTCGCCACGCTGCTGCAACAGGTCGAGTTCGTCCATGAGGAGGACGCCCGATGAAAATCCTCGCCATTCGCCTGAAAAACCTGGCCTCCCTTGCTGGCGAACAGGTCATCGACTTCACCGCCGAACCGCTGGCCAGCGCTGGTCTGTTCGCCATCACCGGGCCCACCGGTGCCGGCAAGAGCACCATTCTCGATGCCCTCTGCCTGGCGCTGTTCGGCAGCACGCCACGGCTCGACAGCGTCTCACCGCTGAACAAGGTTCCCGACATGGAAGCTGAGATCGGCGGCGGCGATGAGCGCAACCTGCTGCGCCGTGGCTGTGGCGCAGGTTTCGCCGAGGTGGATTTCGTCGGCGTCGACGGCCACCGCTACCGCGCCCGCTGGGAGGCCAAGCGCGCCCGCGAGAAGATCGACGGCCGCCTGCAGGCCAGCAGCCAGAGCCTTACCGACCTGGACAGCGGCACGCTCCTGGCCAGCGGCAAGAAGCGCGAATTCAAGGAGCTGCTCGAAGCGCGCCTGGGGCTGACCCTGGCGCAGTTCACCCGCGCCGTGCTGCTGGCGCAGAGCGAGTTCTCCGCCTTTCTCAAAGCCGACGACAACGAGCGCGGCACCCTACTGGAAAAGCTCACCGACACCGGGCTCTACAGCCGCCTCGGCCAGGCCGCCTTCGAGGCCGCCAAGCAGGCGAAGGAAAACCTCGCCCGCCTGGAACAGCAGGCCGGCGGCTTGCAGCCGCTGGAGCCCGAGCAGCGTGACGTACTGGAGCGCGAACATCAGGCCCAGCTCGAAGAACTGAAGAAGCTGCAACAGCAGCTCAAGGAACTGGAAGCGCAGCGACAGTGGCTCGCCGAACTGCAGCGCCTGGAAAACGAGCGCGAAGCGGCACGCCAGCAGCTGCAGGATGCCGAAGACGAGCGCGAGAGTCTGAGCGAAGCCCGCCGTATTTTCGATCTGTTCGAACGGCTCGCGCCGCAGCGCCATCGTTTTCTGCGCCAGCACGAACTCGAACCCCTGCTGGGCAAGGCCGCCGACAGCCTCTCTCGCCTGCAGCACGAGGCGCAAAGCCTGCAGCAACGTCTCGACACCTTGCAGAGCCAGTGCGAAGCGGCCGGCAACGACCTGCGTGCGGCCGAACAGGCGCGCCAGGACGCCGAGCCACGGCTGGCCCAGGCGCGTCGTGAAGAAGAACGCCTGCAGCATCTGAACGCCGACCTCGTCGCGATCCGCGAAGAAAGCGTCCAAGCCGATGCCGCGGCCAGCGCCGGCGAGGCAACGCTCAAAGAGCTCGGTGAACAGCAACAGCGCGCCGCCGGACAGCTCGCGACGCTGACTGAGCAACTCGAGACGAGCGCCGCGCTGCAACCGCTCTGTGCAGCCTGGGGCGGCTACCGTCCGCGTCTGCAACAGGCTGTTCAGTTGGCGGCACGCCTGCAGAAAGGTCAGGGCGAAATCCCGCTGCTGGAAGCGCAGGCCAAGGCCGCCGAAGCCCAGCAAAGCCTGGCGCGCGAGGCGCTGGACAATCTGCAACGCGAGCGCGACAGCGATGTCGGGCTGGCCGAGCAGCTGGCCCAGTTGCATCGACAGCTCGAAGAACGGCGCCAGGCCGAGCGCGAAACCGATGCGCTGCAACAACTCTGGGCGCAGCAGCTCACGCTCACCGTCAGCCAGCGCGAACTGAGCGACGCCCACAACCACCAGCAGGCCCAACTGGACAGCCTGGTGCCGCTGGGCAAACAGGTGCGCAGTGATCGTGATGCCGCCGAGCAAGCGCTCAAGGTCACCCTTGCCGTGCTCGAGCGCCAACGCCTGGCGCGCAGCGAGACTGTCGAAGCGCTGCGCGCGGCGCTGATTCCGGGCGAACCCTGCCCGGTCTGCGGCAGCGACGAGCATCCCTGGCAGCACACCGATGCGCTGGTCGCCAATCTCGACCGGCACGATGACAGCGAGGCCGCGCGCGCGCAGCAGGCGCTACAGGAACAGGATCAGCGTCTGCAGGAACTGCGCGACCGGCATGTCGCACTCAGCACGCAGTTGCGCCAGACGCAGCAGCGCCAGTGCGAAGTCGACGCGCAGCTGCAGGCCCTGGCACCGCGCCTGCTCGCCCTGCCTGCGCACGCACAATTGCTTGAGCAGCCTGAAGCCGAACGCTCGCAGTGGCTGGAAGCGCGGCTGACGGCACTGAAAGACCAGATCGCCAGCGCCAGCCAGCATCAGCAGCAACTGTTCGCCCTGCAACAGCGCAGCGAAACCCTGCAGCTGGCCTGGCAGGCCGCACGCGAAGCCTGTGTCGAGGCGACTCAGCAACTCGCGCGCCAACGCGATGCGCTCGCCCGCGATGATCAACAGCTCGACGAGGAGCTGCTGGCCTTCGCCGAAGTGCTGCCCGCCGAGCACCTACAGCGCTGGCGCGAAAACCCGGCGCAGACCTTTATGCAGTTGGACGCCAGCATCGCGGCGCGCCTGCAGCAACTGCAGGCTCAGGCCGAGCTGGCCGAGGAGCTGCGCCAGTGCGAGCAGCGCCGCAGCGACGAACAGCTGCAACAGCACCATCGTCAGGAGAAACAGGCAGGCTGCAGCGCGCGACTGACTGAACGCGAGAAACGGCTGCTGACCTGCCAGCAGGCGCTGCGTACCAGCCTCGGCGAACAGACCAGCGCCAGCGCCTGGCAGCAGCAGTTGGACGCGGCCATTCAGGCTGCACGGCAGGCCCAGGCCGAGATCGATCGGCAACTCAACGAGAGCAAGCTCGGTCTGACGCGGCTGAACAGCGAGCAGCAGAGCTGTCGTCAGCGCCACGCCGAACTGGAACAGGAACGCGATGCGCTGAATGCGGAACTGGCAACCTGGCGCGCCAGCCATCCGGAGCTGGACGACGCCACACTCGCCCAGCTGCTGCACATGGATGACCAGCTGATTGCCGAGGCGCGCCAGCGCTTGCGCGAGAACAGCGAAACCCTGACCCGCTGTCGCGAGCGTCTGGACGGCTGCCTCAACCGCCTGAACGGGCACAAACTGCAGCAGGCTGAAACGCCGGACACCGAACGGCTGCAGCAGCGCCATGCCGAGCAACTGCAGCAGTGCGAGCAGGCCGACCAGCGCTGCGCGGAGACCCGTGCCCAGTTGATCGATGACGACAAGCGCCGCGATCAGAGCCGGGAATTGCTCACCCAGATCGACGCCGCGCGGGCCGAGCATCAGCGCTGGGGACGTATCGCCGCACTGATCGGCTCGAGTGACGGCGGTGCCTTCCGCAAGATCGCCCAGGCCTACAACCTCGACCTGCTGGTGCAGCACACCAACGTGCAGTTGCGCCAGCTGGCCCGCCGTTATCGGCTCAAGCGCGGCGGCAGCCCGCTGGGCCTGCTGGTGATGGACACCGAGATGGGCGACGAGCTGCGCTCGGTGCATTCGCTGTCCGGCGGCGAGACCTTCCTCGTCTCGCTGGCCCTAGCGCTGGGCCTGGCTTCGATGGCCTCGAGCAAGCTGAAGATCGAATCGCTGTTCATCGACGAAGGCTTCGGCAGCCTCGACCCCGAGTCGCTGCAGATCGCCATGGATGCGTTGGATTCGCTGCAGGCCCAGGGCCGCAAGGTGGCGGTGATTTCCCATGTGGCGGAAATGCACGAGCGCATTCCGGTGCAGATTCAGGTGCAGCGCCAAGGCAACGGGCAGAGCGCGCTGCGCATCGTCGGCGGACCATCGTAGGGGTGCGCTCCGCGCACCGCATGCACCGAGCGTAGGTCGGGTTGAGGAGCGAAGCGACGAAGCCCAACACGTTCCAGCTGGGCTTCGCTGTGCTCAGCACCAACCTACCCGGGAGCGTCCGCCCTTTGTCATTGCGCGCTTTCATCCGCTTGTGTTTCGCCGCGCCCGGCCGTATGGTTCGCGCGTTTTTTCTTATCCGCCCAGGTGTGCACGACCGCAAGGTCCGCATTAAACGGGAAGCCGGTGCGCTCGATGAGCTAGGCCGGCGCTGCCCCCGCAACGGTAATCGACCGCGATCCCTTGGGATCGCCGTCCGCTCGACAGCCACTGTGTTCCGACATGGGAAGGTGAGCGTGATGCGTGTCGAAAGCCCGGAGACCGGCCTGACGGATTCGACTGGTGTTGCGGAGGGCAGCACCGTCAAGCGCTGCTGCCCGTCATCCTCGCGCTTGTTCCTGCCCTCCTCAAAAGTCTGCGATCTTTTGAGGATTTCTTACCGATGAAACTGTCCCGTTTGGCCCTGGCCATCGCCCTGACGCCCGGCCTGGCGCTCGCCCAGACATCGTCCCGCGAGGACGCACTGAAGCTGTCCGATACTCTGATCACGGCCAACCGTGACGTGCAGCAGCGCAGCGAAAGCAGTGCTGCCAGCACGGTGTTCACCCGCGAGGATATCGACCGGCTACAGCCCTCCAGCGTGAGCGAACTGCTCAACCGTGTACCCGGTGTGCAAGTCATTCAGAATGGCGGGCGCGGCACCAGCAGCAGCCTTTTCATCCGTGGCACGAGCAGCGCCCAAAGCCTGGTGCTGGTGGATGGCCAACGGATCGGATCAGCTTCCGCTGGTGGCTCGCCACTGGAGTACCTGAACGTCGAACAGATCGAGCGTATCGAAGTGCTGCGCGGTCCACGCTCGGCGGTCTATGGCGCCGACGCCATTGGCGGGGTCGTTCAGATTTTCACGCGTCGCGCCAGTGGCGAAGGACTCAATCCCCGCCTGCGTCTGGGTTACGGCAGCCGCAATACCTGGGAGCGCAGCCTGGGGCTTTCCGGCGGCAACGAAAGCACCCGTTTCAGCCTCAGCGCCAGCGCTGACGACACCCGCGGTATCAACCATACGGACAGCCGTGTGCGCCCCGACAGCGACCACGACGCCTACCGCAACAATGCCTTCTCTCTGAACCTCAACCATCGCTTCAACGAACGCCTGGAAGGTGGGTTCAGCGTGCTGGATCAACGTGGCGAAAGCGAATTCGACTACGGTAGCTATGGCGCTTATCCCTACTCGGACTTTCAGCTGAGCAGCTACTCGGGCTTTCTCAGCGCCAACATCAACGAACGTTGGACGTCCCGCGTGGAACTGGGTCATAGCGAGAACCGCTATGTCGAGCGCGCGGATGACGCCAGTCTGAGCGGCCCGTTCAGCACTTACCGCGACTCGGCCAGTTGGCTGAACACGCTGAACCTGGGCGGCGGTCAGAACCTGTTGCTCGGCATCGACTGGTACATGGACTCGCTCAATAGCGACACTCAATACGATGAAGACGAGCGCTGGAACCAGGCGCTGTTCATGCAGCACAGCTGGCAGGGTGAAGTTTTTTCGACCGAACTCGGCCTGCGTCATGACAAGAACGAACAGTTCGGCAGCGAGAACACCTTCAATGGTGCACTGACTTATCACCTCGATGCCGATAACGATGTGATCCTGTCCTATGCGGAAGGCTTCCGCGCACCGACGTTCAACGACCTGTACTGGCCTGCGGACCCGATGTGGGGGGCGAGCTCAAACCCCAACCTGGGCCCGGAAAAGTCCAAGACCTATGAACTGCAATGGCGCGGCCAACTGGCAGAGAAGACACTTCTGCAAGCCTCGCTGTACCGCACTGACATTGAAGACGCCATCGTCTTCGTCGACATTCCGCGCAACGTACAGAAAGCACGCATAAATGGCTTCGAGGCCTCGTTGCAGCAAGAGCTGTTTGGCTGGCAGGGCAGCGCCGCCCTGAGCATCATCGATCCGCGCGATCGCGACAGCGGCCACACCCTGCCCCGTCGCGCCAAGCGCACCCTCAGCCTGGATCTCGATCGCCAACTCGGTGACATCGGTATCGGCGCCACCTGGCAGGCATTCAGCCGCAGCTACGACACACTCGCCAACACTGAGGAACTGCCTGGTTATGGCCTGCTGAGCCTGCGCAGCAGCTGGCAGGCAACCCCGGAAATCACCCTGGGACTCAAAGTCGACAACGTTCTGGACAAGGAGTACACCCGAGCCATCCACTGGACTGGCGCCGAGTACATGGGTGAAGGCCGCACCGCCCTAGTCTCCGTCACCTGGACTCCCTCGCTGTAATCGCTACCGACGCGCCCGCTCAGGGCGCTGCCGCCATCACCTGGCAGAGCTTCCGGATCGCACCCAGCATCTGGAAGCTTGGCCGCTCCAGCCCCTTGTCGGGCACTTCAAGCAGGCGACCGCTGCGCACTGCACTGAGCTGCGGCCAGGCCTTCCACTCATCCAGCTGCGCACCGCTACCGGCCAGAATGATTTCAGGATCACGGGCAAGCACGGCTTCGATGCTGACCTGCGGCGCCGCCAAGGTCAGGTCGGCGAAAACATTCTGCCCACCACACACCTCGATCGCTTCGCTGATGATCTGCTGCCCGCCGAGGGTATACAGCGGGCGATTCCAGATCTGATAGAACACCCGCAGCGGCTCGGCGCGCGTGTAGTTGCTGCGTAACTCGGCGAGTCCTGTACGAAAGCGCTCGGCCAGTCGTTCGCCTTGTTCGGCGCGGCCCACGGCATTACCCACCACGACGAACTGCTCGGCCAGCCCTTCGAGACGGGTTTGCTCGACAACCAGAACGGGAATGCCGAATTGCTGTAACTGCTCACGCTGGCTACGTGGCACGCTGTCCGGCCAGAGCAGCACGAGGTCAGGACGCAGGCTGAGCAGGGTTTCCATCTCCACCTGGCCATAACGCCCGACCGAAGGCACAGACTGCAGCGCAGCTGGGCGCTCGCCACCATCCAGGACGCCGACCAGTCGGTCGGTGGCATCGAGTTCGAGCACGATCTCGCTGAGCGATGGCGCCAGACTCACCACCCTATCTGCCGCCAGCGTGGGCAGCGTCATCAGCGAAACGAGGACGAAGAGCAGCAGCCGCATCAGTGCAATTGCCGCGGAATGCGGTAGAGCACCAGCAAAACCAGGCTGCCGAATACCAGCAACAGGCGGGCAACCGGCTCCATGCCGAATAGCGCACCCGCAGCGCCGAACCAGGCCGGTAATGACGCGATCAGCAGGCCACGACGGCGCACGCGACGCAGAGTATTCCAAGCGTCGCTCTCCGCCGGGCCGTTCAGAGCCTGTTCGGTGGCGATCAGTGCATGTTTGAATCGGGTGAAGGCCCGCAGGCTGAAGAACAGTGAGACCAGGCCTGCAGCGAAGAGTGGCAGGCCCCAATCGGCAAACACCACCGATGCGCGGCCGAGCACCAGCACCGGCAGCACCATCAGCAGCGTATGCAGCCAGCCATCGCGCCCGAGCTGGCGAAGGGCGGCGGCTCGCGTCACGACTGCTCGGCTTCGCCCTGGTGGATCTCGCCGAGCATATGGCCGAGCTTGCCGGCCTTGGTGGCGAGGTATTTGCGGTTATGCGGGTTATGCGCGACCTGCAGCGGCTTGCGCTCGGCGACGCGAATGCCGAAGCCCTGCAGCGCCTTGACCTTGCGCGGGTTGTTGGTCATCAGCTTGATCTCGGCGATGCCCAGGTGCTCGAGCATCGGCAGGCAGATGCCGTAGTCGCGCATGTCCGGGGCGAAGCCCAGGCGCTCGTTGGCTTCGACGGTGTCGGCGCCGGCATCCTGCAGTTCGTATGCGCGAATCTTGTTCAGCAGGCCGATACCACGGCCTTCCTGGCGCAGATAGAGCAGCACGCCGCGGCCTTCGTCGGCAATCGCGCGCAGCGCCGCTTCCAGCTGGAAGCCGCAATCGCAGCGCAGGCTGAACAACGCATCGCCGGTCAGGCACTCGGAGTGCAGACGACCCAGCACCGGCTTGCCGTCGGCGACATCGCCGAGCGTCAGTGCGACATGTTCCTTGCCAGTGTCCTGGTCGAGAAAACCATGCATGGTGAACACGCCGAATGGCGTCGGCAGTTTGGAGGCGGCGACGAACACGACAGACACGGGCGGAAATCCCAGAGGCAGAAAAGCGGACATTGTAACACTAACTAAAAGCTGGAAGCTGGAAGCTGGAAGCTGGAAGCTGGAAGCTGGAAGCTGGAAGCTGGAAGCGAATCAGTGTGCGGGGCGGGGTCAGAACCCCGTCAAGCTTTTCTTCAAGCTTTCAGCTTCAGGCTTCAAGCTGCTTTTTAGATCTTCGACTCCAGCACCAGCACGCCCTGCTCCTCGCGCCAGCTGACGCGCCCGAGGAAGCTCATGCCGAGCAGCGCCTCGGTGGGCGAGCCGCCCTCGACGACCACGGCGTCAACGCCGAGCACCTCGATTGCACCGACCTTGACGCTATTGAGATGCACGCGCCAGGCCTTCGCCGTACCGCTGGCCGTGCTCACCACCATGGGCCGCCCGTTGACGCGGTAGTCGATACCCAAGCGACGGGCCTGATGTTCGTTGATCGCCACCGAGGTGGCGCCGGTATCGACGAGAAACTGGATCGACTGGCCGTTGATCGTACCGGCGATCCAGTAATGGCCGCCGGTGCCCTTGGCGACGCTCAGCTGGGTCTTGCTTGGTGCCGCGTAGGCGCCGCTGTATTCGCGACTCAGGTTGTAATGACGCTCGACGCCGTCGACGCGCAGCACCGCACCACTGGCATCGGCACTCACTACCTGGACGCCGCCGGGACCGGTCTGGCCGACCCTGACCAGCTTGCGCTGACCGTCGACATTGACCACCGCAGCGCCTGGAAACAGCCCGACCACTTGCACCATGGAGGCGGCCTGCGCGAGAGCGGACAGGAGCAACAGGCTGGCGAACAGGACGGAGATGCTACGCATGGCTATTTCTTCCTCGAAACCAGGTCCCAGGCCGGACGCCGATCATCCTTCAATGGTCAGCCACCTGCAGCGACCGGACGCACAATCAAACCAACAGCGCCACCAGTCCCTGCATGACCGCCCAGGCCGCGACACCGGCGAGGACATCATCGAGCATGATCCCCACCCCGCCATGGATATGCCGATCCACCCAGCTGATCGGCCAGGGCTTGGCGATATCCATCACGCGAAACACCACGAAGCCAAGCAGCAGCCAATACCAGCCTTCCGGCACGAGCCAGAAGGTGATCCAAATGCCGACGAATTCGTCCCAGACGATGCCTTCGTGGTCGTGCACGCCGAGCTCGTGCGCCACCTTGCCGCACAGCCAGACGCCAAACAGCATGGTTGCACCGAGCATCAGCAGATAGCCCCAGCCCGGCAGCAACTGCCACAGCGGCACGAACGGCAGCGCCACCAGCGAACCCCAGGTACCCGGCGCCTTGGGCATCAGCCCGGAACCGAAGCCGAACGCCAGGTTGTGCCAGGGATCGGACCAGACCAGGGTTTGCGGCTTGGCCGCGACCGGCGAGGTATCAGTCAAAACAGCGTTCCTTCTCGGAGCGAGCGCGGGCTGAGCAGCCCCGCAACGCCCCTATGGATTGAAATGGTTGTAGCCACGTTCGGACACGGCCACCTCGTTGCCCGCCGCATCGAGCAATTGCACGCCCTGCCCGGCCGCCACCCGGCCGATGGCCTGCACCGGCCAGCCGGCGGCCTGCAGCGGTGCCAGCTCGGCAGGCGGCAGGGTGAACGCCAGCAGGTAGTCGTCGCCGCCGGCCAGCGCACAGCGCAACGCTTCGGATTCACCGGCGAAACGCCGCAGCGGCTCGGACAGCGGTAGGCGATCAGACTCGATCTGCAGCGCAACGCCCGAGGCCTTGGCGATATGCCCGCAGTCGGCCAGCAGCCCGTCGGAGATATCCAGCGCGGCCGTGGCCTTGCCTCGCAAGGCTTCACCCAGGGCCAGCTGTGGCTGTGGCGACCAGTAGCGCGCCAGTAGATGCTCGGCGATCTCCGCGTCAGTGTTGGCTTGGTGCAGTACCAGCGGCAACGCTCCGGCCGCCTCACCGAGCACGCCGCCGACGCAGAGCAGATCGCCGACCCGCGCGCCATGCCGGACCAGTGCGCGGCCGGCCGGCATCCGGCCGAATACGGTGACGGTCAGGCTCAGTGGGCCGCGCGTGGTGTCGCCGCCAATCAAACGCAGGCTGCAATCGAGCGCCATAGCGTCCAGGCCGCGGGCGAGTTCCGCCAGCCAGAGTGGATCGCCAGCAGGCAAGGTCAGGGCAAGGGTGAAGCCGATGGGCGTGGCGCCCATGGCGGCAAGATCGCTGGCGGCCACGGCCAGCGCGCGCTGGCCAAGCAGAAAGGGATCGCAGGGATCGGGGAAATGCACCCCGGCGACCAGGGTATCGGTGGACACCGCCAGCTGTTCGCCGGCAGGAATCTGTAGCAGGGCACAATCATCGCCGATGCCGAGAACGACTTCGCCGCCGGCCCTGGCGCAAGCGGCGGCGGCGAAGTAGTGACGGATCAGCTCGAACTCACCCAGCAAGGCGAGCCGCCCTCAGCGCTTGTTGTTGCGCACTTCGGCGCTGCGCAGCGAAGGCGCCAGCTTGTCCAGCACGCCATTGACGAACTTGTGCCCGTCGGTGGCGCCATAGACCTTGGCCAGCTCGATGCCTTCGTTGATGACCACACGATAAGGCACGTCGATGCGCTGCATCAGCTCGTAGGTGGACAGGCGCAGAATCGCCAGCTCCACCGGATCGAGTTCCTCCAGCGGACGGTCGAGATTCGGCGCGATGGCACCGTCGACTTCGCTCTTGCTGCGCGCAACACCGTTGAGCAGCTCATGGAAATAGCTGCCGTCCACGCCGGAGAAATCGTTGTCGACGCGGAACTGCGCCTCGATTTCGTTGAGGCTTTGACCGGCCATATGCCACTGATACAGCGCCTGCATCGCCAAGCTACGGGCAACCCGGCGCGTGGCGATCTTGCCCTTGGCCTTGGGCTGCGGAGCGTCCTGGCTGTCGTCGTGATTCAGGCTCACTTCGCCTCCAGCTGCGACAGCAGGCTCACCATTTCCAGGGCGGAAAGGGCGGCTTCGGCGCCCTTGTTGCCAGCCTTGGTGCCGGAGCGCTCGATGGCCTGTTCGATGGAATCGACGGTCAGCACGCCAAAGGCGACCGGTACGCCGAACTCCATGGAGACCTGGGCCAGCCCCTTGGTGCATTCACCAGCGACGTATTCGAAGTGCGGCGTGCCGCCACGGATGACTGCGCCGAGGGCGACGATGGCGTCGTATTCACCTTGCTGCGCGACCTTCTGCGCGACCAGCGGAATCTCGAAGGCACCCGGGGCGCGGATGAGGGTGATGTCGTTCTCGCTGACGCCGTGGCGAACCAGCGCGTCAACCGCGCCGCTGACCAGGCTCTCGACGACGAAGCTGTTGAAGCGGCCTACGACCAGGGCGTATTTGCCCTGCGGGGCGATGAAGGTTCCTTCGATGGTCTTCAGGGGCATGGGTGCTTTCTCATCTCTTTAAAGAACGAAGGCGCCGCGGACTGCGCGGCGCCTCTGATTATTCGGCCGGGAGGTATTCTACAACTTCCAGATCAAAGCCGGATATCGCGTTGAACTTCATCGGCGCGCTCATCAGGCGCATCTTGCGTACGCCAAGATCACGCAGGATCTGCGAGCCGGCACCGACGGTGCTGTAGGTGGCCGGCGCTGGTGGCTGTTGACGGGTCAGCTGCGCCAGCAACTGCGGGCCAGTCAGCGGATTGCCGAGCAGCAGCACCACGCCTTTGCCGGCCTTGGCCACCTCACCCATCGCCGCGCGCAGGCTCCAGCGGCCCGGCACGGTGACCAGCAGCAGGTCGCGCAGCGGCTCCATGTTGTGCACGCGTACCAGCGTCGGCTCCTCCGGGGAAATATCGCCGCGGGTCAGCGCCATGTGCACGGTGTCCTCGACGCCGTCGCGATAGGTCACCAGGTTGAACTGGCCCAGTTCGGTCTCCAGCGGTTGCTCGGAAACCCGCTCGACGGTGCGCTCGTGGATCATCCGGTAGTGGATCAGGTCGGCGATGGTGCCGATCTTCAGCCCGTGCTGCTCGGCGAACAGCTCGAGCTCCGGGCGGCGCGCCATGGTGCCGTCATCGTTCATGATCTCGCAGATCACCCCGCTCGGCTCGAAGCCGGCCATGCGCGCCAGGTCGCAGGCCGCCTCGGTATGCCCGGCGCGCGCCAGCACGCCGCCCGGCTGGGCCATCAGCGGGAAAATATGACCGGGGCTGACGATATCCTCGGCCACCGCGTTGCGCGCCACGGCCGCCTGCACGGTACGCGCGCGGTCGGCGGCGGAGATGCCGGTGGTCACCCCCTCGGCCGCCTCAATGGAGACGGTGAACTTGGTACCGAAACCCGAACCGTTGCGCGGCGCCATCAGCGGCAGCTTGAGCAGTTCGCAGCGCTCGCGGCTCATGGGCATGCAGATCAGGCCGCGGGCGAAGCGCGCCATGAAGTTGATGTGCTCGGCGGTAACGCATTCGGAGGCGACGATGATGTCGCCCTCGTTCTCGCGGTCCTCGTCATCCATGAGGATGACCATCTTGCCGGCGCGGATGTCTTCGATCAGTTCTTCAGCGGTATTGAGCGCCATCGGGGCGTCTCCTCAATTCTTCAGGTAGCCGTGTTCGGCGAGAAAGCTTTCGGTGAGGCCCGAGGCCTTGGGTTCGGCGGCCTTGTCGCCCATCATCAGGCGCTCCAGGTAACGCGCCAGCAGGTCGACCTCCAGGTTGACCTGCCGCCCGGGGCGGTAGTCGGCCATGATGGTTTCGCCGAGGGTGTGAGGCACGATGGTCAGCTCGAACTCGGCGCCATTGACCGCGTTGACCGTGAGGCTGGTGCCGTCGACGGTGATCGAGCCCTTGAGCGCGATGTACTTGGCCAGCTCGCGCGGCGCGCGGATGCGGAACTGCACGGCACGGGCGTTATCTTCTCGCGCCACGACCTCGCCGACGCCGTCGACATGGCCGCTGACCAGATGCCCGCCGAGGCGGCTGGTGGGCGTCAAGGCCTTCTCCAGGTTGACCCGGCTGCCGGCCTTGAGATCGATGAAGGCGGTGCGCGCCAGGGTTTCGCGGCTGACATCGGCCCAGAAACCGTTGCCCGGCAGTTCCACCGCCGTCAGGCAGACGCCATTGACCGCGATGCTGTCGCCCAGCTTGACGTCGCCCAGATCCAGCTTGCCGGTTTCGACCAGCACGCGTACGTCGCCACCCTTGGGCGTGAGCGCACGAATGGTGCCGATGGCTTCGATTATTCCGGTGAACATGTGGCCTCCCGTGGAAGGCGGGTAAAACGCTGCATACGACGAACTCCTGTTTTTGAAAAACAGGGCGCTACGGATCGATAGGGATGCATGACGGGCACACGGATGGCGCCCATCGGAATATCCCGCTCTCTCTCATCCGGACTATACCGTCGGCCCCGGAATCACACCGGGTCTGCTGACCTTGCCGAAGCAAGCGCTCGCGGGCTAGACGCGATTGAAAGCTACTGCGCGCAGAGCATGCTGCGTTGTGGTCCTCCTCGAAGTGCTCATTTACCAGGGTAAACTCCGCCTTCTCGTCGAATCACGCCTCGCCTGCTCAGCGCTCGCTACGCTTTCATCCTTGTAACTGCGCCATTACCGCCGGTGGGGAATCGCACCCCGCCCTGAGAACGTTGCGGCCACGCCTGTGGCCGAGTGGCGTTTTACCACATTTGTCGGGACGATGCATGAGGCGCGGGTCGTTGGGGTCGGCGCGTGGCACCGAGATTCGGCATCGCGCCACGGTGCCCGACTCGGTAGGTTGGGTTGAGGCGCGTAGCGCCGAAGCCCAACATCACTCTTCGCTGCGCTCAACCTGGACGCCCCCCTCAACCTACGCCAGGCGCGGGCGCGCCACGATCTTCCAGTCGTCGCCCACCGCGCGAATGTCGACGATCTTCAGCTCGCGCGCCTCGCTCATCCGTTCCAGAGGCAGCTCCAGCAGCGGCCGCGCCGACGAGCCGAGGAACTTGGCCGCCATGAATATCTGGTATTCGTCGACCAGGCCGAGACTGGCGAAGGCGCCGACCAGCCGCGGGCCGGCCTCGACCAGCACCTCGTTGACACCACGCGCCGCTAGCTCACGCAACAACGCAGCCAGATCGACCCGCTCCTGGCCCAACACCAGCGCCTCGTGGCCGGCGCGGCGATAGGCATCTTCGCAGCCCGCTACCGCCGTGACGACCAGCGCTTCGCCGGCCTGAAAGAACGGTGCATCCAGCGGTACGCGCAGCCGACCATCGACCAGCACCCGCAGCGGCGGGCGCTGCAACGCCAGCGCCGTGGTCTCCGCATCCAGCCCCAATTCGCCGCCGCGCACGGTCAGCCGCGCGGCGTCCATCAGCACGGTATCGGCGCCGGTCAGCACCACGCTGGAACGGGCGCGCAGGCGCTGCACCTCGGCGCGCGCGGCCGGCCCGGTGATCCACTGACTCTCGCCGCTGGCCATCGCGGTACGCCCGTCCAGGCTCATCGCCAGCTTGGCGCGAACGAACGGCAGACCGCTTTCCATACGCTTGATAAAGCCGTTGTTGAGTTCCCGCGCCTCGGCCTCCAGCACGCCGCTGGCGATCTCGATGCCGGCGCTGCGCAGCAGCTCCAGACCGCGCCCGGTGACCTGCGGATTGGGGTCCTGCATGGCCGCCACCACACGCCCGACGCCGGCCTTGATCAGCGCTTCGGCACAGGGCGGCGTACGCCCGTAATGGCTGCAGGGCTCTAGGGTGACGTAGGCGGTGGCGCCGCGGGCCCGTTCACCCGCCTGGCGCAGCGCATGGACCTCGGCATGCGGCTCGCCGGCACGCACATGCCAGCCTTCACCGACCAGCTCGCCATCGGCGACGATGACGCAGCCGACCCGCGGGTTCGGGTGGGTCGAATACAGCCCCTTGCGCGCCAGCTGCAGCGCGCGGGCCATCCAGGCGTGATCGGTGGTCATTCGGGCTTCGCGGGCTCGCGGGACAGCCGCTCGATTTCCTCGCGGAATTCGTTGAGGTCCTGGAAGCGTCGGTAGACCGAGGCGAAGCGGATATAGGCAACCTCGTCGAGCTTCTGCAGCTCGGCCATCACCAGCTCGCCGAGCACGCGCGACTTGATCTCACGCTCGCCGGTGGCACGCAGCTGATGCTTGATATGGGCAATGGCGGCCTCGAGACGCTCGACACTCACCGGCCGCTTCTCCAGCGCACGCTGCATGCCGGCGCGCAGCTTCTGTTCGTCGAACGGCTGGCGACTGCCGTCGGACTTGATCAGCCGCGGCATCACCAGCTCGGCGGTTTCGAAGGTGGTGAAGCGTTCACCACAGGCCAAACACTCGCGGCGACGGCGCACCTGATCGCCCTCGGCGACCAGGCGGGAATCGATGACCTTGGTATCGTGGGCACCGCAGAAGGGACAATGCATGGGGCTGAAATCGGTCGTACGTCGGGACGGCCATGGTAGCGCATCCGACCCGCAAGACAAGGCGACGGCTTTGCTGCTATACAACCCACAATAGTCGTACAGGAGGCTGTCCGTGCCGCCACGTTTTTTCGTTCTCCCGGCCTTCCTGGCCTTGCTCGCCGGCTGCAGCAGCCAACCCAGCGAGCCACCGACCGAGCCGGTCGAGCTGAGCACCGCCCCGCACTCCAAATTGCTCAACGAGCTGAGCGGCAGCCTGATCGGCGCGCCGGTTGGCAGCGACGTTGAACTCGCCTTGCTGGAAGTCGATCGCCGCGACCAGCCGGACCGCCTGCTGAGCAACGTGCAGCTCAAGGGCCGCGGCAGCGAATTGCCATTCATCCTGCAGTTCAATCCGGACACCTTTCGTCCGGGTCAGCGAGTGGAACTGCGCGGCCGTGTCACCCGGGCGGGGCAGTTGATCATGCGCCTGCCATCGCGCAGCATTACCAGCCCCGCCAGCCAGGCGCTCGGCCCGCTGCAGCTGGTCCCGGCACCGTGACGGCACCGCCCCCCTTACAAGCGGCACTGAACGACCTGCTGGGCGACGCACACCTGGTTGCCGAGCCGCTGCCGGACACTGATCTGCGACTCTGGCTGATCGATGCGGCCAACATGGATCGCGCCTTCAGCCCCGAGGAAACCCGGCGCATTCTCGAAGAGCCGCCGTACTGGAGCTTCTGCTGGGCCAGCGGCCTGGTGCTGGCGCGCTGGCTGGCCGAACGACCGGAATGGGTGCGCGGTAAGCGCGTGCTGGATTTCGGCGCGGGCTCGGGCGTCGCAGCCATCGCCGCCGCCAAGGCGGGCGCGCTCGAAGTGGTGGCCTGCGATCTCGATCCGCTGGCGCTCGCCGCCTGCCAGGCCAACGCCGCACTGAACGACGTCGAGCTACGCTATTCGCAGGACTTCTTCGCCGAGGCGGATCGCTACGATCTGATCATCGTTGCCGACGTGCTCTATGACCGGGCCAACCTGCCGCTGCTGGATCACTTCCTCAGCCGAGGCCGCGAAGCGCTGGTGGCCGACTCACGGGTACGCGATTTCGCTCATCCGCTGTATCGGCGCCTGGGCGTGATGGATGCCTGCACCTGGCCGGATCTGGCAGAGCCTGCGGAGTTCAGGCACGTGAGTCTCTATCACGCTGCGAGGAGCTGAAGAGCCTGAGGTAGGTGAAAACCGCGAAGCGTTTCCGCAAACTGTGCCGCTGCGGCCGGAGACCAGCCATGATCGACGACACCCTGCGCCTGTTCTTCGCCCTGCCCTGCCCGCCCGAGCAGGCGACGGCCATCTGCGCATGGCGTGACGACCAGACCCTCGACGGCAGAGCAGTGCCGCGGGACAATCTGCACCTGACCCTGGCCTTTCTTGGCGCACAACCGAAAGAACACCTCGACGCCCTGCTGCAGATGGCTGCAACCGTGCACGCCGAGGCTTTCAGCCTGACCCTCGACCGCCTGACCACCATCGGCAAAGGTTTCACCTGCCTGCAGCCCGCCGCCACACCGCCCGCACTGCTGCAACTGGTCGAAGCACTGAGCGAACGGCTGGCAGCGCTTGGCGTCGTGCTCGACTGCCGGCCATTCCTGCCGCACCTGACGCTGAGCCGCCAGGCCCGGAGCCGAGCGCAGCAACCGGCGCCGCGCTTCACCTGGCACGTCGATCGCTTCGTGCTCTACCGTTCAGTCAATACGGCGGACGGCGTGCGCTACGACGAGCTAGGCAGCTGGCCACTTCTGCCTTAGCTACGGCTCAGGCCGACTGCATGCGAGCCACTTGCTTCCCGTGGCGGGCGTCCCCACATACCATGCACGCCTTTCCTGTCATTCGTGCCCACGAGAATCCCGATGAGCCAGACGCCCTATATCTTCGATGTCACCACCGCCAGCTTCGAACAGTTGGTGCTCGAGAACTCGTTTCACAAGCCGGTACTGGTCGACTTCTGGGCCGAATGGTGCGCGCCGTGCAAAGCGCTGATGCCGCTGCTGGCGAAGATCGCCGAGGAGTATCAGGGCGAGCTGCTGCTGGCAAAGGTCAACTGCGATATCGAGCAGGAAGTCGTCGCCCGTTTCGGCATTCGCAGCCTGCCGACCGTGGTGCTGTTCAAGGATGGTCAGCCGGTGGACGGGTTCGCCGGCGCGCAGCCGGAGTCGGCCATTCGCGCCATGCTCGAGCCCCACGTGCAGGCCCCGGCGACGCCGCAGGGCAACCTGCTGGAGAGTGCGCAGGCCGCCTTCGCCGAAGGCCGTTTCGCCGAGGCCGAAGCGCAGTTGCAGCAGCTGTTGAGCGAAGACAACGAGAACGCAGCCGGACTGATCCTCTATGCCCGCTGCCTGGCCGAGCGCGGGGAACTGGGCGAAGCGGAAACGGTGCTCAACGCGGTCAAAGGCGATGAACACAAGCAGGCCCTGGCCGGCGCCCGCGCGCAGCTGACGTTCCTGCGTCAGGCCAATGACCTGCCCGATGCCGCCACGCTGAAGAGCCGTCTGGCGCAGAACGGCGAGGACGATGAAGCGGCGTATCAGCTGGCCATCCAGCAACTGGCGCGGCAGCAATACGAAGCGGCGCTCGACGGCTTGCTCAAGTTGTTCGTGCGCAATCGCAACTATGCCGACGGGCAGCCGCACAAGACGCTGCTACAGGTTTTCGATCTGCTGGGTAACGACCATCCACTGGTGACGCTGTACCGCCGCAAGCTCTACCAGGCGATCTACTGATCGTGCGCGACATCAGGCAAGCCGTTCAGGACGGCTCGCCGATCCAGTGATAACAGGCCGAGTCGGCGCCGTGCTCGACTCGCACCTCGTCGCAATGACGCAGGCGCACCAGCAGCCGCTTGGCCAACTGCGCGCTCCCGGTGATCGCCTCCAGCTCGGCGAATAACTGCGGCCCATCCAGCTTGCCGGCACTGCGCAGGCACTCCCGGGCGCTGTGCCAGAGAGCATCGCCCGGTGCGGAGCCAGCTGTGGCAGGCCGCCCGGCCGACGCGACATCTACGGCACCCAGGCCACGCGTCAGGCCCGACCAGTCTTGGCCGCCCAGCTCGATTTCCAGATCGACCGGCCAATCACCTATGCGACCGCGGATTCGAATCATGCTGTCCCTCCAGAGTTATGCGTTCATCCTCACATGACGGCAGCGGGCTGGCCAGCCGCCGGGAAAAGTTGTTATAACGTAACCGACCTTTCGATGGAGCCGACCATGCGCCACCTACTCCTTGCCGTGCCCATGCTTCTGCTGCCCCTGAGCTACAGCCAAGCACATGAAGACGATCATCACCATGAACACGAAGGCGCCGCCAGCCTTTCTGCCCACGAGCACGGTGCGGCGCATTTGAATGCGGCACTGGATGGCAACCAGCTGGAGTTGGAGCTGATCAGCCCGGCGATGAACCTGCTCGGCTTCGAGCATGCAGCTGCCAGCGCAGCGGATGAAGCGAAGATCGCCAGCGTCCGCTCGCAACTGGAACAACCCCTGGCCTTGTTCGGCCTACCGGCGGCAGCTGGCTGCAGCGTGAGTGAACAGCAGTTTGCCGGCGAACTGCTCGGCTCGGTCCATGCAGGCTATCAGCGCGGTGATGATCACGAACACGAGCCGGAGCATAAGCACGACCACGACGACCATGAAGCCGGTGGCCACAGCGATATCGAAGCGCACTACCAACTCGACTGCAGCAACCCAGAGGCACTGCACGCACTGGATCTCACACGGCTGTTCGAAAGCTTTCCCGGCACGGAAAAGATTCAGGTACAACTGATCGGCCCCAGCGGCCAGCAGGGCACGGAACTGACTCCGGCCCGCGCGCAGTTGCCCTTCTGAACCAGCACTGACCCCGATGACCGCTCCACTTCTCGCAATCGACAACCTCGGCTTCGCCTGGCCGCGCCAGGCCGAGCTGCTGGACATTCCCAGTTTTCGCCTCGAACGCGGCGAAAGCCTGTTCCTCAAGGGCCCGTCGGGCAGCGGCAAAACCACCCTGCTCGGCCTGATCGGCGGTGTGCAGAAGGCCGACCGCGGCAGCATCCGCCTGCTCGACCGCGACCTCGGCAGCCTTTCGGCCGGCGCCCGTGACCGCTTCCGCGTCGATCACACCGGCTACATCTTCCAGCAGTTCAACCTGCTGCCTTTTCTTTCGGTACGCGAGAACGTCGGCCTGCCCTGCCATTTTTCGCGGCTGCGTACCGAACGTGCACGCAAGCGGCACGGCAGCACGGATGCCGCGGCGGCGAGTCTGCTGGAGCATCTGGGGCTGTCCGCGGAGCTGTTCGAGCGTCGTGCCGATGCGCTCTCCATCGGCCAGCAGCAACGCGTCGCCGCGGCCCGTGCACTGATCGGCCAGCCGGAGCTGGTCATCGCCGACGAGCCGACCTCGGCGCTGGATGCGGATAGCCGCGAAGCCTTCCTGCAGCTGTTGTTTTCCGAGTGCCGCGCGGCGGGTGCCAGCCTGCTGTTCGTCAGCCATGATCAGAGCCTGGCGCCGCTGTTCGACCGCAGCCTGTCGCTGGCCGAGCTCAATCGCGCAACCCGCGCAGTGGAGCGCTGAGCGATGTATCTCCTGCGCCTGGCCCTGGCGAGCCTGAACAATCGTCGCTTCACCGCCCTACTGACCGTGTTCGCCATTGCCCTCTCGGTGTGCCTGCTGCTCGCCGTCGAGCGGGTGCGCAACGAAACCCGCGCCAGCTTCGCCAGCACCATCAGCGGCACCGACCTGGTGGTCGGCGCGCGCTCCGGCTCGGTCAATCTGTTGCTGTACTCGGTGTTCCGCATCGGCAATGCGACCAACAACATCCGCTGGGACAGCTACCAGCACTTCGCCGAACACCCGCGGGTCGCTTGGGCGATTCCGATTTCCCTCGGCGACTCCCATCGTGGCTACCGCGTAATGGGCACCAGCACGGACTATTTCGAGCATTACCGCTACGGCCGCAAACAGCCGCTGCAACTGGCCGAAGGCCGCGCCTTCGAAAGCGATCCGTTCGAGGTCGTGCTGGGTGCCGAAGTAGCCAGCGCACTGGGCTACAAACTCGACGACAGCATCGTCCTCGCCCACGGCGTAGCGCGTGTCAGCCTTGTGCAACACGATGACAAACCGTTCCGCGTGGTCGGCATGCTGCAGCGCACCGGCACGCCGGTCGACCGCACCCTGCACATCAGCCTGGCTGGGATGGAGGCGCTGCACATCGACTGGCAGAACGGCATGCCGGCCCGCGGCGCCGCGCGTATCGACGCCGAGCAAGCGCGGGCACTCGATCTCCAGCCACAGCAGATCACCGCATTCCTGCTCGGTCTGAACAGCAAGGTCGCCACCTTCACCCTGCAACGGGAAATCAACCAGTACCGCGGCGAGCCGCTGCTGGCGATTCTGCCCGGCGTCGCCCTGCAGGAACTCTGGAGCCTGATGGGCACGGCCGAGAAGGCGCTGTTCGTGGTCTCGCTGTTCGTCGTGCTGACCGGCCTGATCGGCATGCTGACGGCGATCCTCACCAGCCTCAACGAGCGCCGCCGGGAGATGGCGATCCTGCGCTCGGTGGGCGCGCGGCCCTGGCATATCGCGGCGCTGCTGATCATCGAGGCGCTCGGCCTGGCCCTCGCTGGCACGCTGCTCGGGCTGGCCTTGCTGTATATCGGCATCGCGATCGCGCAGTCGCCGCTGCAGAGCCTCTACGGCCTTTATCTACCGCTGGCCTGGCCGAGCGCCTATGAGTGGCGACTGCTCGGCGCTATCCTGCTGGCGGCACTGCTGATGGGTAGCGTGCCGGCCTGGCGGGCCTATCGCCAGTCGCTGGCCGATGGCCTGTCGATTCGACTGTGAGGAACCCGATGTCGCGCCTGCTGCTCGCTCTGCTACTGGCCTGTGCGGTCTCTGCGCATGCCGATGACGTCCGCAACCTGCAGTGGTCGGAGCTGATTCCCGAGGGCGCGCCGCCGCCACCGCCGCCAATGGCCATGCATGACATGTCGCAGCTGGCCGATGCGCTGGCGGCCGCGCAACAATCGCCGGCCGCGCCAGTGGTCGAAGCCCTCGATGGGCTGATGGTGAAGTTGCCGGGGTATATCGTGCCGCTGGACATGACCGAGGAAGGTCGCGTCATCGAATTCCTGCTGGTGCCCTACTTCGGCGCCTGCATTCACGTGCCACCGCCGCCGTCCAACCAGATCGTGCATGCCACCAGCGAGCTGGGCGTGCGGGTGGAAGCACTATATGAACCGTTCTGGATCGAGGGGCCGCTGAGGGTGGAACACGCCAGCAGCGAGCTGGCGGAGGCGGGTTATCGCATGCAGGCACAGAAGATCTATCCCTACGAACTGCAGTAATCGCCAGCCGGCAGCGCGACGGCGATTACACGTTGCCAGCCGATCAGCGCGCGCTGGCGATCTGCCTCTCACGCTCGAAACTGAGCTCACCTTCCGCCCACTCGCGCCATTCGCGCACACGACGACGCTCGGCGCCGGCCCGCTCGGCCTGCTTCAACGCGTCAAGCCCGGCCTGCCAGCGAGCCTGCTCCAGTTCGAGCTGCGCCACATTCATCCAGAACTTGGCGCTGCCGGTCTGAGTCGCCAGCTGGCGATAGATCTTCGCGGCCTCGGTGCGCTCGCGGGCCTGCCACCAGAGCATGCCCATGCGCTCCTGGCGACTGGCATTGCTCGGCAGCAAGCGTGACGCCAGCATTCCTTCGAGCAATTTTGCACCTTGCCATGGCTGGCCGGCGGCACTAGCGAGAGCGACCAGGTTGTCCAGCTCCGCCTCACTGAAGCGCAAGCCCTTCGCGTGCGCTGTGCGCAGCGTCGCCAGCGCGCGGTCTTCGGCGCCAGCCATCTGCTGCAAGCCGGCCAACTGCCGCCAGGCCTTGACCTGATCGGGGTGGCGCAGCAGCAACTTCTGTTGCCAGCGTTCGGCAGCCTGATAACGCTTGAGCTCGGCATTGCCGGCGACCAGAAACTGCAGCCAGGTATCGCCCGCCTTCGGGTTCGCCTGCACATAACGCTCGGCCAGCGGCAGCGCCTTGGCATGCTGTCCGAGGCCCTGATAAGCCTGCACCAGCATTTGCAGCACTTGCTCGTCGGCCTGATTGGCCGAGCCGAGCAGGCTGACCACCTTGGCGTAGCGCCCCTCGACCAGGTTCAGCCTCGCGAGGTTCATCCGCTCGCCGGCCAGCAGCTCTTCGTCCAGCTTGCCGCTGGCCACTGCCTTGTCCAGCCACTCCAGGGCCTGGCGATTATTGCCTTCGGCCCAGGCCAGATAGCCGCGGCTGCGCCAGAGCAACGCCTCTTCACCGCTACCAGCCTTGGCGCTGACGCCTTCCAGCGCCTTGCGCGCAGCGGCATAGTCGCCCTTGCTCTGCGCGGTCTGCGCTCGCTCGAGCGCCATGAACACCGCGGGATCGATCGCCTGGGCCGCCTGGGCCGAAGCGGAGAGGAAAAGCGACAGCACGAGCAGCAAACGAAGCATCTCAGCGTTCTCCTTGCAGGCGGAAGTGCAGGGTTTTCACGGCTTCACGGGATACCGGCGCACCGTTTTCGGTACGCGGCGCGAAACGCCAGCGGGCCGCCGCGCGCCGGGCCTCGCGATCGAACACGTTACGAGGCGAGGCTTCCAGCACGCGGATGTTCTCCACCCGCCCCTGCGGGTTGATGGTGAACGCCAGTTTGATATGCCCTTCGATACCCTGCTGCCGTGCACGGTAGGGATACTCCGGACGCACATCATTGAGCGGCATCACTTCCTGCTCCGGACCGCCGGGCTTGCCCGCCGCTTCGACTGCCGCACTGGCCGGCGCTGGCGCCGCGGCCGGGGCACTCTGCGCCGCGGTCAAGCCGGACAGACTCGGCGCCGGAGCGGTAGCGACCGACACGCCGGCATCGATGCTCGGCAGGTCGAGGTCGAGCTTGGGCAGATTGGCGTCTGGCGTCGCCATGTTCGGCGTCGGTGGCGTCGGCGGTTGCGGCGTCTTCGGCTGCGGTGGCTGTGGCGCCTGCTGACGTGAACGCGTGGCGGTATCCTCGTTGCGCCCGTCCATGCGCACGAAATTGGCAATCGCCAACGGATCTTCCTCAATCTTGCTGCGCGGCGGATTGACCATGCTCAGCATGAGGGCGAACAGCAGCAGCGCCACCACGCAGGCGGCGACGAAGGCCAGACTGAAACGGACCAGCCGCGGTTGCATCAGCGCGACCCCGTGCTGGCGGCCAGCGCAACGTCCTGCACGCCGGCCTGACGCGCCTGGTCCATGACCTGCACCACCAGGCCGGTACGCGCATCCTGGTCAGCCTGGACGACCACAGCGCCCTCCGGCTGATCCACGCGCAGCCGCTCGACATGCGCCCGCACACTGCGTACGTCGACCACCTGCTTGTCGATCCAGACCTGGCCATCGGCCGTGACGGCGATGAGGATATTGCCCTTGTCCTGGGTGCTGGCGGTGTCAGCCTGCGGGCGCTGGACTTCGACACCGGATTCCTTGATGAAGGAGCTGGTGACGATGAAGAAGATCAGCATGATGAAGACCACGTCGAGCATCGGCGTGAGATCGATGCCGGTATCTTCTTCCTGCTGGTAATGATGACGACGCATACGCATCCCGCTAATCCTCAGTCGTGACGCAGCTGGTCAGCCAGCCGGTCGAGAGACTGGCGCGCGATTCGCTCGAGGCGCGCCAGACTGAACAATCCTGTGATGGCCAGCACCATGCCGGCCATGGTCGGCAGGGTCGCCTGCCAGACCCCTGCGGCCATGCCGCGGGGGTTGCCGGAGCCACTGAGCGCCAACACATCGAATACCGCGATCATGCCGCTGACCGTGCCGAGCAACCCGAGCAGCGGATACATCGCCACCAGGGTCTTGCTCAGCCGTAGCGGCCCGGACAACTGCTGCTGCGCTTGCGCGAGCCAGGCCGCACGCACTGCTCGCTGCCAGCTGCCAGGCTCATCGGCCATCTGTGCCCAGGCCTGGCGGCGTGACTCGACCCAGTGCGGGAAGACCCGTCGCATGAACCAGAGGCGCTCGAAGACCAGTGTCCAATACAGCACGCACAGGCCGGCCAGCGCCCACATCACCACGCCGCCGGCAGCCATGAAATCGAGCAGCGCGTGACCGTTGTCGATCAGACCCAGCCAGTGAGCGCGCAGATCAGTCACGGCGTGGCGCCCCCGACAGGTGCAGCGCGATGAGGCCGGCGCTCTGCTGCTCCAGCAACTGGATCAGCGCCTTGCTGCGGCTAGCCAGCAGGCTGTGCAGGAACAGCAGCGGGATGGCGACCACCAGGCCCAGCACCGTGGTCACCAGCGCCTGGGAGATACCGTCGGCCATCAGCCGCGAGTCGCCGCCACCGCTCTGGGTGATGGCCTGGAAGGTGATGATCATGCCGGTCACGGTACCGAGCAGGCCGAGCAGCGGCGCCACGGCGGCGAGCAGCTTGAGCAGTGGCTGGCCGCGTTCCAGTGGAGGGGTTTCCTGGAGGATCGCCTCGTCGAGCTTGAGCTCGAGGGTCTCCAGATCCGACAGCTGAGGCTTCGGCCCCAGCACGCCGATGATGCGCCCGAGCGGATTGTCGTCGCGCGGCTGGTTCAGTTCGCGCATCTGGCTGCCCACCTTGCGACCGACGCCACCCAGATACACCATGCGCCAGATCGCCAGCAGCAGGCCGATGGCACCGAGCACCAGAATCACGCCACCCACCAGACCGCCTTGTTTGACGCGATCCCACAGATCAGGCTGGCGTTGCAACTGGGCGATCAGCGTGCCGCGACTCGGATCCACCGGCAATGTGGCCAGCGCATCGGAGCTGCTCAGATAGTCTTCGATCAGCCCCTGACCGGACGGCTGGCGTGTCGGCACCAGCAACTCGCCGGCATCGGCGTCGTAACGCAGGAACGCCTCGTCGGTGAATGCGGAGAAGCTGCCTACACGCAGCACCGGCTGCTCGCTACGCGCACCGTCGGTACCCACCACCGGCAGCTGCACGCGTTCCACCCGGCCGCTGGCGGCCAGATCTTCCAGCAGGGTCATCCAGAATGCGTCCAGATCCTCGGCCGACGGCAGCTCGCGGCTTTCCGCCAGGCTGCGCAGCTGGGTCAGGCGCTCGGGGTACTGGGCATTGAGCAGGCTGTCCTGCCACTGGCCAGCGATGTCACCTGCACTCTGGCGCACGACGCCGAACAGCTCACCCAGATGGCCAACACGCTGCGCCAGGAGTTTTTCCTGCTCCGCCAGCTCGGCCTCCTGGCGATCGAAATCGGCCTTCAGGCGTTCGGCCTCGGCCTTCTGCTCGGCCAGTGCGGCACGGGCACGGGAAAGCAGTTGCTGCTGCTCGCCACGATCGCGCACGAAGGCCTGCTCGCGGGCCTGCATGGCGCTGACCTCGGCGGCACGATCGCTGCGAATGCGCTCGAGCAGCTGGTCGGGGCTGAGCGGTTCTGCCGAATGAGCCGTGAGAGGCAACAGCGCGACAAGAAAGAGGGAAAACAGACGGCTCATTGCGCGGCCTCCTCGGCCAGGGTCTTCACGGGCAATTGCAGGTAGGCCGGAGCCTGTTGCTGACGGGCGATGGCGATGGCCTGCGTCAGCGGGCGGCGGGCGCTGCCGTCGAGCACTTCCCAGGCGCGCGTCTGCGGATTCCACCAGCCGCTCTCGTGAGCATCGAGGGTCTGGTAATAGAGCATCACTCGGCCGAGCCGCAGGAATTCGACGCTGCGTGACTCGGCGTCGCCCGGCAGCTCGCCACGCCAGGCTTCCAATGTGCGACCGTAGTCGCTTTCGATCTGATAGGCCTCGAGGATGCGCCGGTACTTTTCCGCCAGGCTGACGTCAGCGCGTGGCAGCAGGTCCTGCAGGCCGGCCAGGCGGTCGGCACGCTCATCGGGGAGGAACGGCAGATCGGCCGCGATGAACTCACCCAGCACGTCGACCATGCGGCTCATCTGCGGCGTCACGGCTTCCTGGGTGCGTTCGATGCTGTCCAGCTGGCGCTGAAAGCCCACCAGCTCCTTGTTCTGCGCTGCGGTCAGCGCCTGCAACTGCTTGTTGTAGGCCTTCAGCGCTTCGGTCTGCTGCAAAGCACTGCGGTACTCGTTGAGCATCTCGCGGGTGGCGTCATCGAGCTGGTCGATCCGTGCCTGCGAAGCCTTCGCCTCGGCAGACAAACGCTCGCTCTCATCCAGCGCAGCGTCCAGCGGTGCCGCAGACAGCGACCCGGCATAAAGCTGAAGACAGCATGGCAGCACGGCAACCGCCAACAGGCGGGAAAAGAACGAAGGCATTGAAGGGTCCTTGCAGACGGTCGTTAACTCAAAAGAGAAACATTATCATCTGTGAGTTGACGCAAAGCAACCCAGGCGTTTCGTCGCAGTCGAGCAGGCATTTTTCATTGAGCTGGATCAAAAAGCCCCAGCGCTCAATCCCTACCATGGCGCTCAATCGCATTCCAACAAACGGAGCATCATCATGCGCAAGACCCTGTTCACCGCTTCCGCGCTGGCCCTGGCGCTGGCCGCCCCCTTCGCCCAGGCTTTCGAAGCCGGGGACATCATCGTTCGCGCTGGTGCGGTTACCGTTGATCCGCGTGAAGATAGCAGCTCTATCTCTACCGCAGTGACCGGCCCAATTGCGGGCACGAAGGCCACACTCGACAGCGATACTCAGCTTGGCCTCAACTTCGCCTACATGGTCACCGACAAGGTAGGGATCGAACTGCTGGCCGCTACACCATTCAGCCACGACGTTGGCGTGAAAGGCCTTGGCGCACCGCTGGACGGTAAGTTCGGAACCATCAAACACCTGCCGCCGACCCTGAGCGTTATCTACTACCCGCTGGATAAAACGTCGGCGTTTCAACCGTATGTTGGGGCCGGCATAAACTACACATGGTTCTTCGACGACAAGCTGAGCAGCCAGGCTGAGGGCAATGGTTTCAACGGCTTGGACCTGAAAGACTCTTGGGGCCTGGCTGCACAAGTAGGCATGGATTACATGCTCACAGACAACATCATGCTCAACGCCCAGGTTCGCTATATCGACATCGATACTGAAGCGACTTCCAATCATGCCGCACTGGGCAAAGTCAAAGTCGACGTAGACGTAGACCCCTTCGTCTATATGGTCGGTCTCGGCTACAAGTTCTGACGACACCGGCATTCGCCGAATCGCAGCCAAGCAAAAGGCGCCAAGGGCGCCTTTTGTGTTTTCCGCTTGCGCTTATTTGCCCAGCAACCGGGCCAGCCCCTCGCGCATGCCGGTCGGCGGCTCCGGCAGACGATAGCGCTGCAGCAGCCGAGCATTGTTCGCCCGTGAATGACGAATATCCCCCGGCCGCGCCGCCTGATAGCTCACCTCGGGGAGCCCGCCCAATACGTCACCGATGGCCGCAAGCAGCTGATTCAGCGACGTAGCCTGGTTCAGCCCGACGTTCACCGCACCCTCCACCGCCTCGGGCGCCTCCAAAGCTTGCACCAGCACCTCGACCAGATCGGCCACATAGAGGAAATCTCGTGTCTGCTCACCATCGCCGAACACCGCGATCGGCAGCCCCTTCTGCGCCCGCTCGGTGAAGATGCTGATCACCCCGGAATAGGGCGACGACGGATCCTGCCGCGGCCCGAAAATGTTGAAGAAGCGGAAGATCACCGGCTCCAGCCCATGCTGGCGCCGATAGAAATCCAGGTAGTGCTCGCTGGCCAGCTTGTCCACCGCGTAGGGTGTCAGGGGCGCCTTCGGTGTTTCCTCATCGATAGCATGGCCTTCACCATTGTTGCCGTAGACCGCCGCGCTCGAGGCGAACAGCACACGTTTCACACCTGCCTCGCGCATCGCCTCGCACAGATTGAGCGTGCCGATCAGGTTGCTCTGATGAGTAGCGAACGGATCATCCACCGACGCCTGCACCGACGCCACCGCAGCCAGATGCACCACCGCCCGACACCCCTGCACCGCACGACGCACGCAGCCGGCGTCTGCCACATCGCCGACAATCAGCTCGACGCGTGGATTCTGTGGAAGGTTCTCGCGCTTGCCGGTCGAGAGGTTGTCCAGCACACGAACGGCATAGCCGCGCGCCAGCAACGCGTCGACCAGGTTCGAGCCAATGAACCCGGCACCACCGGTGACCAGGATAGGCGCATCAGCCATGACGGTAGTAACGCTCCAGCAGGCTCGGCAATCCCGTGCGCCAGGCGCGCGGCTTGATGCCGAAAGTGGTGAAAATCTTCTTGCAGGCGAGTACACCATGCTGCGGCTCGGCTGCGGCGTCCGAACAGGCGGCATGAGCAACGGCCGTCAGGTTCGCCGTTGTCACATCGCGGTACTTCCCGGCCTCGCCGAGCAGCGCCTGGGCGACCAGCAATGGGGTGGAAGCTTCATGTCCGCCGTAGTGATAGGTACCCCACAGTGGAGCCTGGCAGTCGAGCTGCTTCAACACCGCGAGGATCACACGCGCAGCATCGTCGACAGGCGTCGGATTGCCACGTCGGTCATCCGCCAGCAAGATCGGTTCACTCTGCTCGAGTCGCTGTAGCACGCGCCCTAGAACACCGTCCCGGCTGTCGTCGAGCAACCAGCCGAAACGCAGCAAGACATGGCGCGGGCATAGCGACCGCACACTTTGCTCGATGCGCCAGAGCGCCCTGCCCCGTGCATCCAGCGGCGACACCTCGTCCTTTTCGCTGTAGGCCGTAGTACGGGCACCATCGAATACCCGATAGCTCGATGGCTGCAACAGGACGAAATCATGGTGCTGACAGAGCTCGGCGAGGCGCTCGACCGCGCGCTCCTGTGCTTCAAGCGCTGGCTCGTTGGGCTGCCCGCTCTGGAACCAGTCGTAATAGTAGGCGAGGTTGACCACGACATCCGGGCGGTTGTCGTCGAGCAACTTGGTAAGACTGGCGGCATCCCAGCCCTGAGCGGGCGGCCGCGGCGCGAGAAAGCCGATGTCTTCCTCGGCGCCGAGGCGGATGAGCGCCTGGCCCAGGGCATTGCCGCCGCCCAACAGCATCAGGCGCATTCGCATTCAGATAACTCTAGAAGGGGATGTCGTCGTCGAAGCTGTCATAGTCCGGTGCCGGCTGCTGCCGTGCAGCGGGCTGCTGCGGCTGGGCCTGCTGACGCGGCGCCTGCTGCGGCTCGCGCTGCTGCGGACGGGCTTGACGCGGGGCATCGTCGGAGCTGCCACCACGGCCACCGAGCAGCTGCATGGTGCCGTTCATGTCGACGACGATTTCGGTGGTGTAGCGCTTGACGCCGTCCTTCTCCCACTCGCGGGTCTGCAGGCGGCCCTCGATGTAGCACTGCGAACCCTTGCGCAGGTATTCGCCGGCGATCTCGGCGACCTTGCCGAACAGCACTACGCGGTGCCACTCGGTGCGCTCCTGAAGCTGACCGGTCTGCTTGTCCTTCCAGCTATCGGTGGTTGCCAGCGTGATGTTGGTCACCGCATTGCCATTGGGCATGTAGCGGGTTTCCGGGTCGCCGCCGACATTGCCGATCAAGATGACTTTATTCACCCCTCTGGCCATGGGTAACTCCTCATTGGAACATTGAATTGGATGGGTTCACCGATGGCAGTTGTACTGCCAGCAAAGCCGATGACCGCGAATCTTACCTCAGCCACCCTTGACGGCCAACCGACGCACTTTCAAGTTGCGCCGCATTAGGCAGCTGCGATCAGGCGCTTCAGGCAACCAGGCGATCAAGAGCCTCACGATCCAGTTGCTGCGTATCGACCTTGATATAAGCCGCCGCCTCGTCGGTGACGATGAGCACGTCGCTCACGCCTGCGACTTCCAGCAGCTCACGCCCAAGCCCGGCGTTGGCCAGCGCTCCGGCCGACAGCGGCAAGCGCAGGCTGGTTACATAAGGCGGCTCGCGCATGCTGAAGGCCACCACGAACCACAGCGCACACAGCGCAGCGCAGCCGGCGAACACCAGCGCCAGGCCACCCTGCTGATAGAGCATGCCGCCCAGCACGCCACCGAGACCGGCACCGAGGAACTGACTGGTGGAATAGACGCCCATCGCGGTGCCCTTGCCGCCGGCCGGCGCGACCTTGCTGATCAATGAAGGCAGCGACGCTTCCAGCAGATTGAACGCAATGAAGAAACCCACCATGCCGACGACCAGCATCCACAAGCCATTACCGAACCACCAGAAGAACAGCTCGCAGAGCAGCAGCGCCACAACCGCCCCGAGCAGCACGCGACGCATCTGGCGCTTCTTCTCGCCGTAGATGATGAAGGGAATCATGCCGAAGAAACCGACCAGCAGTGCGGTGAGATACACCCACCAGTGCTCCTCCTTGGGCAACGCACCCTGCTCCACCAGCGCCAGCGGCAAAGCGACGAAGCTGGCCATCAGAATCGCGTGCAACGCCAGAATGCTGAAATCCAGACGCAGCAGATCAGGATGGCGCAGCGTCAGGCCGAGGGCCTGCTTGGCGACGCCCGACTCACGGTGGCGCACATGCGCCTGGGCCTTGGGCAGCAACGCGACGATGACGCCGCCAAGCAAAGCCATGCCGGCAGTTACCCAGAACAGCCCGGACAGGCCGAACGCGCGGGTCAGCAACGGCCCGACGATCATCGCCACAGCGAACGAGAACCCGATGCTCACGCCGATCAGCGCCATCGCCTTGGTCCGATGCTGTTCGCGGGTGAGGTCCGATAGCAGCGCCATGACCGCCGCAGAAATCGCCCCGGCGCCTTGCAGAATGCGCCCGGCAACGACGCCCCAGATGCTGTCCGACATCGCCGCCAACACCGCTCCAGCGGCGAAGATCAGCAGGCCGAAATAGATGATCGGCAAGCGGCCGATACGATCGGAAAGGATACCGAAGGGAATTTGCAGCAGCGCCTGGGTCAAACCATAGGCACCTATCGCAAGGCCGATAAGGGTCGGCGTAGCGCCTTCCAGGTCCATGCCGTAGGTTGCCAGCACGGGCAAAACCATGAACATGCCGAGCATGCGAAAAGCGAAAACCAGAGCCAGCCCGGAAGCTGCGCGTGTTTCGCTGGCGCTCATGCGCTCGCTGTAGGGGTCCTGCATGGAGGGTCTCGCTTGTATGAACCGGCGGCGATTCTAGCAGCCCTACCCTGTTCGGCACAGGCGCGCGGTTTTGCCGCGACCATCACCCCGGCCGTATACTTTCGGGTTTCCGCCCGCCACGCGAGGCTGTTTTGGACAAGATTCTGATTCGTGGGGCCCGCACCCACAACCTGAAGAACATCGACCTCACCCTGCCGCGCGACAAGCTGATCGTCATCACCGGCCTGTCCGGCTCCGGCAAATCATCATTGGCATTCGACACCCTCTACGCAGAAGGCCAGCGCCGTTACGTCGAATCGCTTTCGGCCTATGCTCGGCAGTTCCTCTCGATGATGGAAAAGCCCGATGTCGACACCATCGAAGGGCTCTCTCCGGCGATTTCCATCGAGCAGAAATCGACTTCGCACAACCCGCGCTCCACCGTCGGCACCATCACCGAGATCTACGACTACCTGCGCCTGCTCTACGCGCGGGTCGGCACGCCTCGCTGCCCGGACCATGACGCACCGCTGGAAGCACAGACCGTCAGTCAGATGGTCGACCAAGTGCTGGCACTGCCCGAAGGGCGCAAGCTGATGCTGCTGGCGCCGGTCATCCGCGAGCGCAAGGGCGAGCACCTGGCGGTGTTCGACGAATTGCGCGCCCAGGGCTTCGTCCGTGCACGGGTCAACGGCAAGCTGTACGAACTGGACGAACTGCCCAAGCTGGACAAGCAGAAGAAGCACTCTATCGACGTGGTGGTGGATCGCTTCAAGGTTCGTGGTGACCTGCAGCAGCGCCTGGCCGAATCCTTCGAAACGGCGCTGAAACTGGCCGATGGCATCGCCCTGGTCGCCTCCATGGAAGAGGACGACGACAGCGAGGAGATAATCTTCTCCGCGCGCTTCGCCTGCCCGATCTGTGGCCACTCGATCAGCGAGCTTGAGCCCAAGCTGTTCTCCTTCAACAACCCGGCCGGTGCCTGCCCGACCTGTGACGGCCTGGGCGTGAAGCAGTTCTTCGACGCCAAGCGCCTGGTCAATGGCGAGCTGACCCTGGCCGAGGGCGCCATACGCGGCTGGGATCGGCGCAACGTCTATTACTTCCAGATGCTCGGCTCACTGGCCTCACATTATGGCTTCAGTCTCGACGAGCCCTTCGACTCACTGGCCGCCGATCATCAGAAGTCCATCCTGCGCGGCAGCGGCCGTGAGAATGTCGAGTTCCGCTACCTCAACGATCGCGGCGATATCGTCAAGCGCTCGCATCCCTTCGAAGGCATCATTCCCAATCTGGAACGCCGCTACCGCGAAACCGAATCCAATTCGGTGCGCGAAGAGCTGGCCAAGTACCTCAGCACCCAGCCCTGCCCGGACTGTCGTGGTACGCGCCTGCGTCGCGAAGCCCGCCACGTCTGGGTTGGCGACAAGACCTTGCCTGCGGTCACGGCCATGCCCATCGGCGACGCCACCGACTATTTCGGCGACCTGTCGCTCAGCGGACGACGCGGCGAGATCGCCGACAAGATCCTCAAAGAGATCCGCGAGCGCTTGCAGTTCCTGGTCAATGTCGGCCTGGATTATCTGACCCTGGACCGCAGCGCCGACACCCTGTCCGGCGGCGAAGCCCAGCGTATTCGCCTGGCCAGTCAGATCGGCGCCGGCCTGGTCGGGGTGATGTACATCCTCGATGAACCCTCGATCGGCCTGCACCAGCGCGACAACGAACGCTTGCTCGGCACCCTTCGCCACCTGCGCGACATCGGCAACACGGTGATCGTGGTCGAGCATGACGAGGACGCCATCCGCCTCGCCGACTACGTAGTCGATATCGGCCCCGGCGCCGGTGTGCATGGCGGCCGCATCGTCGCCGAAGGCACGCCGGACGAGGTGATGGCGCACCCGGACTCGCTGACCGGCAAGTACCTCTCCGGCCGAGTGAAGATCAACTATCCGCCGCAGCGCACCCGCCGCGATCCGAAAAAGCTGCTCAAGCTCAAGGGCGCACGGGGCAACAACCTGCGCAACGTCGACCTGGAGATTCCGGTTGGCCTGCTCACCTGCATCACCGGCGTATCGGGCTCGGGCAAATCGACGCTGATCAACAACACGCTGTTCCCGATCACCGCCACCGCGCTCAATGGAGCGACCACGCTGGAAGTGGCCGCGCACGACAGCTTCGATGGGCTGCAGCACCTGGACAAGGTGGTAGACATCGATCAGAGCCCGATCGGCCGCACCCCACGCTCCAACCCGGCGACCTACACCGGGCTGTTCACGCCGATTCGCGAGCTCTTCGCCGGCGTGCCGGAAGCACGCTCGCGCGGCTATGGTCCGGGCCGCTTCTCCTTCAACGTCAAGGGTGGCCGCTGCGAAGCCTGCCAGGGCGACGGCGTGATCAAGGTGGAGATGCACTTCCTGCCGGACATCTACGTGCCCTGCGACGTGTGCAAGGGCAAGCGCTACAACCGCGAAACTCTGGAAGTGAAGTACAAGGGCAAGAGCATCACCGAGGTCCTCGACATGACCATTGAGGAGGCGCGGGAGTTCTTCGACCCGGTGCCGGCGGTCGCGCGCAAGCTGCAGACGCTGATGGATGTCGGCCTGTCCTACATCAAGCTGGGGCAGAGTGCGACAACCCTGTCCGGCGGTGAGGCGCAGCGGGTCAAGCTGTCGCGCGAACTGTCCAAGCGTGACACCGGCAAGACCCTCTACATCCTCGACGAGCCGACCACCGGCCTGCACTTCGCCGATATCCAGCAGTTACTCGATGTACTGCACCGCCTGCGCGATCACGGCAACACGGTCGTGGTCATCGAGCACAATCTGGATGTGATCAAGACAGCCGACTGGCTGGTGGACCTTGGTCCGGAAGGCGGCTCCAAAGGTGGCCAGATCATCGCCTGCGGCACCCCGGAAGAGGTTGCAAACATGGCGCAATCGCATACCGGTCACTTCCTCAAACCGCTGCTGGAACGAGACGCCCAGCCCAAGGGCTGAGCGTGCTGAAAAACGAAAGCCCGCAGCATGCTGCGGGCTTTTTTCTGGCGATGCTGGATCAGGCCAGGGCTTCTTCCAGCGGAATGTCCAGGGCCTTGGCGATGCCGCCGCCATAGGCCGGATCGGCCAGGTAGCAGTGCTTGATGTGGCGCAGCTTGATGTGGCGCTCCACACCCGTCATGGCCCTGGCAGTGTTCTCGAACAGACGCTGCTGTTCGTCGGTCTGCATCAGGCGGAACAGGTTGCCCGGCTGGGTGAAGTAGTCGGCGTCGTCGGCACGAAAATCGTAACGATCCGCCGCGCCATCCAGCGCCAGCGGCGGCTCGCTGAAGTCCGGCTGCTCACGCCACTCGCCATAGGTGTTCGGCTCGTAGTGCAGGCGACCGCCCTGGTTGCCATCCACGCGCATGGCGCCATCGCGGTGGTAGCTGTGCACCGGGCAGCGCGGCGCGTTCACCGGGATCTGGTGGTGGTTCACGCCCAGGCGGTAGCGCTGCGCATCGCCGTAGGAGAACAGCCGCCCCTGCAGCATGCGGTCCGGCGAGAAGCTGATACCGGGCACCACGTTGGCGGGGGTGAACGCCGCCTGCTCGACATCCTGGAAGTAGTTGTCCGGATTGCGGTTCAGCTCGTAGTAGCCGACCTCGATCAGCGGGTAGTCGGCGTGCGGCCAGACCTTGGTCAGGTCGAACGGATGGTACGGCACCTTGGCCGCGTCGGCTTCCGGCATCACCTGCACGTACATCGTCCAGCGCGGATATTCGCCTCGCTCGATCGCCTCGAACAGATCGCGCTGCGAGCTTTCACGGTCGCTGGCGACGATCGCTGCGGCCTCGGCATCGGTCAGGTTCTTGATGCCCTGCTGGGTGCGGAAGTGGAACTTGACCCAGTAGCGCTCGTTGCTCGGACTGATGAAGCTGTAGGTGTGCGAGCCAAAGCCGTGCATATGCCGATAGGACGCCGGAATACCGCGATCGCCCATGACGTAGGTGATCTGGTGCAGCGCCTCGGGCAGGCCGGTCCAGAAGTCCCAGTTGTTGTTGGCACTGCGCATGTTGGTGCGCGGGTCGCGCTTTACCGCGTGGTTGAGGTCGGGGAACTTCAGCGGGTCGCGGAAGAAGAACACCGGCGTGTTGTTGCCGACCATGTCCCAGTTGCCTTCCTCGGTGTAGAACTTCAGGGCGTAACCGCGGATGTCACGCTCGGCATCAGCGGCGCCACGCTCTCCGGCCACGGTGGAGAAACGGGCGAACAGCGGGGTGCGCTTGCCGATCTCGGAGAACAGCTTGGCCTTGGTGTAGCGGGTGATGTCGCGGGTCACGACGAACTCACCGAAGGCACCGGAGCCCTTGGCATGCATGCGCCGCTCCGGAATGACCTCCCGGTCGAAATGCGCCAGCTTCTCCAGGAACCACACATCCTGCAGCAGCATCGGCCCGCGGCGACCCGCGGTCATCGAATTCTGGTTTTCGGATACCGGCGCACCGGCAACGGTAGTGAGCTTGGGCTTGTCAGTCATGGCTGCATCTCCTTGGCCATTCAACATTTCCAGGGACGGTAGTGGTCACCTGCTGGTTGAATGCCATCATAGGAATCAAGCGCAACGCCGACTAATGATGAAGGTCAACGCTTTCGATAGAGCAAATCTTTCAGGCATAAAAAAACCGAGCCCTGGGGCTCGGTTTTCTTCGACAGCGCCAAACTTACTCGGCTGCTTCCACCTCACCGGTGACCGGACGGTCAACCAGCTCGACGTAAGCCATAGGAGCGTTGTCGCCAGCACGGAAGCCGCACTTGAGGATACGCAGGTAACCGCCCTGACGGGTGGCATAACGCTTACCCAGATCATTGAACAGCTTGCCTACGGCAGCTTTCGAACGAGTACGGTCGAAAGCCAGGCGACGGTTGGCGACGCTGTCTTCCTTGGCCAGAGTGATCAGCGGCTCGGCAACGCGACGCAGTTCCTTGGCCTTGGGCAGGGTGGTCTTGATCAGTTCGTGCTCGAACAGCGACACCGCCATGTTCTGGAACATGGCCTTGCGGTGGGCGCTGGTGCGGCTCAGATGACGGCCACTTTTACGATGACGCATGATTGAAATTCCTTACCAAACGTTCAGTTCGGTTACTGGGGGCGATCAGGCAGTGGCCTTATCGTCCTTCTTGAGACTTGCCGGCGGCCAGTTATCCAGGCGCATACCGAGGGACAAACCACGCGAAGCCAGAACGTCCTTGATCTCAGTCAGGGACTTCTTGCCCAGATTCGGCGTTTTCAACAGCTCTACTTCGGTGCGCTGGATCAGATCACCAATGTAGTAGATGTTTTCCGCCTTCAGGCAGTTGGCCGAACGTACGGTCAGCTCCAGGTCATCAACCGGACGCAACAGGATCGGATCGATCTCGTCTTCCTGCTCGACAACCACCGGCTCGCTGTCGCCCTTGAGGTCGACGAACGCAGCCAGCTGCTGCTGCAGGATGGTCGCTGCACGACGGATCGCTTCTTCGGGATCCAGAGTGCCGTTGGTTTCCAGGTCGATGACCAGTTTGTCCAGGTTGGTGCGCTGCTCGACACGAGCATTCTCGACAACATAAGCCACGCGACGAACCGGGCTGAAAGTCGCGTCGAGCTGCAGACGGCCGATGCTACGGCTTTCGTCTTCATCGCTCTGACGCGCATCAGCAGGCTCGTAACCACGGCCGCGAGCGACCTTGAGCTTCATGTTGAGCGAGCCGTTGGCCGCCAGATTGGCGATCAAATGATCACCATTGACGATTTCAACATCGTGATCCAGCTGGATATCGGCAGCGGTAACAGCGCCCGCGCCCTTCTTCACCAGGCTCAAGGTCACTTCATCACGGCCGTGCAGCTTGATGGCGATACCTTTGAGGTTGAGCAGGATTTCGATGACATCTTCCTGCACGCCCTCGATGGCGCTGTACTCGTGGAGCACACCGTCGATCTCAGCCTCGACCACAGCGCAGCCGGGCATGGAGGACAACAGAATACGACGCAGCGCGTTGCCCAGGGTGTGGCCAAAACCACGCTCGAGGGGCTCGAGAGTGATCTTGGCACGGGTCGGACTGACCACCTGCACATCGATATGGCGGGGGGTCAGGAACTCATTTACCGAACTCTGCATGGATACACCTATTTTCTAGCCCTTACTTGGAGTAGAGCTCGACAATCAGGTTTTCGTTGATGTCGGCGGACAGATCGCTGCGAGCCGGAACATTCTTGAAAACACCGGATTTCTTGTCGGCATCTACTTCGACCCATTCAACGCGACCGCGCTGAGCGCACAGTTCGAGGGCCTGGGCGATACGCAGCTGATTACGGCACTTCTCGCGAACAGCAACGACGTCACCGGCCTTGACCTGGTACGAAGGAATGTTCACGGTCTGACCATTCACGCTGATCGACTTGTGCGAGACCAGCTGACGCGACTCGGCACGCGTGGAGCCGAAGCCCATGCGGTACACGACGTTGTCCAGACGGCACTCGAGCAGCTGCAGCAGGTTCTCACCGGTAGCGCCCTTACGGCTGGCAGCTTCCTTGTAGTAACCGCTGAACTGGCGCTCCAGCACACCGTAAATACGGCGAACCTTCTGCTTTTCACGCAGCTGGGTACCGTAGTCAGACAGGCGACCGCGACGCTGGCCATGAACACCCGGCGGAGTTTCGATATTGCACTTGGATTCGAGCGCGCGCGCACCACTCTTCAGAAAGAGATCGGTGCCTTCACGACGAGACAGTTTGCACTTGGGACCAATATAACGAGCCATTCTTCACTGTCTCCTGATTACACGCGGCGCTTCTTCGGCGGACGGCACCCGTTATGCGGGATCGGCGTCACGTCGGTGATGCTGGCGATTTTATAACCACATGCGTTCAAAGCACGCACGGCGGACTCACGACCCGGGCCTGGGCCCTTGACGTTTACGTCGAGGTTCTTCAGGCCGTACTCCAGCGCAGCCTGACCAGCGCGCTCTGCAGCGATCTGGGCAGCGAACGGAGTGCTCTTACGCGAGCCGCGGAAACCGGAACCACCCGAAGTGGCCCAGGACAACGCATTGCCCTGACGATCGGTGATGGTCACGATGGTGTTGTTGAAAGACGCGTGGATATGGGCGATGCCATCAACCACTGTCTTTTTGACTTTTTTACGAGGACGAGCAGCAGGTTTTGCCATGACTAAATTCCTGTCGATTCGCTAACGCGATTACTTGCGGATCGGCTTGCGCGGGCCCTTACGGGTACGTGCGTTGGTCTTGGTACGCTGACCGCGAACCGGCAGACCACGACGATGACGCAGGCCGCGATAGCAACCCAGGTCCATCAAGCGCTTGATTTTCATGTTGACTTCGCGACGCAGGTCGCCCTCAACGATGAACTTGCCGACTTCGCCACGCAGCAGTTCGACCTGCTCGTCGGAAAGATCCTTGATCTTTGCTGCCGGATTCACACCGGTAGCGGCACAGATTTCCTGTGCACGGGTGCGACCAACACCGTAGATGTAGGTCAGCGAGATAACAGTGTGCTTGTTATCCGGAATGTTGACGCCTGCAATACGGGCCATTCAGTGAAACTCCAATTGACAGCTACCTACGCCCCGGAAGCCAAGAAAAGGGCGCGAGATATTAACGCTGTAATAACAAATATTCAACCCGGCAGCGCACTAGCTGCCGGGTTATAACGCCTTACACAATCAGCCTTGGCGCTGCTTGTGACGCGGTTCTGCGCTGCAGATCACGCGCACGACACCGTCGCGACGGATGATCTTGCAGTTACGGCACAGCTTTTTAACCGATGCACGAACTTTCATCACCAACTCCTAGAACCTTACGAACCACCTCAGCGGAGCATTCCGCTGCCGTAGCCCTTCAGGTTGGCTTTCTTCATCAGGGAATCGTACTGGTGCGACATGAGGTGTGACTGCACTTGAGACATGAAGTCCATTACAACCACGACCACGATCAGCAACGAGGTCCCACCAAGGTAGAACGGCACGTTGGCTGCAACCACAAGAAACTGTGGCAGCAGGCAGACAGCCGTCATGTACAGGGCGCCGAACATGGTCAAGCGAGTCAGCACGCCATCAATGTAGCGAGCCGATTGCTCACCAGGACGAATCCCGGGAATAAACGCGCCAGACTTCTTCAGGTTCTCTGCTACGTCCTTCGGATTGAACATCAATGCCGTATAGAAGAAGCAGAAGAAGATGATCCCAGCACTGAACAGCAGAATGTTCAACGGCTGCCCGGGCGCGATCGCCTGCGAAATGTCAGCCAACCAGCCCATGCTCTCTGACTGACCGAACCACTGCCCCAACGAAGCCGGGAACAAGAGGATGCTGCTGGCGAAGATAGCCGGGATGACCCCGGCCATATTCACCTTCAACGGCAGGTGGCTGGTCTGCGCAGCAAAGACCTTACGACCTTGCTGACGCTTCGCGTAGTGAACCGCGATGCGGCGCTGACCACGCTCGATAAACACCACGAAGCCGATAATCGCAACAGCGAGCAGGCCGACAGCCAGCAGCGCGATGATATTGATATCGCCCTGACGAGCAGACTCGAACGACTGACCGAGCGCACCCGGCAAGCCGGCGACGATACCCGCGAAGATCAGCATCGAGATACCGTTGCCGACACCGCGCTCGGTGATCTGCTCGCCCAGCCACATCATGAACATCGCGCCAGACACGAAAGTGGTGATGGCCACGAAGTAGAAGCCGAAATCGTTGCTGAACGCGACACCTTGGCCCGCCAACCCGACCGACATACCGATCGCCTGAACGATGGCCAGCACCAGCGTACCGTAACGCGTGTACTGACTGATCTTGCGACGACCGGCCTCACCTTCTTTCTTCAACTGCTCCAGCTGTGGGCTGACAGCGGTCATGAGCTGCATGATGATCGACGCCGAAATGTACGGCATGATCCCCAAGGCAAAGATGCTCATACGCTCCAGCGCACCGCCGGAAAACATGTTGAACAAGCTAAGGATGGTCCCCTCGTTCTGACGGAACAGCTCGGCCAGCCGATCGGGATTTATCCCTGGTACAGGGATGTGTGCGCCAATCCGATAGACGATGATCGCCATGAACAGAAAGCGCAGACGAGCCCAGAGCTCGGACAGACCACCATTACTCAGCGCGGAGAGAGCACCTTGCTTAGCCATTTATTCCTCGAACTTGCCGCCAGCTGCTTCGATAGCCGCACGCGCACCTTTGGTGGCTGCGATACCCTTGAGAGTAACCGCACGACCAACCTCGCCCGACAGCATGATTTTCACGCGCTGTACGTTCTGATTGATCACGTTGGCGTCTTTCAGGCTTTGCACGGTAACGACATCGCCTTCAACCTTGGCCAGCTCAGAGGTACGAACCTCAGCACGATCCATGGCTTTCAGCGAAACGAAACCGAACTTCGGCAGACGACGATGCAGAGGCTGCTGACCGCCCTCGAAACCGGGAGCGATCTTGCCGCCGGAACGGGAAGTCTGACCCTTGTGACCACGGCCACCGGTCTTGCCCAGGCCGCTACCGATACCACGACCGGGACGCAGCTTTTCGCGACGGGCACCCGGCGCAGAACGCAGATCGTTCAGTTGCATGGCTTAGCCCTCCACACGGAGCATGTAATAAGCCTTGTTGATCATGCCGCGATTCTCAGGAGTGTCCTGAACCTCGACGGTGTGACCAATGCGACGCAGGCCAAGACCCTTGACGCACAGCTTGTGATTGGGGATACGACCGCTGACACTCTTGATCAGCGTGACCTTGACGGTATTGGCCATGATCAGGAAATCTCCTCGACGCTCTTGCCGCGCTTGGCAGCAATCGACTCAGGCGACTGCATCGCCTTCAGACCCTTGAAGGTGGCGTGAACCACGTTGACCGGGTTGGTAGAGCCGTAGCACTTGGCTAGGACGTTCTGAACACCAGCAACTTCCAGGATGGCGCGCATGGCACCACCGGCAATCACACCGGTACCCTCGGAGGCAGGCTGCATGTAGACCTTGGACGCGCCATGCGCGGCCTTGGTGGCGTACTGCAGAGTCGTGCCGTTCAGGTCAACCTGGATCATGTTGCGGCGAGCCGCCTCCATGGCCTTCTGAATAGCAGCCGGCACTTCACGGGACTTGCCACGACCGAAGCCGACACGACCCTTGCCGTCACCGACCACAGTCAGCGCGGTGAAGGTGAAGATACGACCACCTTTTACAGTTTTTGCGACGCGGTTAACTTGAACCAGCTTCTCGATGTAGCCTTCGTCGCGCTTTTGCTCGTTATTTGCCATAACTTAGAACTCCAGCCCGCCTTCACGAGCAGCTTCAGCCAGTGCCTTCACACGACCGTGGTACTTGAAGCCAGAACGGTCGAACGCCACCTGAGTGACACCTGCGGCTTTCGCGCGCTCAGCGACCAGCTGACCGACTTTCTTGGCAGCGTCAACGTTGCCGGTGGCGGCGTCACGCAGTTCTTTGTCCAGAGTCGAGGCGCTGGCCAGGACCTTGCCGCCGTCGGCCGAAAGGACCTGGGCGTAGATGTGCTGGGAAGAGCGGTACACGCAGAGGCGTACGGTTTCCAGCTCGCGCATCTTCAGGCGTGCCTTGCGAGCGCGACGCAGACGAGTTTCTTTCTTTACGCTCATTTGCTATGCCCTACTTCTTCTTAGCTTCTTTGCGACGGACTACTTCATCCGAGTACCGCACACCTTTGCCCTTGTAAGGCTCAGGGCGACGGAAGTCACGGATTTCAGCAGCCACCTGACCGACCAGTTGCTTGTCGACACCCTTGATCAGGATATCGGTCTGGCTGGGGGTCTCAGCGGTAACGCCTTGCGGCAGTTCGTAATCCACCGGATGCGAGAAACCGAGAGCCAGGGACAGCACTTGACCTTTGGCTTGCGCCTTGTAACCAACACCAACCAGCTGGAGCTTGCGCTCGAAGCCCTGGCTGACACCGATCACCATGTTATTGACCAGGGCGCGGGTAGTACCGGCCATGGCGCGAGTCTGCTGGTCGCCATTACGGCCAGCAAACCGCAGCTCACCAGACTCCTGGATGATTTCCACGGAGGGATGAACATTCAGTTCGAGAGCGCCTTTGGCACCCTTCACCGAAAGCTGTTGACCGGACATCTTGATTTCGACGCCAGCGGGCAGCTTGACGGGGTTCTTAGCAACGCGAGACATGCTTATCCCCCCTTAGAACACAGTGCAAAGCACTTCGCCGCCAACACCAGCAGCCCGAGCAGCCCGATCAGTCATCACACCCTTGTTGGTGGAGACGATCGACACACCCAAGCCGCCACGTACTTTCGGCAACTGGTCAACGGATTTGTACTGGCGCAGGCCAGGACGACTTACGCGCTTGAGCTCCTCGATGACCGGACGGCCTTCGAAATACTTCAGCTCGATGGACAGTTGCGGCTTGGCGTCGCCACTGACCTGGTATCCCGCGATATAGCCTTCACCTTGAAGAACGTTGGCAACAGCCACCTTCAGAGTGGAAGACGGCATGCTTACGACGGACTTTTCGGCCATCTGGGCATTACGGATACGAGTTAGCATGTCCGCTAACGGGTCCTGCATACTCATGGGCTCTTAGCTCCTAATACAAAAAAATAAGCCTTGGACGGCTCGTGTCGCCAACGGGCAAACCCTGCAAAAATGCAAGGCTCAGGCGAGCCGGGCATTCTAGAGAGTTGCCAGAAACGAATCAAGCCCCATAAGGGGCTTGATCGAAAAACAAACAGGACCCGAAGGTCCTGGATGCTTTTATTACCAGCTGGCTTTAACCAGGCCCGGCACATCACCGCGCATTGCGGCCTGACGCAGCATGCTGCGCGCCAGACCGAACTTGCGGTAAACGCCGTGCGGACGACCAGTCAGGCGGCAACGGTTACGCAGGCGCGAAGCGCTTGCATCACGAGGCTGCTTCTGCAGTGCGACCTGAGCTTCCCAGCGCGCTTCCGGAGAGGACTCCGGGCTGGCGATGATTGCTTTCAGTGCAGCACGCTTCTGGGCGAACTTGGCGACCGTTTGCTGACGCTTCAGCTCACGGTTCTTCATGCTTTGCTTAGCCATGTGCCTACTCCAATCAGTTACGGAACGGGAAGTTGAAAGCACGCAACAGAGCGCGACCTTCCTCATCCGTCCGAGCAGTAGTGGTCAGAGTGATGTCCAGACCACGCAGGGCATCGATCTTGTCGTAATCGATTTCCGGGAAGATGATCTGCTCTTTCACGCCCATGCTGTAGTTGCCGCGACCATCGAAGGACTTGGCATTCAGGCCGCGGAAGTCACGCACGCGCGGCAGGGAGATCGAAAGCAGGCGATCCAGGAATTCGTACATACGATCGCTGCGCAGCGTGACCTTGACGCCGATCGGCCAGCCTTCGCGGACTTTGAAGCCTGCGATGGACTTGCGAGCGTGGGTCACTACAACCTTCTGGCCAGTGATCTTTTCCAGGTCGGCAACAGCGTTATCGATGATCTTCTTGTCACCGATCGCTTCGCCGATACCCATATTGAGGGTGATCTTGGTGATGCGCGGAACTTCCATCACGTTGCCAAGCTTCAGTTCTTCCTTCAGCTTGGGCGCAATTTCCTTCCGATAAACTTCTTTTAGTCGTGCCATGGTTATCTACCTAGCAGTCTCAAGCGTCAACCGGCTTCTGGGTCGACTTGAAGACACGAATTTTCTTGCCTTCTTCAACCTTGAAGCCAACGCGGTCTGCCTTGTTGGTCTCACCGTTGAAAATGGCGACGTTAGAGACGTGCAAAGGCGCCTCCTTCTCGACGATACCGCCCTGAACGCCGGACATCGGGTTCGGCTTGGTATGGCGCTTGACGAGGTTGATCCCGCCAACGACCAGACGGTCGTCCGCGAGCACCTTCAGCACCTTACCGCGCTTGCCCTTGTCTTTGCCGGCGATGACGATGATCTCGTCGTTGCGACGAATCTTTTGCATGCGGCTACTCCTTACAGCACTTCAGGGGCGAGCGAGACGATCTTCATGAACTTCTCGGTACGAAGTTCACGCGTCACCGGCCCAAAGATACGGGTGCCGATAGGCTCCTGCTTGTTGTTCAGCAGAACAGCAGCATTGCCATCGAAGCGAATGATGGAGCCATCAGGACGACGAACGCCGTGACGAGTGCGAACCACAACAGCGGTCATCACCTGGCCTTTCTTGACCTTGCCACGAGGAATCGCTTCCTTGACGGTTACCTTGATAATGTCGCCGATGCCGGCGTAACGGCGGTGAGAACCGCCGAGCACCTTGATACACATGACGCGACGAGCGCCACTGTTATCCGCCACATCGAGCATGGATTGAGTCTGAATCATATAATTTCTCCGACCCCTAGCCCTTAGACTTCGACGGCGCGTTCAACGACGTCAACCAGCATCCAGGACTTGGTCTTTGCCAGCGGACGAGTCTCGCGGATGGTGACCTTGTCGCCGATACGGCACTGGTTGGTTTCGTCGTGGGCGTGCAGTTTGGTCGAACGCTTCACGTATTTACCGTAGATCGGGTGCTTGACGCGACGCTCGATCAGAACGGTGATGGTCTTGTCCATCTTGTCGCTGACGACGCGGCCGGTCAGCGTGCGGACGGTTTTCTGAGCTTCAGCCATGATCACTTACCTGCCTGCTGGTTGAGCACAGTCTTGACACGAGCGATGTCGCGCTTGACTTGCGAGAGCAGGTGAGACTGCCCCAACTGGCCAGTCGCCTTCTGCATACGCAGATTGAACTGGTCCCGCAGCAGCTCGAGCAGTTGCTCGTTCAGCTGCTCAACGGATTTTTCACGAAGTTCATTCGCTTTCATCACATCACCGTCCGCTTAACAAAGGAGGTGGCGAGCGGCAGCTTTGCAGCAGCCAGGGCGAAAGCCTCACGCGCCAGCTCTTCGGAAACACCCTCGATCTCGTAGAGCACCTTGCCCGGCTGAATCTGGGCTACCCAGTACTCGACGCTACCCTTACCTTTACCCATCCGGACTTCCAGAGGCTTCTTGGTTACAGGCTTGTCGGGGAACACGCGGATCCAGATCTTGCCGCCACGTTTTACGTGACGCGTGAGCGCACGACGTGCAGCCTCGATCTGACGCGCGGTCAGACGACCACGGGAAACAGACTTCAGCGCGAATTCGCCGAAGCTGACCTTGCTACCGCGCTGAGCCAGACCACGGTTGTGGCCGGTCATCTGCTTGCGGAATTTTGTACGCTTGGGTTGCAACATTTGGCGTACCCCTTACTTAGCAGCTTTTTTACGAGGCGCAGGCGCTTGAGGCTTGAGCTCTTCATGGCGACCACCAATTACTTCGCCCTTGAAGATCCACACCTTGACACCGATCACACCGTAAGTGGTGTGCGCTTCGTAAGTGTTGTAATCGATATCGGCACGCAGGGTGTGCAGAGGCACACGTCCTTCGCGATACCACTCGGTACGGGCGATTTCAGCCCCACCCAGACGACCACTGACCTGGATCTTGATGCCCTTGGCACCAATGCGCATGGCGTTCTGTACGGCGCGCTTCATGGCGCGACGGAACATCACGCGACGCTCCAGCTGCTGAGCTACGCTCTGTGCAACCAGCATTGCGTCGAGCTCCGGCTTGCGGATCTCTTCGATATTGATGTGCACCGGCACACCCATTTGCTTGGTCAGGTCCTGACGCAGCTTCTCAACATCTTCACCTTTCTTGCCGATCACGATGCCGGGACGAGCGGTGTGGATGGTGATGCGTGCGGTTTGAGCCGGGCGATGGATATCGATACGGCTTACGGACGCGCTTTTTAATTTGTCTTGGAGGTACTCACGCACGTTCAGATCTGCAAGCAGATAGTCTGCATACGTACGGCCGTCTGCGTACCAGACGGAGGTGTGCTCCTTGACGATTCCCAGGCGAATGCCAGTGGGATGTACTTTCTGACCCATCTGATCGACTCCGTTACTTGTCCGCAACCTTGACAGTGATATGGCAAGACCGCTTGACGATGCGATCAGCGCGGCCCTTGGCACGCGGCATGATGCGCTTAAGCGAACGCCCCTCGTTGACGAAGACCGTGGAGACTTTCAGGTCATCCACATCTGCGCCTTCGTTGTGCTCGGCGTTGGCAACGGCCGACTCCAGCACTTTCTTCATGATCTCGGCGGCTTTCTTGCTGCTGAAAGCCAGGAGGTTGAGCGCGTCGCCCACCTTCTTCCCGCGGATCTGGTCGGCGACCAGGCGGGCTTTCTGGGCGGAGATGCGAGCGCCCGACAACTTAGCGGCTACTTCCATCGTTCCTTACCCCTTAGCGCTTGCCTTTCTTGTCCGCCACATGCCCGCGATATGTACGGGTGGCAGCGAACTCGCCGAGTTTGTGGCCGACCATGTCTTCGGACACGAGGACCGGGACATGTTGACGACCGTTATGTACAGCGATGGTCAGACCGACCATTTGCGGCAGGATCATCGAACGACGCGACCAGGTTTTAACCGGCTTACGATCATTCTTTTCCACCGCCGCTTCGACCTTCTTCAGTAGGTGAAGATCGATAAAAGGACCTTTTTTCAGAGAACGCGGCACTGTCGTATCCCTCTAGTTACTTGCGACGACGGACAATCATGTTATCGGTGCGCTTGTTAGTGCGGGTCTTCGCGCCCTTAGTCGGGAAGCCCCATGGCGACACCGGATGACGACCACCGGAGGTACGACCTTCACCACCACCGTGCGGGTGATCGACCGGGTTCATCGCGACACCACGAACGGTAGGACGAATGCCCTTCCAGCGCTTGGCACCCGCCTTGCCCAGCGAACGCAGGCTGTGCTCGGAGTTCGAGACCTCGCCCAGAGTCGCACGGCACTCGGCCAGCACTTTGCGCATCTCGCCGGAGCGCAGACGCAGCGTTACGTAGGAACCTTCACGAGCAACCAGCTGAGCCGAAGCACCAGCGGAGCGAGCGATCTGAGCACCCTTACCCGGCTTGAGCTCGACGCCGTGAACGGTAGAACCCAGCGGAATGTTGCGCAGCGGCAGACTGTTGCCAGCCTTGATCGGAGCATTGATGCCCGAGACCAGCTGATCACCAGCGCTCACACCCTTCGGCGCGATGATGTAGCGACGCTCACCGTCGGCATACTTCAGCAGCGCAATGTGCGCAGTACGGTTCGGGTCGTATTCGATACGCTCGACGATGGCGGGAATGCCATCCTTGTTACGACGAAAATCGACCAGACGGTAATGCTGCTTGTGACCACCGCCAATGTGGCGAGTGGTGATACGACCGTTGTTGTTACGGCCGCCAGTCTTCGACTTCTTCTCGAGCAGCGGTGCGTAAGGAGCGCCTTTGTGCAGCTCCTGATTGACCACCTTGACCACAAAACGGCGGCCCGCGGAAGTCGGTTTGCATTTAACGATTGCCATGATGCACCCCTTCCTTACTCAGCACTGCCGGAGAAATCGAGATCCTGGCCTGGCTGAAGAGCGATATAAGCCTTCTTCCAGTCGTTGCGCTTGCCCAGGCCGCGAGCGGTACGCTTGGTCTTGCCCTGAACATTCAGGGTATTGACAGCGGCGACCTTCACGTCGAACAGGCTTTCAACAGCCTTCTTGATTTCCAGCTTGGTTGCGTCGGTAGCAACCTTGAAAACGAATTGCTTCTTGCTGTCAGCCAGCACGGTAGCCTTCTCAGAGACGTGCGGACCAAGCAGGACTTTGAATACGCGTTCCTGGTTCATCCCAGCAGCTCCTCGAATTTCTTCACAGCCGACACGGTGATCAACACCTTGTCATAGGCGATCAGGCTGACCGGATCGGAACCCTGAACATCACGCACATCGACATGCGGCAGGTTGCGCGCAGCGAGGTACAGGTTCTGATCGACAGCATCGGAAACGATCAGCACGTCACTCAGGCCCATGCCATTGAGCTTGCTTGCAAGCACTTTGGTTTTCGGCGCGTCGACGGCGAAATCTTCTACGACAACCAGACGCTCGGAGCGGACCAGCTCAGCAAGGATGGAACGCAGCGCAGCGCGATACATCTTCTTGTTCAGCTTCTGCTCATGATTCTGAGGACGAGCGGCGAAGGTTACGCCACCGCCACGCCAGATCGGGCCACGACTGGTACCAGCACGAGCACGACCAGTGCCCTTCTGGCGCCACGGACGCTTGCCACCACCGGACACATCGGAGCGAGTTTTCTGCTGCTTGCTACCCTGACGACCGCCAGCCATGTAGGCGACGACTGCCTGGTGCACCAGCGTCTCATTGAACTCACCACCAAAGGTGCGATCGGAGACTTCGATGGCCTGTGCGCCATTTACATTCAATTGCATGTGAACTCCCCCTTAACCGCGAGCCTTGGCGGCCGGACGCACGAGCACGTCACCGCCAGTGGCGCCGGGCACTGCACCCTTGACCAAAAGCAGATTCCGCTCAGCATCGACACGCACGATTTCCAGAGACTGCACGGTTACGCGCTCGGCGCCCATGTGCCCGGACATCTTCTTGCCCTTGAATACACGACCTGGAGTCTGGCACTGACCGATAGAGCCCGGGACGCGGTGGGATACGGAGTTACCGTGGGTATTGTCCTGACCACGGAAATTCCAGCGCTTGATGGTACCGGCAAAGCCTTTACCCTTGGACTGACCGGTGACATCCACCATCTGTCCAGCCTGGAAAATCTCGGCATTGATCTGGTCACCAACCTGGAATTCCTCGCCATCGAGGCGGAACTCCCAGACGCCACGACCAGCAGCAACATTCGCCTTAGCGAAGTGACCGGCCTGAGCCTTGGTAACACGGGACGCGCGACGCTCACCGACAGTGACCTGCACTGCACGATAGCCATCGCTCTCTTCATTCTTGAACTGAGTGACGCGATTCGGTTCGATCTCGATGACCGTAACCGGAATAGAGACACCATCCTCGGTGAAAACGCGGGTCATGCCGCATTTACGACCGACTACACCAATAGTCATTTTGAAACCTCTTGAGTGTACGGGGCTTTCACCCGCTATGGCCGCCCATTTCAGAGCGTTACACGACTAAAACTCTCAGGTTTTAGCCGAGGCTGATCTGCACTTCCACACCAGCCGCAAGATCGAGCTTCATCAGCGCATCGACGGTTTTGTCGGTCGGCTGAACAATGTCCAGCACACGCTTGTGGGTTCGGATTTCATACTGATCGCGCGCGTCTTTGTTGACGTGCGGAGAAACCAGCACAGTGAACCGCTCTTTGCGGGTTGGCAGCGGAATCGGACCACGCACCTGAGCACCAGTACGTTTCGCGGTTTCCACGATTTCCTGGGTTGATTGATCGATCAGGCGATGGTCAAAAGCCTTCAACCGAATACGGATTTGTTGGTTTTGCATTTTGACCTCAGACTCCAAGTAGCCACCCTACCAGGCGCAATACCCCCGGTAAAAGGAGGCGCAATTGTACGGATGCGCCCATAGGGTGTCAATAAATGATCAACAATAGAAAAAGGCCCCCGAAGGGGCCTTTTTCATCATCGCCAATTATTACTCGACGATCTTGGCAACCACGCCGGCACCAACGGTACGACCACCTTCGCGAATTGCGAAGCGCAGGCCGTCTTCCATGGCGATCGGCTTGATCAGGGTAACAACCATTTTCACGTTGTCGCCCGGCATTACCATCTCAACGCCTTCCGGCAGTTCGCACGAACCGGTCACGTCGGTGGTACGGAAGTAGAACTGCGGACGATAGCCCTTGAAGAACGGGGTATGACGACCACCCTCTTCCTTGGACAGCACGTACACTTCAGCTTCGAACTTGGTGTGCGGCTTGATGGTGCCCGGCTTGGCCAGTACCTGGCCACGCTCGACGTCATCACGCTTGGTACCACGCAGCAGAACACCGCAGTTCTCGCCAGCACGACCTTCGTCGAGCAGCTTGCGGAACATCTCGACACCGGTACAGGTGGTCTTGGTGGTGTCACGCAGACCAACGATCTCGATTTCTTCCTGGACCTTGACGATGCCACGCTCAACACGACCGGTCACAACGGTACCGCGACCGGAAATGGAGAACACGTCTTCGATCGGCATCAGGAACGGCTTGTCGATGGCGCGAACCGGCTCAGGAATATAGGTATCCAGAGTCTCTACCAGCTTCTTGACCGCAGAAGTGCCCAGCTCGTTGTCGTCTTCGCCATTCAGCGCCATCAGCGCGGAGCCGATGATGATCGGAGTGTCATCACCCGGGAAATCATAGGTGGACAGCAGATCACGAACTTCCATTTCGACCAGCTCGAGCAGCTCGGCGTCGTCGACCATGTCAGCCTTGTTCAGGAACACGACGATGTACGGAACACCAACCTGACGCGACAGCAGGATGTGCTCACGGGTCTGCGGCATGGGGCCGTCAGCAGCGGAGCAAACCAGGATCGCGCCGTCCATCTGGGCAGCACCGGTGATCATGTTCTTCACATAGTCAGCGTGACCCGGGCAATCAACGTGCGCGTAGTGACGGACATTGGAGTCGTACTCTACGTGAGCGGTGTTGATGGTGATACCGCGAGCCTTCTCTTCCGGAGCGCTATCGATCTTGTCGAAGTCGACACGAGCGGAACCGAAAACCTCGGAGCACACACGAGTCAGAGCTGCAGTCAGAGTGGTCTTGCCATGGTCGACGTGACCAATGGTGCCGACGTTGACGTGCGGTTTGTTACGTTCGAACTTTTCCTTAGCCACGACAGTAAACCTCTTACTTAAAGGGCTGAATCAACCTTGTTTTTTGACGAGCGTCTCGACGATATTCGCCGGCGCCTCAGCGTATTTGGAGAATTCCATGGAGTAGCTCGCGCGACCCTGAGACATGGAACGAACATCGGTTGCATAACCGAACATCTCCCCAAGCGGAACCTCAGCACGGATAACCTTGCCGGAAACCGAGTCTTCCATACCCTGGATCAGACCACGACGACGGTTCAGGTCACCCATCACATCGCCCATGTAGTCTTCAGGGGTCACCACCTCGACCTTCATGATCGGCTCAAGCACTTTACCGCCGCCTTTACCGGCCAACTGCTTGGTCGCCATGGAAGCTGCAACCTTGAACGCCATCTCGTTGGAGTCAACGTCATGGTAGGAGCCGTCGAACACGGTAGCCTTCAGGCCGATCAGCGGATAGCCGGCGACAACGCCGTTCTTCATCTGCTCCTCGATACCCTTCTGGATCGCCGGGATGTATTCCTTCGGAACCACACCACCCACCACTTCGTTGGTGAACACCAAGCCTTCAGTGATATTGCCCTTTTCGTCCACATCTGGAGTGGAGAAACGGATCCAGCAATGACCGAACTGACCACGACCACCGGACTGACGAACGAACTTACCTTCGATCTCGACGTTGTCCTTGGTGATGGTTTCGCGGTAGGAAACCTGCGGCTTACCGATGTTGGCTTCGACGTTGAACTCGCGACGCATACGGTCGACAAGAATATCGAGGTGAAGCTCACCCATACCCGAGATGATGGTCTGGCCGGTTTCTTCGTCGGTCTGGACGCGGAACGACGGATCTTCCTGGGCCAGCTTGCCCAGCGCGATACCCATCTTCTCCTGGTCGGCCTTGGTCTTCGGCTCTACGGCGACGGAGATCACCGGCTCCGGGAAGTCCATACGCTCAAGGATGATCGGCTTCTCGATCGAGCAGAGGGTGTCACCGGTGGTGACGTCCTTCATGCCGATCAGCGCGGCGATATCGCCTGCGCGGCACTCCTTGATCTCTTCACGCTGGTTGGCGTGCATCTGCACCATCCGACCTACGCGCTCCTTCTTGCCCTTGACCGAGTTGACCACCGAGTCGCCGGAAGAAAGCACGCCCGAGTAGACGCGAGTGAAGGTCAGGGTGCCGACGAACGGGTCGGTGGCGATCTTGAAGGCCAACGCCGAGAACGGCTCGTCGTCGTCCGCATGACGCTCGTCAACCTGCTCTTCGTTGTCCGGATTGACGCCCTGGATCGCCGGAATTTCGGTCGGCGCAGGCAGGAAGTCGATCACAGCATCGAGAACCAGCGGCACACCCTTGTTCTTGAAGGACGAACCGCAGACAGCCGGAACGATCTCGCAAGCGATGGTGCGCTGACGCAGGCCAGCCTTGATCTCCTCGACAGAGAGCTCGCCCTCCTCGAGATACTTGTTCATCAGCTCTTCGTTGGCCTCAGCAGCCGCCTCGACCATGTTGGAGCGATACTCTTCGGCCATGGCCTGCAGCTCCGCCGGAATCTCTTCCTCGCGGTAGGTGGTGCCCTTGTCGTCGTCGTTCCAGTAGATAGCCTTCATCTTGATCAGATCGATCTGACCTTCGAAGTTCTCCTCGGCGCCGATCGCCAGCTGAACCGGAACCGGGGTGTGACCCAGACGCTGCTTGATCTGACCGACGACACGCAGGAAGTTGGCACCCTGACGGTCCATCTTGTTGACGTAGACGATACGCGGAACGCCGTACTTGTTGGCCTGACGCCATACAGTTTCGGACTGCGGCTCGACGCCGGACGTCCCGCAGAACACAACGACTGCACCATCGAGAACACGCAGGGAGCGCTCCACTTCGATGGTGAAGTCAACGTGACCGGGAGTATCGATGACGTTGACGCGATAGTTGTCGTATTGACCGCGCGAGCCTTGCCAGAAGGTTGTTACAGCAGCGGAAGTAATGGTGATACCGCGCTCCTGCTCCTGAACCATCCAGTCGGTGGTCGCTGCACCGTCATGCACCTCACCCATTTTGTGGCTGAGACCGGTGTAGAACAGAATCCGCTCCGTCGTGGTGGTCTTGCCCGCATCGACGTGGGCACAGATACCGATGTTACGGTAGCGGTTGATAGGGGTAGTACGGGCCACAATAAGGTCCTCGTAAAAGTTGCGCTTGATTTAGAAGCGGTAGTGCGAGAAGGCCTTGTTGGCTTCGGCCATACGGTGCACATCTTCGCGCTTCTTGACTGCAGCGCCTTTACCTTCGAAAGCATCCAGCAGCTCGCCGGCAAGGCGCAGCGCCATGGATTTCTCGCCACGCTTACGCGCGGCATCTACCAACCAGCGCATGGCCAGCGCGTTGCGACGGGAAGGACGAACTTCGACCGGAACCTGATAGGTAGCACCGCCAACACGGCGGGACTTGACTTCGACCAGCGGAGCGATGGCATCGAGTGCTTTTTCGAAGATTTCCAGGGGATCGCTGTTCTTGCGCTCCTTCACCTTGTCCAAGGCACCATAAACGATACGCTCGGCAACGGCTTTCTTGCCGCTCTCCATCACGTGATTCATGAACTTGGCCAGGATCAGACTTCCGTACTTCGGATCGTCAAGGATCTCGCGCTTGGCTGCTACACGACGTCTTGGCATTGATAAGCCCTCAAACGGTCTTCAGGTTAGCTCGGAACGGTAACTCGCAGGCTACGTCCGACCTTACTCTTATCGACACAAATAAATAGAAATGCTGCTTACTTCGGACGCTTGGCGCCGTACTTGGAACGACCCTGCTTACGGTCTTTCACGCCGGAGGTATCCAGCGAGCCGCGCACGGTGTGGTAACGCACACCCGGAAGGTCCTTTACACGACCACCACGGATCAGCACTACGCTGTGCTCTTGCAGGTTGTGGCCTTCACCGCCGATGTACGAGGCGACTTCATAGCCATTGGTCAGACGAACACGGCACACTTTACGCAGTGCGGAGTTCGGTTTCTTCGGCGTGGTGGTGTACACACGGGTGCACACGCCACGACGTTGCGGGCAGTTTTGCAGCGCAGGGACGTCGCTTTTCTCGACGACCCGCTTACGCGGCTGACGTACCAGCTGGTTGATAGTTGCCATCTACTAGCTCCACTGTTGTCTTTCGACACAAACGAAAAATGGCAGGGCACAAAGCCCCGCCAAATTAGGGGTACGAGAGTCTAAAGAGCTTCTCGCCCACCGTCAAGGCAGGTCCCGGCTTACAGCCGGGACCCAGCACTTTAGTTGCCGCTGGAGTTCAGCGCCTCGGTCAGAGCCGCTTCGACCTCATCGGCGCTCACCCGTACCGGCTTCTCGGCATCACGCTTGCGTTTACGCTCGCTGTGATAGGCCAGGCCGGTACCGGCCGGGATCAGGCGACCCACGACCACGTTTTCCTTCAGGCCGCGCAGGTAGTCGCGCTTGCCGGTTACGGCTGCCTCGGTCAGTACGCGCGTGGTCTCCTGGAAGGACGCAGCGGAAATGAACGACTCGGTCGACAGCGAGGCCTTGGTGATACCCAGCAGGACGCGCACGTACTTGGCGACGAACTTGTCCTCTTCGCTCAGACGCTCGTTCTCTTCCAGGACCTGAGTCAGCTCCATCTGGTCGCCCTTGATGAAGCTGGAATCGCCGGACTCAGTGATCTCGACCTTGCGCAGCATCTGCCGCAGGATGGTCTCGATGTGCTTGTCGTTGATCTTCACACCCTGCAAGCGGTACACGTCCTGAATCTCGTTGACGATGTACTTGGCCAGCGCACTGACGCCCAGCAGACGCAGAATATCGTGCGGGTTGCTCGGACCATCGGAGATGACTTCACCCTTGTTCACCTGCTCGCCTTCGAAGACGTTCAGGTGACGCCACTTCGGAATCAGCTCCTCATAAGGATCGCTGCCGTCTGTAGGGGTGATCACCAGGCGGCGCTTGCCCTTGGTTTCCTTGCCGAAGGAAATCGTACCGCTGATTTCCGCGAGGATCGACGGCTCCTTCGGACGACGCGCTTCGAACAGGTCGGCAACGCGCGGCAGACCACCGGTAATGTCGCGGGTCTTCGAGGTTTCCTGCGGAATACGTGCGATGACGTCACCCACATTGATCTCGGCGCCGTCAGCCACACCTACCAGAGCGTTAGCCGGCAGGAAGTACTGGGCCGGTACGTCGGTACCCGGCAACAGCAGTTCCTTGCCATTGGCGTCGACCATCTTGATCGCCGGACGGATGTCCTTGCCCGACGCTGGGCGGTCCTTCGGATCCATCACCTCGATGTTGGTCAGACCGGTCAGCTCGTCGGTCTGGCGCTTGATGGTGATGTTCTCTTCCATGCCGACGAAGGTCACGACACCCTTCATTTCGGTCACGATCGGGTGGGTGTGCGGATCCCACTTGGCAACCACGGCGCCAGCATCGACCTTGTCGCCTTCCTTGACGGAAATCACGGCACCGTATGGCAGCTTGTAGCGCTCGCGCTCACGACCGAAGTCGTCGGCCACCGCCAGCTCACCAGAACGAGATACCGCCACCAGCGCGCCGTCGGCACGCTCTACGTGCTTCAGATTATGCAGACGAATGGTGCCACCGTTCTTCACCAGCACGTTGTCGACAGCCGAGGTACGGCTCGCCGCACCACCGATGTGGAACGTCCGCATGGTCAGCTGGGTACCCGGCTCACCGATCGACTGCGCCGCGATAACGCCGACGGCCTCACCGATGTTGACCTGATGCCCGCGAGCCAGGTCACGGCCATAGCACTTGGCGCAGATGCCGTAGCGGGTCTCGCAGGAAATCGGCGAGCGCACGACCACTTCGTCGATGCTGTTCAGCTCGATGAAGTCGACCCACTGCTCGTCGACCAGCGTACCAGCCGGCACGAGTACATCATCGGTGCCCGGCTTGAGCACGTCACGCGCGATCACGCGACCGAGTACACGCTCACCCAGCGGCTCGACGACGTCGCCGCCTTCGATGTGCGGGGTCATGAACAGGCCCTGCTCGGTGCCGCAATCGACTTCGGTAACGACCAGATCCTGCGCCACGTCGACCAGACGACGGGTCAGGTAACCGGAGTTCGCAGTTTTCAGCGCGGTATCCGCCAGACCTTTACGAGCACCGTGAGTGGAGATGAAGTACTGGAGTACGTTCAGACCTTCACGGAAGTTCGCGGTGATCGGCGTCTCGATGATGGAGCCGTCCGGCTTGGCCATCAGGCCACGCATACCGGCGAGCTGGCGAATCTGGGCCGCGGAACCCCGCGCACCCGAGTCAGCCATCATGTACATCGAGTTGAAAGAATCCTGCTCGGCTTCTTTTCCTTCACGGTCGATGACCTTCTCTTTCGAGAGGTTGGCCATCATCGCCTTGGACACTTCGTCGTTGGCCTTGGACCAGAGGTCGATCACCTTGTTGTACTTCTCACCCTGGGTCACCAAGCCGGAAGCGTACTGCGATTCGATTTCCTTCACTTCCTCGGTGGCGGCATCGATGATGCGCGCCTTTTCGTCCGGGATGACGAAGTCGTTCACGCCGATCGACACGCCGGAGATGGTGGAGTAGGCAAAACCGGTGTACATCAGCTGGTCGGCGAAGATGACCGTGTCCTTCAGGCCCACCGTGCGGTAGCACAGGTTGATCAACCTGGAGATCGCCTTCTTCTTCATCGGCTGGTTGACCACGTCGAACGACATGCCTTGTGGAACGATCTGGAACAGCAGCGCACGGCCGACGGTGGTGTCGACGATGCGGGTGTTCCTGGTGATCGAACCATCCTTCTCCTTGATGGTTTCGTTGATACGCACTTTCACCCGGGCGTGCAGCGAGGCTTCGCCGGCGCGGAACACGCGGTCGACTTCCTGCAGGTCGGCGAACACCCGACCTTCACCCTTGGCATTGATCGCTTCGCGGGTCATGTAGTACAGACCCAGTACCACGTCCTGCGACGGCACGATGATCGGCTCGCCGTTGGCCGGCGAGAGGATGTTGTTGGTCGACATCATCAGCGCGCGCGCTTCCAGCTGGGCTTCCAGCGTCAGCGGCACGTGCACGGCCATCTGGTCGCCGTCGAAGTCGGCGTTGTACGCGGCGCAGACCAGCGGGTGCAGCTGGATCGCCTTGCCCTCGATGAGTACCGGCTCGAAGGCCTGGATACCCAGACGGTGCAGGGTCGGCGCGCGGTTGAGCAGCACCGGATGTTCGCGGATGACTTCGGCGAGCACGTCCCAGACCTCGGGCAGCTCACGTTCGACCATCTTCTTGGCGGCCTTGATGGTGGTGGCCATGCCGCGCATTTCCAGCTTGCCGAAGATGAACGGCTTGAACAGCTCGAGGGCCATCTTCTTCGGCAGGCCGCACTGGTGCAGACGCAGGGTCGGACCCACGGTGATCACGGAACGACCGGAATAGTCCACGCGCTTGCCGAGCAGGTTCTGACGGAAGCGGCCCTGCTTGCCCTTGATCATGTCGGCCAGGGATTTCAGCGGACGCTTGTTCGAACCGGTGATGGCACGGCCGCGACGGCCGTTGTCCAGCAGGGCGTCGACAGCTTCCTGCAGCATGCGCTTTTCGTTGCGCACGATGATGTCCGGCGCCGACAGGTCGAGCAGGCGCTTGAGACGGTTGTTGCGGTTGATCACGCGGCGATACAGATCGTTCAGATCCGAGGTCGCGAAGCGACCCCCATCCAGCGGTACCAGCGGACGCAGGTCCGGCGGCAGCACCGGCAGCACGGTCAGGATCATCCACTCCGGCAGGTTGCCCGAGCCATGGAAGGCCTCCATCAGCTTCAGGCGCTTGGAGAGCTTCTTGATCTTGGTTTCCGAGTTGGTCTGCGGAATCTCTTCGCGCAGGCGGCCGATCTCGTGCTCCAGGTCGATCTGGATCAGCAGTTCGCGCACGGCCTCGGCGCCCATGCGGGCATCGAAGTCGTCGCCGAACTCTTCCAGCGCCTCGAAGTACTGTTCGTCGTTGAGCAGCTGGCCCTTTTCCAGGGTGGTCATGCCCGGATCGATCACCACGTAGCTCTCGAAGTAGAGCACGCGCTCGATGTCACGCAGGGTCATGTCCAGCAGCAGGCCGATACGCGACGGCAGCGACTTCAGGAACCAGATGTGGGCGACCGGCGAGGCCAGTTCGATGTGCGCCATGCGCTCGCGACGGACCTTGGCCAGCGCGACTTCCACGCCACACTTCTCGCAGATCACGCCGCGGTGCTTGAGGCGCTTGTACTTGCCGCACAGGCACTCGTAGTCCTTCACCGGGCCGAAGATCTTGGCGCAGAACAGGCCGTCACGCTCCGGCTTGAAGGTACGGTAGTTGATGGTTTCCGGCTTCTTCACTTCACCGAAGGACCAGGAACGGATCATCTCGGGCGACGCCAGGGCAATCTTGATGGCATCGAACTCTTCGATTTGACCCTGGTTTTTCAACAGATTCAGCAAGTCTTTCAAGGCCTTTCCTCCTCACGGACCTGCGGCAGCCGGCTAAGGCCGGGTGCCGCGCAGGCGGTGCGTGGTTATTCGGTTTCCAGATCGATATCGATACCGAGCGAGCGGATCTCTTTGATCAACACGTTGAAGGATTCCGGCATGCCGGCCTCCATGCGGTGATCGCCGTCCACGATGTTCTTGTACATCTTGGTCCGCCCGTTCACGTCGTCCGACTTGACCGTGAGCATTTCCTGCAGGGTATAGGCGGCGCCGTAGGCCTCCAGGGCCCAGACCTCCATCTCCCCGAAGCGCTGACCACCGAACTGCGCCTTGCCGCCCAGCGGCTGCTGGGTGACCAGGCTGTAGGAGCCGGTGGAACGCGCGTGCATCTTGTCGTCGACCAGGTGGTTCAGCTTCAACATGTACATGTAGCCGACGGTGGTGGTGCGCTCGAAGGCATTGCCGGTACGACCGTCGAACAGCTGCATCTGGCCGCTTTCCGGCAGATCGGCCAGTTTCAGCATGGCCTTGATCTCGCGCTCCTTGGCACCGTCGAACACCGGGGTGGCCATCGGCACGCCCTTGCGCAGGTTGTTGGCCAGATCGAGCACTTCCTGATCGCTCAGGTCGTCCAGGCTTTCCTGACGACCGCCGATCTCGTTATAGATTTCGTGCAGGAACTTGCGCAGCTCTGCGACCTTGCGCTGCTCCTCGAGCATCAGGTTGATCTTCTCGCCCAGGCCCTTGGCCGCGAGACCCAGGTGGGTTTCGAGGATCTGCCCGACGTTCATCCGCGAGGGGACGCCCAGCGGGTTGAGCACGATGTCCACCGGCGTGCCGTTGGCGTCGTGCGGCATGTCTTCGACCGGCATGATCACCGAGACCACACCCTTGTTACCGTGACGACCGGCCATCTTGTCGCCCGGCTGGATGCGGCGCTTGATCGCCAGGTAGACCTTGACGATCTTCAGCACGCCCGGCGCCAGGTCGTCGCCTTGCTGCAGCTTGCGCTTCTTGTCTTCGAACTTGTCGTCGAGCAGCTGACGGCGGTCGGAGAGATAGGCCTGGGCCTTCTCCAGCTGCTCGTTCAGTGCATCGTCGGACATGCGCAGCTTGAACCACTGACCATGCTCGAGGCCGTCGAGAATCTCGTCGCTGATCACCGCGCCCTTCTTCAGGCCGGCACCACCCTCGGCGGTCGCGCCGACCAGGGCCGAACGCAGACGCTCGAAGGTCGCGCCCTCGACGATGCGGAATTCCTCGTTGAGGTCCTTGCGGATCTCGTCGAGCTGCATCTTCTCGATGGCCAGCGCACGGGAGTCGCGCTCGACGCCGTCACGGATGAACACCTGAACGTCGATAACGGTACCCTTGGTGCCCGTCGGCACGCGCAGGGAGGTGTCCTTCACGTCGGACGCCTTCTCACCGAAGATCGCGCGCAGCAGCTTCTCTTCCGGGGTCAGTTGGGTCTCGCCCTTCGGCGTGACCTTGCCGACCAGGATGTCGCCCGGGCCGACTTCGGCACCGACGTATACGATGCCCGCCTCGTCCAGCTTGTTCAGCGCCGCCTCACCCACGTTCGGGATGTCCGCGGTGATCTCCTCCGGGCCGAGCTTGGTGTCGCGCGACACGCAGGTCAGTTCCTGGATGTGGATGGTGGTGAAGCGATCTTCCTGGACCACGCGCTCCGAGAGGAGGATGGAGTCTTCGAAGTTGTAGCCGTTCCAGGGCATGAACGCGACGCGCATGTTCTGCCCCAGGGCCAGCTCGCCCATGTCGGTGGACGGACCGTCGGCCATGATGTCGCCACGCGCCACCACGTCGCCCTTGCGCACCAGCGGACGCTGGTTGATGCAGGTGTTCTGGTTGGAACGGGTGTATTTGGTCAGGTTGTAGATGTCGACACCCGCCTCGCCGGTCTCGACTTCGTCATCGTGCACACGCACGACCACGCGACTGGCGTCGACCGAGTCGATCACGCCGCCACGGCGAGCCACGACGCACACGCCGGAGTCGCGCGCAACGTTGCGCTCCATACCAGTACCGACCAGCGGCTTGTCCGAACGCAAAGTCGGCACCGCCTGACGCTGCATGTTCGAGCCCATCAGTGCACGGTTGGCGTCGTCGTGCTCGAGGAACGGAATCAGCGAGGCAGCGACGGAAACGACCTGCTTCGGCGACACGTCCATCAGCGTCACGTCTTCCGGCGCCTTGACGGTGAACTCGTTCAGGTGACGCACGGCCACCAGCTCGTCGACCAGCTTGCGGCCTTCCAGCTTGGCGCTGGCCTGGGCGATGACGTGGTCGGCTTCCTCGATCGCCGAGAGGAACACGATCTCGTCGGTGACTTCGCCTTCCTTGACCACGCGGTACGGGCTCTCGAGGAAACCGTACTGGTTGGTGCGCGCGTAGGCGGCCAGGGAGTTGATCAGACCGATGTTCGGACCTTCAGGGGTTTCGATCGGGCACACGCGACCGTAGTGGGTTGGGTGTACGTCGCGGACTTCGAAGCCGGCCCGTTCGCGGGTCAGACCGCCCGGGCCGAGTGCGGAGACGCGGCGCTTGTGGGTGATCTCGGAGAGCGGGTTGTTCTGGTCCATGAACTGCGAGAGCTGGCTGGAACCGAAGAATTCCTTGACCGCCGCCGCAACCGGCTTGGCATTGATCAGGTCCTGCGGCATCAGGCCTTCGCTTTCGGCCATCGACAGACGTTCCTTGACGGCACGCTCGACACGGACCAGACCAACGCGGAACTGGTTCTCAGCCATCTCGCCGACGCAGCGCACACGACGGTTACCCAGGTGGTCGATATCGTCGACGATACCCTTGCCGTTACGGATATCGACCAGGGTCTTGAGGACGGCGACGATGTCTTCGCGGCTCAGAACGCCCGAACCCTCGATCTCGGTACGACCGATGCGGCGGTTGAACTTCATCCGGCCGACGGCGGACAGGTCGTAGCGCTCCGAAGCGAAGAACAGATTGTTGAACAACGTCTCGGCGGCATCCTTGGTTGGCGGCTCGCCAGGACGCATCATGCGATAGATCTCGACCAGAGCTTCAAGCTGGTTGGTGGTCGAGTCGATCTTCAGCGTATCGGAAATGAACGGACCACAGTCGATATCGTTGGTATACAGGGTCTCGAAACGAACGACCTGAGCCTTGACGATCTTCGCCATCACATCGACGGTCAGCTCGGTGTTGCACTCGGCGATGATCTCGCCGGTGGCCGGATGCACGATCGCCTTGGCCACGGTGCGACCCAGCACGTACTCCATCGGCATCTCGAGTTCCTTGATGCCGGATTTGTCGAGCTGATTGATGTGGCGGGCGGTAATGCGACGGCCCTGCTCGACGATCACCTTGCCGTTCTCGTCCTTGATGTCGAAGGTCGCGATCTCGCCACGCAGACGCTGCGGCACCAGCTCAAGTGCCAGGGTCTCGCCCTTCACATGGAAGATGTTGGTGTCGTAGAAGGCATCGAGAATTTCTTCGGTGCTGTAGTTCAGAGCCCGCAGAAGTACTGACGCGGGCAGCTTGCGGCGACGGTCGATACGGACGAAAACGGCGTCCTTCGGATCGAACTCGAAGTCCAGCCAAGAGCCGCGGTAGGGAATGATACGCGCGGAGTACAGCAGCTTACCGGAGCTGTGGGTCTTGCCACGGTCGTGATCGAAGAACACGCCCGGCGAGCGATGCAACTGGGAGACGATAACGCGCTCGGTACCATTGATAATAAAGGTACCGTTCTCCGTCATCAGGGGGATTTCCCCCATGTAGACTTCCTGCTCCTTGATGTCCTTGATGGCCTTGTTCGACGATTCTTTGTCGAAAATGATCAGGCGCACCTTGACGCGCAGCGGGACGGCGAAGGTCACGCCACGCAGGACACATTCCTTGACATCGAAAGCCGGTTCGCCCAGGCGATAGCCGACGTATTCCAGCGCTGCATTGCCGGAATAGCTGATAATCGGGAAAACGGATTTGAAGGCTGCATGCAAGCCAATGTCGCGGAACTGATCTTTGGTCGCTCCCGCCTGCAGGAATTCGCGGTACGAATCCAGCTGGATGGCCAAAAGATACGGCACGTCCATCACGTGCGGTAACTTGCTAAAGTCCTTGCGGATACGTTTTTTCTCAGTGTATGAGTAAGCCATCAGCGTTCCCCAGCTTGGTCACCTGCTTGTTGGCTTCTCCCGACGGGAGCAGCCAGAAAATCTTGCGAATCCCTTGATTCGCAGCACCCGAAGGTGGCTTTCCGAGGAAGAGCCAGCATGGCTGGCTTTCCATAACGGAAAAAGGCCGGTGGCAAAAGCCACCAGCCATCAGCCTTTCGCGAGTCGCTCGGGCTGTAGACGCAAGGTCGTCGCTTACTTGAGCTCGACTTTGGCGCCAGCTTCTTCCAGAGCCTTCTTGGCTGCTTCGGCTTCTTCTTTCGAAACGCCTTCCTTGACCACGCCCGGGGCGCCGTCAACAACAGCCTTGGCTTCTTTCAGGCCCAGACCGGTCAGCTCGCGAACAGCCTTGATCACGTTGACTTTCTTGTCGCCAGCTTCAGCCAGAACGATGGTGAATTCGGTCTGCTCTTCGACAGCAGCAGCAGCCGGGCCAGCAGCGGCAACAGTGGCGGCAGCAGCGGTCACGCCGAACTTCTCTTCCATTGCCTTGATCAGTTCAACAACCTGCATCACGGACATTTCGGAAACGGCGTTGATGATATCTTCGTTGGTCAGAGCCATGACTCTAGTTCCTGTATTAGGTGACGGCCTGCGGCCATCCAATTCAAAAAGTGATTGCGAAAGAACCTACACGCTTAAGCGGCAGCAGCTTCTTTCTGGTCGCGAACGGCCGCCAGTGTACGAGCCAGCTTGCTGGTGGCGCCTTGGATAACGCTCATCAGCTGGGAAATGGCTTCGTCGTAGGTCGGCAGAGTTGCCAGTACGTCGATCTGGTTGGCTGCGAGGAACTGCCCCTCGAACGCAGCGGCCTTGATCTCGAACTTGTCCTGACCCTTGGAGAACTCCTTGAAGATACGAGCAGCAGCGCCCGGATGTTCGTTGGAGAACGCAATCAGGGTCGGGCCTTTGAACACGTCGTTGAGCACTTCGAACTGAGTGCCATCAACTGCGCGGCGCAGCAGGGTATTACGTACAACACGTACGTAAACGCCAGCTTCGCGGGCCTCTTTACGGAGTCCGGTCATGGCCCCCACGGTCACGCCACGGGCATCGGCCACGACAGCGGACAGGGCGGTTTTGGCAGCCTCGTTGACTTCAGCGACGATGGCCTTCTTGTCTTCGAGTTTGATTGCCACGGGTTACACTCCTGGATGTTACCGTTTCATCCGGTCGGGACCGGACGGGTTTTGGTGTCTGATTCGGTACGAATCGGGAGCACCTCTGCGTAGGCTTGTGGTTTAAGGCTTGCGCCGCCTACGGTCTTGGATAGCCCCCGCCAGGCAGGGACCCCAATCTTGAGACGCCCCCAAGGGGCGTCGTCGCCTTACGCTTCCAGGGAAGCCTGATCGATGACCAGCCCCGGACCCATGGTGGTGCTCAGGGTCACGCGCTTGACGTAAATACCCTTGGAAGTCGACGGCTTCAGACGCTTCAGATCCGAAAGCAGTGCTTCGACGTTCTGCTTCAGCTGGCCAGCCTCGAAACCAACCTTACCCACGGACGTGTGGATGATGCCGTTCTTGTCGGTACGGAAACGCACCTGACCAGCCTTGGCATTCTTGACTGCGGTAGCGACATCTGGAGTTACGGTGCCTACCTTCGGGTTCGGCATCAGACCACGCGGACCGAGAATCTGGCCCAACTGACCAACAACACGCATGGCGTCCGGCGAAGCGATCACCACGTCGTAGTTCAGATCACCACCCTTCATTTCGGCAGCCAGCTCGTCCATACCAACGCGATCTGCGCCAGCGGCCAGTGCCGCTTCAGCACCCGCGCCCTGAGTGAACACGGCAACACGAACGCTCTTGCCAGTACCATTCGGCAGAACGGTTGCACCACGAACAACCTGATCGGATTTACGCGGATCGACACCTAGGTTGATCGCGATATCGAACGACTCGGTAAACTTTACTGCCGACACCTCAGCCAACAGCTTGGCGGCATCCTCGAAAGCGTACTGCTTACCAGCTTCGATTTTCTCGGCGATAGCCTTCTGGCGCTTGGTCAACTTAGCCATTACACACCCTCCACGTTCAGGCCCATGCTGCGAGCGGAACCAGCGATGGTCCGAACTGCAGCTTCCATTTCGGCAGCGGTCAGATCGGCCTGCTTGGTCTTGGCGATCTCTTCCAGCTGGGCACGAGTAACGGTGCCGACCTTCTGGGTGTTGGGACGGGCGGAGCCGCTTGTGATACCGGCGGCCTTCTTCAGCAGCACGGCTGCCGGGGTGCTCTTGGTTTCAAAAGTGAAGCTGCGGTCGCTGTAGACGGTGATGATCACCGGAGTCGGCAGACCGGGCTCCTGGCCCTGGGTCCTGGCGTTGAACGCCTTGCAGAACTCCATGATGTTCACGCCATGCTGACCCAGTGCAGGGCCGACCGGCGGCGATGGATTAGCCTGACCGGCCTTTACCTGAAGCTTGATGTAAGCTTGAATCTTCTTAGCCATAGTTACTCCATTACGGGTTATAACGCCTTTCGGCTCCCCATTACTGATTTATCCCAGTGACGACAAAACCCCGCAGCCTGGAGCTGCGGGGTGAGGGATGCTTCGTTCAGTTAAACCTTCTCGACCTGACTGAACTCCAGCTCTACCGGGGTAGAGCGACCGAAGATCAGGACCGCAACCTGGATCCGACTCTTCTCGTAGTTAACCTCTTCGACCACACCATTGAAATCAGCGAAGGGACCATCAGCCACCCGCACGACTTCACCCGGTTCGAAGAGCGTCTTTGGCTTCGGTTTATCACCACTGTCGGCGACACGACGCAGGATCGCCTCAGCTTCCTTATCGGTGATGGGTGCCGGCTTATCCGCCGTACCACCAATGAAGCCCATTACACGCGGGGTATCCTTGACGAGGTGCCAAGTACCCTCATTCATTTCCATCTGAACCAAAACGTAACCGGGGAAGAATTTTCGCTCACTCTTGCGCTTCTGCCCGTTACGCATCTCGACCACCTCTTCAGTGGGAACGAGAATCTCGCCGAACTCATCTTCCATGCCGGCAAGCTTGACGCGCTCAATCAGAGAACGCATGACGTGCTTCTCGTAACCCGAGTAAGCATGCACAACATACCAACGCTTAGCCACGAGACACCCTTAACCAACAACCATGGAGACCAACCAACCGAGCAGGGAATCAAGCCCCCACAACAGCAACGCCATCACCAATACAACAACAACAACGATCAGCGTTGTCTGCGTGGTTTCTTGACGGGTCGGCCAGACGACCTTGCGAATCTCGCCACGCGCCTCTTTCAGCAACACAGCGAACGAACGCCCCTTGGACGTCTGCAGAGCAACAAACGCAGCAACTATGCCTATTGCCAGGACCGCAAGCACACGATAGAGAATCGGCTCAGCGGAGTAGTATTGGTTACCGACGACGGCAACCACCACCAAAGCAGCGACAACAAGCCACTTCACCAGATCGAAGCGCGCGTCATTGGCTTCAGCTTTGATATTCATCTGCTAGAACCTTGTAAAGACTGCCAAATTCGATATTGAAAATGGCAGGCCAGGAGGGAATCGAACCCCCAACCTGCGGTTTTGGAGACCGCCGCTCTGCCAATTGAGCTACTGGCCTAGAAAGAGTCAGGCCGACTATTATGCCGACCTGCTTCAAACAGATCAATCGTTATTCGACGATCCTGGCAACCACGCCGGCACCAACGGTACGACCACCTTCGCGAATTGCGAAGCGCAGGCCGTCTTCCATGGCGATCGGCTTGATCAGGGTAACAACCATTTTCACGTTGTCGCCCGGCATTACCATCTCAACGCCTTCCGGCAGTTCGCACGAACCGGTCACGTCGGTGGTACGGAAGTAGAACTGCGGACGATAGCCCTTGAAGAACGGGGTATGACGACCACCTTCTTCCTTGGACAGCACGTACACTTCAGCCTCGAACTTGGTGTGCGGCTTGATGGTGCCCGGCTTGGCCAGTACCTGGCCACGCTCGACGTCATCACGCTTGGTACCACGCAGCAGAACACCGCAGTTCTCGCCAGCACGACCTTCGTCGAGCAGCTTGCGGAACATCTCGACGCCGGTACAGGTGGTCTTGGTGGTGTCACGCAGACCAACGATCTCGATTTCTTCCTGGACCTTGACGATGCCACGCTCAACACGACCGGTCACAACGGTACCGCGACCGGAAATGGAGAACACGTCTTCGATCGGCATCAGGAACGGCTTGTCGATGGCGCGAACCGGCTCAGGAATATAGGTATCCAGAGTCTCGACCAGCTTCTTGACCGCAGAAGTGCCCAGCTCGTTGTCGTCTTCGCCATTCAGCGCCATCAGCGCGGAGCCGATGATGATCGGAGTGTCGTCACCCGGGAAATCATAGGTGGACAGCAGATCACGAACTTCCATTTCGACCAGCTCGAGCAGCTCGGCGTCGTCGACCATGTCAGCCTTGTTCAGGAACACGACGATGTACGGAACACCAACCTGACGCGACAGCAGGATGTGCTCACGGGTCTGCGGCATGGGGCCGTCAGCAGCGGAGCAAACCAGGATCGCGCCGTCCATCTGGGCAGCACCGGTGATCATGTTCTTCACATAGTCAGCGTGACCCGGGCAATCAACGTGCGCGTAGTGACGGACATTGGAGTCGTACTCTACGTGAGCGGTGTTGATGGTGATACCGCGAGCCTTCTCTTCCGGAGCGCTATCGATCTTGTCGAAGTCGACACGAGCGGAACCGAAAACCTCGGAGCACACACGAGTCAGAGCTGCAGTCAGAGTGGTCTTGCCATGGTCGACGTGACCAATGGTGCCGACGTTGACGTGCGGTTTGTTACGTTCGAACTTTTCTTTAGCCATCGAGACCGTCTCCCATCGTTGAATTGAGCTAGTCACGCCACCATTAAAACAAAGGCAGATATATACATATCTGCCTTTGGAGTTTGGAGCTCATGAGCGGATTTGAACCGCTGACCTCACCCTTACCAAGGGTGTGCTCTACCAACTGAGCTACATGAGCGAATCACATTGCGCAACCATCGAAGCTGGAGCGGGTAGCGGGAATCGAACCCGCATCATCAGCTTGGAAGGCTGAGGTTCTACCACTAAACTATACCCGCGAACGCCTAAGCTTACGCTTGAATCTGGTGGAGGGGGAAGGATTCGAACCTTCGAAGTCTATGACGTCAGATTTACAGTCTGATCCCTTTGGCCGCTCGGGAACCCCTCCAAAGTGAGGCGGCATTTTCATCACTTGCCACCCTACTGTCAAGCTTTTTCTCATATAAATCTTGAGGTTAGCTTTACCGACAGCTGCTATGCCTAGGAATCTTTTGGCCCCAAGGCGAAGCGGGCGCCATTCTATTTAAACTATGAAGAAGATGCAATGCCTGTGCAGGGCATGTGACGCAGTTGTAGGGCAGGCATATCTGCCTTCAAACCTTCTATGACCTCATCACCCAACTGATCAGGGCTACCGGCGCCTACTTGCACCCAGTACTTGGTGTGTTTACGCGGCAGCTCACGCACCAACGCCGAATAATCAACCTCGCTCAAGCGCGCCACCACGCCCTCTGCCGAGTCCTTGCGGGAGAAAATACCCAGCGAAATACCATTCGCCAAATCACCAACAGTAATGATGTAGCTATCAATGTTCCGGCTTTGTAACTCGCGCAATTGCCTCAGGGACGCCTGCCTGGAAGCGAGTGGCGGCAGATACACCCAATAATCCACGCCAACCTCGGCATCTACCCGCTGTATCTCGGACTGGATATCCAAGCTCAAAAGTCGCTGCTCCAGGGATAGCGCAAGCGACTCCTCATCGAAGCCCCCCAGAAACAGGCATCCGCTGTCGGACGACGCGGTCGGCCCAGCGCTTTTCCGGCTCGGAGGAGAGGACTCACTAAGCAGAGTGATATTGGACCTCGGCCGGTCATAAGCATCAAGAGGCACCACCTCTTTGATGCGTACGGGCGCCTGATACTGATGCTGCACCCAGAAGAAGATGTTCAACAGCACCAAAAGGAAAAATAACCAACGCATGCAGGCTCGACCTTTTATGTGACGCTAGGGACAAGCAATCGCCAGCCCGCGAAAGACCAGATCCGGAACCCGCCTAACCCCGACCATATCGTCGATCAGCGCTGCGTCGCCGCCAGTGGAGTAGATTACAAAGTCAGCCCCCAGATAGTCGCCAGCCGCCAGGATTTGCGACGCAACAAAGCTACGCAGCATCAAAAAGCAGCCTCGCTCAACCGCCTGGACGGTGTTTCGCCCAGGCGCAGGCTCACCTTGCAACATTGGCATTTCACCTGCCGCATAGCTAATGCGTCGCGTATGGGTAGTCAACTGCTGCCTAAGAAGAGAAAACCCAGGGCAAATGTAACCTCCCAGATGACCGCCTTTTGCATCAACGAAGTCAACCGTGAGCGCGGTCCCCAGGTCGATCACCACCATAGCCCGACGCTCCAACTGGAACGCACCAACCATGGCCAACCAACGATCCATCCCTAAGCGATCGTACTCGAGGTACCCATTCACTACGCCACCAAGCCGGGGCGCTGGTAGAGCGCGCTGTACATCAATAAGCAATGCGCTGGAGATGCACGAACACAACTCATCAGTTTCGAGATCGCTACGAACGCTGACTAGCCGCGCACGCTCGATCTTGCCGCCAGTCAAGCCGGAAAGCGCACCAAGCAGATCCATGACCGATAGAGACGCGCCCTGAGCCGCAACATCACCACCTATTTGCAGCACCCGCCACTTGATCAAGCTATTGCCACAGTCGAGCTCAAGAATCATTGATCAAGCCTCAAACTTAGCTCACCACCACTGAAGGAGTGCTCGCCCTCATCAATCATCATTCTGAGCCCACCCTGATCATCCACGCCCAAGACAGTGCCCGAGTAATCTTGAGGCCCGGTACTCAGCGTGCATTTCAGGCCTTGCCAGACATGATTAGATTCCCACTCGCCCTTCATCGCAGCAAATCCGACCTGGGCATGCCGTTCCAAATTTTGTTTTAGGCTAGTGGCCAATGTCAGCAGCAACTCATTGCGATCAACCATACCTGCATGTTCTTTAACGGATGTCCAAAGCTGATCTATACCCGCTGCCTCAATCATATTGACATTGATGCCGATGCCAATGATCACATGACATACATCTGCCGGATCGCCAGTCAGCTCAAGCAGAATACCCGCGATCTTGCGGCCATCGACGTATACGTCGTTAGGCCACTTGACGCCCGCCTGCGAAATGCCTATTTGATGTAGCACCTGCATTACGGCCAGCCCGACCACCAAGCTCATGCCAGAAAGCTGAGCAGCGCCACCCTGCACCTTTACAGCCAAGCTGCAATAAAGGTTCTGCCCGAAAGGGCTCACCCAACTGCGACCGCGCCGCCCTCTACCAGCAGATTGAGCCTCTGCAAGAACCAAAAAAGGAGCTGGCACGATCTGCAGGAGCCGCAAGGCCTGGGCATTAGTCGAGTCAATCGAGTCGTAAAGATGCAGAGACCACCCAAGCTGCGCCAGTTGCGGCGCGAGCACCTCATGATTGAGTAGCGAAAGAGGCTCCGCCAAGCGGTACCCACGCCCGGGGACTTTATAGAGGTTAAGCGCTGCGTCAGCCTGAATACGTTGCAGGTGCTTCCAGACCGCACTGCGACTCATACCGAGCGCCTCTCCCAGCTCCCGCCCCGAATGAAAGCGCCCGTCCTGAAGCAACGTTAACAACCTATACATGCCACCCCCAAAAGAGAGGTCGAATAATAACGACACCAACAACTGGTGCCTATCGCAGTTTTTAGATCGCACAAAAGCAAACCCCCGGCCAGCTTGCGCGGGTCGGGGGTTTGGGAAAGGAGCTTGACGATGACCTACTCTCACATGGGGAGACCCCACACTACCATCGGCGATGCGTCGTTTCACTACTGAGTTCGGGAAGGGATCAGGTGGTTCCAACGCTCTATGGTCGTCAAGCAATTCAGTTGCTGCCTCGGGGTTTAGCCGCTGCAGCGAATTGGGTATGTGATCGAACGGGTATTGCGTGTTCGTGCAGATTTTCGGTTTGTTTGTCGACTTACCGTCTAACAGCCAAATTGTTTGGGTGTTATATGGTCAAGCCTCACGGGCAATTAGTATGGGTTAGCTCAACGCCTCACAGCGCTTACACACCCCACCTATCAACGTCGTAGTCTTCGACGGCCCTTCAGGGAGCTCAAGGCTCCAGTGAGATCTCATCTTGAGGCAAGTTTCCCGCTTAGATGCTTTCAGCGGTTATCTCTTCCGAACGTAGCTACCCGGCAATGCCACTGGCGTGACAACCGGAACACCAGAGGTTCGTCCACTCCGGTCCTCTCGTACTAGGAGCAGCCCCTCTCAAATCTCAAACGTCCACGGCAGATAGGGACCGAACTGTCTCACGACGTTCTAAACCCAGCTCGCGTACCACTTTAAATGGCGAACAGCCATACCCTTGGGACCGGCTTCAGCCCAGGATGTGATGAGCCGACATCGAGGTGCCAAACACCGCCGTCGATATGAACTCTTGGGCGGTATCAGCCTGTTATCCCCGGAGTACCTTTTATCCGTTGAGCGATGGCCCTTCCATACAGAACCACCGGATCACTAAGACCTACTTTCGTACCTGCTCGACGTGTCTGTCTCGCAGTCAAGCGCGCTTTTGCCTTTATACTCTACGACCGATTTCCGACCGGTCTGAGCGCACCTTCGTACTCCTCCGTTACTCTTTAGGAGGAGACCGCCCCAGTCAAACTACCCACCATACACTGTCCTCGATCCGGATAACGGACCAGAGTTAGAACCTCAAAGTTGCCAGGGTGGTATTTCAAGGATGGCTCCACGCGAACTGGCGTCCACGCTTCAAAGCCTCCCACCTATCCTACACAAGCAAATTCAAAGTCCAGTGCAAAGCTATAGTAAAGGTTCACGGGGTCTTTCCGTCTAGCCGCGGATACACTGCATCTTCACAGCGATTTCAATTTCACTGAGTCTCGGGTGGAGACAGCGCCGCCATCGTTACGCCATTCGTGCAGGTCGGAACTTACCCGACAAGGAATTTCGCTACCTTAGGACCGTTATAGTTACGGCCGCCGTTTACCGGGGCTTCGATCAAGAGCTTCGCTTGCGCTAACCCCATCAATTAACCTTCCGGCACCGGGCAGGCGTCACACCCTATACGTCCACTTTCGTGTTTGCAGAGTGCTGTGTTTTTAATAAACAGTCGCAGCGGCCTGGTATCTTCGACCGGCATGGGCTTACGTAGTAAATACTTCACCCTCACCGGCGCACCTTCTCCCGAAGTTACGGTGCCATTTTGCCTAGTTCCTTCACCCGAGTTCTCTCAAGCGCCTTGGTATTCTCTACCCAACCACCTGTGTCGGTTTGGGGTACGGTTCCTAGTTACCTGAAGCTTAGAGGCTTTTCCTGGAAGCATGGCATCAACCACTTCGCTTTCTAAAAGAAAGCTCGTCATCAGCTCTCGGCATTAAGCCCCGGATTTACCTAAGATCTCTGCCTACCACCTTAAACAAGGACAACCAACGCCTTGCTGGCCTAGCCTTCTCCGTCCCCCCATCGCAGTAACTAGAAGTACGGGAATATTAACCCGTTTCCCATCGACTACGCTCTTCAGCCTCGCCTTAGGGACCGACTCACCCTGCGTCGATTAACGTTGCGCAGGAACCCTTGGTCTTTCGGCGTGCGAGTTTTTCACTCGCATTGTCGTTACTCATGTCAGCATTCGCACTTCTGATACCTCCAGCCAGCTTCTCAACTGACCTTCACAGGCTTACAGAACGCTCCTCTACCGCTCAACTTGCGTTGAACCCGTAGCTTCGGTACCTGGTTTGAGCCCCGTTACATCTTCCGCGCAGGCCGACTCGACTAGTGAGCTATTACGCTTTCTTTAAAGGATGGCTGCTTCTAAGCCAACCTCCTAGCTGTCTAAGCCTTCCCACATCGTTTCCCACTTAACCAGGATTTTGGGACCTTAGCTGACGGTCTGGGTTGTTTCCCTTTTCACGACGGACGTTAGCACCCGCCGTGTGTCTCCCGTGCTGACACTTGCTGGTATTCGGAGTTTGCATCGGTTTGGTAAGTCGGGATGACCCCTAGCCGAAACAGTGCTCTACCCCCAGCAGTGATACACGAGGCGCTACCTAAATAGCTTTCGAGGAGAACCAGCTATCTCCGAGCTTGATTAGCCTTTCACTCCGATCCACAGGTCATCCGCTAACTTTTCAACGGTAGTCGGTTCGGTCCTCCAGTCAGTGTTACCTAACCTTCAACCTGCCCATGGATAGATCGCCCGGTTTCGGGTCTATTCCCAGCGACTAGACGCCCTATTAAGACTCGCTTTCGCTACGCCTCCCCTATTCGGTTAAGCTCGCCACTGAAAATAAGTCGCTGACCCATTATACAAAAGGTACGCAGTCACCTAACAAAGTAGGCTCCCACTGCTTGTACGCATACGGTTTCAGGTTCTATTTCACTCCCCTCTCCGGGGTTCTTTTCGCCTTTCCCTCACGGTACTGGTTCACTATCGGTCAGTCAGTAGTATTTAGCCTTGGAGGATGGTCCCCCATATTCAGACAAAGTTTCTCGTGCTCCGTCCTACTCGATTTCATTGATAAGAGATTTTCGCGTACAGGGCTATCACCCACTATGGCCGCACTTTCCAGAGCGTTCCGCTAATCTCAAATCAACTTAAGGGCTAGTCCCCGTTCGCTCGCCACTACTAAGGGAATCTCGGTTGATTTCTTTTCCTCAGGGTACTTAGATGTTTCAGTTCCCTGGTTCGCCTCACACACCTATGTATTCAGTGTGTGATAACCATCTTATGATGGCTGGGTTCCCCATTCAGACATCTCCGGATCACAGTCTGTTTGCCGACTCCCGAAGCTTTTCGCAGGCTACCACGTCTTTCATCGCCTCTGACTGCCAAGGCATCCACCGTATGCGCTTCTTCACTTGACCATATAACCCCAAGCAATCTGGTTACTGTCTATAACGTGAAGACGACATTCGCCGAAAATTTGCATAGAGAACACGCAAATTTTACCTTGACTTGAATAATCACCAGTGAAAGTGATCACTCAAATCTACTTCTATCACATACCCAAATTTTTAAAGAACAGTTCTGGCGCAAAGACCAGAAATCAATACCCTCACCCATCATCAGATGCGCAAGCAGCACTCATTTCTGAGCTTTCAGCGATTTTCGAGTTAATGGTGGAGCCAAGCGGGATCGAACCGCTGACCTCCTGCGTGCAAAGCAGGCGCTCTCCCAGCTGAGCTATGGCCCCATCTACAGATCGGCCACATCCCATGACAATTGGTGGGTCTGGGCAGATTCGAACTGCCGACCTCACCCTTATCAGGGGTGCGCTCTAACCAACTGAGCTACAGACCCAATCGTCTCTCTGGGTCGAAACCCAATCGCTTTTCGCTAGTGAATCAAGCAATTCGTGTGGGAGCTTATGAAGAAGCTGAAGTCTTCGATTAAGGAGGTGATCCAGCCGCAGGTTCCCCTACGGCTACCTTGTTACGACTTCACCCCAGTCATGAATCACTCCGTGGTAACCGTCCCCCGAAGGTTAGACTAGCTACTTCTGGAGCAACCCACTCCCATGGTGTGACGGGCGGTGTGTACAAGGCCCGGGAACGTATTCACCGTGACATTCTGATTCACGATTACTAGCGATTCCGACTTCACGCAGTCGAGTTGCAGACTGCGATCCGGACTACGATCGGTTTTATGGGATTAGCTCCACCTCGCGGCTTGGCAACCCTTTGTACCGACCATTGTAGCACGTGTGTAGCCCAGGCCGTAAGGGCCATGATGACTTGACGTCATCCCCACCTTCCTCCGGTTTGTCACCGGCAGTCTCCTTAGAGTGCCCACCTTAACGTGCTGGTAACTAAGGACAAGGGTTGCGCTCGTTACGGGACTTAACCCAACATCTCACGACACGAGCTGACGACAGCCATGCAGCACCTGTGTCAGAGCTCCCGAAGGCACCTATCCATCTCTGGAAAGTTCTCTGCATGTCAAGGCCTGGTAAGGTTCTTCGCGTTGCTTCGAATTAAACCACATGCTCCACCGCTTGTGCGGGCCCCGTCAATTCATTTGAGTTTTAACCTTGCGGCCGTACTCCCCAGGCGGTCGACTTAATGCGTTAGCTGCGCCACTAAGATCTCAAGGATCCCAACGGCTAGTCGACATCGTTTACGGCGTGGACTACCAGGGTATCTAATCCTGTTTGCTCCCCACGCTTTCGCACCTCAGTGTCAGTATTAGCCCAGGTGGTCGCCTTCGCCACTGGTGTTCCTTCCTATATCTACGCATTTCACCGCTACACAGGAAATTCCACCACCCTCTGCCATACTCTAGCTTGCCAGTTTTGGATGCAGTTCCCAGGTTGAGCCCGGGGCTTTCACATCCAACTTAACAAACCACCTACGCGCGCTTTACGCCCAGTAATTCCGATTAACGCTTGCACCCTTCGTATTACCGCGGCTGCTGGCACGAAGTTAGCCGGTGCTTATTCTGTCGGTAACGTCAAAACAGCAAGGTATTAACTTACTGCCCTTCCTCCCAACTTAAAGTGCTTTACAATCCGAAGACCTTCTTCACACACGCGGCATGGCTGGATCAGGCTTTCGCCCATTGTCCAATATTCCCCACTGCTGCCTCCCGTAGGAGTCTGGACCGTGTCTCAGTTCCAGTGTGACTGATCATCCTCTCAGACCAGTTACGGATCGTCGCCTTGGTGAGCCATTACCTCACCAACTAGCTAATCCGACCTAGGCTCATCTGATAGCGCAAGGCCCGAAGGTCCCCTGCTTTCTCCCGTAGGACGTATGCGGTATTAGCGTTCCTTTCGAAACGTTGTCCCCCACTACCAGGCAGATTCCTAGGCATTACTCACCCGTCCGCCGCTGAATCAGAGAGCAAGCTCCCTTCATCCGCTCGACTTGCATGTGTTAGGCCTGCCGCCAGCGTTCAATCTGAGCCATGATCAAACTCTTCAGTTCAATACTGCTTGGGTTTTGAGAAAACCCTAAACTTGGCTCAGCAATCGCAAATCTCTTTACAAGAAAGAGTAACTCTCGAATAAACGAGTGTTGCTTTGTGATGCTGATAATCTATCTGACCATCAGTCTTACATTCACAAGCACCCACACGAATTGCTTGATTCAGTTGTTAAAGAGCGTTTCGATCAAGCCTTTCGTCTCAACCGAGGCCGCGCATTCTACAGCAGCCTTGTTACCTGTCAAGCTGTTTTTGAAGAAGTTTTTCTTTCTTCTCAACCGCTTGCGCTTCAGATCAACCCAGCGTCTCTCATCAGCGGGAGGCGAATCATACAGCGTTCAAATCCGCTGTCAACCACCTCTTTCAACCGCTTCCGATCAACCTGACCGAAGCCGCCAACAGGACTCAACCACCACCCTGCCAGCCCGGCGCATTCTACTCGAATCCGCCACCGGTGCAACCCTTTTATTTCGCTAACCTTTTGATTTACAAGAGGTTTTGCTTAAGGACTGCGCCGGAAGTGGTGCGCATTATAGGCACCTGAAAACAGCCGTCAACCGTTTATTTCAGTTTTATTCCGCCTTGAGGGAAATACGTGCAAACGACTTCTTTCCAGCCTGGCAGACATGGGTCGCACCGAGCCTGAAGACAAAACCACGATCCACCACTTGACCATCAACACGGACACCACTAGAGCCCAACAGATCACGCGCCATGGCTGCATTCTTGACCAGCGCTGCTTTATTAAGGACCGACGCGATAGGCATATCCTGATCAGAGATCAATTCGATCTCCGGCAGGTCTTCAGGCAGTTCGCCCTCCTTCATCCGATTACCCGCCGAACGATGCGCAGCCGCAGCCGCCTCGCCACCATGGAAACGCGCAACGATCTCCTCGGCCAGCTTGATCTTGATATCGCGGGGATTCGCACCTCGATTGACATCCACCCGGAAGCCATTGATCTCATCTTGCGACCGAAAGCTGAGCAATTCGAAGTACCGCCACATGAGCGAATCCGGGATGGAGACCAACTTGCTGTACATGACCCCAGGAGCCTCTTGAATCCCGACGTAATTGCCAAGGGACTTGGACATCTTCTTCACGCCATCCAGCCCTTCAAGCAACGGCATGGTCACTACGCACTGCGAGGCCTGACCGTACGAGCGCTGAAGCTCGCGCCCCATGAGCAGATTGAATTTCTGGTCAGTCCCACCGAGCTCTATGTCAGCTCTCAACGCAACCGAGTCATATCCCTGGACGAGCGGATAGAGGAACTCATGGATGGCTATCGGCTGATTCGTGGAGTAGCGCTTGCTGAAGTCGTCACGCTCAAGCATACGAGCGACAGTATATTGAGAGGCCAGACGAATGAAGTCGGCCGGAGTCAGCTTGTCCATCCAGGCTGAATTGAATGCCACCTCGGTCTTTGCGGGATCCAGGATCTTAAAAACCTGGGCCTTGTAAGTCTCCGCGTTCTCGAGGACCTGCTCTCTGGTCAACGGGGGCCGTGTGGCGCTTTTGCCACTTGGATCACCAATCATTCCGGTGAAATCCCCTATAAGGAAGATCACTTGGTGCCCCAGGTCCTGAAGCTGGCGCATCTTATTAATGAGCACGGTATGCCCGAGATGAAGATCGGGAGCGGTGGGGTCGAATCCTGCCTTGACGCGCAGCGGCTCGCCTCGCTCAAGCTTGGCGATCAGCTCCGATTCGACGAGCACCTCATCAGCGCCCCGTTTGATCACCGACAGTTGCTCTTCAACCGACTTCATGGCAAGCCCCGTACCATTATTAAAGGGCGACAACCTTACAAGATCGACGGCCGATTACAAGCCGCGCGCTTGTGCCGATCAGCAGTTCAGCTGCCACAAGGGTTGCCTCCGATGGGCTTTGCTTATATTTTAGACAGTTATTTCCCGTGCAAAAACATGCCAGAAGCCCAATGATGCCTTCCAAATCAAAAGCTCCGAACTACCCCAAGAGCCATCTTCTGGCTGCCAGTGGTGTAGCTGCGCTGCTGAGCCTGGCGCTGCTTGTATTCCCATCACGTGAAGTCGAGGCCAAGAAGACCTTCATTGACCTGAAGCTCGAGTCCTCCTCTGGACAAATTGTTGTCGAGCCCGGCGGCGACCAACCAGGCCTGGTCGAGCCCCCCTTCGCAACTGTCACGCCGGACACATCATCCGACGCGAAGAATGCTGAGCTACCGGAAGAAAAGGAGCTCACCCAGGCTCCCGCTCCAGAGTCAGACTCTCTGACGAAGACCGTGGTCGTGGCCAATGGGGATACGCTATCGACGGTATTTTCCAAAGTGGGCCTTTCCCCATCAGTCATGCATGCCGTCCTGTCGAGCAGCAAGGATGCCAAACAATTTTCCCGCTTGAAGATCGGCCAGTCCCTTGAGTTTCAACTGACCGAACAGGGCGATCTAGCTGTCCTGCGCAGCAAACTCAATAGCTTGGAGACGCTGGCGCTAGAGAAGACGTCTGACGGTTACTCATTCAAGAAAGAACAGATCAAACCCGAAGTCAGCTCCGTATATGCTCGTGGCGAGATTGATAGCAGTCTATTTCTTGCCGCGAAGCGCGCGGGCCTCAGCCATAACCTGACGATGGATCTGGCTAACGTATTTGGCTACGACATCGACTTTGCACTCGACATTCGCAAAGGTGACAGCTTCGAGGTCATCTATGAAGAAAAGACCGTAGAGGGACAGAGCGTCGGTACCGGCAATATTCTCGCGGCACGTTTTACCAATAGGGGCAAAACCTATTCCGCCGTTCGCTACACCAATAAGGATGGTGCCACCAGCTATTACAATGCTGACGGAACCAGCATGCGCAAGGCATTCATCCGAACGCCGGTGGATTTTGCACGTATCAGCTCTCGCTTCTCGAATGGTCGCAAGCATCCGATCCTGAACAAGATCCGAGCGCACAAAGGGGTCGATTATGCCGCCCCGCATGGAACACCAATCAAAAGCGCTGGCGATGGCAAAGTACTGCTTGCAGGGCGCAAGGGTGGCTATGGCAACACAGTGATCATCCAGCACGGCCAGCGCTACCGCACCCTTTACGCGCACATGCAGGGATTTGCCAAAGGCGTGCGTAACGGCTCCTCAGTGAAGCAAGGTCAGATCATCGGTTACATCGGCACTACCGGCCTTTCAACAGGCCCGCACCTGCATTATGAGTTTCAGGTCGACGGCGTCCATGTCGATCCGCTAGGCCTGAAGCTACCGATGGCAGACCCGATCGCTCGCAACGAAAAGCAGCGTTTCATGCAGTTGAGCCAGCCCCTGATGGCGCGGATGGACGAAGAGAAGGCCACCGTACTGGCCCTCAACCAGCAGTAAATCGTGGCTCTTTATCTTGGGGTGATGTCCGGCACCAGCCTTGATGGCCTGGACATCGCGCTCATCGAGCAAACCACTCGCACTCGGCTGATAGCCACCCGCTTCCAGGAAATGCCCGCCCAACTGCGGCAAGAACTGCTTGCCCTGTGCTCTTCTGGACAAGACGAACTGGCACGCGCCGCTATCGCTGAAAACCAATGGGCGGAGTTGGCAGCTGAAACGATTGGTCAGCTGCTCATGGAGCAGCAGCTGACCCCACAGTCAATTCGAGCCATTGGCAGCCATGGTCAAACCGTTCGGCATGAGCCCCATCTAGGATTCACGATTCAGATTGGCAACCCAGCCCTATTAGCGGAACTGACCGGTATAACTGTCGTTGGTGATTTTCGCCGCCGCGATGTTGCTGCAGGCGGACATGGCGCACCGCTCGTACCTGCTTTCCACGAATTCGTCTTTGCCAGCCCCCAGCGAGCCCGCGCGGTTCTAAACATCGGGGGATTCAGCAATCTCAGCATTCTGTATCCAGGCAATCCTACCCATGGTTTCGATTGCGGCCCCGGCAACGTTCTGATGGACGCCTGGATCGGACGTCACAAAGGCATGGCATACGACCGCAACGGCTATTGGGCCACGACCGGCATCGTGGATGAGGACTTACTCACCTCAATGCTCAACGAAGCCTTTTTCAAGGCTCAGGGACCGAAAAGCACTGGTCGTGAACTCTTCAACCTGACCTGGCTGGATAGACTTCTCGCAGAACGAGAGGACCTGCAGCCCGAAAACGTACAGGCGACGCTGCTTGAGCTTACTGCTAGGAGCATAGTCGAGTCGCTCATCGACACTCGGCTGGACGTTGAGGAATTGCTTGTTTGCGGCGGGGGAGCACATAACGCTGCGCTGATGCAAAGGTTGCAAGGACAGCTTCCGAGCTGTGAAGTCAAAAGTACAGACAGCGAGGGCGTGCCGCCAGACTGGGTGGAAGCGATGGCATTTGCATGGCTGGCCCACTGCTGCCTGGAAGGTATCCCTGCAAATCGCCCCGCGGTTACCGGCGCCAAGGGCTCTCGCGTCCTTGGCGCTATCTACCCCGCTTGATGCCTGAAACGAAAACGCCGTGCAATGCACGGCGCTGCGGGTCAACAGGCCTCAGATAGAAAATGACTGGCCGCAACCACAGGTAGTCGTAGCGTTCGGATTCTTGATCACGAAACGAGAACCCTCCAGCCCTTCCTGATAATCAACTTCTGCACCGGCCAGGTACTGGTAGCTCATGGGATCGACCACCAGACTCACGCCCTCCCGCTCGATGATCGTGTCGTCGTCGGCTATATCTTCATCGAAGGTAAAGCCGTACTGGAAACCCGAGCAGCCGCCTCCAGTGACGAAGACTCGCAGCTTCAAGCGCGGGTTGCCTTCCTCATCGACCAAGCTCTTCACCTTGCTTGCCGCCCCCTGACTGAACTGGATGGCGGTGGGCGTGAAGGATTCGACACTCATTGGTTTCTCCTGGCGTGAAACGCCCTACTGCATTATTGACGGTGCATTATCGGCTTTCCTGACAAAAGCGGTCAACTATTCGACCGACCACAACGGCCCGAAGTAGAAAACTGGTTTATGGCAGCAGCGCCACATTCTCGAGCCCCAGTTTTTCGTTCAGGTCGAACAGGATATTCATGTTCTGGATAGCCTGGCCGGACGCGCCTTTCACCAAGTTGTCGATCACCGACAGTACGACCACCAAGTCACCGCCCTGCGGACGATGTACGGCGATACGGCAAACGTTAGCGCCACGCACGCTACGTGTCTCCGGATGACTGCCGGCCGGCATCACGTCGACGAAAGGCTCGTTGGCATAACGCTGCTCATAAAGGCGCTGCAAATCCACGGACGTATCGGCAACGCTGGCATACAGCGTCGCGTGGATACCACGAATCATCGGTGTCAGGTGCGGAACGAAAGTCAGCCCGACGTCACCTCGCACAGCTCTGCGCAGACCTTGGCTGATTTCCGGCAGGTGTCGGTGCCCTTTGACCGCATACGCCATCATGCTTTCGCCAGCCTCGGTGAAAAGGGAGCCGATTTTCGCTGCGCGCCCGGCACCACTGACACCGGACTTGCAGTCCGCAATCAATCGCGAGGCATCAGCAAGACCGTTTTCAAGCAACGGTAGAAAGCCCAGCTGAGTAGCCGTCGGGTAACAACCAGGAACGGCAATCAGGCGTGCCTTTCTGATCTGCTCGCGATTGACTTCAGGCAATCCGTACACCGCCTCCGGGAGCAGCTCAGGTGCACCATGAGCCTGCCCATACCATTTCGCCCACTCTTCGGCGTCCTGCAGGCGGAAATCGGCGGACAGGTCGATGACTCGAGTTCCGGCTGCCAGCAACTCACCAGCAAGTGCATGAGCGACGCCATGGGGAGTCGCGAAGAACACGACGTCGCATCCACCCAATGTTGCTGCGTCCGGAACACTGAAAGCGAGGTCGTCGTAGTGGCCCCGCAGATTGGGGTACATATCGGTGACCTTCACCCCGTCCTCGGAGCGCGAGGTGATGACAGCCACTTCGGCTTGCGGATGCTGGGCAAGCAGGCGCAGCAATTCGACGCCCGTATAGCCTGTGCCGCCAACGATACCGACCTTGATCATGACCTGCCCTCAACTGGAAACGTAAAAGCGCGATGATAAAGCTGCTTTGATCGCGGGCCAACCGCCGGGATGACGGGGGCGAACGCAGCCACTACTATCGACGCATTCGCCTGCGCAGGATTCCATAGATGCTCTACCTTTGGCTCAAAGCACTACACATCATCGCCATCGTCTGCTGGTTCGCCGGACTGTTCTATCTTCCCCGCCTGTTCGTCTATCACGCGATGAGTGAGGATCAACCCAGCCGGGAGCGCTTCAAGGTCATGGAGCGCAAGCTTTACCGCGGCATCATGCTTCCTTCGATGATCGCCACGTTGGTATTTGGCATATGGATGGTCATTCTCAATCCCGGCTTGTTCAGTACAGGCGGATGGCTCCATGCCAAGCTGACGCTGGTCCTCGTACTGGTCGGCTATCACCATGTATGCGGTGCACAACTGAAGCGGTTCGCTCGTGACGAGAACATCCGCGGGCACGTGTTCTATCGCTGGTTCAATGAGATCCCGGTACTCTTTCTGCTGGCCATCGTGATTCTTGTCGTCGTCAGGCCCTTCTGAGCTGGCCGACAGCTGATCAATTGAGCTCGTGAGCATTGTGCTACCTGACTCAGAAACCGGAGCAAACGTTGTTGTATCGGCTGTTCCACCCCTCTAATCTGCCGCCACCATCCTTGTGACACGGACGCCACATGCAACAAGCTCAATTCAAAATCGTCTTCACCGGCGAACTTATGCCCGACATGCCGCTCGAGGCGGTAAAGGCAAACCTGGCCGTCCTGTTCAAGACCGACCCAAGCAAGGTCGAGCGGTTGTTCAGCGGCCAGGCCGCCGTGATCAAAAGCAAGCTGAACAGCCAGGAAGCCGACAAGTATCTCGGCGCACTGCACCGCGCTGGCGCCAAGGCATACAAAGAGCCCGAGCGCACCAGCCCCACCCTGAGCCTTGTGCAGACGGACGAAGAACTGGCGGCGGCCCAAGCCGACAACCCGCCTGCTGCACTCATGACATGTCCTAAATGCGGGCACGCACAAAACCACGCCAGTGAGTGCAGTGCATGCGGCATCATCATCGAGAAGTATCTGGCGCGTCAGGCGCAGCTTCGTGAGAGCGCTGCGCTTCAGGGCGCCAGCGCAACCATGTCACCTTACGCGCCGCCTTCCGCAAACGTCAGCGAAGCCATGCCGCAACATGGCGAACTCAAGCCTTTTTCCGTCACTGGCCGGATCGGCCGTCTGCGTTATCTGGCGTGGACCCTGGTGATCATGTTTGCAGCCGCGGGCTTGTTCGGCGTCGCCGCGATCATCATGGCAATCTCCAGCACGTTGGGGCTCATCTGCATGGGCTTGATCGGCATCGGCATGCTCGTGGTCAACGTGCAGATCGGCGTTCAGCGCTTGCATGACTTCGGCTGGTCCGGCTGGCTGATCCTGCTCAATCTGGTACCGGTGCTGGGCAGCCTGTTCCCCTTCGTCATGCTGTTGATGCCAGGCAATCGGCAAGTCAACCGCTATGGTTCGCCACCACCGCCCAACAGTCGGTCGGTGAAGATTCTCGCCGCACTATGGCTGGTGTTGATCATCTGCGGCCTGGTGGCGGCGCTGACCATCCCCGCACTGGTGGAGATGCGTCATGGAGCCGGCTTCTAGCTGCTGGAGCCAACCCTCAATCGGCTTGTACCGTGCGCCCCCTTGCCCACTCCCGCAGTGCGTCGAGGCGCTCGGCCATGACCACCGACAATGGTGATGTTGCGCGAATGCTGTCGAGCAGCATTGCTTGATCGACATGTCGTTGTTGGGCCTGGCCGGCATAGACCGCACTGACCACGACCTGCTCGATCTCGGCGCCGGAGAAACCATCACTGGCTCCGGCCAGTACCATCAGCCCCAGATCATCAGGCTGCAGCTCGCGTCGCGCGAGATGGATGCGGAAGATCTCCGCGCGCGTCGCGAGATCTGGCAAATCCACGAAGAAAAGCTCATCGAATCGCCCCTTGCGCAGCAGCTCTGCAGGCAGCCGATCGATGGCGTTCGCCGTAGCAACCATGAATACCGGCGCGGTACGCTCGGCCATCCATGTCAGCAGCGTGCCCAGTACCCGCTGGCTTACGCCGCCATCCATATCGCCGCTCGCCAAACCTTTTTCGATCTCATCCATCCACAGTACGCAAGGCGCCATCTGTTCCGCGAGGATCAGTGCTTCACGCAAATTACGCTCGGTTTCACCGAAATACTTGTTATACAAGCAGGCGAAATCCAGTCGCAGCAAAGGTAACCCCCACAGACCGGCGACCGCCTTGGCGGCGAGGCTCTTGCCGCCACCTTGCACCCCTACCAGCATCACGCCACGCGGCAGATCATCGCCCTGGCCATCCAGAAACGCGCTCTGCCGCTCCGCCAGCCAACGTTTGAAATTGGCCAGCCCACCCACCTCCGCGAAGCGGGCCGTCTCATATTCGAACCCCAGCACCCCATCGAGATCCAGCAGCTGAAACTTGCTGCGATTGAGCTCGGGAAGATCCTCCTGGGTGATCGCACCGTCATCGCAGATGACATTGCGTGCCAGCGCCCGCGCCTCTGCATGACTCAGGCCGCGCAGATTCTTCACCACCTGCTGCAACGTGCGGTTGTCGGTGCGAACACGAGCACCTCGATTACGCTCGCTCCAGCGGGTGGCTTCCTCGCGGACGATGGCAAGCAGCTCTTCCTCGGCTGGCAGCGAAAGACTGAAACGTGCCGCGTAGCGTTGCACTTCAGGCGGCAGCTTGAGCGCATGCGACACCAGCACGAGGGTCGGCGCCACAGGCGCTTCACGTATCGCAATGTCCTTCAGCAGCCGCACCAGCTTCGGCTCATCGAGAAACGGGTGCAAATCGCAGAAGACGTACAGGTTCGCCCGGGGGTCGTGCTTCACCAGCTTCAGCGCCACCTCCGGCGCGCAGCTTTCCTCACCGCCCTGTAGCTCGCCGCCAAAGGACAGATGGCGCAGCCCCTCGGTCGCTGACCACAGGTAGAGGCCCAACCCCTGCCGCACGGCAAGTCCCGTCAGCGTCTCGAGCACTCTGCGCTCGTCCCAGGACTCGATCAGCACCAACCGTACTCTCGAATCCAGAACCAAACCCAGATCATGAATATCGTTCTTCACATCACCTCCCTGTATAGCCTCACCACGGCTCATATGCCCTGATACACTGTTTGGCCGATGCTCTCCCGGAGAACCGCCATGGATTGTCTGTTTTGCAAGATCGTGGACGGGGAAATTCCCGCACGCAAGCTTTACGAGGACGATCAGATTATCGCCTTCCACGACATCGCGGCTCAGGCCCAGGTGCACTTCCTGGTGATTCCGAAGAAACATATCGCCACCTTGCACGACCTGAGCGAGGAGCACGATAAGGCGCTCGCCGGGCATATCCTCTTGACTGCACAACGCCTGGCCACAGAGCAAGGGTGCCAGGACGGTTTTCGCGTGGTGATGAACTGCAACGACCTAGGCGGGCAGACGGTCAACCATATTCACATGCACGTACTCGGTCAGCGGCAGATGCATTGGCCGCCAGGCTGACAGCCAAGCGCCCAACCTGCAGCCTCATCCACTGCCCGTGGCTCCAACCTGTTCCGGAGGACATATGACCAGCCAACGCCACTACTCCCCAGCCGACCGCTTGCTGATGCAGGCCGATTCGGCACTGCGCACGCTGTTGCCTTTCAGTGGCCAGCCAGCACGCCCGTCGCCAGCCGTACTGAAGAACGAGACCGAACTGAGCGAGAGCGAGACCCGCCACGTTGCCGGCCTGATGCGCATCAACCACACCGGCGAAGTCTGTGCCCAGGCGTTGTACCAGGGCCAGGCCCTGACGGCTCGCCTCCCGCAGGTGCGGCGGGCGATGGAGCAGGCGGCGGATGAGGAAATCGACCACCTGGCCTGGTGTGAACAACGCATCCGCCAGCTGGGCAGCCACACCAGCGTGCTCAATCCGCTTTTCTACGGGCTGTCGTTCGGGATTGGCGCAACGGCTGGCCTGATCAGCGACCGCATCAGTCTGGGCTTCGTCGCTGCCACTGAAGATCAGGTCTGCAAGCACCTGGACGAACATCTGGGCCAGTTGCCGGCAAACGACGACAAATCCCGCGTCATTCTCGAGCAGATGCGTGAGGATGAGCAGCAACACGCCACCGCTGCCATCGAGGCCGGCGGCCTGCGATTTCCAGCCCCGGTCAAGTTCGGCATGAGCCTGGTATCCAAGGTCATGACCAAGGCGACTTACCGCATCTGACGTTTGCCACGAAAAAGGGCGCCGAAGCGCCCTCATCAATGACAATGCCGCTGAACTCTACGCATGACGCGGCATGTTGCGCGCATAGAATATTTCCAGCATCTCGTGACGCAACCGCTTCTCGACCTGCTTGCGCTGCTCCGGAGAAAGGTTGCTGGTCGCATCGCCGAACAGATAATTCTCCAGTTCGAAGTCCTTGAGCAGCATCTTGGTGTGAAACAGATTCTCCTGGTACACATTTACATCGGTCATCTGATAGGCCGAGCGCGTGTCAGCAGACAGATAGTTCTGGATCGAGTTGATTTCGTGATCGATGAAGTGCTTCTTGCCCTCGACATCGCGGGTAAAACCGCGCACGCGATAATCCACGGTAACGATGTCCGAATCGAACTGATGGATCAGATAGTTGAGCGCCTTCAGCGGCGAGATGACGCCGCAGGTTGAAACATCGATATCGACGCGGAACGTGGCAATGCCGTCCACCGGATGTATTTCCGGATAGGTATGCACGGTGATGTGGCTCTTGTCGAGGTGCGCAAGGATGGTTTCGGGCAGCGGGCCAGGCGACTCCTCGATCTGACTGTCAGTTGGCGTCACTGGCTGTTCGGAGATCAGAATCGTCACGCTGGCGCCCTGTGGCTCGTAATCCTGGCGGGCGATGTTGAGTATGTTTGCGCCAATGATGTCTACAACATCGGTCAGAATCTGTGTAAGCCGCTCGGCGTCGTATTCTTCATCGATGTACTGCACATATGCCTGCTGGTCTTCAGGCGTCTCGGCATAGCAGATGTCGTAGATGTTGAAGCTCAAGGTCTTGGTCAGGTTGTTGAACCCGTGAAGCTTGAGTTTGCTTTTCACCATTGGAACCATTCTCTTGTCGGGGCTCATGCTCGTCGGACACCGAAGCATCTGCGCAGGACGGTAAACAACACCTCTTCGCGCCGGTGAAGGCCGTTATTGCTGCGGAATGACCCCGAATCAATCGGGCGGCGCATGATGCAGAGCGGGAGGCTTTTCGAAAGCCTCCAGACCCACTTCTATCGTTGGACGTAGCCGATAGCTGTCAGTCGAGTTCGACAATCTCGTAAGCATGGCTGATCTCGACGCCGGCACGACCAAGCATGATGGAGGCCGAGCAGTACTTCTCCGCCGAAAGCTCGACCGCGCGCTTGACCTGAGCCTCCTTCAGCGAGCGACCCTTGACGACGAAACGCAGGTGAATCTTGGTAAACACCTTTGGGTCTTCGGATGCGCGCTCGGCCTCAACGAAGGCTTCGCAACTATCCACTGCCTGCCGCGACTTTTTCAGGATGGTCACGACATCGAAGTTACTGCAGCCACCCAAGCCAAGTAGCAGCATCTCCATGGGGCGCACGCCGAGGTTACGTCCGCCGTTCTCGGGTGGACCATCCATCACAACGACATGCCCGCTGCCGGACTCGCCAAGGAACATCGCACCGTCGACCCATTGAATGCGCGCTTTCATCGCCAACTCCAATAAAAACAGGGCGGGTAGCTTAGCATGGGCCTTTAAATCGACAGCGTCACATACGCGACTAAAGGTGCGTTGACCCACGCGTTTCGCCTGTCGCAACTTTGCAACTGCTCGGCCTTGGTCTGTTAAGCTCACGAAAGCTGAACGACAGCCACATATAAGAATAATCAGTCTTTATTGAATACTTATCCGGGACCCACAGCATGGTAGCTATCACTCTTACGCCCAAGATAAAGAATATCGACAAGTTGCTCGCGCATTGCCATAGACGGCGGTACACGGCGAAGAGCACGATCATCTACGCAGGCGACCGTTGCGAGTCGCTTTTTTCATCGTCAAAGGCTCGGTCACCATTCTTATCGAGGATGACGACGGGCGCGAGATGATCATCGCCTATTTGAATGCAGGCGACTTCTTCGGAGAGATGGGGCTTTTCGAGAAGGAAGGGGCGGAGAAGGAACGCAGCGCCTGGGTCCGCGCGAAGACCGAATGCGAAGTCGCCGAACTGAGCTATGCGAAGTTTCGCGAGCTGACCCAGCAGGACCCGGACATTCTCTACGCCCTCGGCAGTCAGATGGCCGAGCGCCTGCGCAACACTACACGCAAAGTCGGCGACCTGGCCTTCCTGGACGTTACCGGCCGTGTCGCGCGTACCTTGCTCGACCTGTGCAAACAGCCCGACGCCATGACTCATCCGGACGGCATGCAGATCAAGATCACCCGCCAGGAAATCGGCCGTATTGTCGGCTGCTCCCGCGAGATGGTCGGTCGGGTGCTCAAGAGCCTGGAAGCCCAGGGTCTCGTCTATGTCAAAGGCAAGACCATGGTGGTATTCGGCACTCGCTGATCCTTCAGACCGCTACCTGCCGGCGCGCAATGCGCAGGCAGGCGGTCACTCCGGAGCGGCAGCGACAGGGGCCACGCGACCGCGAGAACGATCAGGGTAGAACAGGCGCTGCAGTTCTACTCCAGGCTGTTCGGCACGCATGAACGCCTCACCCACCAGGAATGCATACACCTGGTTTATCTCCATCAGCTCGACATCGGCACGATTGAAGATCCCGCTCTCGGTCACCACCAGACGATCCTTCGGAATCCGCGGCAGCAGATCCAGCGTGGTTTCCAGATTGACCTCGAAGGTATGCAGGTTACGGTTGTTGATGCCCACCAGCGGTGTTTCCAGACGCAGCGCACGCTCGAGTTCGGCAGCGTCGTGCACCTCTACCAGCACATCCAGCCCCTGCTCCTTGGCCACCGCTGCCAGCTCATGCATACGCGCATCGTCCAGTGCCGCGACGATCAGCAGAATGCAGTCGGCGCCAAGCGCGCGCGCCTCGACCACCTGATACGGGTCGATCATGAAATCCTTGCGGATAACCGGCAGCGAGCAAGCCGCACGCGCCTGCTGCAGATACTCATCGGCGCCCTGAAAGAAATCGATGTCGGTCAATACCGATAGGCAAGCCGCGCCGCCCGCTTCGTAGCTGGCGGCAATCTCGGCGGGCAGGAACGGATCACGAATGACGCCCTTGCTCGGCGATGCCTTCTTCACCTCAGCGATAACCGCAGGTTCCTTGCTGCGTACACGCCGCTCCAACGCGGCAGCGAAGCCACGCACAGGATCGGCAGCCGCGGCACGCTGCTCCAGCTCGCCTAGCCCAACCTGGCGGCGGCGCTGCGCGACCTCCTCGAACTTGCGGGTGATGATTTTCTCCAGCACGGTCGGCACGCTCATTTCTGGTTCTCCTGCTTGAACACCGCGGTGAAGGAGACCAGCTCCTCCAGCTTGTCACGCGCCAAACCGGTGCTAAGGGCATCATGCGCTATCTCGACACCCTGTTTCAGGCTGCTCGCCAGATCGGCTGCGTAGAGCGCAGCGCCAGCGTTGAGCACGATCATGTCGGCAGCCTTCTGCCCGCTTTCGCTCTGCCGACGCCCCAACGCATCACGGATCAACGCCAGCGAACCCTGGGCGTCTTCGACGTTCAGGCCAATCAGACTCTGGCTTTTGATGCCAAAGTCCTCGGGCTGAACGCTGTATTCGCGGATCTCACCATCCTTCAGCTCGGCAATATGCGTCGGCGCGGCCAGGCTGATCTCGTCCAGCCCATCCTGCGCATGGACGACCAGCACATGCTTGCTGCCCAGGCGCGCCAGCACCTCCGCCATGGGCCGGCACAAGGCCTTGCTGAACACGCCAAGCACCTGATGGCGGACGCCGGCCGGGTTCGCCATCGGTCCGAGAATGTTGAACAGCGTGCGCAACCCGAGTTCGCGGCGAGGTCCGGCCGCGTACTTCATGGCGCCATGATGGGCCGGGGCGAACATGAAGCCGACGCCGACCGTATCGACACTGCGCGCCACCTGCTCGGGCGTCAGGTCGAGGAAGACCCCGGCCGCTTCGAGCAGATCGGCGCTGCCGCTCTTGCCGGATACTGCGCGGTTACCGTGCTTGGCGACCTTGCCGCCAGCGGCCGCAACGACGAACGAGGCAGCAGTGGACACGTTGAAGATATTCATCCCGTCGCCACCGGTGCCACAGGTGTCGACCAGCTTGTCCGTATCGAAACGCACCGGAGCGGCCAGCTCGCGCATGACCTGCACGGCGCCGACGATCTCGTCGATGGTTTCGCTCTTCATGCGCATGCCCATGAGGAACGCACCCACCTGCGCATCGGTGCACTGTCCGGTCATGATCTGGCGCATCACCGCCTGCATCTCTTCGGTGGTCAGGTCGAGCTGACCGACGATGCGGTTGAGGGCTTCCTTGATGTCCATCAGCGCACACCTCCGGTCTGCTTCAGAAAATTCGCGAACAGCTCATGGCCCTGTTCGGTGAGGATCGATTCGGGGTGGAACTGCACGCCCTCGATGTTCAGCGTCTTGTGTCGCACGCCCATGATCTCGTCGACCGAACCATCGTCCAGCTGGGTCCAGGCGGTGATTTCCAGGCATTCGGGCAACGTCTCGCGCTTGACCACCAGAGAGTGGTAACGGGTGACGGTCAGCGGATTATTGAGCCCGGCGAACACACCCTGATCCTGGTGAAACACCGGGCTGGTCTTGCCGTGCATGGCCTGACGGGCGCGCACCACATTGCCACCGAAGGCCTGACCGATGCTCTGGTGACCGAGGCAAACGCCGAGAATCGGCAACTTGCCGGCGAAATGACGAATCAGCTCCAGCGACACACCCGCCTCGTTCGGCGTACAAGGGCCCGGCGAGACGACGATCCGCTCCGGATTCAGCGCTTCGATTTCGGCCACGCTCAGTTCGTCGTTGCGCACCACCTTGACGTCGGCACCAAGCTCGCCGAGGTACTGCACGACGTTGTAGGTAAAGGAATCGTAGTTATCCAGCATCAACAGCATGATCAGTTCTCCTCCTGGTCGCGTTCGGCCAGGGCCACCGCGCGGAACATGGCGCGGCGCTTGTTCAGCGTCTCTTCCCATTCGAGCGCCGGCTGCGAGTCGGCGACGATGCCGGCACCGGCCTGCACATGCAGTTCGCCGTCCTTGATCACCGCGGTACGGATGGCGATAGCGGTATCCATGTTGCCGTTCCAGGCGAGATAGCCGACGGCGCCGCCGTAGACACCACGTTTGACCGGCTCCAGCTCATCGATGATTTCCATGGCGCGGATCTTCGGCGCGCCGGACAGAGTGCCGGCCGGCAGGATTGCACGTAGCGCATCCATCGCCGTCAGTGGCGCCTTGAGCTGGCCGGTGACGTTGGAAACGATGTGCATGACATTCGAATAGCGCTCGATGACCATCTTCTCGGTCAGCCGCACCGTGCCGGTCTCGGCGACACGCCCGACATCGTTGCGGCCCAAGTCGATCAGCATCAGGTGTTCGGCCAGCTCCTTGGCATCGCTGAGCAAGTCCTGCTCCAGCGCCAGATCAGCTTCCTCGTTGGCGCCGCGTGGACGCGTGCCGGCGATGGGGCGGACCGTGACCAGGCCTTCCTCGACCCGCACCAGCACTTCCGGCGACGAACCCACCACATGGAAGTCGCCGAAATTGAAGAAGTACATGTAGGGCGTCGGGTTGAAGCAGCGCAGCGCGCGGTAGAGATCGATCGGCGCGGCCTTGAACGGGATCGACATGCGCTGGGAAATCACCACCTGCATGCAGTCGCCAGCGAGGATGTAGTCCTTGATGCGGTTGACCGCCTGCTCGTAATCCTCGCGGCTGAAGCTGGAGCGGAAGGTCGGCTCGGCGCCGTTGCTCTTTTCGAAATCCAGGCCTAGGCGCGGGGTGATCGATTGACGCAGCTTCGCCCGCAGCGCCTGCAGGCGGGCCTGACCTGCCTCGTAGGCTTCCGGCTGCGACGGGTCGACCAGCACGATGCAGTGCAGCTTGCCGGCGAGGTTGTCGAATACCACCACGGCGTCGGAAACCATCAGCAGGATATCCGGTGTGCCCAGTGGATCCGGGTTGGGGCAATTGCCCAGCTTGCGCTCGACATAACGCACGCTGTCGTAGCCGAAATAGCCGACCAGCCCGCCATTGAAGCGCGGCAGGCCTTCGACCGGCGCGACGCGGTAGCGCTGCTGGAAGGATTCGACGAAGGCCAGCGGATCCTCGACCTCGCAGGCCTCGGTCTCGATGCCATCGGTAGTCACGCTGATGCGGTGGCCCTGTATGCGCAGTACGGTGCGACACGGCAGGCCGATGATCGAGTAGCGTCCCCACTTCTCGCCGCCCTGAACGGATTCGAGCAGATAGGAGTTCGGCGCATCGGCCAGTTTCAGGTACAGCGACAGCGGCGTGTCGAAGTCGGCAAGGGTTTCGAACGACAGGGGGATGCGGTTATGGCCTTCGCCGGCCAAACGCAGGAATTCTTCGCGGGTCATGTCAGCCTCGTGGTCTGAGGAGGGTTCGAACGAACAACGGCAAACGCGCCGGCCGGGCCGGCAGGAAAAGTCAGGCGCGCCAGCGCCAACGGGCCAGGGCCTTGATGACTTTCATCCATTGTCTGCGGGTGAGCACCACGAGCTGATCTCTTCGGTGGGTCAAAAAGAGTCCGGCCACACTAGCGCAGCCCCGGAGCCGAAGCAACCAGCTCGCGCAGGTCGTCGAGCACCAGCGCTGGCTGCTCATCGGCTATGGGCTCGCCGTGGTTGTAGCCATAGGTGAGTGCGACACAGCGAACTGTCGCGGCCTTGGCAGCCCGCACGTCGTTGCGCGAGTCACCCACGAACAGCGATTCGCCGGCCGCAACGCCCGCCTTGTCCATCACCCAGAACAACGCCGCCGGATCGGGCTTCTGCTGCGGCAAGGTATCGCCGCCGACCAGCCAATCGAAGTAACCGCCCAGGCCCTTTTCCTCCAGCAGCGGTTCGATGAACTGCGCCGGCTTGTTGGTGATGATCGCCAGCTTCACCTCGCGCTCGCGCAGCCAATCCAGGCATTCACGAACGCCCGGATAGACAGCCGTCAGCCCGTGGCCGCCGGCGTACGCCTGCATGAACAGCGCCAGCGCCTCATCGGCCAGCTCGTCCGCTACACCCTCGTGCTCCAGCCCACCGGCCAATGCGCGGCGCACCAGCACACGCGAGCCATTGCCGACCCAGTCGCGCACCCGTGCGATGCCTGCAGGCTCACGACCGAGCAGCATCAGCATCTTGTCCACCGCAGCGGCCAGATCGGGTACCGAATCCATCAGGGTGCCGTCGAGATCGAACATCACCAGCCGTGGCAGCGTGCCGTCGAACAGTTGTTCCAGGCGCGTCATGGGCGGGCCAGCGCCAGCTCGGCGCGCATCTGGTCGATCACCGCCTTGTAGTCCGGCTGATTGAAGATGGCCGAGCCGGCGACGAAGGTGTCGGCGCCTGCTGCGGCGATCTCGCGGATGTTCTTCGGATTGACGCCGCCATCGATCTCCAAGCGAATTTCGCGGCCGCTGGCATCGATCAGCGCCCGGGCCTCGCGCAGCTTGTCCAGCGTGCCGGAGATGAACTTCTGCCCGCCGAAGCCGGGGTTGACGCTCATCAGCAAGACCATGTCGACCTTGTCCATGACGTACTTGAGCACGTCCAGCGGCGTGGCCGGATTGAACACCAGGCCGGCCTTGGCGCCGCCGTCCTTGATCAGCTGCAGTGAACGATCGATGTGCTCGGAGGCTTCCGGATGGAAGGTGATGTAAGTGGCGCCGGCCTCGAGGAAGTCGCCGATCATGCGGTCCACCGGCTTGACCATCAGGTGCACGTCGATGGGTGCGGTGACGCCGTGCTTGCGCAGGGCCGAGCAGACCATCGGGCCGATGGTCAGGTTGGGTACGTAGTGGTTGTCCATCACGTCGAAATGGACGATGTCGGCGCCGGCGGCCAGCACATTGTCCACTTCCTCGCCCAGGCGGGCGAAATTGGCGGAAAGAATCGAAGGGGCGATGGCGAACGGCTGCATGACGACCTCGGGTAGCACGGCAAGATGCCGCGCATTGTACCCGAGGGGTCAGGGTTGCGGCGCGCCTGACATCCGCCACGGATGCCGGCGCGCCAGGTCGGATCAGGTCAGCTCGTCGAAACACTCGCCGAGGATGGCCAGGCCGCGCTCGAGCAGCTCGTCCTCGACGGTCAGCGGCACCAGCACGCGCAGCACGTTGTAGTAGGTACCGCAGGACAGCAGGATCAGCCCCTTCTCCCGCGCCCGGGCGACGATCTGCGACGTCAGCGCCGCGGCTGGGCGCGCATGGGCGCCGTCCTCGAACAGCTCGATGGCGATCATCGCGCCGAGGCCGCGCACCTCGCCGATCTCCTTGTGCTTGGCCTGGATCGCCTTGAGGCCGGTGGTGAGCTTCTCCGCCACCGCCTTGCAGCGATCGAGCAGATGCTCCTCCTCGAAGATTTCCATGACCGCCAGCGCCGCCGCACAGGACAGCGGGTTGCCAGCGTAGGTGCCGCCAAGGCCGCCGGGCGCGATGGCATCCATGATCTCGGCCTTGCCGCAGACGCCGGCGATCGGGAAGCCACCGCCGACGGATTTGGCGAAAGTGGTCAGGTCGGCGACCACGCCCATCTGCTCCATGGCGAAGAAGGTGCCGGTGCGCCCGGCGCCGGTCTGCACCTCATCGGCGATCAAGAGGATGCCGTGCTCGTCGCAGAGTGCACGCAGGCGGACCATGAAGTCCTTCGGCGCGACATTGAAGCCGCCCTCACCCTGCACCGGCTCGATGATGATCGCGGCGATATCGCGCGGCTCGGCATCGTTCTTGAAGATGCGCTCGATGCTGGCGATCGATTCATCGACGCCGACGCCATGGATCGCGCAGGGGTACAGCGCACGGAAGATGCCGCCCGGCATCAGGCCCATACCCGCCGAATAAGGCGCGACCTTGCCGGTCAGGCCGAGGGTCATCATGGTGCGACCGTGATAGGCGCCGGTGAAGGCGATCACGCCGGCGCGGCCGGTGGCGGCGCGGGCGATCTTCACCGCGTTTTCCACGGCCTCGGAGCCTGTGGTGACCAGCAGGGTCTTCTTGGCGAAATCACCCGGCACCCGCGCGTTGATCTTCTCGCACAGCTCGACATAGGGCTCGTAGGCCAGCACCTGGAAGCAGGTGTGGGTCAACTTGTGCAGCTGGTCTTCCACCGCCTTGACGATCTTCGGGTGCAGGTGACCGGTATTCAGCACGGCGATGCCACCGGCGAAATCGATGAACTCGCGGCCCTCCACATCGACCACGCTGCTGTTCTTGGCGTGGTCGGCAAAGATCGGGTGGATCTGGCCGACGCCACGGGGAACGGCGGCGACACGGCGTTGCATCAGGGATTCGTTGGTCTTGCTCATAAGCTCCTCGGTAGCCGCTCATCGTCGGCACGGGTCGGAAAGAACGCCAGGAAGCGGGCGCGGCAGCATACGATGATCGACTGCCGCGCCATCCAGAGCGTTCGGATTACAGTAAAACTCCGTGCATTATTTTGCACGCCTGATTTAAATGGTCTGGTCAGATGCCGCCCAGGCACAGGTATTTGATTTCCACGTATTCATCCAGGCCGTACTTCGAGCCTTCACGGCCGAGGCCCGACGCCGCTCGGTGATGTCAGCAAGAAATACCACCAGATAATTCCCGCGCCGGAAACTGCCGTATCGCCGCCTCGAGCACGGCGGCGAGTTCGGGACTGTCACGCCGCGAGGCGATACGCAGCAGCTGCGGGTTGCCCAGATCACCGACCACCGCCAGCGAGTCGTACTCCACCTGCTGCGACAAGCGGCCGAACACCGGCTCGTCGATGACGGCATAACTGGCCTTGGCTTCCAGCACCTGACGCAGCGCCTCGGCCTGGCTGGTCGCGGTCAGCACGGTGATATTGGGATAGTTGCTGGCGAGGAATTCGGTGATCGGGCCCGGCCCGACAGCGGAAACCAGTTCGCTCGGGTGCAGGTACTCCAGGTCGATGGCACGCGGACCGCCACGGTCACCGACGAGCAAGCGCGGGATGCGCAGGAAGGGATCGCTGTAGCGCCACAGTCGCAAACCGGCAGGCGTCTGGCGCAACCCCGGCGCCACATCGATGAGGCCTTCGCGCGCGGCCTTCACCAGCGCGTCTTCGTCAGCGAAGCGGCGCCATTGCAGGCGCACGCCGAGGTCGTCCGCCAGATGCGCCATCAGCTGCACATGAAAGCCTGACAGGCGCCGCTGGCGCTGGTCATACTCAGCGTAGGGCGCGCCCATCACCACGCCGACGCGCCACTCGGGATGCCGCTCCAGCCAGGCCCGGCTGTCGTCGTCGAGCGTCACGGCGCCGGCCGCGAACGGCAGCGTCAGGCCAAGTAGAAGCAGGAGGCGCAGGGATAACGCGAGCATATATTCACGCAATTGATGGGCGTGCCGACACGCTGTTGTAATGCATAACCCCTGCCGGCGCCAGCGTGGCGCCGACACCCATAGCGGAGACAAACCATGCGTCGCTTGCCTGCTCTAGTGCTTTTGTTCGGCGTCGCGCTTGGCGGCGGCGTGCCGTACATGGCAGCGGCGCAGGAGCCGGAGGCGCCTCAGCAAGCACCGGCGGACGAGCCCGCAGCGACACCACGACCATCGCCACAAACACGCAGCGAGGCGCTGGCAGAAGGGCTGCAACGGCAGCTCGATGCCGCAGCCCAACTGCAACTGGGCGACGAAGACAAGTTTCTCGCGCTCTGGCAGCCGGCCAACACTCCAAAGGCCCGCGGCGTGCTCGTCATCGTGCCAAGCGAAGGCGAAACCGCCGATTGGCCACGCGCAATCGGCCCGCTACGGCGCGGCCTGCCCGAGCATGGCTGGCATACCCTGAGCCTGACGCCCGCTGACTCGACGTTGAGCCCTGGCCCGCGCCTGCCAGCGGCAGAAGCCCCGGCTGCGGAAGAAAAGTCCGAAACGGATGAAGGCGCTGAGCCTGACGCCACCGATGCCCAGCCGGCCGCGACGCAAACGACTTCGGCGGGCTACCTGCCTGAGCAGACGGCAGCCACGGACAACGACGAATCGATGCCGCCACAAGTCGAGCAGGACACGCCGCCGCCAACGGATGCCGAACGCATGCTGGCGCGCCTGGATGCAACCATCGAGCATGCGCGCACACTGCAGGTGCCCATGATCGTTCTGCTCGGCCATGGCACCGGCGCCTACTGGGCGAGCCAGTATCTGGCGCAGTTTCAGCCAAAGGATGTCGGGCAAATGGTGATGATCGATCCACGAGCGCCGTTGCAGGCGGAACAACCGCTGGAGAGCTATCTCGCGACGCTACCAGCGGCCATCGGCGACTTCTATACCGACACCCGTGCAGCGGCGAAACAGCAGGCGCTGCAACGCCGCAACGCGGCGCGCCGTGGCGGGCACCCGGACTACCGCCTGGTCGTGCTGCCAGGTCTGACGGGTGACCGCAATGCCGAACAGGAACAACTGGTGCGGCGCGTGCGGGGCTGGCTGGAGCGCAAGCCAGCGCAGTGACGACACGTCAGCGAAAGCCGCGGCGCTCACGAATCAATGCGTAGGCACTGTGCAACTCGCGGGTGCGCTCGGTGGCGTCGCGAACCTGGGCGGCATTCGCACCCGCCCCCGCCTGCTTGTCCGGATGGTGTTTGCTCAGCAGGCGCCGATAGGCGCGCTTGATCAGCTGCGGGTCGCTGTCCGGACGCACACCCAGCAGCTGCATGGCCTGCTCGTATGCACCACCCCGACCGGCCGGGGCCTCCTTGCGCCGGGTCGCGCCCGGATCGAGCGCTGCCACCTCGGCGACATCCCAACCCAGCCACTTGCCCCAGAGCAGCACCAGTTCGTGCTCGCGTGCGCCCATGCTTCCCTGCGCCCGCGCCATACGCCAGCAGGCCTGGATCAGGCGGCGGCTTTCTTCGCGCTGGCTGCGCAGCCGTTGCAGGGTATCGCGCAGGCCATCACCGCTGGCCTTGCCGCGGTTGAAAGCGGCGATGGCCTGCTGCTGCGCGGCGGCATCGAGCCCCAGCCGGCGCATCTCGTCACGTGCGACCTGGATGTGCACCGGACTCACGCGCCCGCCACTCTTGGCCAGACGCCCCAACAGGAAGAACAGCAAATCCTGGCCTTGCAGCACCGACTTGCCGGCCAGGCGCGCACGCAGGCTGGCCCAGGAATCGAGCCCCAGGCGACGATCCAGCACCTGCCCCAGCAGTGCGCCGAGCAAAGCACCCGGAATGCTCGCCAGCAACCAGCCGATCAACAGCCCCAACAGCGTGATGGGCCAGAACATGTCAGCGCCGCGCCTCCAGTGTTTGCTCGACTTCCGCCAGGCGCTCGTGGGTACCCACGTCGATCCAGGCCCCGCCAAAGCACTCGCCGGACACCTGCCCACCAGCCATGGCGCGGCGTAACAACGGCGCCAGCTTGAACGCTCCCGGCTGGCAGCCTTCGAACAGCGCAGGGTGCAAAACGGAAATGCCACTGTAGGTCAGCGCGTCGCCATTGGTCTCGGGCTCCGTGACGGCCGATCCGACCAGGCTGAAATCACCCTTTGGGTGGTGCGGCGGATTGCTCACCAGCACCAGGTGCGCGAGCCCGTGAAGCGGCCGTCTCAGCTGGGCGAAATCGTAGTCGGTCCAGATATCGCCATTGACCACCAGGAACGGCTCATCGCCGAGTAGCCCCAACGCCCGGTGAATGCCGCCGCCGGTCTCGAGGGGTTCGCCTTCGGCCGAATAATGGATGGCCACGCCGAAACGGCTGCCGTCGCCGAGATAGTCTTCGATCTGCTGGCCGAGCCAGGCATGGTTGATCACCAGTTCCTGGAAACCCGCGGCGGCCAGGGCACGAACGTGGTACTCGATCAGCGGCACGCCCGCGGCACGAACCAATGGCTTGGGCGTGTGCAGCGTCAGTGGCCGCAACCGCTCGCCCTTACCGGCAGCCAGAATCATCGCCTTCATGCTTGCGGCGCCTGCGGCAGTTCGACCAGCAGCTGCTGCAGCTCGGCCAGCTCTGGCCGCCGTGCCAACACGGCCTCGATATAGGCAAAGAAGCGCGGCACATCGGCGAGGTAACGCGGCTTGCCGTCGCGATGGCAGATGCGCGCGAAAATGCCGATCACCTTGAGGTGGCGCTGCAGTCCCATCAGGTCACTGGCACGCAGGAACTCGTCAAGCGATTCGGGCAGCGTCACGCCAGCAGCGCGCGCCTTGTGCCAATAGCCTTCGAGCCAGGCCTGCACCTGCGCTTCGGGCCAGCTGAGAAAGGCGTCCTTGAACAGCGAGGTGATGTCGTAGCTGACCGGGCCGAGCACCGCATCCTGAAAGTCCAGCACACCTGGGTTGGGCTCGCTGATCATCAGATTGCGCGGCATGTAATCACGATGCACCAGCACCCGCGGCTGCGCCAGCGCCGAGTCGATCAGCTGCCGGCAGATACGCTCCCACGCGGCCTGCTGCTTCTCACTGAAGCTGTGGCCAAGGTGGCGCTGCACGTACCAGTCGGGGAACAGCTGCAGTTCACGGCGCAGCAGCGCCTCGTCATAGGCTGGCATCGGCTGCGTCACTGGATGCAGCTGGAACTTCAGCAAGGCCTCCATGGCGTCTTCGAACAGCTGCTCGGCATTGCTCTGATCGATGACATCCAGATAGGTCTGGCGGCCCAGATCGCTCAGCAGCAGGAAGCCACGCTCGAGATCGGAGGCCAGTATCTGCGGCACATGGACACCGGCGTCACCCAGCATCTGCGCGACCTTGACGAAGGGCCGGCAGTCTTCCTGGGGCGGCGGCGCATCCATCACGATCAGACTGCGCTCAGCCCCTTGCCAGCGAAAGTAACGCCGAAAGCTGGCATCGCTGCTGGCGGCAGTAAGCTGTGCAACCGGCACTTCGCCCCAGCCGCAACGGGCGAAGACTTCGGGTAATTGCTGTTCCAGCCAGGCGCTCAGGTCCAGCAGACGTTGATCTTGATGCGGCATCCAGGGGGTCTCCACGGCGCTAGCCGATAGGCGGGTCATGCTTTATTATCCTGCATCTTTCTCAGCCCATCGAGAGGCGTGCGGCCCAGCCGGCCGATGGCTCGCCGCAAGCACGGACCAAAAAACAAGATGGCAGTCAAATACCCCGCGTTTCGTAAAAAATTCCCTCTATTGGTTACTGGCGGTCTGCTTGCATTGCAACCGGTAGCTGTACCTTTTGCCTTTGCAGCCGAGCAGTTCGCCTGCCAGCCCGACGCTTCCGGCGGCTGGAACTGTGCGTCCAACGAAGCCAGTCAGACCCTGCCACCGCGCCCGGTACACAGCGGCAGCGCCGTGAGCACATCGAGCACCGCCAAATCGACGAGCAGCAAAGTGCAAGCGCCAACGGCGACGACCAAGCTGGTCACCGAAAGCAAGGGCCGTGCCCTCGCCTCGCGCAGCGCCGATTACAGCCATCTCGACTGGGTTCCGCGCGAGCAGCTGACCCCGGCTCAGCTCGCCGAAACCGGCCCTTATTGCACCGGCACCTATGTCGAGCCCGACCGTCCCGGCAAGTTCGACACCACTCCGATGAGCGAAGCGCCGACCTATGTATCGGCCAAAGCCACCCGCTACGAGCAGGAACAGGAAGTCGCCACCCTCGCCGGTGACGTGCTGCTGCGTCAGGGCAGCATTCAGGTGGAGGCAGACGAAGCCAGCCTGCACCAGCTGGAAAATCGCGGCGAGCTGACCGGCAATGTCCGCTTCCGCGACCGCGACGCATTGCTGGTCGGCGACCGCGCCGAGATCTTCCTCGACAGCGGCGAAGCCAAGGTGGAAAACGCCGAGTACGTCGTGCACTCCGGCAAGGTGCGTGGCAGCGCGCAATACGCCAAGCGTGAAGAAACCGCGATCATTCGCCTCAAGGACGGTACTTACACCAGCTGCGAGCCCGGCGAAAACAGCTGGCACCTGCAAGGCAACAACGTCACGCTGAACCCAGCCACCGGCTTTGGCTCGGCCACCAACGTCACGCTACGGGTCAAGGATGTTCCGGTGTTCTACACCCCCTACATCCATTTCCCCATCGACGACCGTCGCCAGTCGGGTTTTCTCGCGCCGAGCATCGGCTCGTCCAGTGATACCGGTTTTTCGCTGCAGACGCCCTATTACTTCAACCTGGCGCCGAACTTCGACGCGACCCTGTATCCGCACCTGATGACCGACCGCGGCCTGCTGATGGAAGGCGAGTTCCGCTACCTCACGCGCAGCAGCGAGGGACAATTCGGCGCGGCCTATCTGGATGACAGCAACGACGACCGCGAGCGGCAATCCGAGTATGAAGACCAACGCTGGATGTACAGCTGGCAGAACCGTACCGGGCTGGACTCGCGCTGGCTCGCCGAAGTGGACTACACCGATCTCAGCGATCCGTACTACTTCCAGGACCTGAACACCAACCTGGATATCGATCAGCCGGATCACCTCGATCAGCGCGGCACGCTTACCTACCGCGGCGACAGCTACACCGCCCGCCTCAACGTGCATGCCTACGAGCGCGCCACCGTCGCCGACATCACCCCGTATGAGCGGCTCCCGCAGCTGACCCTGGATGGACGCCTGCCCTTCCAGCCGGGCGGCCTGAATTTCACCTACAACACCGAGTTCGTCAGCTTCCAGCGCAGCCTGCGCAACGGCAACTTCATCAACGAAGACGGCAATCCGGAGCAGTGGTACGACGATCGCCTGCGTGGCCTGACTCGCGCCGAAGGCGAGCGCATACATCTCGAGCCAGGCGTCAGCCTGCCGCTGAACTGGTCCTGGGGCTTCCTCAAGCCTTCGCTGAAATATGCCTATACACAGTACGACCTGGACCTGGATGATCGCGGCCAGAGCACGCTGGCCAGCTACGAATCGTTCGACAGCAGCCAGAATCGCAGCGTGCCGATCTTCAGCGTCGATAGCGGCCTGTACTTCGACCGCGACACCCAATGGTTCGGCAAGGACTATCGCCAGACACTGGAACCGCGCCTGTTCTATCTCTATGTTCCGGAGGAGGATCAGGACGACATTCCGATCTTCGATACCGGCGAAAGCAGCTTCAGCTACTCCTCGCTGTGGCGCGAGAACCGCTTCTCCGGCAAGGACCGCATCGGCGATGCCAACCAGGTATCGCTCGGCGTCACCAGCCGCTGGGTCGAGCCCAACGGCTTCGAGCGCCAGCGCCTGAGCATCGGCCAGGCGTTCTACTTCGAAGACCGCAAGGTGCAGCTGCGTGGCATCGACTACCGCACCCGCTCCAATGCCACCGCCGACGTATCGCCGTATGCGCTGGAGTATATGTATCGCTACAACCGCGACTGGCGCTTCACCTCGACGTTCAACTGGGATCCGGACAGCCACAGCACCCGCTCTGGCAGTGCCATGTGGCATTACCAGCCAGCGGACAATCCCGGCAAGATCGTCAACGTTGGCTATCGCTATCGTAACGACACCATGCGCTTCGACCAGGCAACTGGCGAGTGGACCTACGGCGGGGACTACGGCAACTGCGAAACCGACCCGGCTAACTGCATCAAGGACTACTACAAGATCAACCAGCACGACTTCTCCGTCATCTGGCCGATCGTCCCGCAATGGAGCGTCATCGCCCGCTGGCAGCATGACTACAGCCGCAGTCGCACCCTGGAAGCCTTCGGTGGCTTCGAGTACGACAGCTGCTGCTGGAAACTGCGCCTGATCAATCGCTACTGGATCGACTACGACGAGACCAGCCTCAACCCTGATCGCAACGACGAGCCGGATAACGGCATCTTCCTGCAGATCGTGCTCAAGGGGCTCGGCGGCGTAGTCGGCAATGCGACCGAAACTTTCCTCGACGAAGGCATCCAAGGCTACCGTGAACGTGAAGATCAAGCTTTCTGAAGTACTGCGCCCGCTCGCGCTCGGCGCTCTGCTGCTGAGCGGCGCGAGCCTCGCGCCTGCAGCCCTCGCCCAGGTTCAACCCCTCGACCGCGTGGTGGCGATCGTCGATAACGACGTCATCATGCAGAGCCAGCTCGAACAACGGATTCGTGAAGTGCAGCAAACCATCCAAAAGCGTGACGCCGATGCGCCGCCGATGGATGTGCTGCAACAGCAGGTGCTGGAGCGCCTGATCACCGAGAACCTGCAGCTGCAGATCGGTGAGCGCTCCGGCATTCGCATTTCCGATGAAGAACTCAATCAGGCCATGGGCACCATTGCCCAGCGCAACAACATGTCACCGGAACAGTTTCGTGAAGCCCTGGTGCGCGACGGCCTGAGTCTGGAGACGGCCCGCGAGCAGATCCGCCGCGAGATGATCATCAGCCGCGTGCGGCAGCGCCGAGTGGCGGAACGCATCCAGGTGTCCAATCAGGAAGTGCAGAACTTCCTGGCCTCCGACCTCGGCAAGCTGCAGTTGTCCGAGGAATACCACCTGGCCAATATCCTCATCCCGGTACCGGAAGCGGCAGATTCCGCGACCATCCAGGCCGCCGAACGCACCGCCATGGATACCTACCAGCAGCTTCAGCAGGGCGCAGACTTCGCTCGCCTGGCCGTCTCGCGCTCCGGTAGCGAGAACGCGCTGGAAGGCGGCGACATGGGCTGGCGCAAAGCAGCTCAGCTGCCACCGCCGTTCGATACCGCCGTGCGCGAGCTGTCGGTTGGCGAGGTCACCGAGCCGGTCCGCACGCCGCCAGGCTTCATCATGGTCAAACTGCTGGACAAGCGTGGTGGCGAAACCCAGGTGCGCGACGAAGTGCATGTCCGCCACATCCTGATCAAGCCGAGTGCGATCCGTAGCGAGGAAGAAGCACGCCTGCTGGTGCAGCGCCTGCGTGATCGCATCAGTGCTGGCGAAAACTTCGCCGAGCTGGCCAAGAGCTTTTCCGAAGACCCCGGTTCGGCGCTCAACGGCGGCGACCTGAACTGGATCGACCCAGCTTCTCTGGTGCCCGAGTTCCGCGAAGTCATGGCCAATACGGCGAGCGGCGAACTGTCCCCGGTGTTCAAGTCGCCCTACGGCTGGCACATCCTCGAGGTGCTCGGCCGCCGCGCGACCGACGCCAGCGAGCAGTTCCGCGAGCAACAGGCGCTGAGTTTGCTGCGCAACCGCAAGTATGACGAAGAGCTGCAGGCGTGGTTACGCCAGATCCGCGACGAAGCCTACGTCGAGATCAAGCTCTAAGCTTCACGCTGTATCTACAAGCAACAGGAACGCGGGGTGATGGCCGAAGGGTCGCCACCCCGTTTTCATTTCAGGCGGTTGAACGCCACACGCCAAGAGAGAAGCCTGATGACCGCTCCCCGCCCCTTCGTTCTCACCCCCGGCGAACCGGCCGGCATCGGCCCGGATCTGTGTCTGCTGCTGGCACGCGAGGCCCAACCTCGGATTCTGGTAGCCATCGCCAGCCGCTCGCTGCTGGCAGAGCGCGCCTCGCAACTGGGGCTGACGATCGAGCTGCGGGACGTCGGACCACATGACTGGCCAAGCCAACCGGCGCCGGCCAACTGTCTATATGTCTGGGATACTCCGCTGGATGCCCCGGTGACCGCAGGCCAGCTCGACGCGCGCAACGGCCACTACGTTCTGGAAACCCTGACTCGAGCTGGGAAAGGGTGTCTCGACGGCAGCTTCGCCGGCATGATCACCGCACCGGTGCACAAGGGCGTGATCAACGAGGCCGGCATCCCGTTTTCCGGCCATACCGAATTTCTCGCCGAACTGACCCGCACCGAGCAGGTGGTCATGATGCTTGCCACCCGTGGCCTGCGTGTCGCACTGGTCACCACTCACCTGCCGCTCAAGGATGTCGCTGCGGCGATTACCCACGAACGCCTGGAACGGGTTACGCGGATCCTGCACCACGATCTTGTCAGCAAGTTCGGTATTACCCAACCGCGCATTCTTGTCTGCGGCCTGAACCCGCATGCCGGCGAAGGTGGCCACCTGGGTCGCGAAGAAATCGAGATCATCGAGCCCGTGCTGGGCAAGTTGCGTGACGAAGGGCTTGAGCTGATCGGCCCGCTGCCAGCGGACACGCTGTTCACCCCCAAAAATCTCGAGCACTGCGACGCAGTGCTGGCGATGTACCACGACCAGGGCCTGCCAGTGCTCAAGTACAAGGGTTTCGGCGCTGCGGTCAACGTGACCCTGGGCCTACCGATCGTGCGCACCTCGGTGGATCACGGCACCGCGCTGGATCTGGCCGGCAGCGGCAAAATCGACACCGGCAGCCTGCGGGTCGCACTGGAAACCGCCTATCAGATGGTCGGCGCAGCTCGCTAAGCATGGGCCGGGTTGCGGCCCGACCGAGCTACTTGCCGCCCCCGCCTGCTAAAATACGCGCCTTATTCGTTTTTCAGCTTCGAGCTTCAGGCTTCAAGCTGCTCCCTGGAGCCCCGATGTCCGATTATCAGCACCGCGCACGCAAGCGCTTTGGCCAGAACTTCCTGCACGACGCTGGCGTCATTCACCGCATTCTGCGGGCGATTCATGCCAAGTCGGGTGAGCGACTGGTGGAGATCGGCCCAGGCCAGGGAGCATTGACCGAGGGACTGCTCGACAGCGGCGCGCATCTGGATGTCGTCGAGCTCGACCTCGACCTGATTCCCATCCTGCAGGGCAAATTCGCCGGGCGCGATAACTTCAATCTGCACCAGGGCGACGCGCTGAAGTTCGACTTCAGCCGCCTCAGCGCCGAGCCGAACAGCCTGCGCATCGTCGGCAACCTGCCGTACAACATCTCTACCCCGCTGATCTTTCACCTGCTCGACCACGCGCATCTGATCCGCGACATGCATTTCATGCTGCAGAAGGAGGTGGTCGAACGCCTGGCGGCGCAGCCGGGCGGTGGCGACTGGGGCCGACTGTCGATCATGGTGCAGTATCACTGCCGGGTGGAGCACCTGTTCAACGTCGGGCCGGGTGCGTTCAACCCGGCGCCAAAGGTCGATTCGGCGATCGTTCGCCTGGTGCCACATGAGACGCTGCCGCACCCAGCCCGCGATCACCGTCAACTGGAGCGCGTCGTGCGCGAGGCGTTCAACCAACGGCGCAAGACCTTGCGTAATACCCTCAAGGGGCTGCTGGACGCCGACGCCATCGCAGCGGCGGACGTGGACGGCAGCCTGCGCCCCGAACAACTGGATCTGGCGGCCTTCGTTCGCCTATCCGACCAACTGACAGAACGCAGCTGAGGCATCGACCTCTACCCTGCCTTCAACAGCGAGCAGTCCCATGTCCGACGATAACCGCTACCGCATCGACGTCAGCGTCACGCCTCGCTATCTGGCCGCGCAATCGGAGCCGGAACAAAACCGCTATGCCTTTGCCTACACCGTAACCATCGAAAACAAAGGCGAGGTGGCGGCACAGCTGCTGTCGCGGCACTGGATCATCACGGATGGCGACGGCCAGGTGCAGGAAGTGCGCGGTGCCGGCGTCATTGGCGAACAGCCGCTGATCGCACCAGGCGAACACCACGTCTACACCAGCGGAACGCTGCTGGCCACCTGTGTCGGCAGCATGCAAGGCAGCTATGAGATGTTGGCCGAGGATGGTCACAGTTTCGATGCGCTCATTGCGCCGTTCCGCCTGGCCGTACCCGGAGCATTGCATTGACGACCTATGCCGTCGGCGACCTGCAGGGTTGCCTCGAACCGCTGACCTGTTTGCTCGAGCGCGTCGACTTCAGCCCTTCGCGCGACTGTCTGTGGCTGGCTGGCGACCTGGTCAATCGCGGCCCGCAATCGCTGGAAGCCCTGCGCTTCGTGCGCGACCTCGAGTCCTCCGCGATCACTGTGCTGGGCAACCACGACCTGCACCTGCTGGCGGTGGCCCATAACATTGAACGCATGCGCAAGTCCGACACCTTGCAGGCGATTCTGAACGCGCCGGATCGGACCGACCTGATCGACTGGCTGCGCCAGCAGAAGCTCATTCACTACGACGCCGAGCGGCATACCGCGATGGTGCACGCCGGCATTCCGCCGCAGTGGTCGCTAGAGAAGGCGCTCAAACGCGCCTCGGAAGTCGAGCAGGCGCTACAGGACGACGCGCTGCTGATGCCTTTCCTCGATGGCATGTATGGCAATCAACCATCGAAATGGAACAAGGAGCTGCATGGGGTACCGCGGCTGCGCCTGATCACCAACTACTTCACTCGCATGCGTTTCTGCAAGGCCGACGGCACCCTCGATCTGGAAGCGAAAGAAGGCGCCGACAGCGCCCCCGCCGGCTACGCACCCTGGTTCAGCCACGCCAACCGCAAGACCCGCAACGTCAAGCTGATCTTCGGCCACTGGGCCGCACTGGAAGGCAAGTGCGACGAGCCGAACGTCTTCGCCCTGGACACTGGCTGCGTCTGGGGCAACGCCATGACTCTAATGAACCTCGACAGCGGCGAGATGCATCGCTGCGAATGCGAATACGGGAAAAATGCATGACCGACTTCAAACGCATCCCACCGGAACAGGCGCAGACCATGCGCAGCAGCGGCGCAGTGATCGTGGATATCCGCGACCCGCACAGCTATGCCAACGGCCACATCAGTGGCTCGCTGCATCTGGACAACCACTCGCTGCCGGATTTCATTGCCGCTGCCGATCTCGACCAGCCGCTGATCGTCACCTGCTATCACGGCCACTCCAGCCAGAGCGCAGCGGCCTATCTGGTCAATCAGGGCTTTTCGGACGTCTACAGCCTCGACGGTGGCTTCGAGCTCTGGCGGCATACCTATCCGGCCGATGTCGAACGCGGCGAAGAGCAAGCGTAAAAATTTATTTCCTCTCGATCGCCCGCCATCCGCGGGCTAGGCGCTATCAGCAGCCGAACGGCAGCGCCTAATTCCCCTCCCCGCCCTTGATCTTGCCGAATCCGAACTATCCTTGAGTTCAGGCCATCCAAATAAATGAAGCCGGGAAACGGCTGACGGATTTCAGGGTTTCGACCATTAGGTGTTCGGGGGAACTCCACTGGCCGCCACTTCGGCCGGCCCCAGAGTGCCTGATGACGCGCCTATTCGTGCATCGATCGAGGTGAAGTCATGAGCATTTTCAGCCACTTCCAACAACGTTTCGAAGCGACCCGCCAGGAGGAGTATTCCCTCCAGGAATATCTCGATCTGTGCAAGGCGGACCCAGACACCTATGCCAGCGCCGCCGAGCGCTTGCTGATGGCGATCGGCGAGCCCGAACTGGTCGACACATCGGTTGACTCGCGGCTGTCGCGCATCTTTTCCAACAAGGTGATCCGCCGTTATCCCGCCTTCGAGGATTTTCACGGTATGGAGGAGTGCATCGATCAGATCGTCTCCTACTTCCGTCATGCCGCCCAGGGCTTGGAGGAGAAGAAACAGATCCTCTACCTGCTCGGCCCGGTCGGCGGCGGCAAGTCGTCCCTGGCGGAAAAGCTCAAGCAACTGATGGAGCACGTGCCCTTCTACGCGATCAAGGGCTCGCCCGTGTTCGAGTCGCCGCTCGGCCTGTTCAACCCCGCCGAGGATGCGCAGATCCTCGAAGAGGACTACGGCATTCCGCGGCGCTACCTCAACAGCATCATGTCGCCCTGGGCGACCAAGCGCCTGCAGGAGTTCGGCGGCGACATCAGCCAGTTCCGCGTGGTCAAGCTCTACCCGTCGATCCTCAACCAGATCGCCGTGGCCAAGACCGAGCCGGGCGACGAGAACAACCAGGACATTTCCTCGCTGGTGGGCAAGGTGGATATCCGCAAGCTGGAGGAATTCCCGCAGAACGATGCCGACGCCTACAGCTATTCCGGCGCCCTGTGCCGGGCCAACCAGGGCCTGATGGAATTCGTCGAGATGTTCAAGGCGCCGATCAAGGTGCTGCACCCGCTGCTGACCGCCACCCAAGAAGGCAACTACAACAGCACCGAGGGCCTCGGCGCGATTCCCTACAGCGGCATCCTGCTGGCCCACTCTAACGAGTCGGAATGGCACAGCTTCCGCAACAACAAGAACAACGAGGCCTTCATCGACCGTATCTACATCGTCAAGGTGCCCTATTGCCTGCGCGTCAGCGACGAGATCAGGATCTACGACAAGCTGCTGACCAACAGCTCGCTGTCCCAGGCGCACTGCGCGCCGGATACGCTGAAGATGCTGGCCCAGTTCTCGGTGCTGTCGCGGCTCAAGGAGCCGGAGAACTCCAACATCTACTCGAAGATGCGCGTCTATGACGGCGAGAACCTCAAGGACACCGATCCCAAGGCCAAGTCGATCCAGGAATACCGCGACGCCGCCGGGGTCGACGAGGGCATGAACGGGCTTTCCACCCGCTTCGCCTTCAAGATCCTTTCCAAGGTCTTCAACTTCGATCCGCACGAGATCGCCGCCAACCCGGTGCACCTGCTCTACGTGCTGGAGCAGCAGATCGAGCAGGAACAGTTCCCCGCCGAGGTCAGGGAGCGCTACCTGCGCTTCATCAAGGAGTACCTGGCGCCGCGCTACGTGGAGTTCATCGGCAAGGAGATCCAGACCGCCTACCTCGAGTCCTACAGCGAGTACGGGCAGAACATCTTCGACCGCTACGTGCTGTACGCCGACTTCTGGATTCAGGATCAGGAGTACCGCGATCCGGAAACCGGCGAAATCCTCAACCGCGTGGCGCTCAACGAGGAACTGGAGAAGATCGAGAAGCCGGCCGGCATCAGCAACCCGAAGGATTTCCGCAACGAGATCGTCAACTTCGTGCTGCGCGCCCGGGCCAACAACAACGGCAAGAATCCTTCCTGGCTCAGCTACGAGAAACTGCGCGTGGTGATCGAGAAGAAGATGTTCTCCAACACCGAGGATCTGCTGCCGGTCATCAGCTTCAACGCCAAGGCAAGCAAGGAAGACCAGAAGAAGCACAACGACTTCGTCGTGCGCATGGTCGAACGGGGCTACACGGAGAAACAGGTGCGCCTGCTGTCCGAATGGTATCTGCGGGTACGGAAATCACAGTGACAGCAGCCGCAAGCGGCAAGCTTCAAGCGGCAAGAGAGAGCAAAGCGCGCACGTGCTCCTTCTTGCAGCTTGTAGCTTGAGGCTTGCAGCTGCCCCGGAGGGGCCTATGAGCTACGTGATCGACCGTCGCCTGAATGGCAAGAACAAGAGCACGGTTAACCGCCAGCGCTTCCTGCAGCGCTACCGTGGGCACATCAAGAAAGCGGTGGAGGAGGCCGTCGGCCGGCGCTCCATCACCGACATGGAGCATGGCGAGCAGATAAGCATTCCCGGTCGCGACATCGACGAACCGGTGCTGCACCACGGCCGCGGCGGCCGCCAGACCATCGTCCATCCGGGCAACAAGGAGTTCGTAGCCGGCGAACGCATCCCGCGGCCGCAGGGTGGCGGTGGCGGCCAGGGCGCCGGCCAGGCCAGCAACAGCGGCGAAGGCATGGACGACTTCGTGTTCCAGATCACCCAGGAGGAATTCCTCGACTTCATGTTCGAGGACCTGGAGCTGCCCAACCTGGTCAAGCGCCACCTGACCGGCGCCGATACCTTCAAGACGGTGCGCGCCGGCATCAGCAACGAAGGTAACCCGGCGCGGATCAACATCGTGCGCACCCTGCGCTCGGCGCATGCCCGGCGTATCGCGCTGTCCGGCAGCAGCCGTGCGCGGCTGCGCGAGCTGAAGGCCGAACTGGAACGGCTGCGCCTGGAGGAGCCGCACAACTTCGGCGACATCAAGGCGGCGGAGGAGGAAATCGAACGGCTCAAGGCGCGCATCGGCCGCGTGCCCTTCCTCGACACCTTCGACCTCAAGTACAACCTGCTGGTCAAGCAGCCCAACCCCAGCTCCAAGGCGGTGATGTTCTGCCTGATGGACGTCTCCGGCTCCATGACCCAGGCCACCAAGGACATCGCCAAGCGCTTCTTCATCCTGCTCTACCTGTTCCTCAAGCGGAACTACGACAAGATCGACGTGGTATTCATCCGCCACCACACCAGCGCCAAGGAAGTCGACGAGGAGGAGTTCTTCTACTCACGGGAAACCGGCGGCACCATCGTCTCCAGCGCGCTGAAGATGATGCAGGAGATCATGGCCGAGCGTTATCCCGCCAACGAGTGGAACATCTACGCCGCGCAGGCTTCCGACGGCGACAACTGGAACGACGATTCGCCGCTGTGCCGCGACATCCTGATCAACCAGATCATGCCGTTCGTGCAGTACTTTACCTACGTCGAAATTACCCCGCGCGAACACCAGGCGCTCTGGTACGAGTACAACCAGGTAGCAGAAGCCTTTTCCGACGCGTTCGCCCAACAGCAGTTGGTCAGCGCCGGAGACATCTATCCAGTGTTCCGCGAACTCTTCCAGCGGCGCATGACCAGCTGAGGTGTGCAGCATGAAGCGACAGCCCATTTCCACCGGCTCGGAATGGACCTTCGACCTGATTCGGCAATACGACCGCGAAATCGGCCGCATTGCCGAACGCTACGCGCTGGACACCTACCCCAACCAGATAGAGGTGATCACCGCCGAGCAGATGATGGATGCCTATGCCTCGGTGGGCATGCCGCTGGGCTACCATCACTGGTCCTATGGCAAGCAGTTCCTGCACACCGAGAAGCACTACAAGCGCGGCCAGATGGGCCTGGCCTACGAGATCGTGATCAATTCCGACCCGTGCATCGCCTACCTGATGGAAGAGAACACCATGTGCATGCAGGCCCTGGTGATCGCCCACGCCAGCTACGGCCACAACAGCTTCTTCAAGGGCAACTACCTGTTCCGCACCTGGACCGACGCCAGTTCGATCATCGACTACCTGGTGTTCGCCAAGCAGTACATCACCCAGTGCGAGGAGCGCCACGGCATCGATGCAGTGGAAGACCTGCTCGATTCCTGCCACGCGCTGATGAACTACGGCGTCGACCGCTACAAGCGGCCCTACCCCATTTCCGCGGAAGAGGAACGGCGCCGGCAGAAGGATCGCGAGGAGCACCTGCAGCGGCAGATCAACGACCTCTGGCGGACCATTCCCAAGTCCGGCGACAAGGGCGACGAGCGCGAACGCGACCAGCGCTTCCCGGCCGAGCCGCAGGAGAACATCCTCTACTTCATCGAGAAGCACGCGCCGCTGCTCGAGCCCTGGCAGCGCGAAGTGGTGCGCATCGTGCGCAAGATCGCGCAGTACTTCTACCCACAGCGCCAGACCCAGGTCATGAACGAAGGCTGGGCGACCTTCTGGCACTACACGCTGCTCAACGACCTCTACGACGAGGGACTGGTGACCGACGGCTTCATGATGGAATTCCTCCAGTCGCACACCAGCGTGATCTACCAGCCGGGCTTCGACAGCCCCTACTACAGCGGCATCAACCCCTACACCCTGGGCTTCGCCATGTACCAGGACATCCGCCGGATCTGCGAAAAACCGACGGAGGAAGACAAGCGCTGGTTCCCGGAGATCGCCGGCAGCGACTGGCTGACCACGGTGAAGTTCGCCATGAACAACTTCAAGGACGAGAGCTTCATCCTGCAGTTTCTCTCACCGAAGGTGATCCGCGACCTCAAGCTGTTCAGCATCCTCGACGATGACCGCAAGGACGAGCTGCTGGTCCCGGCCATCCACGATGAAAGTGGTTACCATACCATTCGCGAACTGCTCGCCGCGCAATACAACCTCGGCAACCGCGAGCCCAACGTGCAGGTATGGAACGTCGACCGTCGCGGTGATCGCTCGCTGACCTTGCGTCACATGCAGCACGACCGCAAGCCATTGGGCGGGTCCACCGAAGAGGTGCTCAAGCACCTGCATCGGTTGTGGGGCTTCGATGTGCATCTGCAGTCGATGCAGGACGACAAGCTGGTCAATACCCACCACATGCCACCACGGCCCAGCAGCGAGGCGGAGGTCGACAACCGCTTTCCCGGCATGAACTTCGCCTGACCGCGGGCCGCGGCCTTTCCTCACCAACCGCGCTGTAGCCTCAGCGCCGATATCCTTTATCCTCCGCGCCAACGGAGGTGAACATGCAGATCTATAAAGTCGGCGGCGCGGTACGCGACCGTCTGTTGGGGCGTCCGGTGACCGAGGTCGACTGGCTGGTGGTCGGCGCCACCCCGGAAGAAATGCAGGCCCGCGGCTTCCGCCCGGTCGGCGCCGACTTCCCAGTATTTCTGCATCCGCAAACCGGTGAGGAATACGCCCTGGCGCGCACCGAGCGCAAAAGCGGTCGTGGCTATGGCGGGTTTACCTTCCATGCCAGCCCCGACGTCACCCTCGAAGAAGATCTGCAGCGCCGCGATCTCACCATCAATGCCATCGCCGAAGACGATCACGACCAGCTGATCGATCCCTACGGCGGTCAGCGCGACCTGCAGGCACGGCTGCTGCGCCACGTTTCCCCCGCTTTCGCCGAAGATCCGCTGCGCGTTTTGCGCGTGGCGCGCTTCGCCGCACGCTATGCCGAACTGGGCTTCCGTATCGCCGACGAGACGCTCGAGCTGATGCGCCAGCTGGCCCGCTCCGGCGAGCTATCGGCGCTGACAGCAGAGCGCAGCTGGAAGGAAATCTCCCGTGCGCTGATGGAACCTCGGCCGGACGTCTTCATTCAGGTGCTGCAGGACGGCGACGCGCTGACTGAACTGTTCCCGGAACTGGCCACGACCTTCGCCATGGGCAATGCCACGGGTGAGCATCTGCTCCGAGCACTTCGCCAATGCGCCGAACATGCCCAGCCACTGCCGGTACGCTGGGCCTGCCTGCTACTCGGCTGCACTGCACCGGCCGGTAGCCAGCAGGCACGGCTGGCCGCCATCGATGCGCTCAACCAGCGCTGCAAGGCGCCGAGGGATTGCCAGGAGCTGGCGATGCTGCTCGGCAGATATCACGATGACGCGCTCAACGCCAGGCAGCTGCCAGCCGCTGCATTGCTCGACATGCTGCAGCACTTCGATATCTACCGGCGGCCGGAGCGCTTCGAGCATTTCGTCGCGGCTTGTGAAATGCACGCCTTGGCAGGTGCCGCCGGCGAGTTGCTCTTCGAAGCCGACTATCTACGCGGCGCGGCCAGCGCGGCGCGGGCCGTCGCGGTCAAACCGCTGCTGGATCAGGGGTACAAAGGCGCCGAGTTGGGCGAGGCACTCAGTGCTGCGCGCCTCAATTCCCTGCGCACCTACTGCCAGGAAAATTCGGAGTAAGGCGATTCAGGCTCGCTGTGGAGGATAGCTGCGGATCAGATCGGCAGGTGTGAGCTCGCTGCCGCGCCACTGGAACGGCACCGGCCAGAGCTGCTGGTCGATGGATGAATGCGCCCACAGCTCGGCGAAGGCCTCGCCCACGGCGGGATGTTTCACGGTTGGCGCCAACAGCGCCAGCGGCCAGAGCACGAAGGCGTTCTTCAGGATTTCCGCGCGCGGCAGCAGCAGGCCATGGAAGTTGCCGACCAGATCGCCATACAGCAGCACGTCAATATCCAGCGGTAGCCCCTTGCGATCCGGCGCATAGCGGCCATTGTCCGCCTCGATGAACTTGAGCCGGCGGTCCAGCTCGGTTAGCGGCAGGTCGGTATGACCAGCGACCACCAGGTTGTAAAAGTTGTCGCCCTTGTAGCCCACCGCCAGGCTCTCGAACACCGGCGAGCAACGCATATCCTGCAGCAGCTCGGCCAGCGCATCGAGCCCGGCATGCAAGCGCTCGACGCGCTGCACATTGCTACCCAGGCCAAGCATGACGGGGGTCAGCGACATCCGCGTTCGATCTCCACACCCAGCGCACGGGCGCGCGCATTGACGCCAGGCTTGGTGACCCGCAGTCGCAGCCAGACGATGCCGAATTCGCTCATCAGCTTCTGCGCCAAGCGCTCGGCGAAGGTTTCGACCAGCTCGAAGCACGCCTCGGAAGCGAACTGATCGATGGCCGCAGCGACCTTGGCATAGTCCAGGGCCTTGTCCAGCTCATCATTCTCGGCGGCGGGACGGATATCCCAGCCAAGCGTCAGGTCCAGATGCAGGCACTGGCGGATCCCGCGCTCCCAATCGTAAGCGCCGATTACCGTATCCACTTCCAGGCCTTCGATGAAGACTGTATCCACGCAACGTTCTCCTGCGGCACGACAAGCTCGAAACGCGCCGTTAGACTCAGGGGCTCCCTGCCCCGGATGGATTCCATGTTCTGGCTGCTGACATTGCTCGCGTACCTGACCGGCTCGCTGTCATTCGCCATACTGCTCAGCCGCCTGGCCGGGATACCCGACCCGCGTGCCGGCGGCTCCGGCAACCCCGGCGCCACCAATATGCTGCGTCTGGCAGGCAAGCGACTGGCGATCTGCACGCTGTCCGGCGATCTGCTCAAGGGCCTGCTGCCCGTACTGCTGGCCGCCTCGCTGGGCCTGAGCATCCAGCAACAGGCCTGGATCGGCCTGGCCGCGGTCTGCGGCCATCTCTATCCACTGTACTTCCGCTTTCGCGGCGGCAAGGGCGTCGCCACCGCCGCCGGTGCCCTGCTGGCGCTCTACCCGCCCGCCGCCCTGCTGGCCATCGTCGCCTGGCTGCTGGTATTTCGCCTGACCCGGACCAGCTCGCTGGCCGCCCTTATCGCCCTGCCGCTGTGCCTGCCGCTGCTGGCCTGGCAGCAACCCGGCGCGCTGCTGCCGATGAGCCTGCTCGCCACGCTGATCGTCTGGCGCCATCGCAGCAACGTGCGCGACCAGTTCGCCGGCCAGGAACGACATTTCTGACCGCTCTGGCGCTCATCAGATCGCCGGCAGTGTGTCCATCGGCCAGCGCGGCTGCACAGTGATCGCCGGACCATCATGCTGCCCGGCGAGCAGGCGCTGACAGCCAGCGTAGGCGATCATCGCGCCATTGTCGGTGCAGAAACGTGGCCGCGCATAGAAGACCTGACCCTTGAGCTCGCCGAGCATCCGCTCCAGCGACTGACGCAGTGACTGATTGGCGCTGACCCCGCCGGCGATGACCAATGACTTCAGGCCGGTCTGCTTGAGCGCTCGGCGACACTTGATGGTCAGGGTTTCGACCACCGCCTGCTGAAACGCCAGCGCGATGTCGCAGCGGGTCTGCTCGGATTCGTCGCCCGCGCTGCGGCACTGCTGCCAGGTATTGAGGGTAAAGGTCTTCAGGCCGCTGAAACTGAAATCCAGTCCGGGCCGATCGGTCATCGGCCGCGGAAAGACGAAGCGTCCCGGAGTGCCCTGCTCGGCCAGACGGGCGATCTCCGGCCCGCCGGGATAACGCAGGCCCATCAACTTGGCGGTCTTGTCGAAGGCCTCACCGGCGGCATCGTCCACCGACTCGCCGAGCAGCTCGTACTGGCCGATGCCATCCACGCGAACAAGCTGCGTATGCCCCCCCGACACCAGCAAGGCGACGAACGGAAATTGCGGCGGCTGCGCTTCGAGCATCGGCGCCAGCAGGTGGCCTTCCATATGGTGCACACCTACAGCCGGTACGCCCCAGGCCAACGCCAGCGCCTGGGCGCAGGAGGCCCCGACCAGCAGCGCACCGACCAGGCCCGGGCCGGCCGTATAGGCCACCGCATCGATCTGCGCAGCCTCGCGATCGCCCTCGTCCAGCACCTGGCGGATCAGCGGCAGCATGCGTTTCACGTGATCGCGCGAGGCCAGCTCGGGCACCACGCCGCCATAGACGCGATGCAGGTCGATCTGGCTGAATAGCGCGTCGGCCAGCAGGCCCTGTTCGCTGTCGTAAAGCGCGACACCAGTCTCGTCGCAGGACGTTTCCAACCCCAGCACCAGCATGGGTTCAACCTTTCCGGAGGGCGAATGAAGCCGTGCATATTAATCGTCGGGCCGTCCGACCGACCAGCGCTTTTCGATCAGGGGCTTTGCATTCCGCAATTGGAGCGGGTAACATCCGCAACCCTTAAAACCAGCGTGCTTGCGAGTCATTGCCGAAGCGCGTTGCCACCGGTAATCAAGTGAAGGTAAGTCCTGGATGCCCGCTGTCAAAGTTAAAGAGAATGAACCCTTCGACGTAGCACTGCGTCGCTTCAAGCGCTCCTGCGAAAAAGCAGGCGTTCTGGCCGAAGTCCGCTCGCGTGAGTTCTACGAGAAGCCGACTGCCGAGCGTAAGCGTAAGGCTGCCGCTGCAGTCAAGCGTCACGCCAAGAAAGTGCAGCGCGAGCAGCGCCGCAGCGTCCGCCTGTACTGATCCAGCACAGCTGACGTCGAATCAAGCCCGGCTCAGGCCGGGCTTTGCATTGCATGCAGACTCCGCTTCGCCAATCGGCGAATGGCCGGAGTTTTTTCATTTCCGGCGCATGCTTTGCGAGCGTAATCTGATACCCCTATGGCCGGACTGATCCCTCAATCCTTCATCGACGACCTGCTCAACCGCTCCGACATCGTCGAGGTGGTGGGCTCGCGCATCCAGCTGAAAAAAGCCGGCAAGAACTACAGCGCGCTCTGCCCGTTCCACAAGGAAAAGACACCCTCCTTCAGCGTCAGCCCGGACAAGCAGTTTTACTACTGTTTTGGCTGCGGCGCCGGCGGCAATGCGCTCGGCTTCGTCATGGACCACGACCAACTGGACTTCCCCCAGGCGGTCGAGGAACTGGCCAAGCGCGCAGGGATGGAGGTCCCGCACGAGGAAAGCGGGCGCAAACACAAGCCCCGCCAACCCGTCGACTCTCCACTCTACCCGCTGCTGGCCGCCGCCGCGGATTACTACCGCCAGGCACTGAAGGCCCACCCGACCCGCAAGTCCGCGGTCGAGTATCTCAAGGGTCGTGGTCTCTCAGGCGTGATTGCCCGGGATTTCGGGCTGGGCTTCGCCCCACCCGGCTGGGACAACCTGATGAAGCATCTGGGCGGCGACCCGCTGCAGCACAAGGCGATGATCGACGCCGGCCTGCTGATCGAGAATGCCGAGACCGGCAAACGCTACGACCGCTTCCGCGACCGCGTGATGTTCCCCATCCGCGACAGCCGCGGCCGGGTCATCGCCTTCGGCGGTCGCGTTCTGGGCGACGACAAGCCCAAGTACCTGAATTCGCCGGAGACACCGGTATTCCACAAGGGCCAGGAACTCTACGGCCTCTACGAAGCGCGCCAGGCCAACCGCGATCTCGATGAGATCATGGTGGTGGAAGGCTACATGGACGTCATCGCCCTGGCCCAGCAAGGCTTGCGCAACGCCGTCGCAACCCTCGGCACCGCGACCAGCGAGGAACACCTCAAACGCCTGTTCCGCATCGTGCCCAGCGTGCTGTTCTGCTTCGACGGCGACGCCGCGGGACGCAAGGCAGCCTGGCGAGCACTGGAAGCCACGCTGCCGAACCTGCAGGACGGCCGCCGGGCGCGCTTCCTGTTCCTGCCCGACGGCGAAGACCCGGACACCCTCGTTCGTGCCGAAGGCACCGACGCCTTCCGCGCGCGCATTCAGCAGCATTCGCAGCCGCTGGCCGATTATTTTTTCCAGCAGTTGAGCGACGAAGCCGACCCCCGTTCGCTGGAAGGCAAGGCCCATTTGGCCACGCTGGCAGCACCGCTCATCGAAAAAATCCCCGGTGCCAATCTGCGCGCATTGATGCGCCAGCGTCTCGCCGAAATCACCGGTCTCAATGGCGAAGCCCTGCAGCACATGGCGGCCGCCCCCACACCGAACCCCGACAGCAGCCCGCCTGAATACGACGATTCGGCGTACTACGAGACCGGCGCACACTATGCCGAAACGGATTACTTCGAGCCTCCCGAGCCCCCGAAGCAACAGCGCAGCGGCAAGAAGGAATGGAAGAAAGACTGGAAAAAATCCGGGCAGCGACCAGACTTCAAGCCTCGTGGCCCGCGTACGCCAGCTACCGTCGAGCCGCCCACGCTGACCACGCTGCGCACTTTGCTGCACCATCCGAACCTCGCACAGAGGGTCGAGGATGTCAGTCATTTCGCCGCAGAAGACGACACATACGCGCAATTGCTCGTTGCACTGCTTGGCACGCTGCAGAAGAATCCGAAACTGCGCAGCCTGCAACTGATCGCCCGCTGGCATGGAACCGACCAAGGGCGACTTTTACGTGCACTTGCAGAGAAAGAATGGCTGATCTCGGCCGATAACCTTGAACAGCAGTTTTTCGACACCATTAATAGCCTTGCCGCCCGACAGCGGGAACGCCGACTCGAAAGCCTGCTGCGCAAGGCTCGCCAGGGTGAACTCAGCGCAGAGGAAAAAGACCAGCTGCGTAACCTGTTGAGTCGTAACGCAACACCCGCTGCATCGACCTCAACTGGCGCGTGAGGTCCTAGCTCGGCTATAATGCTCAGCTTGTTTTCAGCCCGCCAGAACCTTCAGTGGATAGGGTTATATGTCCGGAAAAGCGCAACAGCAGTCCCGCCTCAAAGAGTTGATCCAGCGTGGCCGTGAGCAGGGTTACCTGACTTACGCAGAGGTCAACGACCACCTACCGGAGGATATTTCCGATCCGGAACAGGTGGAAGACATCATTCGCATGATCAACGACATGGGCATCAATGTATTCGAGGTTGCCCCGGATGCCGATGCCCTGTTGTTGGCCGAAGCCGATACCGATGAAGCCGCTGCCGAAGAGGCCGCCGCCGCACTCGCTGCGGTCGAGACCGATATCGGCCGCACCACCGACCCGGTGCGCATGTACATGCGTGAAATGGGCACCGTCGAACTGCTGACCCGCGAAGGCGAGATCGAAATCGCCAAACGCATCGAGGAAGGCATTCGCGAAGTGATGAGCGCCATCGCTCACTTCCCCGGCACCGTCGACAGCATCCTCGCCGATTACGAGCGAGTGACGACCGAAGGTGGTCGCCTGTCCGACATCCTCAGCGGTTACATCGATCCTGACGACGATGGCGCCGCCGCGCCCCAGGAGGTCGAGCCGGAAACCCCGCAGACCACCGCGAAGCCGGCAGCCGACGACAAGGATGACGAGGAAGAGGACGACTCCGACAGCGAAGAGGAAGAAGGCGATGGCGGCCCGGATCCTGAGGTCGCGCGCGTGCGTTTCGGCGCAGTCGCCGAGCAGCTGGAGAAGGCCAACAAGGCGCTGAAGAAGCATGGTCGCGCCAGCCAGCAGGCCGTCGAGGAGCTCGAAGCACTCGCCATCCTGTTCATGCCGATCAAACTCGTGCCCAAACAGTACGACGCACTGGTCGAGCGCGTTCGCAACGCCCTGAGCCAGATCCGCGCCCAGGAACGCGCCATCATGCAACTCTGTGTGCGTGACGCCCGCATGCCGCGCGCCGACTTCCTGCGTCAGTTCCCGAACAACGAGACCAATCTCGACTGGGCCGAGCAACTGGCGTCCGGCAAGGGCAAGTACGCCGAAGCCATCGGCAACCGCAAGGAAGACATCGTTCGCTGCCAGCAGAAGCTGATCGAGCTGGAACAGGAATGCGACCTGGCGATCGCTGACATCAAGGACATCAACCGTCGCATGTCCATCGGCGAGGCCAAGGCCCGCCGCGCGAAGAAAGAGATGGTCGAGGCCAACCTGCGCCTGGTGATCTCCATCGCCAAGAAGTACACCAACCGCGGCCTGCAATTCCTCGACCTGATCCAGGAAGGCAACATCGGCCTGATGAAGGCGGTGGACAAGTTCGAATACCGTCGCGGCTACAAGTTCTCGACCTACGCCACCTGGTGGATTCGCCAGGCGATCACTCGCTCCATTGCTGACCAGGCGCGGACCATCCGTATCCCGGTGCACATGATCGAGACGATCAACAAGCTCAACCGCATCTCCCGTCAGATGCTGCAGGAAATGGGTCGCGAACCCACCCCTGAGGAGCTTGGCGAGCGCATGGAGATGCCCGAGGACAAGATCCGCAAGGTACTGAAGATCGCCAAAGAGCCAATCTCCATGGAAACGCCTATCGGTGACGACGAAGACTCGCACCTGGGCGATTTCATCGAAGACTCGGCCATGCAGTCGCCGATCGACGTCGCTACCGTGGAAAGTCTCAAGGAAGCCACTCGCGAAGTGCTCTCCGGCCTCACAGCTCGTGAAGCCAAGGTACTGCGCATGCGCTTCGGCATCGACATGAACACCGACCACACCCTCGAGGAAGTCGGCAAGCAGTTCGATGTCACCCGCGAGCGAATCCGTCAGATAGAAGCCAAGGCGCTGCGCAAGCTGCGCCACCCGACGCGAAGCGAGCACCTGCGCTCCTTCCTCGACGAGTAATGACAAGAGCCCCGGTCCTGCCGGGGCTTTTGCTATCCGCGACCTGCACCACCCCGCCAAGCGCGCTATCCTCGGCTCTCGCCCACGACCGACCGAATCGCCATGCACGGATCCGACAGCTCGCCCCTGTTCCAGACCGCCCTGCTGCAGGGCTTCCGTCAGCGCAACCTGATCGAAGGAGAACTCATCGGCAGCCCCGGCGCCTCACGCGACAGCGTGTTCATCGTGCGCAACGGGCGAATCCGCGTGTACCTCGCCTCGGAAGACAAGGAATACACCCTCACCTTTCTCGAAGCCGGCGATATCTACAGCACCCACAGCGGCGCCTACATCCAGGCGGCCAAAGCGAGCGAGGTGCTGATTGGCGAAACCGCCCTGATGCTTCGCACACTCGATGCGCTACCCGACGCCGCACCCTCCATCATCCGGGCCCTGGGCCAGACCCTGGCGAACTCCATGCAACTGATCGAAGACCTTGCCTTTCGTGACGTCGAAGGACGCCTGGCGCGTTTCTTCGACGGCATGCTCGCACGCAAGGGACGCCCGCACGGAGACGCCCAGCGCCTCGAGCTGGACCTGAACACCGAAGACATCGCCCACCTGCTAGGCACCACGCGGCAGACCGTCTCCTCGTTGATCAACCGCCTGGCCCGCCAGGGCATCCTCAGCCGAGTCGCCCCCGGCACCTTCGACATCCACCGCCCCGACCTGCTGAAAACACGCAGCCGGCAACCCGGCAAGCTGTCGGCTGGCTGACAGACGCCGGCCCAGTCTCGCCCTAGGATCAGCGCTTCCCCAAACCGACCACCGCCCAACCGGCCAAGGAGAAGCGCAATGCCCAGCGTCGTGACCTATCGCAGCGTCGCCGGCGACCAGCCGTTACCCTACATCGAATGCGACCGCGGCATCCGCACCCTCTACTCGCGCATTCAGCACTACATCAGCCAGGATGACGGCAACTGCCCCCTGTGCTGCTACCTGCGCGACAAGATCGGCAGCCGCAATGGCTTCGAGCCCGATGCCCGACTCATCCTCCACGCGCAAATAAACGTCATCCACGAACTTTTCGAGCGCAACGACGACCACGAAATCGCTCTCTTGCTGCAACGCGTGGAAGACGACTGCTGCTGAACCCCAGCAATCAGTTGGCGCCCCAGGGACCCGACCGGTATAATCCGCCGGCCTTCTGGGGGCCTATAGCTCAGTTGGTTAGAGCAGAGGACTCATAATCCTTTGGTCCACGGTTCGAGTCCGTGTGGGCCCACCAATAAAGTTAAGGACTTAGGCCAGCTTTCGAGCTGGCCTTTTCTTTTCTTGGCTAAAAAAACTTTTTGGGTACCGCTTTGCGTACCGTTTCGTTTTGCTTGGCAAGGCCTGTTCTTAGCGCCTATAGCGCTGGCCTGCGTAGGTGAACGGCGTAACAGCAAGAATTGACAGGATAGCGATAGCCCCATACCTTGGTCTTCCCACTGTTGTGGGACGGGATTGGCGTCCCGGTTTCTGAGTCGGTGCAAGCGCGTCTTGACACCACGCATGGCTGTGCCTTTATGGGCGGGCCGTGCAGGGCATCTTCGGATGCGCCGGCCCTCAGACCGGTACGCCAACCTGTGCGGCCTGCTCACCAATTGGCGTTGGTGAGCAGAACCTTTCCGTTCTGAGGATCAACCATGCCCTACCCTACTAGCGACAACCGCCCATCCCAGCCCAATGCTGCTGATCAAGACAGCACACTGGCCGACCGGAACATACAACGACCGCAGGCCGGCTTCGCCCCACTATCTCCCAACGACCCCAGCTGCCTACTGGGATTTCGTAGCGATGCATCCGCTAGTGAGCTCTATGACGAGGCGTCTCTGCGTCAACACGCCGTGCTTGGTTTGCTCAACGCCCTCGGCGGTACACCCAGTTCAAGTGAGCTCGCAAGCGAACCGCTGATTGCATGCGTTCGGGCGATCAGCTTGTTGTGCAGCGATGCTGCTGCGCTTTATTCCGCAGCCAGGAACCGCGCGCAGCAAGAATCAGCCTAGTCCGATACATACAGAGCGCGCGGGACTATTCTCGCGCCTCTTGCGGCGACAGCTCGGATTCGTAACGCTGCACAAACTCGACCAAGCCGAGGCCCAGCACACGGCAGATGTCTCGCAACTGAATAAGGTCAAGCCTGCGCAGACCACGCTCAATGTCGCTCGCGAACGACTGGGGGCGGCCAAGTGCCTCGGCGAACTGCCCCTGAGTCAGACCTGACTCAATACGGCATTGCCTGAGCAAACGCAGCAGCACCATGTTCTCATCTCGGTATATCGATTTTTCCACGAGAAGCGCTCCAGCGGTTGACAAAGCCCGAATGTATATCTACCTTATCGATTATCTGAATTACGGGTTTTCAGTTATGAAAATTGCTTCCATCTGCCCACTCATCGCTCTTGATGTCGACCGGTCTGCACTGCTAGACGTCAGAAAGCATATTTTGTACTTGAGCGTTGAGCGCATCCTCAGCCGCTTCGACTTCGAGCTGTCGGCAGTGCTAAACCGTGTGGCTGACTCTGATTTAAAAATCCGTTTCGATCCGTTAAACGGCACGCCGTGTCTGAATTTCAGAGATATTCCGGGCTTTCTTAACATGATCCGTCCGGCCAAGAATGCTCGCTTCAATAGGTGGAAGATGTGCATGGAGCTCGATTGCTCCGAACTTTCAATAAAAATGGACCGGCAAGGACTGCTCTATAAGCCACAACAGTTAAGCATGGAGCTGATGACAATATGTATGCCTTACCGCCCTTTTTATCCAACCAAAAAAGATATGGATGACATGCTGACCTTTGCGCAGGGAGTCACAGCGTTCTGAAAGTTCGTTTCGGTAACGTGCGAGGTTTCACCTCACCGGTATCCACGAATGCCGAATGAGCTAATGAGCTAATTAGCGCCATTGAGCAATCGCGCATTGAGGAAGGTTAGGATGAATGAACTAAACGCACTGACAGATCTTCTCTACACACCAGGTCAGCCCATGGCTGGCAGTGACATGTCGGACGAAGACGCCATCGCTTATGCACGGAACCACTTCCCACAAGACGGTTATTGCATCGTGCGTGAATGGATCTGGATTGATCTTGATGCAAGTGAGGAACTGCGCGCTGCGCTAGCGAAGAGGCAGCGCCAACCGGTAATACTGTATGCACACTGCGTCGTCTTCGACGGCAAACGCCGCTGGGATGTCGGCGACTTTGTGCGCACGTCGCCGCTGCACGCTTTCGAAAAGGACTTCCACTTCAAAACGCTCAACACTACATACCTACTCCTCGGCGGCGGCACACGGAAGCTCGCTACGGCAGAAACGATGGCTCGAATTTTCTGAATACCCGGAGGGCTAGCTAATGCGAATTCATCTGTTGTCCGATCTGCACAACAAGTTCAGCACCTACATACCCTCAGTAGTCGATGCCGATATTTTTATTCTTGCAGGTGATATTGATGTGAAGGCGCGAAGAGTCGAGTGGACCAAATAGGCATTTCAAATTCCTGTTTCTTTGCGTGCTCGGCAATCATAAGTACTACCGCGGCCACATGATACGCACGCAGGAGAAGATACGTAGCGCCTGCCTGGGGCCCCATGTACAGGTGTTGGGACGCGATTCTATTGTAATAGGTGGCACTCGATTCTTAGGTGCAACGATGTGGACTGATTTTAGCGCTAAAAGTAACAAATCTCTGGCGTCGATCACTTTGCAAAGCTTGATGAGCGATTACCGCCAGATTCGTGCAGGAGAGAATTTCCGGCGCATGAAGCCCGGTGACCTCGCTGCCGAAGCGTTAAAAACAAGAGTTTGGCTACTAAACAAACTATCCGAGCCATTTTCAGGGCCAACAGTCGTGATAACGCACCACGCACCAATTCTGCGCTCATTAGCGCAAAGCCCACATGCAGGCAATCACCTTGACGCCGCGTATGCAAATGAGTGGCTTGATCTGATGGACGGTGAGCCAGTGGCGGCGTGGGTACACGGCCACTCCCATACCGTCGTTGACTATTACAAAGCTGGAACACGGATCGTCTGTAACCCCAGAGGATACCCAAACGAGAACACCGGCTTCGATCAAGATCTAATTGTTTACCTCTGAGGAGCAGCAATTGCGTTCAGTGCCCCCGCTGCCATGCAGATGCTGCATTAGGCTCAAGCCTAAAATTCAGCCAAGCGATCACGGCTTACCTAACCGACGCCCGTATTGCGGTCCGCTGCTGCTTGGGCGTCACAATAGCGATATCAGCGCTGACCCAATGTTGGGGTGGTTTACAGATGGGCACCGGATTGAAAATCGGTCATCTGTCGAAAGGCAAGTTCTGCGGGCCCTCCATGCTTAGTAAAACCGAGCGATACACAATGACCAACATAGGAGCCCATATGGAGCTTACATCCGCACCAGACTTAGGAGACACACTCGAAGCCATCACAGACTGGGCCGCACAGAAAAGCGCAGAGCAACACAGAAACGAATTCAAAAATATTGTGAAGACGCAGTTCAAGGACACGTTCGGTGCTGACTTTGGGGACGTACCGCTGACAATGGCAGAGGCTGCTTTCAATGAACTCTGCTTCATCCTCGCCAACGCCCCCCCAACCACCGCCTCGACAGCGGCTATTAATTTCGAAACCATCTGCACTCAGCTCGTAAACACAATCGGTTTCGGAGCAAAGCGCGCGAGCAAAGCTGATGTCGTGGCTGCTATGAACGCGCTGGAGCTTATGCGGCTTAAAGAAGGCGAGTAAGACGTGCAGCAAAGCGCTTCAGCAGAGCCGTTGCTCGATCTAACTCTTTAGGACACGACGATGCGCCGAGTATCCCTTTATGCCGCCATGCAACTGCAAAAGGCTTTCGACTTATGTTTCAGCGAGCCTGTCACGGCCTATATCACCAGCGCCTGCATCGCAGCAGGCTGCTGCGTCGGCGTTACACATCGGCATGCCAAAGCAGACCCGGATTCAGGTCGGTTTGGCGACGGGCATCTTATCCATACATCAGACATTGTCCGGGTTGACCGCGAACACTCGTTTTGGGTCCTGCGTACTTTCAGCGGAAGCTTCTACGTCGTCGCTTCATTGCACCCACAAGGCGGATATGAATCACTGCTGGCATTTAAAAAAATTCTCCCGCAGTGCGTTCATCCAAGGCCTGCACGCTTGCATTAATGTCAGGGGTGTAGCCGTAGGCCCTGGCAGTCATCTGCCTTGAGTCGACACACTAGAGCTTGAGGTGTTGGTCATGAACGACGAGGCATCGGAGCATGTGAAGCCGACTAAGGTTGCTTTGTGTGACGTATGCCGTGGCAGCATCCCTATCGATGGTTACGGCACGCAATTTGGTGTGCTCGGCGCCACTCGGGGGCACGGCTCGAGGTATGGGGGCCTCTAAAAACCGGCCACCTCACGGTAAAATCGGCGCGCCCTTGATCCTCCGGAGCCCTGCCCATGCTCAGTCTGTTTGCCGACCAGGAACGTGAAGCCAAGCTGGAAGCTGGACTGCCTGGGCGATCCACTGGCCCTGCTGGACAAGCATGTGGACTTTACGGCCCTGGCAGCCGAGATCGACCGCTGGGCGCCCAGGCCCAGTCGGGCCAAGGGCGGTCGGCCTCCCTATCCAACGGAGTTGATGACCCGCCTTCTGGTGCTCCAGCAGCTGTTCAACTTGTCCGATGAGCAGATGGAGTCCCAGCTGATCGACCGCATGAGCTTCCAGCGTTTTGCCGGGCTGAAGCACTCCGGGCGAGTTCCGGATCGCAACACGATCTGGGTCTTTCGCGAGCGCCTGGTACAGGCCAACGTCGAGCATCAGATCTTTGCCGAGGTGCAGCGCCAGTTGCAGCAGCATGGATTCCGGGCCCGCGAGGGGCAGATCATCGACGCCAGCATCGTTCGCGCACCCCTTCAGCACAACACGGCCGATGAGCAAGCGGTGGTGAAGGAGCAGGCGTTACCGGTCGAATGGTCGCCCGCCAAACGGCGGCAAAAGGATGTCCAAGCGCGCTGGACGAAGAAGCACGGCAAGTCGTATTTCGGCTACAAGCTCTCGGTCAGCGTGGATCGCCGGCACAAGCTCATTCGCTGCGTGAGGGTGAGCGATGCCAGCGAGGCCGATACCCGGCATCTGGTGGATGTGCTCGGCCGGAACAACAGCAGCCGGGACTTCTGGGCGGATCGCGGCTATCACGATAAGCCCCGAGAGCAGTGGCTCCGGATGATCGGCTGGCGACCGCATATCCAGCGCAAGGGCCAGGCTGGCAAGCCTATAGGGGAGCGGGGCAAGGCACAAAACAAGCGCATAGCCAGCCCCCGAGCCCGCGTCGAACATGTCTTTGCCAGCCTCGCGCAGATGGGCGGCAAGATAATCCGGAGCATTGGTCTGGCGCGAGCCCAATTTGGCCTGATAGTCAAATCGGCGGTTTACAACCTCAAGCGGATGTCGAGCCTGCTGGAAATGACCTGAACCGGGCACCGGTTGCGTGATGCAACCGGCCATTCACGATGCTCTGCGAGCGTCCAAGTCGGCGTTCGGATGCCAAGGAGCTGCACTTTCGCATCCTGGCTCAGCCCGGATGTGTGTTTTTAGAGGTGCCCGTATGACGGCGAGAATTAGGAAGTGCACCACTGCAAGCTCTGCTTCTTCAGAACTCTTTCAGGCTTGCTGGGAGAACTGATGCACACCATGTTAAATGGGGAGACGGAAGATCTGAGCAATTATGCACTCATAGCGCGATGACTATTTCAACGACATTGGTTGATGACGCTGAAGCCAAACGCCCGCCCAAAACTGCAATCGCTGCTCAATCGCCATTTCGGCCAGGCAGCGCCTGGCGGCTAATGATTTGACAACAAAATTGCGGGGGCATACTTGAAGCAGCGAAGCGTTCCTTCAAGTATGCCCCCGCGCCCCATACTTGAAACCTTCAAGTATGGGGCAGTTGAGCATTTTGGGCGTTTGCAGGTAAGCGAAACGAATGTGGAGCGAGACCGAGCAATAAGACCAAAATGATCAACTGCCTTCGCGAAGCGGCTGCCATTGTTGTCAAAAAAGGCAGCTTTCTTCATTTGCCGCAGGTAAATGGCTAGCTCCAATTTCGATGCTATGCATGGCTACCTCTGCTAAAGCAGAAGAAGCCTGCTCACGTCCGCTTCCTCTACGGGATGCGCGACGTTTCTATGCAACGGCCGCCGCTTGGTCACCTCCCATTTTGCTAACCCACCACTTCATATGTCAGGAAGTACGCACCTCTCTGGCTGACAAACACTCCGCAGCCCATCCCTGTACCAGCCTTCTCGATGACTGAATTACTCACGAAATCGGTCGGTCCTTAGTTTTCTCCCTCCGTGCCCAAGCGGTAGACTGAGACACACAAAGCAGTTTCGTTCTCCGAAGGTTACCCATGTCCAAACTCGCCGAATTCAAAGCTCTAGAAGCCCAGCTCGCAGCCCAGCTCAAGCAGCTTGATGCTCTTAAGAATGACGACAAACTCAAGCGCGAAATCGAGTTCGAGGAAAAACTCCGCAATTTGATGGGGCAATATGACGTAGGCCTGCGCGAAATTATTTCAATATTGGATCCGCAGCCCAGCCGCACCAGCATCAGCGCCACCCCGACGTCTCAAGCGCCTCGTCGGCAGCGCCAAGTTAAGGTTTACAAAAACCCAGAAACTGGAGAGGTGGTAGAGACGAAGGGTGGCAATCATAAGATTTTGAAAGCTTGGAAAGAAAAGCACGGCGCCGAAAAGGTAGAGGGTTGGCTTCAGTAAGCTATCCGACCAACACAAGAGCCAGGCACTGCCTGGCTTTTTCTTTACGCTTTCAGCGGTCAACGGATGCAAGCGATCGCACTACAACCAGTACCTGGAATTCATCGGTCCTCGCATGCACTCGCCTAGTTGCACCGCACCACCCACAACTGATCCAGCCTGGTCGTGAAACTTTGGCTCATCATCTCCCGTCGCATGCCCCAGTCCGGCGCGGTGGTTACGCGGCCGGGCCGGAGGGTATTGCGGCCCCACTTGGCGTTGATTGCATCGAGCACGCCCATAACGCGCTCCGACGCGGCGGGCTGGGTTTGGGCGAATAGATCGTCGGTGTACTCGCCGCGCTGGCAGAGGTCCATCAGCAGGACCTCTGCCTTGCTGAACGAAAAGCCATCGCGATAGATGTGTTCCAACCCAGCGATCGCCGCCCGGATGATGTAGCGGGTGTCGTTGGTGGGATACGGCAGCTCACACACGACGCCTTTCGCGAACTTGGGCTCGTCGGGATTAAACATGCCGGTACGGATGCTGATTCGGACGCGCTTGCACATGGACTGCTGTGCCCTCAGCTTCTCGCTGGCCCGAGCGGCATATGCCGCCACTGCGTCCTTGATTGGCTCAAGCTCGCGCAGGCGCTTGCCGAACATCCGCGAGCAGCAGATCTCCTGTTTGGGTGACGCGACCTCCTCCAGATCGAGGCACGGCGTCCCGCGCAGTTCGCGTGCGGTTTTCTCGATGACCACGCTGAATTTTTTGCGCAGGGTCCAGGCATCCGCGCTAGCTAGATCCCAAGCAGTACGTATGCCCAACCTGTTCAGGTGCTCGGTCATCCGGCGACCGACACCCCATACATCGCCGACGTCAGTCACGCGCAGCACCTTGTCGCGCCGCACCGGGTCGAGAAGGTCCACTACCCCACCCGTCTGCTTCTGCCAGCGCTTCGCTGAATGGTTCGCCAACTTGGCGAGCGTCTTGGTCCCCCCAATGCCCACCCCGACCGGGATACCTGTGCTGCGCAGTACCTCAGCGCGGATCCGCCTGCCGAGCACTTCGACGTCTGGCACACCGGTAAGGTCGGCAAACGACTCGTCGATTGAGTACACCTCAACCGCAGGCACCAGGCTCTCGATGACCGTCATGACGCGCTCGCTCATGTCGCCGTACAGCGCGTAATTGCTGGAAAACACCACAACGCCCCAACGCTCCAGGTCGCGCCGGATCTGAAAATACGGCACGCCCATTTTGATACCGAGCTGCTTTGCCTCGGCCGAGCGCGCGATCACGCAGCCGTCATTGTTCGAAAGCACGACGATAGGCGTACGGCGCAAGTCTGGTCGAAAGACACGCTCGCAGCTGGCGTAGAACGAGTTGCAATCAATGAGGGCGATGGCCCGCTCAGTACTTGCCATGGATTCGGATGCTGTATGACACCACGCCCCATACGTAGAGTTCTTCGCTTTCGAGGAGGTACCGCGGCGGGAACTTCGGATTAGCCGAGCGCAGAATGACCTGGCTGCCGGCTCGGTCGAAAATCTTGACCAGAGGCTCGTTATTCAGCGCTGCGATGATCACCTCCCCTTTTTCTGCCTCCCGTCCCCGGTCGATGATCAGAATGTCTCGGTCGAAAATGCCGACCTGGATCATGCTCTCCCCGTCTGCGCGCGCCAGGTAGGTATGCGGAGCTCGGATGTTCATCAGCTCGTCGAGCGAGATGCTCCCCTCCATGTGGTCCTGCGCTGGGCTCGGGAATCCGGCGGGCACGCAGAAACTGAAAAACGGCAGTGCAATTGTGGCGGGAGCAGCAGGTCCCAACATATGGACGGGCATGGCACAGACCTCATAACTGTATGCATATACAGTATTCTGAAGCTAGAGTCCGGTCAATTGAACCAGATGTGCGGGGGCACCCATGTGTGGACGTTTCGCTCAGTACCGAATCGCCTATGAGTACCTGGACAAGATCGCGATGCAGCTGCCCTTGCCATTGCGTGGCAGCGTGAATCCTGAGCCAATCGGACGCTACAACGTGTGTCCGCAATCACTGGTTCAGCTCCTGCACCAGGACGATGATGGCCTGCGCATGGAGCCGGTCAAGTGGGGTTACGCCCCATTGTGGGCACAGGGGAAGCGACCACCAGCGATAAATGCCAGGGTGGAAACGGCCGCGACTAGCAAGTTCTTTCGCGATATCTGGCAAACCGGCCGCGCAATAGTGCCCGCTGATGGTTGGTACGAGTGGAAGATGGACGCGGCCAACCCGAAGATCAAGCAGCCCTACTACATCACGCTCCGTAGCGGCGAGCCGATGTTTTTCGCTGCGCTCGGGCGGTTTCAGCGAGGCGCCTCGCTGGAACCCCGAGACGGCGACGGCTTTGTTGTCATTACGTCATCTAGCGCTGCCGGCATGCTCGATATTCACGATCGGCGTCCTCTGGTTCTATCGCCAGAGTACGCTGCGCTCTGGATGCAGCAGGAGCTTTTGCCGCTCAAGGCTGAGGAGCTAGCACTGGCGCATGGTTTATGCGTCGAGGAATTCGAGTGGCATCCGGTGGGTAAGGACGTCGGGAACGTGCGGAATGATGGGCCGGAACTTATCAATAGGATCGCCCAGCCGCTGGTATAAAGGCATTTCGCTTCAATGACCGTTGGTGACAACCTAAATCAAGTGCGAGCTTTGCTTTCAGGCCCGCCACTGTATGGGCTCGCGCGACGGTGAGTCGTCAGTTTAGAAAAGTGAGCCAGGGAAATTCGCTAAAGCTCAAACGACGAGCTTGAACACACCTCTTAGGGGCTTCCATGCGCCGCTTCAGTTTGGCGCTGGTGAAATTGCGGTCACGGTTGTTCACTGCCTTGAATTTGCTGCCGTCGATGGCAACCAGGTTTTCGTCAAACAACCCCAACTGCTGGCAGAGCAAAACGAACTGGCGGCAGACGCCGCGAATGGCCTTGCTGTTGTCTTTTCGGAAGTTGGCGATGGTCTTGAAATCGGGCATCAAACGCCCGGTTAGCCACATGAGTTCGACGTTGCGCTGGGCTTCTCGCTCCAGACGTCGGCTCGATTGAATTCGGTTTAGGTAACCGTAGATGTAGATCTTCAGCAGGATCGCCGGGTGGTAGGCAGGTCTGCCGGTTTCGGCTGGAATGACGCCATCAAAACCTAGATTGGCCAAATCGAGTTCATCGACGAAAACGTCAACCACCCGAACCGGATTGGTATCGCTGACGTAGTCGTCGAGGCTTTCGGGAAGTAAGGTGCTTTGACCTCGATGTTCACCCTGGATAAACCGTTTCATGGGCGTCCCTTGCGATGAGATTCTCGGAAATCATAGCAAGGGTTTACCGGGATGTTTTTACACACTCTGGGCCACTAGCCGCCGTTGGTCAAAGGCAGATCACCACCTAACAGCTGCAGGTCGCTTTATCGGATCGCTTAACGAGATTCGAGGCTTGGGCTTTCTGTCCGTTGCGAAGCGGCAGATCAGCAAGGCTGAGTGTCGTGGCGTTTAGGAAGCGATTGGGAAAGCTCCTGTATAAAGACCGATGGACGCCGCCACTGGCAAAACGCTAGCATTCCGTCAGGGTGGCCTGAGAACGTCAGCTATTGAAAGCCCACCCGTGTAATGATGCCGGGTTCCTTGCGCAGTCCCTGATCGCAAGCTCTTAGTGGTGTTAGTTAAAAATAAAGGGAAGTATTATGGCCTTAGGGATGCTTCAACGAATAATTTTAAAAAAGTTCATAAAGAATTTTATAAAGGCAGTGCCGTTTAATTTGCGAGAAAGAGAGCCTCTTGCGTTCTCAGCTACGCTATTAGTCGAGGCGATGGTTTCTCATTTTACTCAACATGTTCATGGTGACTATGAGAAATATTATGAAGTAAAAGAAAGCATTAAATTTGAAACTATAGTTTTATTTTCAGCACTAACGGGCGAATCTGTAGATAGTATCAAAGGCATGACGGATTCGGTTATGAATGTGGTCTTTACAGAACTAGCTGGCGATCAATTCTCTTCCGAGTTTTACAGCGAAACGGTTGCGCTGCCTCACTACAGCAACGTCTTTATAACAAAAGAAAGATTAACTGCGCTATACGAGCTTTATAAAATCAAGAAATCTAAGGCCACCACAGATGTGACCTGATGTAGGTCCCTCGATATCGCTTCTATATCTTCATAAGAATGCTCGGGCATAGCGCCGATCGCTTTTTACATAAAACCCGTCGAACACCAATTTTTTAACCGTAGTATTTAGGGCTCTGCTGGGATCGTTGAGCATGCATCCGCCGGGCAAGTTGTATGTCGTTGTTGGGTTTTTCTAACTCCGCTGGGTGGCTGCAGGGCAACGCCTCCCGCTTTTTCGGCCGATCTCGGACGGCCCCCACGGGTAGCTGAGGGTCAGAAGCGGCCTCTTACTAGAGACCTCCATTTGCCGGTTTCCCGCCCTGGCGAACGGTTGCTTTGGGTCGTCAGCTACCGATGGCCGGGGCCGACCGGCATGATCGGCCAGAAGCTGCCCTCGGGAAAGTGGCTACTTCCTCGTCACGAGCAGCAGTAGTACGGTGAAAACAGGTCATGGACACGTTGCTACCGACTTCGTAATCTCTGCGCAGGCCATGTCGCTTTTTCTTCTCGCCTCATATCGCGTCTCCACGGCGCCCCGCATGCTGTTGAAGGAGTTTTTCCATGGACAAGGAACGTTATCAGGCACAAGTGGTGGAAAACACTACCCACTTGTGCCTCCAGCTTATAGTAATATTTTTGGACTAAAGCATGATAAAAGAAGTATTCAAGAGTGCGCTAAATAACTTCCAAGTACTATTAATTGCATGGGTGATTATAATAATTGCCAATCAATTGTTTATTTTTGGCGCATGCTTTGCTCCCTACTGCTTAATGGCCGCGCTACCGCACACCTTTGTTATTGCTCTTTTGGTTAATTACTTTTTTCTAGCCAATGAATCGAGCCCATCAGAAAAATCAATTATTAAAGATAAATACAAGGATTATAAATTTACCAAGCCGAAAATAGAAGTTCAGGATGGTGATTTTGAGGAAGTTCAAACACCGTACTGCCCTAAATGTGGTTCATTAATGGTGCTCCGAATAGCTAAAAGCGGCCCATATTCGGGTAAAGAATTTTGGGGCTGCTCAAAATATCCAAATTGTAAAGGGCTGCTAAATATATAACTTTTTCTCAGGAAATATAACAAGTCATTCAAGCTGACGCAGCTCGCTCGACGCTGTTAAGTCCACATCTAGACGGCAAGATCAGGATTCGCGGGAACATGGAACGTTTCGTATCACCACCGATTGAGCAATTAGAGAGACTTCGCCAGCCTCTGACCCCAGGCGAACGACTTGTTTTCAATCTCTTTCATGAAAAACTGGCACCAGAGTGGGAGATTTATATCCAGCCGCATCTAAATGGCTTGAGGCCGGACTTCGTTCTTCTTAACCCTAGGGTTGGGATTGCCGTATTCGAGGTTAAGGACTGGAGCCTGGATGCAATGCGGTACTGGACTGAGAAGAGAGACGGGAAGGCTCCCAAACTATGTGCAAACGATGGGAATAAATCGTTCTCAATTCAAAGCCAGAACCCCGTTGAGAAAATATTTAGGTATAAGCAGGAAATATACAATCTATACTGCCCAAGGTTGGATGGGCATGCAGGCTTTGCCATAATCACGGCAGGCGTTATATTTCCGTTTGCGAAGCAAGAGCAGATTAATAGCTTACTGAAGCCCTGCCTAGCTTATAGAGGAATGCTGGAATGGCCCCAATACAATCCGATCTCTGGTTCTGAAGCAATTGCGGGAAGCAGCATTAACATGGTTTTTCCAGAAAGCCGCCGATCTTCGTCACGATTTATGACGGAGGATCAGGCTAACGACATGAGAAACTGGCTTGTTGAACCAGATTACGCTGCCACGCAACGAAAGCCTATCGACCTGGATGCTGCACAAAGAAGCTACGTGACTTCACGTACTCAGTCTGGCTACAGGCGAATCAAAGGTCCCGCAGGTTCTGGCAAGTCTCTAATTCTTGCGGCCCGAGCAGCGCAATTGCTTAGCGAAGGCAAAAAAGTCCTTGTTGTAACCTTCAACATAACTTTGCTGCACTATCTTATGGATGTTGCGGTGAGGTGGCCAAGCTCTCATGGACGGACAAGGCAAGGAATAACGTGGCTTAACTTTCACGCTTGGTGTAAGCGGGTCTGCGAAGAATCTGACCGTGAGGGTGAGTATCGCGATCTTTGGAAAGGAAGCGAAGGACAGGAACATCACATCCTAAGCACACAACTTCCTGCACTCGTCGCAAGTTGTATGGACGCAGACAATGAAGAAATTATACAAAGATACGATGCTGTACTTGTCGATGAAGGTCAGGATTTCCTTCCAGCTTGGTGGAGTGTGTTACGAAAGGTATGTCAGAGGAATGGAGAGATGCTGCTCGTCGCTGACGCTACACAGGATATTTATGGGACTGCCCGATCTTGGACCGACGAGGCTATGACTGGCGCTGGCTTTCCTGGTGGTAGATGGGCAGAGCTTCAGACTTGTTACAGACTTCCGCCAAGAGCCATGGAGGCTGCGCGCAATTTTGCTAGTCGCTACTTGCCCAGTGATACCGTCGATTTGCCCAACGGGCCTCAGGGAGAGCTTGATCTATATCCCTGCCACTTGCGATGGGTACAAATACGCTCTGAATCATCCGTGCAAATCTGTGCGGAGGAAATCTTAAGAATGGCGCCCAGGGCTAGGGATGATATTCTAGCAATTACAGATATTACTTTTCTGACGGGCAGTCAGGCGATGGGCGCAGATGTAGTAAATGCTCTTGATTCAAAAGGAGTAAACGCAGTCCACACATACAGCTCTGACAAAAAAGACTCTCGTCGGAAGAAGATGGGGTTTTATATGGGCGATGCGAGAGTCAAGGCAACAACACTTCATAGCTTTAAAGGTTGGGAGTCTCGTGCAATTGTTCTTTTTGTGGGGAAGAAAATTGACAGTCAAGCCTGTGCATTGATTTATACGGGGCTCACACGACTAAAGCGTCATGAAAAAGGTAGTTATTTAACGGTTGTTTCGTGCGCAGGCGCTCTTGCTGAGTTCGGAAAGTCATGGCCAGACTATGAGGAAAAGTAGTGTGTGCTAATTGCGGCCTATTCATTCAAACCGACGCCGCTTCGCGGCACGGCTTAATTCAGGCGTTAGGTACTGACTGCTTATGGCCGATCTCAGCCCATCTCCACAGACCGCTATGGGTCGAAAGCGGCCCAAGCCGACCTCAAATCACCCGCATCAACTCATCCCATCGAGTCGTATACCGCTGCGACATCATCTCCCGCTTCATTGCCCACTCCGGCACTGCCGAAACCCTACCAAGGCGAACGGTTCCCCTGCCCTCATGCGCATTGATCCGATCGAATACCTGGAAGCGCTGCGGTACGACAAACCGATCGAAGGATCCCGCGTAGCGCTTCATCACCTCTCTGAAACGCTTTGCGGAATCAGCGTTCGAGGACCGGAACAGCACCCCAACCAAGACAGCACGCGGGCACAGCGAACCACAGAAGGCTGCGGAAACATCTGCTGCACGCACGGCTGGAGGGGCGGAAGCACCCCATCACGAATGGAGTGCTTACCTAAGCGGCCGCCACAGAAACTTACCGGCAGTTAGGCTGTAGCCCTAATTGCCGCCAATGACCGGTGCTGTTTTCCATCCACATCGAAATTATCCAGGCTCAGCCAAGCGTCGAACGCGGCCTTGATGGTGGGCCAGTCCTCGCCAATGATGGAATACCAGGCGGTATCGCGATTGCGCCCCTTGTATATCGCAGCGCGGCGAAAGGTTCCCTCGTATTGAAAGCCCAGGCGCTCGGCGGCCTTGCGAGACGGTCCGTTCAGGTCGTCGCACTTCCATTCGTAGCGGCGATACCCGAGTACATCGAAGGCATAGGCCATCAGCAGGTACTGCGCCTCGGTCGAGCGCGTCGACTGTTTAAGCAACGGGGAGAAGGCAACACTTCCGACCTCGATGACGCCGTTCGCCGGGTCGATACGCAGCAGCGCCAGGGTGCCGATCGCCCTGTCGGAACTCGCATCGATGACGGCGAAATGCCGGGGGTCGACGCTTCGGGCCGCTTTGTCAGCATATTCTCGATATTGCTCGACGCTGCCGAAAGGCTCCATCGACAGGTAGGTCCAGTCGCTGTCGTCGCCTGCAGACCGATAGGCGGCGAACAGGTCGGCGGCATGAGCCGTGGCGTCGAGGGGTTCCAGGCGGCAGTGCCGACCGGTCAAGGCCACAGCGCCTGGCTGCGGTCTCGGTGTCCAGTTCGCAACTGGCAAACCGATGGTCTGCCCAAATTCATTCGTTCTTGCCATCGTCACCGTCCTGATTGGCGCACTGTGCGGGCCTGCTCCATCACCACCCCTTCGAGGCCGAGCACTTCGCCCGCATCGGAGTAGATGCCGCAACCACGCTCCTGGACTGCCTTGGGGTGGGCGTCGGCACCGACCAGGCGGTACTCGATGGTAAATCGCTGCCGCGTGCGGAGTGCTCGCTGAATCTCCTGCCAGACATGTTCCCTGTCCGCAACGTGGATCAGGCTGTTATAGGTCAAGCTGCGGTTGTCTACCAAGCGCTCCACGCTGTAGCCAGTCAGGGCGAGGCAGCCGGCGCTGACGTATTCCATGGTCCAGTCACGGTTGTTGCGGCAGCGATAAACCATCATCGGCAGTCCGTCGAGCAGGTTGTTGAGGCTACGGTGACTGGCCTCTAGCCGCCGGTGTCCGGGGATTTGCGCACTGACGTCGGCGAGGCTGGCAAGAAAGCCCTGGTGCTGGCGGCACAAGCGCACCTCCACCCAGCGCAATTCGCCGGCATGCGTCAGATAGCGAAGCACGAAGACCCGCTCGGATTGGCCAGTGCGCAACGCCTCGAGTGCCTGGTTCCAGTGGGGCTGGTCCTCGATATGGATGAAGTCGACGTGCCGGCGCGACAGACAGTCGCCACACCGGTGGCCGCTCAGCCGCTCCCAGCCGTTGCTCAGGCGTGACATTCGGCCTGCCTCGTCAAGCCGTACCAGCGCCAGCGGGAGACAATCGAGGTCGTCGCGTGGGTCGCTGGCAGGCATCTGCCGCCAGCGCCACAAGAGGCCGTTTAAGGCGAACCGACAGCCTTGCAGGAGACTCATGCGCCTTCCTCCCAACCAGAGATATGGCCGCTGCGATAGGCCCAGGCCGCCAGTTCCAGGCGTGAATGCAGGTTCAGCTTGCTGAGCAGGTGCTTGACGTGGATTTTCACCGTGCCGTCGCTGATACCGAGGCGGCGGGCGATCAGCTTGTTGTTCAGCCCTTCGGCGATCAGCGCCAGCGTCTGCCGCTCGCGTTCGGTCAACTCGGCCGGGGCCGCCGCTGGCGGGCCGCGCTCGCGCAACCCGCAGGCCAGGACCTCGGTGAGCGCCGGGTCGAGCACCAGCCGCCCGCTGACGCAATCACCGAGCGCGGCCAGCAGGGCGTTTGGATCAATGTCCTTGAGCAGGTAGCCGTCGGCGCCAGCCTGCAACGCGGCGAGCAGATCCTGATGCGCGGCCGAGGCCGTCAGCACCACCACGCGGCTGGCCGGCGATTGGCACTTGAAGTCCGCTAGAACCTGCAAGCCACCGATGCCGGGCAGGTGCAGATCGAGCAGTACCAGGTCCGGGACCAGTACCGCAGCCAGGGCCAGCCCCTCCGCGCCGGTCGAGGTGCTGCCGACCACGGCGAAGCGCCCGCTCGCATCGAGCAGTTCGGCGACTCCGCGGCGCAGCAGCGGATGATCGTCTACCAGCAGCACGCGCAGGTGCCTTGTCATGGCGGACTCCAACGCAGGCGCACCAAAGTGCCGCATGGCTCGGCCGGCCCGATCGAAAGCTCGGCGCCGATCGCCGTGGCGCGCTCTTGCATAATCCGCAAGCCGTAGTGGCCTTGCTCCGACGGCATCTGCCGCAGGCCCAGGCCATCGTCGCTCAGGCGCAGCTCGAAACCCTGTCGGTCCTCCTCGCGCAGTTCGATAAGCACCTGCCGGGCATGGGAGTGACGCATCACGTTAGTCAGCGCCTCGCGCACGACCTGCAGGACTTCGAACGCCACCGCATCGGGCAAGTGTTCGGCCGGTAGACGGTTGTCCAGCTCGAATACGCAGCTGCTGCGACGCGAGAATTCCGCCACGCAGGCTTCCAGAGCCTGGCGCAGCGAGCGGCCATCCATGCCGGGGCGGGCGGTGGCGATCAGCGCGCGCACCTGGCGATGCACGCACCGCAGCTGTTCCTGCAGGTCGTGCGCCATGATGCGGACTTGTTCCGGCTCGTCCAGCACGGCCAGCAGGCGAGTGGCGCGGATCTGTAGGTAACTCAGCTGCTGCGCCACCGAATCGTGCAGCTCGCGGGCAAGCAGGGCGGGGTCCATTGCGGTTTCGCGCCGGCCTCGCGCCCTGCCCCGCCGCAGCGCGCGCAGCACGTCACCCAGGCGCGCGGCCAGTTGCGCCGCCTGCCGTTGCAGCAACCAGCCGGGAGGGCTTCGGTAATCGAGCAGCAGCACGGCCAGCCGACCGCGCTCGAGCTCCAGCGGACAGATCAGCCGATGACGTCCGGCGGCCAGGCAGGTAACGCAGCGCTGAGCACCGTCAGCGGCCGACAGCGGCTGGCCGTGGGGGCAGGCATCGGGCGCCTCGCCAAGCACCTGCCAGCCGCCATCCTGCGGAGCGGGCAGCAACAGCCAGGCGCGGCGCGCCGGCGTGTGCCTGGTCAGGGAGGCCAACAGCGCCAGCAGCGGCGCCTGGCTGTCCGGCTGTTGCAGCAGGCGCAGCGGCAAGTCGCCGAGCAGGCGTTCGCACGACTCCGGCCTGGTTCGCCGGTCGGCGAGCCAGGTTCGTGCGGTGTTACGCATCAGCAGCAGCATTGGTGCCCCTTCGAGGTTTCCCACCCGCTAGCACCCAGCAATTTTCACACCACGCGCCTCGTAGCTGGCGATAGCAGACGATAGCGCCCAAGTATCAATAACTTGGGCCAGCCCGCCATCCGCTGCGGAGGCTGCCCAAGCCGCTGCCACGCTGCACTAGGATGGCCCCTGCTGCGCTGTCGCTGGGCGATCCCGACCCGCTGGGGCGCATCTATCCCCAACGGGGTATCCCTAGCAAGGCAGTTTCCCGGCGCTGGCAAAGCCCTAAGGTATTTCTCAGCAGGAAACAAACTTTCCAGAAAACACATGAGGAAACCCAGCATGAGCACCCGTATCGCCATCATCGGCGCAGGTCCCTGCGGCCTGGCCCAGCTTCGCGCCTTCCAGTCCGCCGCAGCCAAGGGCGCCGAACTTCCCGAACTGGTCTGCTACGAGAAGCAGAGCGACTGGGGCGGCATGTGGAACTACACCTGGCGCACCGGCCTGGACGAACACGGCGAGCCGGTGCACGGCAGCATGTACCGCTACCTCTGGTCCAACGGTCCCAAGGAATGCCTGGAGTTCGCCGACTACACCTTCGACGAGCACTTCGGCAGGCCGATGGGCTCCTACCCACCGCGCGAAGTGCTCTGGGACTACATCAAGGGGCGCGTCGAAAAGGCCGGCGTGCGCCAGTACATCCAGTTCAACACGGCGGTGCGCGGGGTCACCTTCGACGAGGCCAGCGGGCTGTTCAGCGTCACCGTGCACAACTACGACGAGGACCTGACCAGCACCCGCGAATTCGACTACGTGGTGGTCGCCAGCGGCCATTTCTCGACGCCCAACGTGCCGCATTTCCGCGGTTTCGAGAGCTTCGCCGGGCGCATCCTGCACGCCCACGACTTCCGCGATGCGCTGGAATTCAAGGGCAAGGACGTGCTGGTGGTGGGCAGCAGCTACTCGGCCGAAGACATCGGCTCGCAGTGCTACAAGTACGGCGCCCGCTCGATCACCAGCTGCTACCGCAGTGCACCGATGGGCTACAAGTGGCCGGCCAACTGGGAGGAAAAGCCGCTGCTCTCGCATGTCAGGGGCAGCACCGCCTACTTTGCCGACGGCAGCAGCAAGCACATCGACGCGATCATCCTCTGCACCGGCTACAAGCATCACTTCCCCTTCCTCGATGAAAGCCTGCGGCTGAAAACCGGTAACCGCCTCTGGCCGCTGAACCTCTACAAGGGGGTGTTCTGGGAGCCGAACCCGAAGCTCATCTACCTCGGCATGCAGGACCAGTGGTACAGCTTCAACATGTTCGACGCCCAGGCCTGGTATGCCCGCGACGTGATCCTCGGGCGCATCCCGCTGCCCGAGCGCGTCCACATGCACGCCGAAAACATCGCCTGGCGCCAGGAAGAGGAAACCCTCGAAACCGCCCAGCAGATGTTCGAGTTCCAGGGCGAATACATCCGTCAGTTGATCGAAGCCACCGACTACCCGTCCTTCGACATCGCCGCGGTCAACCAAACCTTCCTGCAATGGAAGCAGGACAAGTACGAAGACATCATGGGCTACCGCGACAAGTGCCACCGCTCGCTGATGACCGGCACGCTGGCCACCCCCCACCACACCGAATGGCTGCAGGCCCTGGATGATTCCCTGCAGGCCTATCTCTGCGACGAGCCGGAACAGCGCCTGAAAACGGTTGGCTGACCGACGGCCGCCCCAGGCCAGCACTGCGGGGCGGCCGCGATGCCTTTCCCATCGAATCCAGCGGAGCCCGCCATGAACCTTCCCGTTTTTTCCCGCCCCAGCGAACCGGCGCTGTTCGCCCGTGCGCCTGCGCTTGAACGTCACCGCGTCGCGCCGGGCGGCCTCACCGTGGTCAGCCTTGAGGCCGGCGATCGGCTGGAGGTGATCGATATCGAGGGCGACCAGCCGGCCGAACTCGCCGCCTTCGCCGACGACGGCCAGCCCGCGCTGGCCGCCCTGGGCCTGGAAGCCCGGATGGATGCCGACTTCATCGCCCGCCTGCTCGCCGCTGGCGGTAGCGATGCCGCCAGGGTGCGCCTCGGCCTCGCCCGGCATCGTGTCGACTGCAGCCGTACGCTGGTTGCCGCACGGCTCTGGCCCGCCGCGACGCCAGCCGGCTTTGCGCGGCGGCTGGAGGCCAGCGACAACCTGCTGGTGGTGGTCGCCGCGCCGGGTGGGCACACGCCAGTGGACGGCCAGCGACGCGCCAGCGAACTGCGCCTGCTGATCCAGCGCGCCAACCCTCGGCAGACTCTCCGTCCGCCGCTGCCGGAGCCGATCGGCGAGCTGCTCGACGAATTCACCATCCGGCCCGGCAGCGCCCGCGACTATCGGGTCGGCGCCGGCCAGTACATCCAGGTCATCGACGTCGCCGGCCGGCAGTGCTCGGACTTCGTCGCCTTCGACCGTCGCGGCCTGGATGCCGGTCACCAGATCGACCTCGACCCGACCGTCACCCGCACCCTCAACGGCCATGCCTATCCCGGCCCCGGCCTGTTCAGCCGCTTCTTCGACCGCAACATGCAGCCGATGCTGGAGGTGGTGCGCGACACCGTTGGCCGCCACGACACCTTCGCCCTGGCCTGCACGGCGCGCTATTACGAGTCGCAGGGCTACTTCGGCCATGCCAACTGCAGCGACAACATCAGCCGTGCGCTGGCCGGCCACGGCGTGCACGCCCGCCCGGGCTGGCCGGCGATCAACTTCTTCTTCAACACCGCCATCGACGCCCACCAGCAGCTCACCCTCGACGAGCCCTGGTCACGCCCCGGCGACTACGTGCTGCTGCGCGCCATGACCGATCTGGTCTGCGCCAGCAGCAGCTGCCCGGACGACATCGACCCGGCCAACGGCTGGCAGCCCACCGATATCCACGTTCGCCTGTATTCCGAAAAGGAGCGCTTCAGTATCGCCATGGCCACTCGCAAGACTCCCGACGCCGATCCGGTGCTGACCCGTGAAAGTGGCTTCCATCCGGCTACTGCCGCACTTACCCGGCACTTCGTCGATTACCGCGGCTGGTGGACGCCGACCCATTTCGACGGCTTCGGCGCCATCGAGGAATACCACGGCTGCCGCGAGCGGGTGGCGGTGATGGACCTGTCCGCCCTGCGCAAATTCGAAGTCATCGGGCCGGACGCCGAAGCCCTGCTCAACTACTGCCTGACCCGCGACGTACGCAAGCTGGCGGTCGGCCAGGTCGTCTACAGCGCCATGTGCTACGAGCACGGCGGCATGCTCGATGACGGCACCCTGCTGCGTCTGGGGCCCGACACCTTCCGCTGGATCGGCGGCGAAGACTACGCCGGGATCTGGCTGCGCGAGCAGGCGCAGAAGCTCGGCATGAAGGTGTGGATCAAGTCCGCCTCCGAGCAGATCCACAACATCGCCGTGCAGGGGCCGCGCAGCCGCGAACTGCTGCAGCAGCTGATCTGGGCGCCGGCTACCCAGCCTGCGCTGGCCGAGCTGGGCTGGTTCCGCTTTCTGCTCGGTCGCCTGGATGACTACGACGGCTGCCCGCTGATGGTCTCGCGCACCGGCTATACCGGCGAGCTGGGCTACGAGATCTGGTGCCACCCGGACCACGCCATGCAGCTCTGGCAGCGCGTCTGGCAGCTCGGCCAGCCGCTGGGCCTGGTGCCGCTGGGGCTGCATGCGCTGGACATGCTGCGCATCGAGGCCGGGCTGGTCTTCGCCGGCTACGAGTTCTGCGACCAGACCGATCCCTTCGAGGCAGGCATCGGCTTCACCGTGCCGCTCAAGACCAAGCAGGACGACTTCATCGGCCGCGCCGCCCTGGAGCGGCGCAGCGCCCAGCCGCAGCGCCGGCTGGTGGGGCTGGAGCTGGAGGGCAACGAGGTGGCGATGCACGGCGACGGCGTGTTCGTCGGCCGCGCCCAGGTCGGGGTGATCACCAGCGCCACGCGCGCGCCCGTGCTGGGCAAGAACATCGCGCTCTGTCGGCTCGATATCGCCTGCTGCACGCCGGGCACCCGGCTCGAAGTGGGCAAGCTCGACGGCCAGCAGAAACGCATCGGCGCACGGGTGGCGAGCAGCACGGTCGCCTACGACCCGGACAAGAGCCGGGTACGCGCATGACGCGCCCCGGCTCGCCAACGAGCACCCTGCTGGTGCGCAGGCCGCACGCAACCGGGTCCGCGGCGCCTGAGCCCTGAGGCACAAGCCGCGAGCCAGGCGCCTCGCCTTGGCCTGGCACAAGGCTTGCCTTTCCTCTCACGAACTTTTAGTGAGCAAAGATAAAAATCATGACTGTCCGCCAAGACAGCTCCTCGACTCTGCCGCCACACCAAATCAGACCAATGCCTTGAGGGTTACGCGATGGAAGAGCAAACGACACCCACGCTCGAAGAACTGCACGCACTGATAGAGATGACCAACACGCTGAACATGGAAATCTTCTACTGGTGGTGCACGGCGCTGATGGTCCTGATCCACGCCGGGTTCCTCTCCTACGAGATCGGCGCCTCGCGCCTGAAGAACGCGCTGGCCGCCGGGGTGAAGAACATCCTCGCGTTCGGCTTCGTCATCCCCAGCGTGTTCCTCTGCGGCTGGGCCATCTACAACGCCTTCCCGGACGGCCTGGTGCCGCGCATGGATGCCTTGCTGGCGGCCATGCCCTGGAGCGAATCCATGGGGCCCAACCTCACGGACAATGCCACCGGCATCTTCTGGGGCGCCTTCGCGCTGTTCGCCGCCACCACCGGCTCGATCCTCTCCGGGGCGATCATCGAACGGGCGCGGATGAGCGCCTTCATCATCCTCACCATTGCCCTGGGCGGCGTGCTCTGGCTCTTGGCAGCCTCGTGGGGCTGGCACCCCGAAGGCTGGCTGACCGTGCAGTTCGGCTACCATGACGTCGGCGCCGCAGGCGTGGTCCACCAGGTCGCAGGCTTCTTCGCCCTGGCGGTGGTGATCAACCTCGGCGCGCGCATCGGCCGCTTCAACCCGGACGGCTCGGCCAACCAGATCGTCGGCCACAGCATGCCGATGAGCGTGGTCGGCCTGATGCTGATCATCGTCGGCTTCTTCGGCTTCCTCGGCGGCTGCATCATCTACAACGGCGGCGCGCAGTGGATCAACATCTACGGCCAGCCGACCAACCTCTCCGCCTTCGCCTTCAACACCCTGATGGGCTTCGCCGGTGGCCTGATCGGCGCCTACCTGACCACCCGCGAGCCGTTCTGGATGATGTCCGGCGGGCTGGTCGGGATCATCTCCGTGGCGCCGGGACTCGACCTCTACCACCCCGGCCTGGCCTACCTGATCGGCATGGGCGTCGCCGCAGCCGCACCCTTGGTGAACAACCTGCTGCTGAAACTGCAGCTGGATGACGCGGTAGGTGCCTTCGCCGTGCACGGCTTCGGCGGCTTCGCCGGGCTGGTGATCAGCGGCGTCTTCCTCGCCGGCTACCCGAACGTCAACGGCATGGCCGAGATCAGCTTCACCGGGCAACTGGTCGGCGCGCTGGTGATGGCCTCGCTCGGCTTCATTCCCGGCTACGCCATCTCCTACGGGCTGAAGAAGATCGGCATGCTGCGCGTCCCGGCGAACGCCGAGGAACGCGGCCTGGACCTCACCGAAGTGCCCGCCCAGGCCTACCCGGAATGGACCGCCATGTACGGCCACGCCAGCACCGCGGATGGTCGGGAAGTCACCACCCTGGTCGTGGAAGCCAAACCGGCCTGATCGCCACCCAAGGCGCGCCGCTACCGGCGCGCCTCGTTCATACAGGAGCAGGACCATGAGCATCAGTACCTTCGAAGGCGCCAGCGCGGTTTTCACCTTCGCCGACAAGCCCACCATCCTGATGGTGATCACCTTTCTCGTCGCCGCCGTCAGCCTGTTCGCGCTGGTGGCGACCATGATCCACGAGAAACACAGCTACGCCGATCCGCAACCGAAAAAGCTCAAGCACTGACGAGGGCTGGGCGGCAGGCCTGAAGCCTGCCGCCCAGCCTTCAGCACGCCGATACCCCCACCTCGCACCTACCCCGCCGAAAACACCTTCAACCCGACCACCCCGGCGACGATCAGCCCGAGGCAGATGACCCGGGCGGCATTGGCCGGCTCGTCGAAGAAGGCGATGCCCCAGAGCGCGGTACCCACCGCGCCCATGCCGACCCATACGGCGTAGGCCGTGCCGATCGGCAGCGAGCGCGCGGCCATCGACAGCAGCCAGAGGCTCAGGCTGATGAAGAATACGCAGTACAGCGTCGGCCACAGCCGGGTGAAACCATCGGACCTGGGGATCACCGCGGCGTAGCAGATCTCGCTCAGCCCGGCGAGGATCAACAGTCCCCAGCCACCACTCAAGGCACTCATCATCGGTCAGCTCCAGACGTCTACGGATCCCATGGCAAAACGGGCGCGCATCGCTGCGCGCCCGTTTGCGTTGGTGGCCAAGGCTCAGCCTTTGGCGGTGCGCTTCTTCTTTTCCGGATCGTCGAACGGCAGGGTATGGGCGATGGCACGGGCGGTGAGACTGCCACGCACCTCGAGCGGCGCGCCCTGTTCGGCGTAGGGCACGTCCAGGCGGGCGATGGCCATCGACCTGTTGCTCAGCTTCGAGTACATCGCGCAGGTGATCACGCCCACCTGCCGCCCCTCGGCCCAGAGCGTGTCGCCTTCCGCTGCCGGACGGTCGCTCTCCAGCAGCACGCCGAAGATCCTGAAACGCTCGCGACCCTTGAGCCGCGCATGCTCGGCACCGCCGCGGAACTCGCCCTTGGTCGGCGACACGGTGAAGTCCAGGCCCAGCTCCCAGAGGGTGTCGCCGGCCGGCTGGTCGGCGAAGGGGTACTTCTCGGAATTGTCGTAGGGAAAGAACAGCAGATAACTCTCCACCCGCAGCCAGTCGAGCGCCGTGAAGGCGCAGGGAATGATGCCCAGCGTCTTGCCCTTCTCCAGGATGCTGTCCCAGATCAGCGGGGCATCGGCCGCCTTGCAGAAGATCTCGTAGCCGCGCTCACCGGTGTAGCCGGTGCGCGAGATCATCACCGGACGGTCGAACAGACGCGTCTGCAGATGATGGAAGTACGGCAGCTCGCGAATCCCCGGCACGTGCTCGGCGAGAAAGTCCACCGCCAGCGGCCCTTGCAGCGAAAGGTCATGCAGGTCGTCATCGAAGAGCACCGCGACCTGCCGGCCCTGCGCCGAGCGCACCAGCATCTCGTGGCCGCTGCCGGCGCCATGCACCACCATGAAGGCATTGGGGCCGGTGCGGTAGATCACGCAGTCGTCGACGAACTTGCCGGCCTCGTTGAGCATGGTCGCGTAGGCCGACTTGCCCGGGTAGATCTTCGAGATGTCGCGGCTGGTGGCGTACTCCAGCAGCGACTCGGCATGCGGGCCGACGTAGTGCACCTTCTTCAGCCCGGATACGTCCATCAGCCCGGCCCGCGTGCGGATCGCCTCGTGGGCCTCGCTCAACGAGGTCGCGCCATAGGTCCAGGCGGTGCCCATGCCGTTCCAGTCTTCCAGCGCCGAGCCGAGGGCACGGTGGCGATGCGCGAGGGCGGAAATGCGCCATGAATTTGCCATGTCTTTTCTCCAGTGGTTAGGCCTGCGCTCAGGCCTGAATGAAAACGTCGGTCAGGCGGCGCAGGCCTGCGGGTCGAACTGGCGCAGCCAGTCCACCACCGTCTGCCGGTAGAGGGTCAGCCCCTTGTAGTCGGCGATCGCCTCCGGCAGGTCGCGCAGTACGCGGTGCAGGCGGCAGGCCCAGGCCGGGTTGCTGGCCAGCTCCTCGAGGCTGATCAGGTAGGTGCGGATGCCGAACAGCAGCGCATTGCTGCGCGGCAGCCGCGGCATGAACTGCAGCTCGACGCGCAGGTGCACCAGCCGGGCGACGTTTTCGGCGGTGACCTGGGCGCGCTCGGCGCCCCATTCGTGGAAAGTTTCCGAGGAGGTATCCAGGCGCGGGTTGACCGTCATGGTCCAGTTCAGGCGACGCACCGGATGGTCGACCTGGATGTTCAGCAGGTACTTCAGCGCCCGCTCGAACACGCCCAGCTGGTGCGCCATCGGCACCGGCGAATGCCATTGGGTGAAATTCATGCCGGCGTCGAACTTGATCGACCAGTCCGCCGGGCAGGTGACCATCCCGGCATCCATCCAGAGGTTGCCGTCGCGCTGGTCGAGCAGCGCGAAATCGCCCTGCACCTGGCGGGTGATGTACTCCAGCGGCTCGCAGGGCAGCGTGTCCGGATCGCCGAAGACGAAGCTCTGGCGCAGGTCCAGCGCATGGTTGCTCCAGGTCCAGTGGTTGCCGTCGCGCTCGAGCTCGAACCACTGCGGGTAGTCGGCGGCCAGGTGGGTCATCAGCATCTCGAGGGTGTCCCAGGCCGCCTGCCGCATGTGCGGCATGACCAGGCAGCGATCCGGATCGCGCTCGAGCACCCGCGCCCGTTCGGCCATCTCGGAGCGATAGTGCTCGTCGATATCGAACCAGTGCTCGAACACCGAACCCGGTTCGCGCGGCGTGGCCGGCTCGAGGTTCACCGAGTACATGTAGCTGTCCTCGGGGAAGGGAAACGGGAAGCGCGCGATGGCCTCGGGGCTGTTGCGGAAGGTGAAGTCGTCGCGATAGGTCTCGACGGGTTTCAGGGTCACAGGCATGGCGGGCTCCTAGAGATCGAGCGTCAGCGCGCTGCCGCAACGGCCGCGCGAAACACAGGGCATGAGGCGGGTGGCTTGTTCGCTGGCGGAGAGGAAATGGTCGCGATGCTCCACCTCGCCAGCCACATAGGGCGTTGCGCAGAGGCCGCAGACGCCGCCCCGGCACAGGCTGGGGACTTCCACGCCGTGGGCCTCCAGGGTTTCCAGCAGGCTGGCCTCGGCCGACACCTGCAACTGGCGGCCGCTGCGCTGCAAGGTGGCGACAAAGGGCTCGCCCGGCTCCGCGGTGGCGAAGGCCTCCCAGTGCACGCGACTCTGCGGCCAGCCCAGCGCCGCGGCCTGTTCGCGCACCTCGTCGAGCAGGCGCTGCGGCCCGCAGACATAGACATGAGTGCCGAGCGGCTGGGCGCGCAGCAGCGCGGCGACGTCCAGGCGCTGGCGCTGCGTTGCGTCGTAGCCGTGCAGGCGCTCACCCAGTTGGCCACGCAGCTCGTCCCGGTAGGCGTCGGTCAACCCGGCGCGAAAGGCGTAATGCAGCTCGAAGCTGGCGCCCTGGGCTTGCAGGTCGGCGCTGTAGGCCATGAACGGGGTGATGCCGATGCCCCCAGCGATCAGCAGGTGGTGGCGCGCCAGCTTGCTCGGCGCGAACAGGTTGGCCGGCGGCGACAGCTGCAGTTCATCACCCTCAGCGACCTTCTCGTGCAGGTAGCGCGACCCACCACGCGACCGCTCGGCGAGCCGCACGGCGATGCGGTACTGGCGCCAATCGGCCGGGTCACCGAGCAGGGAGTAGGCATTCTTCAGCGGGCGCTGCGCGTCGGGCAGGTGCACCAGCACATGGCTGCCGGCGGAGAAGCCCGGCAGCCTGCCATGCACGGGCTCGAAGGTGAATTCCCGCACCAGCGGCGTCAGCTGGCGAATCCGCGCGACGCGGACGGCTATCGCTGCGCTCATGGCCGGCCCTCCCCATGTGGCCGCTGCGCATCGAGGCAGACGCCCATGTAGGCGCCGAGGCGGCGGGAGAAATGCTCGCGCACCATCAGTTGCACACCGCAGCCGCTGCAGACCACGACATTTTCGGCACCGATGCACTGCTGGGTGGCGCAGTGCACGCAATACAGCTCACGCGCAGCGCCGACCTTGACCCGCTCGATCTCTTCGTCCAGCAGACCGCTGTCGCGCGCCAGCCCAGAGATTTTCCAGAGAAAGCTTTCGTCGCCGCAGACGTACAGGCGAGTACCGACCGGGGCCGAGGACAGCAGGCTGAGCAGGCGCACCTCAAGCAGCGCGAACGCACCGCAACTACGATGCTCGCCAGTCCAGGCTGCCTCGCCATGCAGACTGGCCAGTTCCAGCGGCTGGCCGTCGGCGCTCAGCTGCCCGTGCAGGCGCGCCGCCTCAGCCAGGCTGGCGTCCTGAATCACCAGCAGTCGTCGTCCCGCACCCAGTAGCGATAGAACCGCCGGGTAGACCGGCTTGCTGTGCATCACTACAGCCTCTTCGACATTCATTTCCAGACCTCCCCTGCCTTCGGTGAGAGCGGTGAACCGTCAAGGCATCGCGCCCACAAATTTACCAACGAGAACTTTTTCTTCCTGCAAGGAAAGCACAGAGTATGCCATTGTTCGGTAAATCACTGATCAGAAAGGAATTCCCTCGTTGGGCAGCGGCTCAGCCCACGATCCCGCTCACTTTTGCAGCGGCGTTTCGCACAATGCTCGAGCAGGGTGGTTCGAAAAAGGAGCATGTCGATGCAGGGTCTGATGCGGGTCGGCCCCGAAAGCTTGTGCCGCGGCGCTAGAAGCAGAAACGCCGGGCACAGCCCGGCGTTTTGCACAGCACAATATTCATCAGTGGTTGTAAGCGGTCTCGTTGTGCTCGGCGAGGTCCAGGCCGATGTCTTCGGATTGTTCGTCGACGCGCAAACCGACCAGCTTGTCGACCAGCTTGAGCAGCACCCAACTGACGGCGAAGCAGTAGACGAAGGTGAACAGCACGCTCTTCAGCTGTGCCCAGACTTGCGGAATGATCTCGCTGCCCTCGACGTAGCCGCCCAGCGCCGGCACGCAGAACACGCCGGTGAGGATGGCGCCGACCACGCCGCCGACGCCGTGCAGGCCGAACACGTCCAGGCTGTCGTCATAGCCCAGGCGTTGCTTGAGCGAGGTGACTGCGAGGTAGCACAGCACGCCGCTGAGCAGGCCGATGGCCAGTGCGCCGCCCGGCCCGACGTAGGCGCAGGCCGGGGTGATGCCGACCAGCCCGGCGATGGCACCGGACGCCAGGCCCAGGGCACTGGGACGGCCGGTCTTCAGCAGTTCGACGAGCATCCAGCCGACGATGCCGGCGCAGGCGCCCAGCTGGGTGTTGAGCATGGTGATGCCGGAAATGCCACCCACTCCGGCTGCGGAGCCGACGTTGAAGCCGAACCAGCCGACCCACAGCAGCGCCGCGCCGGTCATCGCCAGCGGCAGGTTGTGCGGACGGATCTCTTGCGGATAGCCCTTGCGCTTGCCGAGCAGCAGGCAGGCGGCCAGCGCCGCGACGCCGGCGTTGATGTGCACTGCGGTGCCGCCGGCGAAATCGAGGACGCCCCAGTTGTGCATCAGCGCGCCCGGACCGCCCCAGACCATGTGGGCCATCGGCGCGTAGACGAAGGTGAACCACAGCGCCATGAACAGCAGCGCGGCGACGAATTTCATGCGCTCGGCGAAGGCACCGGCGATCAGCGCCGGGGTGATGATGGCAAAGGTCATCTGGAAGGTGATGAACACCCCTTCCGGCATCCCCAGCACCAGGCTGTCGCCATTCAGGCCCGCCAGCATGGCCCGATCGAGGCCGCCGACGAAGCTGTTGAAGCTGAATTCACCCTCGACCATGCCGCTGGTGTCGATCACCAGGCTGTAGCCGTAGAGCACCCAGAGCACGCCGATCACGCCGGCGATGGCGAAGCACTGCGAGAACAGCGAAAGCATGTTCTTGGCGCGCACCAGGCCGCCGTAGAACAGGGCGAGGCCCGGCAGGCACATGCACAGCACCAGCAGCGTGGCGGTCATCATCCAGGCGGTGACGCCGGTATCCAGCGTCGCCTCCTCGGCCAGCGCCAGTGGCGCGAAGGCCATCAGCAGCAGCGGCAGGGCCGCGCGCAGGCGCCGCAGCAGCGGCGAAGCGGGTGCGAGCGAAGCGTGAAGTGTGGTCGTCATGGTGTAGCTCCTCAAACGTCATCGGAATTCGTGAACATCCTGTCGTGCGATGCCCAATCACGGCGGGATAGAACCGTGCAGAGGCGCCGCTACGCGGCCGGCGCCTCCTTGCCGGTCAGAACTGCTGGCCCGGTATCCAGTGGGTCCCGGCCAGCGGCACCCGCGCCATGGCGGCCGATTCCACGGTCAGCGCCACCAGGTCCTCGGGGTCGAGGTTGTGCAGGTGCGACTTGCCACAGGCGCGGGCCATGGTCTGCGCTTCCAGCACCAGCACGCGCAGGTAGTTGGCCAGCCGGCGGCCGCCCTCCACCGGGTCGAGGCGCTTGGAGAGCTCCGGGTCCTGGGTGGTGATGCCGGCCGGGTCGCGGCCGTTCTGCCAGTCGTCGTAGAAGCCGGCGGCCGAGCCGATCTTCTTCAGTTCGTCGTCCAGGCGCGGGTGGTTGTCGCCCAGGGCGATCAGCGCGGCGGTGCCGATGGCCACCGCGTCGGCACCCAGCGCCATGGCCTTGGCCACGTCGGCGCCGGTGCGGATGCCGCCGGAGACGATCAGCTGCACCTTGCGATGCATGTCCATCTCCTGCAGCGCCTGCACCGCCTGCGGGATGGCGCAGAGGATGGGGATGCCGACGTGCTCGATGAACACTTCCTGGGTCGCCGCGGTGCCGCCCTGCATGCCGTCGAGCACGATCACGTCGGCGCCGGCCTTCACCGCCAGCTTGACGTCGTAGTACGGGCGGCTGGCGCCGATCTTCACGTAGATGGGTTTTTCCCAATCGGTGATCTCGCGGATCTCGGCGATCTTGATCGCCAGGTCATCCGGGCCGGTCCAGTCCGGGTGGCGGCAGGCGCTGCGCTGGTCGACGCCGATCGGCAGTGTGCGCATGCCGGCGACGCGCTCGGTCACCTTCATGCCCAGCAGCATGCCGCCGCCGCCCGGCTTGGCGCCCTGCCCCAGCACGATCTCGATGGCATCGGCCTTGCGCAGGTCGTCCGGGTTCATGCCGTAGCGCGACGGCAGGTACTGGTAGACCAGGTGCTGCGACTGGCCGCGCTCTTCCGGGGTCATGCCGCCGTCGCCGGTAGTGGTGCTGGTGCCGGCGATGCTGGCGCCGCGACCGAGGGCTTCCTTGGCCTGCGCCGACAGTGCGCCGAAGCTCATGCCGGCGATGGTGACCGGGATCTTCAGGTGGATCGGCTTCTTGGCGAAGCGGGTGCCGAGCACCACGTCGGTGCCGCACTTCTCGCGGTAGCCTTCCAGCGGGTAGCGCGACATGGAGGCGCCGAGCAGCAGCAGGTCGTCGAAGTGCGGGACCTTGCGCTTGGTGCCGCCGCCGCGGATGTCATAGATGCCGGTTTCCGCGGCGCGCTGGATTTCCTGGATGGTCAGGCGATCGAAGGTGGCGGACTCGCGCAGCACCGGGGGGAATTTCTCGCTCATGGATGTACTCCTTGGCAGGAAGAGGCAGGCGTCAGCTGCACCGCCGCTTCCGGCGAAACGGGGGTCAGTAGGCCGAGGCGTTGTCGACCTTGAAGTTGTAGAGCTGGCGTGCCGAGCCGTAGCGCTTGAAGGCCTTGGGGTCTTCCTTGAAGCCGGCGCGGTTGAGCAGCTCCTGCAGTTCTTCCAGGTGCTCGGCGCGCATCGGCTTCTCGATGCAATCCGAGCCCAGCGACTTCACCGAGCCCTTCACGTAGATGCGCGTCTCGTAGAGCGAATCGCCCAGCGCGTCGCCGGCATCGCCGCAGACCACCAGCCGGCCTGCCTGGCCCATGAAGCAGCTCATGTGGCCGATGCTGCCGCCGACGACGATGTCGATGCCCTTCATGGAGATGCCGCAGCGCGCGCCGGCATCGCCCTCGATCACCAGCAGGCCGCCGTGGGCGGTGGCGCCGGCAGCCTGGGAGGCGCTGCCCTTCACGCGTACAGCACCGGACATCATGTTTTCCGCCACGCCGACGCCGACGTTGCCATGCACGGTGACGGTGGCCTTCTGGTTCATGCCGGCGCAGTAGTAGCCGGCATGCCCCTGGATATCGATGGACAGGGCGGCATTCACGCCGACGGCCAGGTTGTGCTTGCCATCCGGGTGGGTGACCACCCATTCGCGGTCGTCCAGTTGGCTGACTTGCTCATGCAGGGCCTGATTGAGATCGCGCACGGCGGATACGGACAAATCGATGGTTTTCATGGGTTTCAAACTCCGAGGGTCGGGAGTCGTACACAGCCTTCCGTTGCACTTGCAGTGCACATGGCGGGCTGTGGGCGAGCTCGCTTCATGCGCGTTCCCAGATGTACAGGGTGGCCGGCTCCGGCTCCCAGACCCGGGCCTTGTCGATACCGGGCAGACTGGCCAGGGCCTGGTACTCCGAGGCCATGGCCACGTAGTCGTCGGTCTCGGCGAGGATGGCCGGCTTGCAGGCGATGGGGTCGCGGATCACCGCGAAACCGTTGCGGGTGCCGATGGCAAAGGTGAAGAAGCCGTCCAGCTCCTCGAGGGCGTGGTCGAGCGCCTGCTGCAGGCTGTCGCCCTGTTGCAGGCGCCAGGTCAGGTAACCGGCGGCGACCTCGGTATCGTTTTCCGTCTCGAATTCGATGCCGTGGCGGCGCAGTTCCTGGCGCAGGCGGAAGTGGTTGGACAGCGAGCCGTTGTGCACCAGGCAGAGGTCGTCGCCGGTGGTGAAGGGATGGCTGCCTTCCATGGTCACCGCGCTTTCGGTGGCCATGCGGGAGTGCCCGATGATGTGGCTGCCCTTCATCTTCGCCAGGCCGAAGCGTTCGGCGATTTCGCGCGGCAGGCCCATGCCCTTGAGGATCTCGATGCTCTGGCCGGCGCTCATGATGCGCACGCCAGGCGCCAGCTCCCTGAGCGCCGCGCGCACCGCCGATTCCTCCGCGGCGACCTTGAGCACCGCCGCGCTGGCATTGGTGAACCAGTCCAGCGAACAACCCAGGCGCCCTTCCAGCGCGCCCATCAGGCTTTTCCAGTCAAGGCTGGCGTCATTGCTCTGCAGGGTCAGCTTGACCCAGCCCTCCCTGACTTCATCGCCGTAGATGGCAAAGCCTGCGCTGTCCGGACCGCGATCGGTCATCGCCAGCAGCATCGGCTCGAACAGCGCACCGAGCTGGGATTCCAGCTCCGGGTTCTTCAAATAGAGCCCCACGATTCCACACATATAGATGTCCTCACTGCATTCGGGAGGCTGGAGGGTCGAGATCGGCTGCCGCAGACATGCTTCGTCCGGCGTCACCTTCCCCGGCATCCAGCGGCTTTCAGAAAAATTCGGTGTAGCGCTGGATTTCCCAGTCCGAGACGTGCCGGCTGTATTCCACCCACTCCATGCGCTTGAGCTTGAGGAATTCGTCGACGATCTCCGCGCCCAGCACCTCGCGGAACAACGGGTCGGCCTGGAGCGCGTCGCAGGCTTCTTTCAGCGACTGCGGCAGGGTCTGGATGCCGCGCGCGGCGATCCTTTCCAGCCCCAGGTCGTAGAGGTTCTCGTTGCAGGGCGCGCCGGGGTCGAGCTGGCGATCGATGCCATCCAGGCCGGCAGCGATGATCGCGGCCGTGACCAGGTAGGGATTGCAGCCGGCATCCGGCAGCCGGAACTCGATGCGCCCGTAGGGAATGCGCACCATCGCCGAGCGATTGTTGGCACCGTAGGCGACGAACGCCGGCGCCCAGGTCGCACCGGACAGCGAGCGCCCCACCACCAGGCGCTTGTAGGAGTTCACCGTCGGCGCGGCGAAGGCGCAGAGCGCCGGCGCGTGGGCGAGCAGGCCCGCGGCGAAGTGGTAGGCGAGCTTCGACAGGCCCATGCCGCTCGGGTCGCTGGCGTCGTGAAAAAGGTTCTTGTTGCTGGCGCTGCCTATCGACAGGTGGAAGTGCATGCCATTACCGGCACGCTTGGGGTCCGGCTTGGGCATGAAGGAGCAGATCATGCCCAGTTCGTTGGCGATCTCGCCGGCGGCCATGCGGAAGAAGGTGAAGCGGTCCGCCGAGGTCATGGCGTCGCTGTAGGTGTAGTTGATCTCGAACTGGCCGTTGGCGTCCTCGTGGTCGATCTGGTAGATCTCGAAATCCACCGCCTGCAGCGCCTCGGTCAGGCGTTCGAGGAAGACCCGCGAGCGCGACAGGCCCTTGTAGTCGTAGCAGGGCTTGTCCAGGTTATCGCTGGCGTCCACCAGCTGCAGATGGCCCTCGCCATCACGGCGGAACAGGCTGAACTCGGGCTCGAGCCCGGTATTGAGGGTCCAGCCGCGCTCGCTGAGCCGGCGCACCTGCTGCTGCAGCACGTAGCGGCTGTCGTACGGCCAGGGCTTGCCATCCACATGACCGATGCACAGCACGCGGCCGTAACCCGGTTGCCAGGGTACCGGCGTCAGGGTCTGCAAGTCGCCGCGCGCCATGAAGTCCGGTCCGTGGGGCTCCATGCCCATGCCGCAGATGGCGAAACCGGCGAAGCCGGCGCCGACTTCGGCGACCGATTCCAGGCCACACACCGGTACGGACTTCGTCTTGGCCGAACCGTGGATATCGACAAACTGAGCCAGCACATACCTGATGCCGTGCTGATCGATGATTCGTTGGGTTTCACTGGGCAACATCGTCGTTCGCTCCTTGGTATCGCCAACATATTCCGGAAGAGAATTTTTATTTCGCTAAAGGAAATGCAAGCCGCTTGCCAAGATTCGCCTGCGCGCGAAAAGCCGCTGGAACCCGTGTTTCTTCTATATACAGAGGAAAAATGTTTTCATTGGACGAAACCGGCGCCTGCAAAGGCCGAACGGGCTTGGCCCTGACCGCTCACTGATGGTGCGCGCCGATCATTCGAAGCACTGAAATCGCACGGCCTCACATGACCAGATCGACCGACAACGAACCGCGCCTGAAGCTCGAGCAGTACCTAGGCATCCAGCTCAAGCGGCAGCGCCAGGCCCAGGGCCTGAAGATCGCCGATGTCGCACGCATTGCCGGCATCAGCCAGGGCATGCTCAGCAAGATCGAGAACGCCCAGGTCTCCACCAGCCTCGATTCACTCAGCCGCCTCTGCGACGTGCTGGGGATGCCCATGTCCAAGCTGTTCAGCCAGTACGACCAGCAAGGCGGCAGTGCGCTGCTGGTCAAGAAGGGGGAAGGCATGGAAGTGGTGCGACGCGGCACGGAGAAGGGCCACACCTATCACCTGCTCAATCACACCCGCGGCCCGAAGAAGAGCTTCGAGGCGTACATGATCACCATGGATGACGCCAGCGAGGAGTTCCCGACCTTCGCCCATCCCGGCACCGAATTCATCCACCTGCTTGATGGCGAACTCGTCTATCGCCACGGCAACCAGCTCTATCCGATGCAAGCCGGCGACAGCCTGACCTTCGACGGCGAAGTCCCCCACGGCCCGGAGAAACTGGTCCAGGTACCGATTCGCCTGCTTTCGATCATGAATTACGACAAGGAGTAGGAATGGGCTGGAACGCCTGAACCCTACCGGTCGTCGGGCGGGTAACACCCGCTCGACATATCTCAGGACGGCGCCCCGTCGGCGGGTTGCACCCGCCCTGCCTTCCTGGCCCTCCTCGCCTCAAGCCCCGCCGGCCTTCTGCGCTCCCAGAGCCGCACCCGAAAAATTCCTGGTGAGATATTTTTTTTCCTAACGGTATGGACCTGAAGGATCCGTTCGCTTATAAAACCACTCAAGCGAAAGATATATTCCTAGCAGTTAAAAATATTCGCACCTGAACACATTGTTCACCGATGAACATTGCACTTGCCCTCTGCCGCCCCTTCCTGAGGACTCGACATGCAACACGAACAATTCATCATCAAGATCAGCTGCCCGGCCACCTCTGGCATCGTCGCCTCGGTGACGAGCTTTCTGTCCGAACACGGCTGCTACATCAGCGAAATGTCCCAGTTCGATGACGAGCTCAGCGGCCGGTTCTTCATGCGTGCTGTGTTTCGCTTCAACACCGGCCTGGACGGCGACATCGACCTGATCGAGCGCGGCTTCGTCGATGTCGCCGGCAAGTTCGACATGGACTGGGAACTGCACAGCACCGCGCAACCCATGCGCGTCCTGCTGATGGTGAGCAAGTTCGACCACTGCCTGAGCGACCTGCTGTATCGCTACCACAAGGGCGAGATGGATATGCAGATCACCGCCATCGTCTCCAACCACCTCGACCTGCGCCCCATGGCCGAACGCGAGGGCATCCGCTTCATCTACCTGCCGGTCAATCGCGACAACAAGGCGCAGCAGGAAGCCGAGCTGATGAACATCATCGAGGACACCGGCACCGAACTGGTGGTGCTGGCGCGCTACATGCAGATTCTCTCGGACGACCTTTGCAAGAAGCTCGCCGGCCGCGCGATCAACATCCACCATTCCTTCCTGCCCGGCTTCAAGGGTGCCAAGCCCTACCACCAGGCCTTCGACCGCGGGGTCAAGCTGATCGGCGCCACGGCGCACTACGTGACCAGCGACCTGGACGAGGGGCCGATCATCGAGCAGGAGGTCCAGCGCGTCGATCACGCGTACAAGCCGGACGATCTGGTGACCATCGGTCGCGATACCGAGACCGTGGCGCTTTCCAAGGCGGTCAAGTTCCACCTCCAGCACCGCGTATTCCTCAACCACGACAAGACGGTGATCTTCCGGTGAACACTCAGCAAAGCGACAAACTCATCGATGGCAAGGCCGCCGCCGCGCAGGTGATCGAGGAAGTGGCCGCCGAGGTCGCGACGCTCAAGGCCGAAGGCCTGGAGCCTGCCCTGGCGGTGGTGCTGATCGGCGACGACCCGGCCAGCCACGTCTATGTGCGCAACAAGGTGCTGCGCGCCGAGCAGGCCGGTATTCGCTCGCTGGAGTTCCGCATGCAGGCCGACAGCTCCGCCGAGGCCGTGCTGGAGATGATCGCCGGACTGAACGCCGACCCCAGGGTGCACGGCATCCTGGTGCAGCTGCCGCTGCCGGCGCACATCGACGAACGCCTGGTGCTGCAGGCAATCGACCCGGCCAAGGACGTCGACGGCTTCCACAGCGACAACGTCGGCGGACTCAGCCAGGGCCGTCCGGTGCTGACGCCCTGCACACCAGCCGGCTGCATGCGTCTGCTGCGCGATCGACTCGGTGACCTGGCGGGCAAGCACGCGGTGGTGGTCGGCCGCTCCAACATCGTCGGCAAGCCGATGGCCGCACTGCTGCTGGCGGCCGACTGCTCGGTGACCGTCCTGCATTCGCGCAGCCGCGAGCCACAGGCGCTGAGCCGGCAGGCAGACATCCTGATCGCCGCGGTCGGTCGGCCACGGATGATCGACGCCGCCTGGATCAAGCCCGGCGCCGTGGTGATCGATGTCGGCATCAACCGCATCGAGGAAGACGGCCGAACCCGGCTGGTCGGCGACGTCGATTTCGACAGCGTGCTGCCGCTGGTGTCGGCCATCACCCCGGTACCCGGCGGCGTCGGCCCGATGACCATTGCCCTGCTCATGCAGAACACCGTCACTGCTGCGCGCCAGCAGCGCAAACAGGCGGCCGCACGGTCCGCCGAGGAGTCGACATGCCTTTCAACCTGCTGAAATACGGGCTGTCCTCCGAGTACCCGGCGGAGGTCGACCTGCCGCCGCCGACGGAGCTGAAGCCGGCCTACGACGTGGTGATCATCGGCGGTGGCGGCCACGGCCTGGCCACCGCCTATTACCTGGCCCGCTACCACGGGGTGACCAACGTCGCGGTGCTGGAGAAGTCCTACCTGGGCGGCGGCAACACCGCGCGCAACACCGCGGTCATTCGCTCCAACTACCTCACCAGCGAGGGCGTGAAGTTCTACGCCGAGTCGGTGCGGCTGTTCCAGGGCCTTTCCAACGAATTCGACTTCAACATCATGTATTCCGAGCGTGGCCAGCTGACCCTGGCCCACACGGACTCCACGGTGCGTGCCTTCCGCCAGCGTGCCGAGGTCAACAAGCACTTCGGCGGGCGCACCGAGATGATCGATCGCCAGCAGATCCGCGAGCTGGTGCCGACGCTCAATCTCGACCCCGGCCACCTTCCGGTACTCGCCGGCCTCTGGCACATGGACGGCGCCACCGCGCGGCACGACGCGGTGGCCTGGGGCTACGCCAAACAAGCCGCCAAGCGCGGGGTGGAGATCCACCCGCTTACCGAGGCGCAGGATTTCGTCGTGGAGAACGGCCGGGTGACCGCGGTGAAGACCAACCGCGGCACGATCAAGTGCGGCTGCGTGGTGCAGGCCATCGCCGGCCACAGCTCGCTGCTGCTGAACAAGCTGGGCATCCGCGCGCCGATCCACAGCTACCCGCTGCAGGCCATGGTGACCCAGCCGTTCAAGCCCTTCCTCGATCCGCTGGTGAGCTCGTCCGCCCTGCATTGCTACGTGCAGCAGACCGGCCGCGGCGAGGTGGTGATCGGTGGCGGCTCCGACCCCTACCCGCTCTACAACACCCGCTCGACCTTGGAGCTCAAGGAAGGTCTGCTGGCGCACGCCATCGAGATGTTCCCCTTCCTCGCCAACGCCAAGCTGATGCGTCAGTGGGCCGGCATCACCGACATGACCCCCGACTACAGCCCGATCATGGGTCTGTCGCCGATCGACAACTACTACCTGGACGCTGGCTGGGGCACCTGGGGCTTCAAGTCCACGCCGATCTGCGGCAAGACCATGGCCGAACTGGTCGCCAACGGCGGCAAGGTGCCCGAGCTGATCGCGCCGTTCAGCCTCGCCCGCTTCTCGCGCTTCCAGCAGGTCAACGAGATGGGCGCCACCGCCGCCAGCCATTGAGGACATCCCGATGAAGATCATGCCCTGCCCGCTCAACGGGCCACGCAACATCAGCGAATTCACCTATGGCGGCGAACTTAAGGCCATGCCCGATCAGAACACCTGCTCCGATGAAGAATGGGCCGACTATGTGTTCAACAAGGAGAACCGCGCCGGCGTGGTCATCGAGTGGTGGATGCACAACGCCTCCAGCTACTGGTTCCTCGCCGAGCGCCACACGGTGAGCGACGAAATCCTCCGCACCTTCGACCCGAAGGAACTCTTCACCCGCCGCGTTGAGTTCAGCGCCGCCCCGGCCAGACAGGAGGTCAACGCATGACGGCCTTCAATCGCCTACCCGCCCCGCTGGGCCTGCTGATCGACCGCGGGCAGCCGGTCAGCTTCAGCTTCGATGGCCAGACCTACCAAGGCCTCAAGGGCGACAGCATCGCCAGCGCTCTGCTCGCCAACGGCCGCTGGCTGCTCTCGCGCTCGTTCAAGTATCACCGCCCGCGCGGCCCGCTGACCCTCGCCGGCCAGGATGCCAACACCCTGGTGCAACTGCCCCACGAGCCGAACTTGCTGGCCGACATGGAGCCGCTTGCGGCCGGCCAGCAGGTCACCGCGCAGAACGTCTCGGGCAGCCTGGACAACGACCGTGATGCGTACCTCGGCAGGTTTTCCCGGTTCATGCCGGTGGGTTTCTACTACCGCAGCTTCTACAAGCCCAAGGGCATCTGGAATCGCTGGGAGCCCTTGATCCGCAAGAAGGCCGGTCTCGGCGTGCTCGACGTGAACTTCCAGCCCGAGTACTACGACAAGGCGTTCCTGTTCCCCGATCTTGCCGTGGTCGGTGCCGGCCCGGCCGGCCTGGAAGCGGCGCTGAGCGCCGCCGACGCCGGTGCCAAGGTGCTATTGATCGAACAGCAGGCGTATCTGGGCGGCGCCCTGGCCTGGGGTCGTTTTGATGTGGACGGCAAGCGCGCCGAAAGCCTGCGGCAGAAGCTGGTCAGCGCCGTAGAGAGCCATCCGAACATCCAGATCATGCTGGAGGCCACCTGCAATGCCTGGTTTACCGAGCACTACCTGCCGGTGATTCAGGGCAAGCGCCTGTACAAGGTGCGCGCCAGGCAATGCATCGTCGCCGCTGGCGCGTTCGACCAGCCGGTGGTGTTTCGCAACAACGACCTGCCAGGGATCATGCTCACCAGCGCCGCCCAGCGCCTGATCAAGCTCTACGCGGTCCAGCCGGGCCACCGCGGCGTGGTGCTCACTGGCAACGACGACGGCTACCTGGCCGCCCTCGACCTGATCGAGGCCGGCGTGCAGGTCGCCGCACTGGTGGACATGCGCCCGCAGCCCAGCGACAGCAGCCTGCTTGCTGCGGTGCAGGCGCAAGGCATTCGATGCGAGCTGAACAGCACGGTGTACGAGGCGCTGCACACCAGGGGCATGCGCCACGTCAGCGGGGTGGACATCCGCCGCATCGTCGGCAAGGGCCGGGTGGCCGAAAAAAGCCTTCAGCTCGACTGCGACCTCGTCTGCATGTCCGCCGGCTACATGCCGGTCTACCAGTTGCTCTGCCAGGCCGGCGGCAAGCTGGCCTACGACGATAGCCGCGCCACCTTCACCCTGAGCGGCCTGCCCGCCGGGCTACAGGCCGCCGGCTCGGTCAACGGCCGCCACAGCCTCGACAACCTGCTGCTCGAAGCCCGGGAGGCTGCGACCAGGGCCTGCACCGCCCTGGGCCTGAACCCGCCAACGGTGACCGGCAGCCCGCTCGCCGAGGTATCGCCGAACTTTCCCTGGCCGATCTTTGCTCATCCCAAGGGCAAGGAATTCGTCGACTTCGACGAAGACCTGCAGGTGCGTGACATCGTCAACGCCACCCGCCACGGCTATCGCGACGTGCAACTGGTCAAACGCTTTTCCACCGTCGGCATGGGTCCGTCCCAGGGCCGCCATTCGGCGCTGCCCACCGCGCGCCTGGTGGCCGAAGCCACCGGGCGCAGCGTCAGCGAGACCGGCGTGACCACCGCACGGCCGCCATTCGTGGCCGAGAAGCTCGCCCACGTCGCCGGCCGCGGTTTCGATCCCTACCGGCAGACGCCGATGCACCACCGCCACCTGGAGCTGGGCGCCAAGATGATGCCTGCCGGTGTCTGGCAGCGCCCCGCCTATTACGGCAAGCCCGAGGAGCGCGACGCCTGCATGCAGGCCGAGGCGCGCCACGTGCGCGAGCAGGTCGGCCTGATCGACGTCTCCACCCTCGGCGGGCTGGACGTGCGCGGCCCGGATGCCGCCGAGTTGCTCAACCGCCTGTACACCTTCGCCTTTCTCAAGCAGCCGGTCGGTCGCTCGCGCTACGCGCTGATGACCGACGAGCAAGGCGTGGTGATCGATGACGGCGTCTGCGCGCGCTTCGCCGACGACCATTTCTACGTCACCGCTACCACCAGCGGGGTCGATCGCATCTACCAGCAGATGCTCAAGTGGAACGCCCAATGGCGGCTGAACGTGGACGTCACCAACGTCACCGCCGCGCTGGCGGCTGTGAACCTGGCCGGCCCGCTGTCCCGGCAGGTGCTGCGCAAGGTCTGTCATGACGTCGATCTGTCCGCCGACGCCTTTCCCTATCTCGGCGTGCGCCTGGGCACCGTGCTCGGCATCCCCGCCCGGCTGATGCGCGTCGGCTTCGTCGGCGAGTTGGGCTACGAGATTCACGTCCCGGCGCGCTACGGCGAGTACCTCTGGGATTCGCTGATGCAGGCCGGCGAGAAGGACGGCATCCGCCCGTTCGGCGTCGAGACCCAGCGCCTGCTGCGTCTGGAAAAGGGCCACGTGATCATCAGCCAGGACACCGACGGCATGACCACCCCGGCCGAGATCGACATGACCTGGGCCATCGCCCGCAGCAAGCCGTTCTTCGTCGGCAAACGCTCGGTGGAGATTCTGGAAAAGCAGCCGCTGCGCCGCAAGCTGGTCGGCTTCACCCTGCCCAAGGGCGCCAGCCAGCCACTGGAAGGGCATCTGGTGCTGAACGGGCCGGACATTTCCGGCAACGTCACCTCCTGTGAATACAGCCAGACCCTCGGCCAGATCATCGGCCTGGCCTATGCCGGCGCGCACCAGGCCGAGCCCGGCAGTCTCATTCCCATTCGCGTCGAAGGCGGCGAAGTGGTCCAGGCGACCGTCGTCAAGCTGCCGTTCTTCGATCCCCAGAACCAACGTCAGGAGCTGTAAGCATGCAGGCACTCGATCCCCAGCATTTCACGGAACGCAGTCCGCTCTACCGCAAGCATGCCGGCGCCTGTTTCGGCCAGCTCGGCGACAGCGCGATCGTTACCAGCTACGGCGGCGACGAAACCGCCCAGGCCGAGCGCTGCGGCCTGCTCGACCTCACCAACCTGGCACGGGTGGGCTTTCGCGGGGCAGAAGCCGCCGCCTGGCTGGAGCGTTGCGGCTTCAGCCTGCCGTCCGCACCCAACCGGGTCGTCACCCAGGCCGACGGCAGCCACGTAGCGCGGCTGTCGCAGACCGAGTACCTGCTGCTCGGCAGCCTGACGGACGCCGGCAAGCGCGTCGCGCGTGCGGAAGCCGACTGGACCTTCGGCACCAGCGCCGTTTACCTGCTGCCGCGCCAGGACAGCCATGCCTGGCTGCTGCTGACTGGAGCGCACGTCGCCGAGGTGATGGCCAAGCTCTGCGGCGTCGACCTGCGCGCCGAAGCCTTTGCACGCGGTGCGGTGGCGCAAACCTCGGCGGCGCGGATCAACGTGATGGTGCTCAACACCGGCAGCTGCGCTCTGCCCGGCTTCCATATCCTCTGCGACCGCGCCTCGGCGAGCTATCTCTGGGACGCGCTGCTCGACGCCATGGCCGAGTTCGGTGGCAAGCCGGTAGGCATGGACGCTCTGGCATGAAGCAGCTGTCGCCGGGCGGCCATGGTCAAGCTCGTTCGCCCGGCGACCGTACCCAGCGGCAGCAAGCGCCGTATTGATCATCCAAGCCAACCGGCCCGAGGAACCCATCTGCCGCCCATCTCACAGCCATCACACGGAGGTCCCATGACAGCCGCAAACGCCGAGTTACCGGAAAACGACTATTGGGTGCCTGCGCTGCAACGCGGCCTGCGCATCCTCGAAATGTTCGATGGCGTGCAGCGCACCCTCGGCTCCAACGAAATCGCCGCCCGCCTCGGCGTCAGCGTTTCAGCGATCTACCGGATCCTTTTCACGCTTTCGGAGATGGGCTACCTGCGCAAGATCGACCGCAACACCTACGAACTGGGCACCCAGGTGATCAGCAACGGCTTCAGCTATCTCGCCAGTCGCGATATCGTCGATGTCGCCATGCCGCTGCTGAACACCCTGCGTGACAAGACCTCCCTGTCCTGCCACCTGGCCATCCGCGAGCAGACCGAATCGCTGTACCTTTACCGCGCCTTCGCCGCCCAGCGCCTGTCGGTGAACATCCCCATCGGCACGCGCATCCCCTGCCACTGCACGGCGATGGGCCGCATCCTGCTCAGCGAACTGCCCGCCGAGACCCTGGATCAGCTCTACCAGCGCGTGCGCCTGGACGACTACCCACCACCCGCGCCCAAATCCCTGCCGGAACTGGCACAGTTGCTTGGCGAAGACCGCGAACGCGGCTGGGTCCTGCATCGGTCGGACTACTCCACCGCCATTGCCTCCGCGGTGCGCGACCATACCGGCAGCATCGTCGCGGCGATCAACCTCTCGGGTCCCGAGGCAGTCCTGGACAACGAAGCGGTGCGATCACAGTGCTTGCAGTTGCTTCTGCATACCGCAGGCGAGATTTCCGCGCAGCTTGGCAGTGGTTATGGTGACGGCCTTGCGGGTCAGAACGCCAGGAGCGTCAGCGAAACGAGGCCATGCGCGCCGAAGTCGACTTTCCCCTGGAGGCGAGACTGATTCGGCCTTTGAACAAACCTTGTGCTGGATGTCGGCAAATGGATTTGAAGCAGCTGGAATTCCTGGTGGCGCTCGACGAAACGCGGCATTTCAGCCAGACGGCGGCGCGCTGCCACGTTAGCCAGCCGACCCTGTCGATGCGCCTGCGCAGCCTGGACCGCTACGCCACTCTGAACACCACCGATCCCGCCGAACCGCACGACGCACACGCTGCGCTGCTGGCCGAGGAATGCGCGCTGGCCATCAGCTACAACGGTCTGAACCATGCCGTGATGATGGTGACGCCGCAGGATCTGGAAGAGTTCGTCGTCGGCTTCAGCCTCGCTGGCGGGCTGATCGAGCGACTCGATGACCTGCGTGACCTGCGCCTGCTCGGCGACGGCAGCGCCCGCCGCGCGGAGGTGCAGGTCAGCCCGCGGGCGTTCTGGACACTCAAGCAGCAGCGTCGCCAGCTCGCCGGCACCAGCGGCTGCGGGCTCAACTTCATCAGCCGGCCAATTCCGGATAAGTGGGAAACCACCCTGCAGGAGCGTGTCACCTTCGCGCCCGGCGGGCGCCAGCTGTACGACAGCTACCTGGGCACCGGTGGGCGCCTGACCGACAACTTCGGCCTGCAGCTGGACGTCAACACCATCAGTGGCGAGTACGGTCGCGAGCATTCTGAGACCGATGTGCAGAACTACCGCCTGCGCGGCCAGTGGGATATCGATGACAGCCGCAGCCTGAGTTTCGGCGTGCAGCGCTACATCGCCGACATGGACCTGGCCGGCGCCCTCAGCGTGGCCGACTACAAGGACGACCCGCGGCAGTCGACCCGCAAGCTCGATCGTTTCGAAGGCGACAGCGACCGCGTCTGGGGCACCTATACTCAATACCTCGGCGCCATGGGCCCGTTCGACGACGTGGAATTCAGCTGGACCAACTTCGCCCAGCACAGCTATCGCAACTTTGTTGTCGGGCTGCCCTTCGCGCCGGATGCCACGCCGACCACCCTGCAGGATGCTCCCCGCGACTTCCGTGTCTGGGGCAGCGAGCCGCGCCTGAGCCTCGGCATCGACGGTGATGGCGTCAGCCAGACCTGGCTGCTTGGCGCCCGCCTGGTCAAGGAAAACGTCGACTTCGATGTCGACCGTCTGAACCTGAATACCGGCGCCACAAGCGTGGTGCGCGACTGGGTATTCGATACCAAGGGCCAGGCCGCCTATGTGAGCAACGAAATCAAGCTGCTCGACGACCGCCTGACCCTCACCCCCGGCGTGCGCTATGAGCACGCCAAGATGGAGTACGCCGACGGCGTCAGCGGCATCGAGCGCAAGACCGTGGCCGAAGAGTGGCTGCCCGGTCTGAGCATCGGCTACCAGGCCAGCGACGACTGGTTCGTCTACGCCAACGCGCAGCGCTCGCTGCGGGTGCCTCAGGTGTTCCAGATCGTCAGGGATGGCGTGGTGCAGGCGGAAATCTCGCGCAACTACGAGACCGGCGTGCGCTTCACCCCACAGGACAACCTGCGCATCGACTTCGGCCTGTACCGCATCGACTTCGACGACCAGATCGTGTTCGCCAACAGCCGCTTCCAGAATCTCGGCAGCACCCGCCACCAGGGGATCGAGACCGAGGTGTTCTGGACGCCGGCCGCGCTGCCAACCCTCGACCTGCACGCCGGCTACGCCTACCTCGATGCCGAGCTGCGCACCGGCGACTTCAAGGGCAACGAGGTGCCGTACAGCTCCAAGCACCAGTTCACCGTCGATGGTCGTTACCGCTTCGCCGAGTTCTGGACCTACAGCCTGGATGGCCTCTACGTCAGCAGCGCCTATACCGACGACGCCAACAGCGCCGAGGAGAATGCCAGCGCCTCAGTAGGCGAGCTGCCCGCCTACTGGATCTGGAACACCGCCATCGAGCGCGAGTTCAAGCTGCAGGACGACAGCGTGCTGACCGCCTCGGCCGGCATCAGCAACCTGTTCGACCGCCAGTACTACTTCCGCGGCATCGACACCAGTCCCGAGGGACGCCAGCCAGCACCGGGCCGTACCCTGACACTGGGGGTGAACTACCGCTTCTGATCGCCTAGTCGTCCTGCCTCATCCCCTGGCGTCACGCCAGGGGCCTCATTTCACGCGCCCGGCTGCAACGTCGGTACCGTATTCGAAGCCATCAGCCTCACTGCGAACGCCACCAGCACGCCACCCTGTCAGCCGATCCAGCGCCCTAGTCAGTCCACGCCGGCGCAGCAGTCTGCCGAGCGGAATGGTTGCGGCGATCAGGATGGCGAACCCGCCCAGGGTCAGTAATACGTGAAGGCCTGAGAGGAACGAGTACGCCGCCACATCCGCACCGGGCGGAACGAACTGGGGCACAAAGGTGACGTAGAACACACGGCCTCGGGGTATTCAGACGGACAGCTGTCGCGCGCCGATACCCTGGCGATCTGCCAACCAACGCCGATTCGAGAGCCACTTCGGGCTCAAGCGAAACAGGGACAGATTTATTTATTGGGCTGACTGTCCGCTTGTGGCCGATTCTGTTGAAAAAGTAGCGACCTCCCCATGCCGTTGGCAAAATTGCTTTGTCAGCGGGCGTGGAGGCGAACAGCATGATGGGACAGTTACCGGGAGGACAGCAGCGCCTGTTCTACTCGTTCAATCTCGAAGATCACGTCCCGGCCCAACATCTCCTGCGCAGCATCGACCAGTGCCTGGATCTCAGTGATCTGCGCGCCTATCTGGCGGATTTCTATAGTCCCATCGGGCGTCCCTCGATTGACCCGGAATTGATGGTGCGCATGCTGGTCGTCGGCTACTGCTATGGCATTCGTTCCGAGCGGCGATTGTGCGAAGAGGTGCACCTGAACCTGGCCTATCGCTGGTTCTGCCGGCTGGGTCTGGAAGACGAAGTACCTAATCACTCGACCTTCTCGAAGAATCGCCATGGCCGTTTCCGTGACAGCGATCTGTTCCGCTGGTTGTTCAATGAAGTGCTGCGGCGCTGCATGGCAGCCGGCCTAGTCAAGGGCGAAGGTTTCGCCGTCGACGCCAGCATCATCAAGGCGGATGCCAGCCGGCAACGTGGGGTGGTGGGAGATGAAGTCGATTGGAGCGATCCAAAGCTCAGCAGCCGCGCCGTGCGCGAGTACCTCGAAGCACTTGATGAAGATGCGTTGGCTGAGGCTCTTCCCAAGAAGATTTCGCTCACCGATCCTCAGTCCCGTTGGACAGCAGCACCAGGCGGCCCGGCCTTCTTTGCCTACTCCACAAATTACCTGATCGACACTGAGCACGGTGTGATCATGGATGTGGAAGCGACCCCGGCGCACCGTACCACCGAAGTCGACTCGACCAGGACGATGGTCGAGCGTGTCGAAGCGCAGTTCGACCTCACACCGGAACGCCTCATCGGCGACACCGCCTATGGCACTGCCCCGATGCTGGCCTGGATGGTCGAAGAGAAGGACATCGAGCCGCATGTGCCGGTGTGGGACAAGACTGAGCGCAAGGACGACAGTCTCTCCAGTAACGACTTCCACTGGAATCAGGAAGCCAATGAATATCGCTGCCCAACCGGCAAACCGCTACGCAGTGAATGGCGCGCCTTCACCCAGAAAAGATCGCGGGTAACCAAGGCCAACACCATCATCTACCGCTCCAGCCAAACCGACTGCGTCACCTGTCCGTTGAAAGCGAAATGCTGCCCCAACACACCGAATCGGAAGATCGTTCGCAGCATCCATGAGGCTGCCCGCGATGTGGCTCGACGCATCGCCAAGACACCGGAATACCTCGTCTCACGTTGCGAACGGAAGAAGGTGGAGATGCTTTTCGCCCATCTTAAACGGATCATGAAACTCGACCGTTTACGACTGCGTGGCCTGACAGGCGCCACTGACGAATTCACCATGGCTGCGATGGTGCAGAACCTGCGCCGCATGGCCAAGCTTTTGCCTCAAGGGCCACCGCTCACGGGATAGGTACGCCTGTGGCGAGCAGAAACCCTCGAATTAACCCTCAAACCTGAGCAAGGACGCTCAGTGAAACGCCGAAAGGTAACTTGAAGTGGCTTGCAGCCACTTCGACAGCAGGTACATCCGACCGCCTTGCTGCCGCTAAACCTACTTTTTCAACAGAATCGGCCGCAAGCTGCCGGTGAGCGACACCCATGTGTCCAAGATTACGTAACAGATACCTGAGCGTTGACGACGTAAAGGTGGAAACCGCTATCAAAACCAGAGCTAGATACAAACGCTCTATAGCCTAAGGAATTCATGATTGTCCGCTGAAATGACCACATCACCTCAGCCGTCAGCGACCTCAGTCCTACGATCCAAGTCTCGCTGATCATTAAGAGCCACGGCGTCCGCACGCATTCGAGCAGGCACTGTATCTCTCACCTTTGAAAAGTCAGCATCGCTTGCAGGCTTAACCTTAACCGCTTCTGCACGTCCAAATCTTTTATCGCCATAGCGGCTAATCGAATCGGTAGCCTGGTGCCCCATGACGTATGCCATTTCTATTGCGGACATGCCTGAGGCTTTCAGATTTGAGCCGAACTGGTGACGAAGTGTGTACATACTCGGCACCTTCCTCCTACCGAATAGCTCAGTAGCGACTTGGTGAAGCGCAACGCGTATTGAATCCATACTGCGCGGCTGACATTTAAAAGCAGCGAGAGCGTTTCTCAAGATATTGCAGACGTCTCCATCAGCCTCAAGCGTTCGGCTAGCGCCGCGTAAACCGTTGTGGCTAAGCTTTGCACCGGATATATGGATGCGCCGGCCATCGATAGAAATTCCGTTAAGCTCGCATGGTCGCGCTCCGGTAAGAGATATCACCATTAAAGCTCCCGCTTCGACAGGCATATCTCGTTCAGCCAGACACCGTAGCCACGCTTCGAAATCAGCGGTAGAAAGCTTCTGCGGACGTCGCTGCTTTTTCTTTCGCGGCAGATTTAACACAGTGACCGGATTGAGCGTACGATTGATTTCTTGGGCAGCCCAGAAATTTCCTCGATGCTTTTGATCAAACGCCAAAGCGTTACGTAGGCGCCGATAATAATCCGGGCGGTAATCAGGGGCCGCCCGTAGTAAAGCACCAATAATATTGAGCTCATCAAGCTCAACGCCCTGCATCCGAGTCGCATAAAAATTACTGGCCAAACTAATATAGGCGCTTTGAGTCTCTGCATTCATATTATTCTTCTAATTATTATTTGCGTGACACATGCCACACAATCAATTATTGCAAATACGAAAACAAAAAAACAACAACCAGAGCATTATTTTTTATATAACCCCAAAAGCCAAACATTGCAAAGGTGCAAAAATTCTATCCTTTCTATATCGCATTCCGGACTTTGGTTCGTTGGCCAAGGACGAACCATGTTACCTGACCCCACAAGACGACCCGCCGGGAGCAGCACATAGACCGGCTGAACAGCGCTGGGTATGAGCAGGTGCTTCCACTCTTTCAGCCGATTCACATTTTAAAATGCGAGAACCAAGTAGAGTAATTTTAAATTGCGCTCACAGCCTGGGTCGGCGACGGACTGGCGCAATCGCTTACCGAGACACCACTGCCCACGACATACTGCTTATGCCACTTTTAAATTATGGGTTTTGGATCGGACACTCATTAGATAGCCAGCCGAACGGCCTCCGAGGCGTTAACCATAAGCTGTATAAAAATACAGTATAGCCTATTGCCTTTTTAAAGCGGAGCAACTTAGAATAATGAACAGAACAACAACCTGAGGAAAAAACATGTCTATCCTAATTCTTAACCGCGAGCGCGACGAAGTCGGCGGTCAATACCTAGTAGCAAGCATTCACGGTGTGGAACACTGCGTATCACTTGATGATGACTATCCGGAGCAAATCCCAGATTCAGATGATATAGTCCACCGCATTAATGCAGATGACTTCAATGAGCTTTCAGAGAAGGTACGCTCCTACGTGCGCAAGCACAGCATCGCCCCCATTCACTCACTCGATGACGTTAGGCTGCTTGCGATGCAGCTCGGCGATATGAAAGCAAAGACCTACGAAATCGACGAAGAAGGTCTTGGCCTCACGCTCCGCGACTGTAACATAGATAAAGGTGTACGCACCCTAGTTCGTAAATTTAATAGCACATATCAGGCATATCGCTGGCTGACCGAGCAACTGGATATTTTGGATTTCAATGCGCCACGGTAAGCGTGCAAGCGCTAATGTCCCGCCATTGCATTCCTAATCAAAAGCCGCATGCAACCGAGGCGCGCTATAGATAAAGACGTTTATTGACTAAATTGGCTTCAATGCGACTCGGTTAGACGTTGGCTTTATTGTAGATCGCCTGATTAACTTGAAGGCTGCTCACTTCAAATCTTTACTGTCTCGGTAGCCTTTCATTTACTAATGCCCGACAACCGACGCACGCTTAAAGATTGCACCAACAAAAGCGCATGGATTATGGTTCATCTACAGCAGATGAACCAAAGTCGGCTTTCAACAAAGCAGGCACCACACAAATAAGCTAGATTCAGGCCGTCTCCGCAGGCTGGCTCACTAGAGCCAATGCCAAGGCCTTTGCTCCACCCAAGTCCAAATGCATCGTGGCGTAAGACTGCATGAGTAATGCTGGCGGAAGCACCCAATCCCATTTTTCTTGAGCCATGTTCTGTACGTCCGCCAGAACAGCGGATTCATCAATACCGTCCCACTCGGCGATCTCACGCAGCTTGCTTTCAAGCGACGTCCGATCTCCCTCAACCTCGATGACAAACCCGCTGTTCTCACTGGCTAGTCCGGTGTGCGTCAACAAGATGGCTAGGGCATCGTTTGTCCAATCGCCTCGCCAGCTGAAAAGGTAAGTCTTACCTCCGCTTTCGGTCATGCTCGAATGTGCCAGTCCAAGGTCCGAAAAAGCGCTACGTGCCTGAGCTAGTAGCTCTTGTGCCGTAGTATCAAGATAGGGGTAGACGTCCGCCTCCAACAAGACGCTCCTCATCTCTTGCCGAACCCGATCATGTACACGGGCTCCAAGCCCGTCAAAGGACGGGGGAGCACCACCGGGATCGGATCTCACGACAACGACCTTGGCCTCAGTGTCCACGCTCGTCACCCGCCAGCGGCGCCCAGCAAAGATGATTCGCTGATCGACGGTCAATGGCCTGGAGACGGGCAATGCGCCAAGTGGTTTCCCATCGCATACCAGGCGGAACTCTTCATTACTGACAAATGCACTGTAGAAGTCGTAGTGGTTGATCAGGCGTTCCCCCACTACGCCGGGCAGCAGGAGCCCCGATGTTTCCTGGGTTATCAAATCGCGCTCACCGAGGGCACGAAGCAAACTGAGGAAGCTGCCCTGCTCCACCCCAGTGAACGGACCACTGCGTATCAAGGTGCTCCACAGCTCTGCAGCTGTAGCTCCACCCCGCTGGGCTATCACCGAGAGGCACTGCTGTACCAGCGTCGATAAATGAAGACCATGAACACGAGGAGGCTCGAACCAGCCCTGCATCAACAACCGGATCATCGCGATGCTTTGCAGCAAACCCTGGCGAAGTCGATCCGACAGGGGCGAGCCATCGTCTAGCTGACGCTCCTTACAGTAACTTCGGAGAATGGCTGCCTCTCCCGGACGGCGTCCGGATCGCCCCAAGCGTTGACGCAAGCTAGCTACCGATGGCGGAGCCCCGATCTGCACTACCGTCTTGATGCTGCCGATATCGACCCCAAGCTCCAGCGTGGTAGTGCAGACTGCGGTGGCAGGCCGGTCACCGGCTTTCAGCGCTTTCTCGGTTTCCTCTCGAATGTCCTTCGCCAAACTGCCGTGATGCGGCCAGAACTCGTTCGGTACACCATTCTGCTCGCAACGGCGCCGCAGATTGTCAGCGAACCACTCAACCTGAGTTCGACTGTTGGGGAAGATCAGGTTATTGCTGCCGCGTAGGACCTGAAAGAGATGCTCTGCGATGGCATGGTCCGGAGAAAAAACATCGTCACCTTCAGGCTGTACCGGGAGCGCTTTCTTGGACTCCACATACCCTCTGATCTGAGCCTTAAGTATCTGGCCGCTACCCTTGGATTCGATCACCGACACATGATGAGGGGCATTGGGACGCAAGAAGGCAGCAGCCAGCGTCATGTCGCCCAACGTGGCGGAAAGACCAACCCTGGGCAGGGGGCGATCAATGATTGTTTCAACACGATGCATGAGTGACTGCAGCTGCTTGCCTCGCTCACTGCCGATAAAGGCATGGAGCTCATCCACCACCAGGTACCGCAGGTTGGCAAACAATCCCGCTAGGCTGGTTCCCTTGTTCACGAACAGAGCTTCGAGCGACTCCGGCGTGATCAACAGAATGCCTTCCGGGGACTTGAGGAAGCGATGTTTGCGGCTCGCTGAGATATCCCCATGCCAAGCAATGACAGGAAGCTCAAGCTCATCGCAAAGCCTCGCCAAACGATCCCACTGGTCATTGATGAGAGCCTTCAGCGGGCTGATGTAAAGCACCGCCCCAGGCTTTTCCGTGTCCTGCAGGAGATTGGTAAGGATGGGCAGAAACGCGGCTTCGGTTTTGCCTGCAGCTGTAGCCGCCGCGATGATGACATCCTGGTCGGCCCCCAAGAGCGCAGGGATAGCACGCTCCTGGGCATCGCGTAGGGAGGTCCAGCCCTCGGTCCATATCCAGCGCTGGATTCGCGGTTCAAGGAGTTCGAAGCCAACCGATTCAGAGCTGGAAGGTGGCAAGCTCATCGTCCGCATCCACTTGGATATCGGCCTCACCGCCTCGATCCGGTGCAATCTCCACGGCACCCAACAGGGTCCGCCAATCAGCGTCAGGATTCTGCTCCAACACCGCTAGCAGGCTGATGAATGCGGTAATGGTCGTCCGCGGGGTACGGAAGTAGGCCTCACCCATCCGCTGGTTGCAGTGGGCCATAAACAGCGGCAATGCTTCGTCGGGTAGCAAATAGCGCTCGTTCACGCCTGCCGCGTATACATGACGCAGTTTCTGCAGCAGCACGTAGAAATCCTCAGGTGTCAGACTAGTGAGGCGTATGACAGGGCCGGACAGATCTACCAGCCCGGACTTGGCGAAGTTATTTTCAGCCAGACGCGACTGCAGCGCCGGATAGCTGTAGAGGCCGCGGCGAGTATCCATGAGAAATTCGGGTGTACCGCCCAACACAAAACCAAGCCCCTCAGCAGAGCCCTGCAGGGAGTCATTGAGGATACGAAGAATCTGCTCGTAGTTAGCGTTACGAGCTTGGGTGTTGGAAAGTTTGTACAGGTTCACCAGCTCATCGAGACATACCATCAACCCGCTAAAGCCGGCCAACCGAACGAATCGCGCAAGCAGCTTGAGCTGATCGTAGACCGAAGCATCGTCGACGATGGTTCGCACCCCCAGTGCGGTGCGGGCATCTGTCTTGGTAGTGAACTCGCCACGCAACCAGCGGATAGCATCAGCCTTGAGCTGCTCGTTACCCTCTTCGAAGCCTTTGCAATAGGCCGCGATTACATCAGCAAAGTCATAGCCGTTGACCATCTCTGCCAGTTGGTCGAGATGCTCGCGAATCACGGCCTCACTGTCTTTGCCGGACGCTTTGGCTTCCGTTTTGGCCTGCGCCACGAATTTCTCGACTATTCCTTGCAGAGCGCCGCCATCAGGCTTAGTCCGGGTGGACATATTCTTGGCCAATTCGGCATACAGCGAGCGAGCCTGGCCACCAGTAGCATGGAGACGACGATCCGGGTTCAGATCGGCATGCATGGTGACGAGCTTGCGCTCCATCGCGATAGAGCGAACCAGGTTGAGGAAGAATGTCTTGCCTGCACCATACTCACCGATCACTACGCGGAACGCGGAACCGCTTTCCGCGAGGCGCTCCACATCACGGATGAGTGCTTCCAGCTCCCCGACACGCCCCACTTGAATCAGGTGCTGGCCTGCACGGGGGACGACGCCGGCGCGCAGGGACTGGATGACCGCATCGCGGTCCTTGGCTCTGATGCTGCTCATAGCGGTAGTTTGTCCATAATGTCAGGGTTAACTTCGAAGGGGTCTTCCCCTTCGGTGACTGGCATATCGAAATGCTCAAATGCCATGTCGTTGATCTGCTCCAATGCTCCGTCGAGCATGAGTTCCATATCGCTTGCTACGGCCCCCAACTCGTCACGAGACCACTCGGTACGGGATACGAGTACACGCAGGAAGGCTGAGTGATCGGCGTCTAAGCCACAAATGGAGGAAGTATCCTCAACAGTCTCTTCCACAACTACGTCATCTGGCTCAGCAGGCTTGTCGTCAACGAAAACCTGAGCCAGCAGCGCAGATACCTGTTCCGTTTCACGCTGCAGCTGAGCGATGCGCTCCTGGTCCAGAGCAAATCCGCCAACGGGCTTGGACGGACTTGCTCCGGGTATGGAAGGCGTTGTCTGCGATGAGCCAACGGAGCTGCCACTGGAGGCCACATGAAGGTCGCTGTACAGCGATTGCGGATCCAGCTGCAGGGTCTTGTAGACGCGCTCCAGCAACTTCACCTCTGCGGGACTAACCTCGCCGTCGACCTGCGCCAAGTGAGCGAGAAAAGCCGCCACAACCCTCTTCGCCGGCTCGGCCAGGGGCTCCAGTTTCTTCTTCAGGCTCTGCAGGGTTGGTGGCTGGTTAAGCTGCAGGCGCAGGTGGGCCTTCAGGCGCTTCCGATGAGCACCGCTCAGGTGACTCCAAGAGTCTATATGCTGGGATAGCAGCATAATTTCCTGCGGCGACGTGTCACCATCGGCCGCAGCCACAGCACAAGCAAGGTCCAACGTAACAGAGGCGGCGCTATAAGCCGGCGAAGACCGCAGATCACCATCGTCAGCCTGGGTCGCAAAGAGCGCCACATTGTCCTCAGACTTGGGTGTTCGGCTGCCTGTCAGCACATCCGGCTCGATACCGATGTGTAAAGACTCCAGCGCGCGGGCGAGCGTCAGAACCTTTTCTCGCGACAGGCTACCTGCACACTGCAGTCGTCCTGCCAGCTCACCGAAGCTCATGACCACCATGCCGTCGCCGATGCGTTGCTTTAGCTCGGCGAGCGCTGTTCGAGCTGTTGGCGGCCACAGGTTTACAGGCAACTGTAACAGCCCTTCTAGTGCATCAGGAGTGTCGGGGTTGCGGCCGAGATAACGACTGTAGGGCTCCAACTGCACCGTGCATTCGTCAACCAACTGCTGCAGCTTCTTCCGAGCTGCGCTAGTCGCCGTGACGTCAGGAATACCGGATAGGCCATCCAGTTCTTGGGGTGGTAGACCCGCAGAAGCGGTGTTGTATTGGAGTCTCAGACGGGTCTTGTTCTGAGGGAGCACCATACCGGCGCCATAACGTTCCTCGTAGCGCATGCAGAACAACTGGGCGAACGCTTCTTTACAACGGGTTACGGGTGTTCGCTTCCCGACGTTGTGATCAGACAGCACCCAGGCCAACGCCCAGTCAGCCGGCATTGGTTGCTTGTCAGCCGCCAACTGACCCAGGCCAATACGCAGCTCTACAGGCATTTCGTAGCCGTAAGGTAATGGTGCCGGCGGCGCCTTTTGATAGCGCCTGGCGAGTATTTGGCCTTGGCGGAGGAAGTCTACGAAGCGACTGGCGTAGTTATTGAAGGAGTTATTCTTGCCATAGATCGAGAGCAGCCGCTCTACCTCGGCAATTATGATAGGTATGTCGCCCGCCGCAGCCTGATCCGTCTTGGCGTCGACAAAAACCCTACGCTCAAGACCGTAGAAGAATAGGAACACGTAGCCGATGTTGGCATGCGGAGCCTTACGACCACTGGATAGCCATTGCAAATATGCGCGGCGGGCCTCAGGAGAGATGCTGTCGTAACTGGGCCAGTAAGAGGTGAGACGCTCAGATATATCGACGATGCCCCGTGCGACCTTCAGTTTCGGGTTGATCAGTGACGGTTCCGAAGGTCCATTGCGCCTGTTTTTATCTTCGCCGACGTAGATCAGACCAATTGGGATATTTTCGCCCGCCACTTCGATGCTTTCGCCAGCAGAAAGCCACCGCACGTTGGCACTATTCAGGTTCGCCGGCGCGCTCGGAATTCGGTGGGAAGACCGCTCAGTGGCCTCCAAAGTTACGGTAAAAAAGCCAGAGTCGTCTCGCTTTGCCGAAACCTGCCGGGGCGACGCCGAGACTTGCGCAGGAGCAGAGGGCTCATTTAGTGGCGAGACCTCATCCAATGAAAACGTCAGGCCGGTGCTTATGCCGAGGTCCGAGGAACTTGAACGAGTTCCCCCTTGAGGTGGCCGCATAGTTGTTGCCGAAGACATGACTGACGGTTTGCTGAAGGCCTTTATTACTAGCCACCCGCCTATGCCGACAATGAGTGCTCCGCCCAAGAAAACCCAAACACCCTTGGGAACGGAAGCTAGCCCCCCAATCACTAGGGCACACAGAACCATCGCTCCAGATACGCCAGACTTGCTGCTGCGCTTACGCTTCCCTGCCATCGCTTCGACTCCCTATACAAGCATGCTGGCCATTTAGCAGTATCGGCAATTCGGGTGCATCAGCCAATACCTCACGCCAAGCTACATGTTGAATCTCTTTATGATGTTATCCAAATGTGTTCCGTATGCACTGGTGAGATGGCGGCTCGATGCGAGCCGGGCGGCCACGGGGTAGAATTGATGAGCAGGCACAGCGCCGTCCGCCCTACTACGTCGGTTGCCTCGCGCTGAGCAGTAACTGCGCTAACCGTGCCAGATTACGCGCATCGTCGATGGCCCTGTGATGCTCACCCTCCCAGGAAAGGCCTATGTTTTCCACTGCACACTTCAGCCCTAGCGCACGGCAAGCGAAAATCTTCCAAAAGCACTTCTTTAGATTGATATGACGCGCCGGATCCAGCAATACATCTACCCCTGCTCTGAAAGCGTCCTCCTTCAGCTGGTTTCGGTCGTAATCGCCCCAAGAGCACCAGCGCCAGCCTTCTGTATTTCGCGGCCTCAGCCAGTCACCAAGCTGATCTTGTACCTCCGCGAAACGCTTTGCAGTATCGACGTCAGATTGAGATATGCCGGTCAGCCCCGTGCAAAACTCAGTTAGCGTGGGGCGAAGTAGCGGTCGGACAAACTGTCCGAAATGATCGACAATCCTGTACTCCAACTGAACATCCAACAGCGCGATGCCAATTTCGATCGTCTCCATCTCGTCGCGCTGGACCTTCAATACGTGAGCGTTCCGGGCCGCCTCGTTTAGGCCGGCAGGGTATTCATCGCAAGTCGCTTCCAGATCCACGCAAAGTAACCAGCGACTTTCTCCAAGTTGTTGACGAAGCGCATCAAGCTGCCCCCAACGCTTTACCTGCATGACACCCCGCCCTTCTTTTCCTCAGAGGATATAAACTTACGAGCATCAGCACGGACCGTGGGCTCAGTTTTATAGTAGAGACACGAGAAACGGATCACTGAATCGTTACCGGGGTTGCGTGTATGCCTTTTGCCCTCTGTGCCAACAGCCAATCCAGTGACAGGCGCCCGTCTTCTTTGAAAGTCACAATAACGTACAAGCTGCCCGTGGCGGTAAACAGCGCCCAAAAACCGCCTTGCTCATGAGCTTTCAGTACATCTGAGGTCCGAACCCGGTGACCGTCCTGGAACCTTCCATACACATCCGCCCGCACGTGACGATGAACCACGCCGATACAACAGCCTGCGATTAAATAAGCGTCCGTGAGATACGCCGTAACTTCCCTACCAAAACACATATCCATTGCTCGCGACAACGCGTCAGATACATCACGTGTTTGGTCGATACTTCGTTTAGTTGAACTCATCACGTCAGCACCCAAATTCGGATCAAAACTCGTTGCCCCCCCACTAACGGCTAGCTGTCCAACCAATAATCGTCTCGAGCAATACGCCCAAACTTGTAGTCTTCATGCTGCGGGGCGTCGCCAAACAAATGATGTATGCGTCGCTCCTGTCGCAGGTACGCCAAGGTCATGAAGAAGCAGGTTTCACACATCCGTACGCGATAACGCTCACCGTCATGTCGCGCGCCGTATCCCCAGTGCGCTTGCAGCACACCGAACTGTTCGCCGTACCCAGGCACTCGCATGGAGGTACCACAGACGTCGCAAGGCACATCGGGGTGTCGGTTGTCTGGTACGTCCATGCCCGCCAATATCTGACGACGCATCAAAAAATCTTCAACACAGTAGTGAACTCGGCGCTTTTGCGAGCCCCTGGGCCAGCAAGCACATATCGCGTATTGCGCGTTCTGAAAATGCACCCATCGGCAAACTCAATCAGTTGTGTTGTACGCACCCAGTCACCCTCTTGGAAACGGTTGGCACTGTCGTACAACACGCGGCCGGCATACACCATCGCGGGCTGTTGCCCGGCCGCCTGTAACGTTTCTCGTATCGCGTCAGGCACGATGAGATCGATCCAGATCCAGTCACGCACAACACAGAAAGGCACCTCGTCAAGCAACGCAGCCGCTGAACCACGCGCGCACGCCTCTGCTAACGACATCTCGATACCAGGCATTACCTCACCCGGGGCGTATAACAAATGAGATACTTTCTTTAAATCGTCCATACCATCTCTCTATCTGAGCCATAGATGTCTAGAGGCAGAATCTGGGCAAAACGTCCCTACCTTGACAAACCTACCAAGTATGAAAAGCTTGTTTCCCAATGAGCGTCAGTTCTGACTATTAATATATGGCCTGAGTCTAAAAGGCGAGCAGCGCAACCCCATCAACCTCCATTATTAAACTAAGTACCTTATTCATCGATGCAAGCCTATGGCATCGCCCCACTACGCTCAGTATTGGACAAAAAACAGCAACCTGAAACCAATGCAATAAAATAATCCAGCTCCAACCACTGCTCGTCAAGCACTTTTAGAAAAGAAAAAGCCAACCACTGACCATCGGTATTTGTAATACGTATATATTGACAAGGATTGCCAGAACTCACGCACCAGAAGAGCAAGAAAGATAATCCTTATCGGACTTACCCTAGGCGCGGCCAATGACTATTTGAGATCAAGACATATCTCCACGGACGATGCGAGGCTGATCCAACCGGCTCGGAGTCGTCTTTTCGAATTTTGAAATTTCGCACCGTTGGTAATCACCACAAGCGAGGCGCGTCTGTGACGCGGAAGGGTACCGCGACTCCTCGCGACTGCTTAAATTGCAAACGAAAGCGGATGACCTGAGTAATTTGTAGCGAGGGGCAGGTTCGAGAAAGTCTGCGTACGCTGAGATCTGCTCACTAACATCTAGCTGCCTATCTAGTGCACGCACGAAGCGCGTCACGCGTCGAGCTGTACGGCGGGGCCACAAAATGATGGAAATTATGGCTCAGCAATAATTATGGCTGAGCCATAATTCCATATAACCGCAGCGTCACGGAAAAACCGCAATTATTTACAGCCTGCAATTGACCATGACAGCTGCCCCTCCAACGAGGGGATAGACTAAGTAGGTTAGCTAACTCGGGGCTGTGGAGATGCTCGAGGATCGCGCCAATGAGCTGTTCATCAGCGCCGCTAGCATCTGGGAAATCGGCCAAAACGCGATGGGCAAAGCCAGCTTTCAGTTCGATACAGGAGTACTAAGAAGGTCTCTTCTGGACGGCGACTACAAGGAGCTGTCCATGACCAGCCGACACGCCATTACGGCTGCGGCCTCGCCTCTCCTTCACAGCGCCCATTTGATCGGATGCTCATCGGACAAGCCGCTTCGGAAGGCTTCATCCTAGTAACCAATAATCATGCTATAGCGAAGTATTCGGGGCCAATCAAGCACGTCGGTTGAATGCGCCAGCCTTCGATACCCTGTCGTAACGGGATGTCTAATGACCATACAAGCCGTCTGCCTGCCTGAAAAGTGTCCGGATGCTCGTGGAATGAGTGTCCGGGTCAGCGTGGAATCACTGTCCGGATGTGCGTGGAATGGGTGTCCGAGTCAGCGTGGAATCCGCAATCAAACGCTCCGGCTACGGGCGCGAGCTAATCGGCTTGGGCATCAAGGAATTCGTCAATCACAAGCTGATTAGCGTCATCGATATTGACGCGCCGTTCTAACTTCATCTGCACATCAACGCAAACATCAATACCTGATGCAGCCAGCCTCCATGATGAAAAGCTCAAGGGAGCTGGCTGCATAGGCAACCCTGGCGCGAAGCACGGCGCGTTCCCAGCTGATCCAGAAGTGAGCTGCAAGGGCGTGGAAATATGCACACGTGCCGGAACCAATAGCGTTATATTGACATATATGAATATTGCGAATAGCCTGGACTCGTAACCCGCGCTAGAAACCTCAGGAGGCACCCCCCATGAAAGATTCCAGCGATACCCATCCGAATCACCTTCCCGACAGCAGCTACGGCCTGTTTATTGACAACCAGTGGGTTTCGGACGAATACGGTGAAACCCTCGACATTATCAACCCCGCCAACGGAAAAATTCTCACCAACATCCCAAACGCCACAGCTGCCGACGTCGACCGCGCGGTGCAGGCCGCACAGCGCGCCTTCATGACCTGGCGTACCACCTCACCTGCGGAACGCGCCAATGCGTTGTTGAAGATCGCCGACCTGCTGGAAGCCGATGCCGATCGGTTCGCCGTTCTGGAAACCCTTGATGTAGGTAAACCCATTCGTGAAAGTCGCTCCGTCGACATCCCGCTGGCAATTGATCACTTCCGCTACTTCGCCGGCGTAATCCGCAGCCAATCGGATGAGGCGGTCATGCTGGATGAGCAAACACTCAGCATCGCTCTCAGTGAACCCCTCGGAGTTGTGGGCCAAGTGATTCCGTGGAACTTCCCGCTGCTTATGGCCGCCTGGAAGATCGCTCCGGCCATCGCAGCGGGTAACACCGTAGTCATCAAACCTTCCGAGCTGACCCCGGTAACCATCCTCGAACTGGCGAAGATCTTCGCTAAGGTACTTCCAGCCGGCGTGGTCAACATCGTCACAGGCTTAGGCACCACAGTTGGGCAGGCGTTACTGGATCATCCGGACCTGCGCAAGCTTGCCTTTACCGGCTCGACGCGTGTCGGCGAACTCGTCGCCAATGCGGCAGCGAAGAAAATCATTCCCGCCACCCTTGAACTGGGCGGCAAGTCGGCCAACATCGTTTTCCCCGATGCGAACTGGGACAAGGCCGTGGAAGGCGCAGTCCTCGCCATCCTGTGGAACCAAGGCCAAGTCTGCGAATCCGGCGCACGGCTGTTCGTTCACGAATCCATCTACGAACGATTCCTAGCTGAGCTCAAGCATAAGTTCGAAGCTGTGCGTGTGGGTGACCCACTGAACCCGGACACCATGATGGGTGCACAGGTCAGCAAGTCCCAGATGGAACGGATCCTCGGCTACGTCGATATCGCTAAACAGGAAGGCGCTGAGGTACTGATCGGCGGCGGTCGTCTCACAGGTGCCAATTACGATGCCGGCTTCTTCATCCAGCCAACGATTCTGGTCGGTGTTCGCAACGATATGCGCGTCGCCTACGAGGAAATTTTCGGCCCTGTTCTGTGCGTCATTCCTTTCAAGGATGAAGCGGAGGTCATCGCCATGGCCAACGACTCCGAGTACGGCCTAGCCGGTGCAGTCTGGACCCAAGACATCAACCGGGCGTTACGTGTGGCACGCGCGGTGGAAACCGGACGTATGTGGGTAAATACCTACCATGAGATCCCTGCCCATGCCCCCTTTGGTGGCTATAAGAAATCTGGCCTAGGACGGGAAACTCACAAGTCAATGCTGGAAGCCTACAGCCAGAAGAAGAACATCTACGTCAGCCTCAACGAAGCACCGCTCGGGCTCTTCTGACCTCCTTGAACCATGTTTTTTTGACTTATAAAATCGAATATTTTAGATATGCAGGTAAGCAAAATGACACACTCAGAACTTTTTAAAACCACTCAGCTGGGCCCATACACCCTCAAGAACCGTATCGTTCTGCCGCCACTGACGCGTTCACGCAGCTCCCAACCCGGCAATATTGCGAACGACCTAATGGCCACATATTACCGTCAGCGCAGCGGTGCTGGCTTCATGGTGACCGAGGGCACACAGATCGAACCCCGAGGACAGGGTTATGCCTGGACACCTGGCATTCATAGTCCGGAACAGATACAAGGCTGGCGTAAGGTCACCGACGCTGTTCACGCCGAAGGGGGGGTGATCTTTGCTCAACTTTGGCATGTGGGCCGCGTGTCGCACACGTCGCTGCAACCCGGTGGTGAAGCGCCCGTCGCGCCATCAGCCATCCGCGCGGACAACGTCAAGGTGTTCATCGAAACTGGCCCCGGCACGGGTACACTGGCCGACCCTTCGACCCCACGAGCCCTGTCCACCAAGGAGGTAAAGGAACTGGTTGAGCTCTACGCCCAAGCAGCCCGAAATGCTTTGGACGCAGGTTTTGACGGGGTGGAGCTTCACTGCGCGAATGGGTACCTGGTAAACCAGTTCATTTCGGCGCATACCAACCAGCGTGATGATGAATATGGCGGTTCGCTGCAGAACCGTCTTCGCTTCCTGCGCGAAATCACCCTCGCCGTTGCTGGTGTCGTCGGCAAGGAGCGCGTTGGCGTTCGCTTCGCCCCGCTGTTCGCGACCACAGACGAAGACCGCGTCTACCTTGGCCTGGTCGAAGAAGATCCTCACCAAACCTACATCGAGGCAGTGAAGATCCTCGAGGAAGTAGGCATTGCCTACCTGTCGCTCGCCGAAGCCGATTGGGAAAACGCACCCGAGCTGCCTGAGACGTTCCGGGAAGCTGTTCGTAAGACCTTCAGCGGCAAGATTATCTATGCCGGCAAGTACACCGCTGAACGAGGAAATCGCGTGATAAAAGCTGGCTGGGGCGACCTGATCGCTTTTGGCCGCCCCTTCATTGCGAACCCCGACCTGCCCGCTCGTATCGCCAACAACTGGCCGCTTAACCCAGTTGATCCAAGCAGCATGTACGGCGGTACCGATAAGGGCTACACCGACTACCCGACTTACAAATCCTAAACGCTCAGAGCCACGCCCCATAACTCAGGGGCGTGGCTTTGCGTTTGCTGACCGAGGAAGTTAAGCATGTACCAACCGAGCACGATCCCCTACCAAGAGCATAGGGGATTCAAACGAACCTTCAGGCAGGGTCATCTAAGCCTTGGGCTGTTCTTTCCCCTGGAGGCTTTCGAAGGTGATACACCGAGCATGTTAGATCAGGTCGCGCTGGCCAAACGTGCAGAGGCACTTGGTTTTTCGGCGATCTGGTTTCGCGACGTGCCGCTCAGGGACCCAAGCTTCGGCGATGTCGGCCAGGTTTTCGACCCTTGGGTGTATCTGGGCTACATGGCAGCCCATACAACAAAAATCGCACTAGGCACCGCCTCCATCGCCCTTACTTTGCGTAATCCCTTGCACACGGCAAAGGCCGCAGCGAGCATTGATCAGTTGAGCGGAGGTCGCTTGCTCCTGGGAGTAGCCTCTGGCGATCGTCCCGTGGAGTTTCCCGCATTCAGCGTTGATCCAGAACAGCGTGGCGAGACCTTTCAAGAAAACCTCAATGTGATACGCCAAGCCCATCGAACACACTTCGAGCCCATTCGCTGGAGTCACGGCGAGTTACTGGGGGCCGATCTCGTTCCCAAACCTACGACTCGGGAAATACCGCTATTCGTAACCGGACACAGCCGCCAGCCGCTCGATTGGATCGCGCGTGAAAGCCATGGATGGATCAACTATCCACGTCCGCCAAAAATGCAGCAACTCATCGTGGAAGATTGGCGACAGGAAACGGCTAAACAATGTGGCACTATCTACAAGCCGTTCTTGCAATCGCTGTATATCGACCTGGACGAACACCCATCCACGCCGCCCTCGCCTATCCATCTAGGATTCCGACTGGGACGTAACCACCTGCGGGCCTTGCTGGATACACTTCAGGAAATCGGTGTAGATCACGTCATCCTGAACCTCAAGTATGGTAAACGCCCCGCAGCAGAGGTTATCGAGGAACTTGGCAAACATATCGTCCCGCAATTCGGCGCACAGGTGCCCGATAGTCCTACCTGACAGGACAATAGGATTCCAGTCCAAACCAGCCCGTCATTGCGACGGGCTGGCGCGCAGAGATCATGGCGAAGCCTTCCAATTTGATGCGCGAATCAGGAAGATATCTAGATATCGAAAAAAACAGGTCTCAAAAAATTCATGATTATTGACGTCAACGAAGCCCTGAAAGCATTGGCGAACCCGACGCGCCTTGCCATCCTCAATTGGCTCAAGGATCCCAGGACAGTCTTTCCCGAGCAGGAAGTCGACCCAGAAACGGTAGGCGTGTGCGTCAGTATCATCCAAGAGCGCACGGGCCTCTCGCAGTCAACGACATCGCTTTATCTCGCAGCTCTACAGCGCGCGCAATTGGTGACATCGCAGCGGATCGGCCCCTGGACCTACTACAAACGCCACGATGAGAATATCGATGCCTTCTTCAAGGCGCTGCAAGAAAGAATCTAGGGCTGCACACCCTTGTATTTCTGACTGATTTCAGTCTTTGCCGATGTCAAAAACAGCAATGTGACCAAATAACGATCAGATCATCCGAAGCTTCGAGTGATCGAACAGCATTACCAGTGATGCGGTGCGCGGAAAAAACGCTCCTATAGCAAAACTGCCACTTGACAACGCTGAAACCAGGGGCTGTACACGCAAAAGACAGCACACTCCAGAGAGGGACGCGAAGCCCTTCAAGTGCTCTTCTACGGCCAACCTTCTTTAGGGGGCAGCCGCCACGGCGTCGACATCCCACGCCAGCCCCTGGCGCGTTGGGTGATCCAAAGTGGCGAGCAACTGCAACCGTTGCTCAACCTGATGCGCGACAAGCTGCTGGACTACCCCGTGTTGCACTGCGACGAAACGCGCTTGCAGGTGCTGCATGAACCGGGACGCGACCCCTCGGCACAATCCTGGATGTGGGTGCAAAGCGGTGGGCCGCCGGACAAGCCGGTGATCCTTTTCGACTACACAGCCAGCCGCGCGCAGGAGGTGCCGCTACGCCTGCTCGATGGCTACCGCGGCTACCTGATGACCGACGACTACGCCGGTTACAACGCCGTGGCTGCACGCGACGGCATCGAACGCCTGGGCTGCTGGGCGCATGCGCGACGCAAGTTCGTCGAAGCCCAAAAGGTGCAGCCCAAGGGCAAGACTGGGCGTGCCGACGTGGCGCTGAGCCTGATCAACAAGCTCTACGGCATCGAGCGTGACCTGAAGGACGCTGACCATTCCATTCCAGCGGGTTCCCCATTGACGCTGGAGCCGCATCCCATTTCCCGCTATACCGAAGCGGTTAAAGGCAAAAGGGCCGAAACGGCAAGGGAATGGGGGTGCAAGGGGAAAGGCCCTACCTCGAAAAGGCGAAAAGGCATCCCGGCCGCCCCCCCCAGAGGACACCCACATGCTCTCCCTGTTCCAGCGAAAACGGCCTCCGGTCACTGCACCATCACCAGCGCCCGCCACCGACCTCCCCAAAGGGCTGCTACGGCCCGAATCGGCCGCATCGCTGCTGGCGACACCGCGCCGACAGAAGCTGCTGGAACACATCTGGCAGCGCACGTCGCTGTCGCGCCGGCAGTTCGCCACGCTGTACCGCACGCCGCTGGAGCGCTACGCCGAGCTGGTCCAGCAATTCCCCGCTTCCGAGAGCCATCATCACGCTTACCCCGGCGGCATGCTGGATCACGGGTTGGAGATCGTCGCCTATGCGCTCAAGCTGCGGCAGTCCCATCTGTTGCCCATCGGCGCCAGCCCCGAAGACCAGGCGGCGCAGTCGGAAGCCTGGACCGCCGCCGTTGCTTACGCCGCGCTGCTGCACGACATCGGCAAGGTGGCCGTCGATCTGCTGGTCGAGCTGGCAGACGGCTCGCTGTGGCATCCCTGGCACGGCCCGCTGCACCAGTCGTACCGCTTCCGCTACCGCGAAGACCGCGAGTACCGGTTGCACAGCGCCGCAACAGGGCTGCTCTACCGCCAATTGCTCGATGGTCCGCTCCTAGACTGGCTCAGCGGCTATCCGTCTCTGTGGGCACCATTGCTCTACGTCTTGGCCGGGCAGTACGAGCACGCCGGCGTGCTGGGTGAACTGGTCGTGCAGGCTGATCGCGCTTCTGTGGCACAGGAACTGGGCGGCGATCCCGCGCGCGCCATGGCCGCGCCCAGGCACGCGCTGCAACGCAAGCTGCTGGACGGGCTGCGCTTGCTGCTCAAGGAACAGTTGAAGCTGAATCAGCCGGAAGCCTCCGATGGCTGGCTCACTGAGGATGGGCTGTGGCTGGTGAGCAAGACTGTCTCGGACAAGCTGCGCGCGCACCTGCTGTCTCAGGGGATCGACGGCATTCCTGCGAACAACACCGCCGTCTTCAACGTGCTGCAGGACCACGGCATGCTCCAGCCTACCTCAGACGGCAAGGCGGTCTGGCGCGCGACCGTGACCAGTGCGACCGGCTGGTCCTACTCGTTCACCCTGTTGCGCCTCGCGCCCGCGCTGATCTGGGAATCCGGCGAGCGGCCAGCGCTTTTCGCAGGCACGGTGGCGATCGACACGACGCCAGCGGAAATCAACGGCAGTGCACCAGGCACACCGCCCGCGGTCGTGGGGCAGCCAGCACCCGAAGGTCAGGAGACTCCCCCTTGGGAATGCCCTCGCAGCGATACCGCCTTGCCGACTGCGGCCCCGCCCGTGCCCGACGTCATGGAGGACATGCTGCCGATGGTTGGATTGGATGGCACGGCCGACATGGGGAAGAGTGAAGAGCCAGTGGAGAAAGTCCCTGCCCAGCCTGACGTTCCTGCCCCAACCACAGCCGCAGCGTCTCCCTTGCCACTTACCCCTGCGCCTGGACCTGCATCAACTCCAATAGTCGCGATACCATCCGGGGAGCATTTCATGACGTGGCTGCAACAGGGAGTCGCCGCGCGGCGACTCATCATCAACGACGCCAAGGCGCTCGTGCATACGGTGAGCGACACCGCCTACCTGGTCAGTCCCGGCGTGTTCCAGCGCTATGCGCAGGAACATCCCCAGGTGGATGCGCTAGCCAGGCAGGACAAGCAACAGGATTGGCAGTGGGTGCAAAAGCGCTTTGAGAAACTGCAGCTACACCGCAAGCACCCAAATGGCCTGAACATTTGGACCTGTGAAGTCACGGGCCCGAGGAAGTCCCGCCGACTGCATAGCTACCTCCTCGAAAATGGGTCCTTGGTATTCGCCGAAATACCGCCCAACAATCCCTATCTTGCTCTGACTCAGGAAGGATGACGCGACTCGGGCAGCGACCGTCACCACCGTGTGGCGACGATCAATGCCCCGCGAAGCTGGCAACATTTGGCGAACTAAGCTACTCGACCCGCGCCAACTCCCGTGCAAGGAACGGAGCGGTTCGGCTGCCAGACTTTCGGGCCACCTGCTGAGGGGAACCCGCCACCACGATGCTGCCGCCGGCAGCGCCCGCGCCTGGCCCTACGTCGATCACCCAGTCGGCTTGGGCCACCGCACGCATGTCGTGCTCGATCATCACTACGGTATTGCTGGCATCGACCAGGCGCTGCAACTGCACCAGCAGCCGGTCGGCATCCGACGCGTGCAGCCCGGTGGTCGGCTCGTCGAGCACGTACAGGCTTCGGCCGCGCTGGCTGCGCTGAAGCTCGGTCGCCAGCTTGATGCGCTGCGCCTCGCCACCGGAAAGCTCAGTGGCCGGTTGCCCCAGGCGCAGATAGCCCAGTCCGATGTCGCGCAGCAGTTGCAGGGGCCTTGCCACCGCGTCTTCACCCGCGAAGAATTCGCTGGCATCGTCCACGGTCATCTGCAGCACCTCGGCGATGTTGCGCCCGTTCCACTGCACCTTCAGCGTGGCCTCGTTGTAGCGCGCGCCATGGCAGGTCGGGCACGGCGCGTACACGCTGGGCATGAACAGCAGTTCCACGCTAACGAAACCCTCGCCCTCGCAAGTCTCGCAGCGCCCCTTGGCGACGTTGAACGAGAACCGTCCGGCATCATAGCGGCGGCGTCGAGCATCGGGCGTGGCGGCGAACAGCTTGCGCACATGGTCGAACAGACCCGTGTAGGTAGCCAGGTTCGACCGCGGCGTGCGCCCGATCGGCTTCTGGTCCACCTGCACCAGGCGCTGTATGGCGTCCACGTCGCCCGCCAGATGGCCGCCGGTCGCTTCGACCACTGCCGGCCCTTCGCTGGTGGCGCTTTCGGCGGCATCGACTTCAGGCTCGTGGCCCAGGTGCAGCAGCACCAATTCCGGCAGGGCCTGCGCGACGAGGCTGGATTTGCCGGAGCCAGAGATGCCGGTAACGGCTGTCAGCACGCCCAGCGGAATGCGCGCATCCACGCCATGCAGGTTATGGCGGTGGATGCCCTGCAGCTCCAACCAGCCGGTCGCTTCGCGTGCTCGGCTTCCGGGTGCGGGAATTTCGTCGAACAGGTAACGTGCAGTACGCGATTCGGCAATCTTGCGCAGGCCATCCGGCTCGCCGCTGTAGAGCACGCGGCCGCCACGCTCCCCGGCATCCGGCCCGACATCCACGAGCCATTGCGCGCGGCGCATCAGGTCCAGGTCGTGCTCCACCACAAACACCGAGTTGCCCGCGTCGCGCAGCCGGTCGAGTGCATCGTACAGGGCCTGGCTGTCGGAGGGATGCAGGCCCACCGAGGGTTCGTCGAGTACGTACACGACGCCGAACAGCAGGGAACTTAATTGCGTGGCCAACCGCAAGCGTTGCAACTCGCCGGCCGAAAGCGTCGGCGTGGCCCGGTCCAGCGTCAGGTAGCCCAGGCCTAGCCCGCGCAGTTGGCGCAGGCGCGCCATCACGCCTCCAGCCAGGCGCTGTGCGGCGAGGCGCTTTTCTTCCGACAGCGCGGAGGTACGGCGCACGTCGGGCGATACCGCATGGACCGCACGGCCGGTGGCAGCGCGTTCGGCACGCTCACGCCGGGTCGCTTCCTTGTCCGTAGCCGCACCCGCTGCATGGGCGCGGAAATCGCCCTGTGCGATGGGTTCGAGCAATGCCGCCAAGTGGTCCAGCGGCATCTGCATAAACGCGCCGATGTCCACCCCAGCGAAGGTGACCGACAGCGCTTCGGGCTTGAGCCTCTTGCCGTGGCAGGTGGGGCACGGCTTGCCCTCCATGAACCGGGATACGCGCTTTCTCATCAGCGCGCTCTGGGTATTGGCGAAGGTGTGCAACACATACCGCCGGGCGCCGGTGAAGGTGCCCATGTAGCTCGGCTCCATCTTGCGTTTGAGCGCGGTGCGGGTTTCGGCAGGCGTGAAACCGGCGTACACCGGCACCGTTGGTGTTTCCTCGGTGAACAGAATCCACTCGCGATCCTTTTTCGGCAGGTCCTTCCACGGCCGGTCAACGTCGTAGCCCATGCTGACCAGGATGTCGCGCAGGTTCTGGCCCTGCCAGGCGGGTGGCCAGGAAGCAATCGCCCGCTCACGGATGCTCAGGGAGGGGTCGGGCACCATGATCGCCTCGGTCACCTCGTACACATGACCCAAGCCGTGGCAGGTCGGGCACGCCCCCTGCGGCGTGTTCGGCGAAAAATCCTCGGCGTACAGCATCGGCTGGTTGGCGGGATAGGCGCCGGCGCGCGAATACATCATCCGCACCAGGCTGGACAGGGTGGTCACACTGCCCACGGAGGAACGCGCATTGCTGGACCCCCGCTGCTGCTGCAGCGCCACCGCTGGTGGCAGGCCGTCGATCGCATCTACGTCCGGCACGCCCGCCTGGTCGATCAGGCGCCGTGCATAGGGGGCCACCGACTCAAAGTAGCGTCGCTGCGCCTCGGCATAGATGGTGCCGAAGGCCAGCGAGGACTTCCCGGAGCCGGAGACACCCGAGAACACCACCAGCGCATTCCGCGGGATGGAGACGTCCACCTCTTTGAGGTTGTTCTCGCGCGCGCCACGCACCTGCACGAGGCCGCTGGCCGCAGCGGTACAAGAGGATTCACCGAAAGAATTGTTTGGCATGTTCTTATCCTGTAGTTCGCCCCGCTCAGGACGGGACTTCCTGAGTGGTAGGGAAAACTGATGCTCTGCAGATGCTCGTCACGCTTGATGCGGTGTGCTTCTTCCTGTTCAGCCCAGCTCAGAAACAATTGGCACTGCTGATTGAAGAAGTCTTCCAGTTCAGCGGCTGTGAAGTGGTCGCTGAAGGCATGCTCGGCGTGACTCATCACGTCGAAATACATCACAGCCAATTCCAACTCTTCCAGCTCAAGCTGCTGGCAGAGCAGCCAGCCGTAGACCTTGACCTGCGCCCAATGCAGCAGCCGGTGGTTGGCCGGAATGCGGCTGATATCGCCACGGTGGGTTTTGATCTCTTCTAGGCGCCGCTCTTGCGGATCGTACCCGTCGGCCCTGCCGCTGACCAGCAGGCCGGGGTAGCTGCCACTTAGAGGTAACTCGGCGATATAGCCGTCTCCCCGCCGATCAACCACTGTCTGGTGCCCAGCCATGCCTTCCTGAGCGGTGGGGGAAGGGGTGAAGCGCAGATCCAGGTCACCTTCCTTGGCGGTGAACTCGCACAGTGCCCGCACCGCTACCCGATAGCTCATGCCTCAGCCCAGCGCACGTAGCAAACTACAACGGCGATACCGTGCTCAGCCGCGAAACTGAGCCAGCGTTTCTGGTTGTCCTGCAGGCGGTCGCCGGGGCCTTTGACCTCAATCATCCGGTAGCGATGTTCCTGCGGATAAAACTGGATCAGATCGGGCATGCCGGCGCGGTTGGCTTTCAGATCTCGCAGCAGGCGGGTAAAACAGGCGTGCAGGTGTGCAGCGGGAATGCACTGCAGGGCTAGTTCCAGGCGCGCCTCATCGAGCATGCCCCAAAAGACGAAGGGTGATTGCAGGCCGAACTTTTCCTGATACCGGGCCTTGACCAATTGCCTGTAGTCGGGTTGTTCAAGTTGCAGTAGACAGCGTTTGAACAGGTGTTGGCGGCGCGCATAAAAGTCCGGGCTGTGCAGGTCCACCGGGCCACTGTGGAACGGGTGAAAAAATGACCCCGGCAGCGGTGCGAAGATCGCCTCCCAGCACAGCAAGCCGAACAGGCTGCAGAGCAGGGTATTTTCCACATAGTGCACCGGAGCATCATCCTGCTGCAGGTGATCACGCACAGCTATCTCCACACTGCCATGTGTCGGCGCCGGCAATACCAAGTCGATGCGGGTTTCGCTCGCAGCCTTGGGCTTTTTCACCATCTGCAGGCCGAGCTTGCGCTGCAGGCGGGTGAGGGCTCGTTCCAGGCGCTGGCTTTCTTCATAGCTGCCTGGGGTTTGGCTAAAGGCCAGGGCCTGATCATAGGCCTCGGCATCGCGCCCCAGTTGTTCCAGTACGCGAATCTGTCGCCAGCGGGCTTCGCCATGCGCGCTTTGCTGATAAAGCAGCAGGGCCTGCTCCAGCTCACCGCTCCTCTCCAGTTGCTGGGCGATCTGAAACAGCAGGCACGATTGGCGGCTGCAAAGGTATGGGTTGCTTGAACTGAACGCCAGCAACGGCGGTACAATGTCCGCCAGGTCTGCGCCTTGCTCAACGCTGACGCGTAACTGGCGCAGGTGCAGGTAATCCTCAAGATCCTGGCGGCACTGAAAACCACGTGACTCCGGGCCTATATCCACCGATTCGTAACGGTAGATGCCCAGATCCGTCAGCACGAACTCGGACCAGTCCTGAGCCAGATTGCCAAAGAACATCAGGCGCAAACGATCACACAACTCGCCCACCATCAGGCTGAGTAACTGATCATCCAACATAGGGCACCAGTCCGTGAAGGTCTGGGCAGGTAGCTCCATTGCGCGCAGTTGTTCGAGCAGCTCGGCCTTTTTCTGCGCCGCGCGGCGGTCTGTGAGCGGCATATGAGTCAGCACCTCATCCTTGCGCAGCAGCTCGGCAATCTCATCGGCTGTGAGCAGCGCCTGCTCGGTGATCCATCCCTGTTCAAGCAGTGGATCGGCAGCAGCCAGGCAGTCGCCGATTTCCGGGTAAACGAGCTTGCTCAGACGAAAATGACAGCCCTTGCGCTAATCATGCGCACCAGCAAGGCCTGGGATGGCCAGGGCAGGGTATTGAAGGTGTCGAGAAAGGCACGTTCTTCATCCGCCAGTAGATCTGCATAGCGCTCAGCCACCCAGGCGAGTGCCGTACGGAAATTGCTGAGGTAGTAAAGCTCAGGGGCTAACGAGACGGACATGGTAGTGATCACTGTATTCTTGTACAGGATTGTCCGTGTTGCGGTGCCGAGGATCAACTGGCGCAGAAGCTGACGGTATCAGCAGGTGAAAGTGGCCAACTCCAGCCCGATGCTACTGGCGACTCCCGGCCGGTATCTGCCTGTCGCGTTAGGCAGGTACCGGCCGAGACTGTGTAAAAACGTTTTCAAGTGCGGCAGGTACTCAAACACAAGCTAGAAATCGTGCATCTGGGAGAAATCCACATTTGCTGACGTGCCGATAAACTCCAGATTTCACGTAGACGCGAGTACTTCAATTTTGACGAAGCGTTTTTACACACTCTGGGCCAATAGCGGTCAGTCGCGATACCATAGAGATGATTCACCATAAGGCAGCGACTGGAGCTCACGCAGCAATAATCCTTAGATCCATTGCTAACTGACTAATACAAGATGCTGCTGGTTGGCAGATTCGATTCGTTCTCTCATCAGGATCACAAGCCGTCGGTACTCAAGCTTAGGAACAGCATGGCGATTGGCAGATTTCCAAAGTCGCCATGAGTCGCTCAGAACGATGTTTCATGACCGGCGAAACTTGGATCCTGCCTGAGCATCATTGATGCTCGCATGGATTCGAACGATACAGCATCCGAGTAGCCGCCCCGAGCAGGAGACGGCTACTCAAAACACTAAGCCGCAGGCTTCATCACAACCTTCGTCCACCCCTTGTCTCGTGCATCGAAGTGCTTATAAGCACTTGGGCCATCATCCAGCTTCAATCGATGGGAAACGATCTGCGAGGGTGCGGCACGCCCGTGATGAATTAGCTCAGCCAACTGGCGGTTGTACGCCTTGACGTTGGCTTGCCCGGTGCCGATTTTCTGCCCTTTGAACCAGAAGGAACCGAAGTCGAAAGCCATCTTCCCTTCTTTGGCTAACTCGTTCTTGGCACCCGGATCTTGGGGAACGAATAGCCCGACTACTCCGATACCACCGGTTGCCTTGGTCGAGGCGACGAGGTTGTTCATGGTCAGGTGATTCACCTCGTGGCCATGTTTGTCGCAGCACTGGTAGCCCACGCATTCGCACCCACGATCCGTGCCTTTACCATCGGTGTAATTCAGGATTTCATCGACAGCCTTCTGCTCGACGGAATTGATTGGCGTGGCCCCCATCTGGGCAGCCAGTTTCAAGCGGTCTGGTTGATCGTCTATTACGAAGACCTGCGAAGCGCCTTGGATAAGCGCGGAGTGCGCCGCCATCAAGCCGACCGGGCCTGCGCCGTAGATGGCAATGGACTCGCCTGGTTGCAGCCCCGCCAGCCTTGTTGCGTGCCATCCCGTGGGGAAAATGTCGGAGAGCATGACGTAGTCGTCCTCGCGCTCCTTCGCATCCTCAGGCAGCACGAGACAGTTGAAGTCCGCGAAGGGAACTCGCAGCAGCTCGGCCTGGCCACCGTCATAAGCGCCCATCTCTGCAAAGCCGTAGGCGGCACCAGCGCTGCCTGGATTGGCGGTCAAGCAATAGCCGGTAAGTCCTTTCTCGCAGTTTTCACAAAAACCACAGCCGATGTTGAAGGGCAAGCAGACCATGTCTCCAACCTTAACGCGCTCAACTCCTGCACCTACCTCGACCACCTCACCGAGGTTCTCGTGACCGAAGACTCGACCCGTCTCGAAGGTGGTTCTGCCTTCGTACATGTGCAGATCGGAACCACAAATATTCGTGGATGTGACTCGAACGAGAGCATCCGTTGGTCTCTCGATCTTCGCATCTGGGACGTTCTGGACGCTGACGTCACGCGGGCCGTTGTAGACGATTGCTTTCATCTGGGTTCTCCAAGTCAGTTCAAAGGAGCGCCGATTGCGCTTTCGCTCCTACCTTGGTTCGTCTCCCATACAACGCGCGTTGTTCAGGAAAACTGGTCAAAGCCTGACGGGCGGTACCGCGTTCGAGGCTGATGCAACAGCTCTAAAACGACCATTTTCCTCTATTGAAGCGCACGTCGCCGTTGCTCGGCACTGGACTAAACTTTCCGTTTTTGCAGACAAATCGAGATGCCCAATGGAGACCGCTAAGATTCAAGCATTCACGAAAGCTGAACGGGGTGAGTGCAGAAATGAGCTTGAATGTGCTTGCCTATAATTTGAAGCGGGTGATGAAAATCATGGGTACCGAAGGCTTATTGAAGGCGATGACGGCGTAAAAGCCCCGGTTTTTACTGTCCCAAGAGGTACCACAGTGCTTTATAAGCGCTCTGACGCGCCACCGGCGCTGATCGTGGCAAATGCTCGGGAAATCACTACGCCCAGGCGCAGTGGGCTGGGGCATACAAGATGTGAAAGTGTTTTTACACACTCTGGGCCAAAAGCGGACGATTGCTGGCAGGTATTCAAGCTATGTCCCCAGGCCCTGGGGAAATAGCTTGGGGTTTGAGAAAGCCTGCTTAAGGTGGTCGTACACCAATCGCACCCGCTTCGATACAGGACCCTGCTGCGGGCGGTATATGAACAGATCCCATGGTGCTGGAGCGTGATCAGCCAAAACGGCAACCAGCTTTCCTGACCGCAGATGAGGCTCAGCCAGATAGGCAGGAATTTGGCCAAAACACATGCCTGCCAGGGTGGCTTCCAATTCCGTATCTGGATCATCACAGATAAGAGCTGGCTGCCTGGGCGCGAACGTTTGCCCGTCGGCAAATAGCCAAGGCCAAGGGCGGCCATTTTTCCGGTCGATCAGGACTGAAAGTGGCAGCTTAGCTAAGGCATCCAAAGATTTAGGTGGTGTCTTTTGGCCTATGAGAGACGGGCACGCGACAACGTAAAACGGCACGGGAGCTAAGGCACGTGCAACGTAGCGCCGGTCGCGAATAACCCCCACCCGGATACCAATATCGATATGCGCTTCAACGGCATCAGTCATCTGATCTTCCAAGCGGAGATCGAATTGCAGGTCAGGATGTGCAGCGGCCAGGGGCTGAAGAAACGGTATTAGGAAGCGCCTGCCAATAGCATGTGGAGCCGTAATCCCCACCTTACCTGACAGCTCAGGTTCCATCCTGTGCGACCGGAATAGCGTATCGAAATGATCCAGAGCTGACCTGGCATCTTTGGCGTAATCCTGACCGAAAGCAGTGATGCTCACCTGGCGGGTATTGCGGTGGAACAGTGATTCGCCAAGCTCAGTTTCCAGGGCTTGAATGGCTCGAGTTGTTGCCGCTGACCGAAAACTGACCCAGTAGAGGCTGTTCTGCCGACTGAAAACTGACCCAGGTGTTCAACTGCTTCTGCTCAATTTTTGAGCAGGAGAACACAGGGTGATCAGTATGGAAATGATGGGCAAAATTCGGCGGATGTATTTCCGCGACAAGCTGTCGCTGCATGAGATAGCCAAGCGCACCGGGCTGGCGCGCAACACGATTCGCAAGTGGGTCAGAGCACCTGAGGCCAAGCAGCCGGTGTACCAACGCCGCGCGATCTTTAACAAACTCAGCCCTTTTCACGCCACGCTAGAGCAGGCGCTAAAAGCCGATTCGCTGCGCCCCAAGCAACAGCGGCGCAGTGCCAAGGCGCTGTTGGCGCAAATCAAAGCCGATGGTTATGACGGTGGCTACAGCCAGCTCACCGCGTTTATCCGTGCCTGGCGAGGGGGACAGGGCAAGGCGTCGCAGGCCTTTGTGCCGCTGACCTTTGCTCTTGGCGAGGCGTTTCAGTTTGACTGGAGCGAGGAAGGCTTGCTGGTCGGCGGCATTTACCGGCGTATGCAGGTGGCACATCTGAAGCTGTGTGCCAGCCGTGCGTTCTGGCTTGTGGCGTATCCGAGCCAGGGCCATGAGATGTTATTTGACGCCCATACACGCTCGTTCGGCGCCTTGGGCGGCGTGCCGCGCCGGGGCATCTACGACAACATGAAGACCGCCGTCGACAAGGTCAATAAGGGCAAAGGCCGGGCGGTGAATGCACGCTTTGCGGTGATGTGCGCGCATTACCTGTTCGATCCGGACTTCTGCAACGTCGCCGCTGGTTGGGAAAAGGGCATCGTTGAAAAGAACGTGCAAGACAGCCGTAGGCGCATCTGGCTAGACGCCCAGGACTGTCATTTTCACTCCTTCGAGGAACTCAATGCCTGGCTGGGCCAGCGCTGCCGCGCGCTTTGGAACGAGCTGACGCACCCTCAATACAGCGGGCTGAGTGTAGCCGAAGTGCTGGAGTTGGAGCGCGCTGAACTGATGCCTGTGCCAGCGCCATTCGACGGTTACGTCGAGCGGCCTGCGCGGGTCTCCAGCACCTGTCTGGTCAGCGTCGGGCGCAACCGCTACTCGGTGCCGTGTGAGTACGCGGGTAAGTGGGTCAGCAGCCGTTTGTATCCGACGCGAATCGAGGTGGTGGCTGACGACGCGCTGATCGCCAGCCATGTCCGCTTGCTGGATCGCGACCAGGTCAGCTATGACTGGCAGCACTACCTCCCGCTGATCGAACGCAAGCCCGGTGCGCTGCGCAACGGCGCGCCCTTTGCTGATCTGCCGGCGCCGCTGCGTCAGCTTAAGCACGGTCTGGGGCGTCATGCCGGCGGTGACCGGATCATGGCGCAAGTTCTGGCTGCCGTACCGGTCGCCGGGCTCGATGCGGTGCTGGTGGCTGTTGAGCTGGTACTGGAAAGCGGCAGCCTGAGCGCCGAACACATCCTCAATGTCGTGGCGCGCCTGGCCGCGACCGAACCACCACCCAGCGTCGAAACCCACTTGTCGCTCAAGGAAGCCCCCGTCGCTAACACGGCGCGCTACGACCGCCTGCGTGGCCAGGCCGAGGAGGTCGGTCATGCGTGATTTGATGGCGGAACTCAAGGAGCTGCGCCTGCACGGCATGGCCACGGCCTGGGCGGAGTTAACTGCACAGGGTGAGTCGAACACAGCCTCGTCCAAGTGGCTGCTCGAACACCTGCTGGAACAAGAGCACACAGATCGCGCCATGCGCTCGGTGAGCCACCAGATGAACATGGCCAAGCTGCCGATGCACCGCGATCTGGCCGGCTTCGACTTCAGCGCCTCCAGCGCCGACGCTCGCTTGATCAGCGAGCTGGCCAATCTGAGCTTTACCGACACCGCGCAGAACGTGGTGCTGATCGGTGGGCCAGGCACCGGTAAAACCCACCTAGCCACCGCGCTGGCCGTGTCCGGCATCACCCGGCACGGTAAGCGCGTGCGCTTCTACTCCACGGTCGATCTGGTCAATCTGCTGGAGCGCGAAAAACACGACGGCAAAGCCGGGCGGATCGCCCAGGCACTGCTGCGCATGGATCTGGTCATCCTCGACGAACTGGGTTATCTGCCGTTCAGCCAGGCTGGCGGTGCGTTGCTGTTTCACCTGCTGTCCAAGCTGTACGAACACACCAGCGTGGTGATCACCACCAACCTGAGCTTCGCCGAATGGTCGAGCGTGTTCGGCGACGCCAAGATGACCACCGCCCTGCTGGATCGGCTGACCCACCACTGCCACATCGTCGAAACCGGTAACGAGTCCTATCGCCTGCAACACAGTAGCTTGGCGGCCCAGGCCAAGATCAAATCACGGGAGCGAAAGCGTAAGGGCGGCCAGGAACCGGAGGACGATGAGTCGTTCTGATTTCATGGTGACGACGGCCTGCTGCATGGCTGCATGTGGCAGGTCTTCAACAGCTGAACTGGGCTAGCGAAGGAGTGGGGGCAACAGCAGCTGCGCTGGTAGACTTATCCACAGTTGCTGGTAACAAAATCAGCAATCCGCCCTGGGTCAAATTTCAATCGGCAGGGTGGGTCAATTTTCCATCAGCGCCAACACTATAGAGATGTCTATCATGAAGACTTAGCGTGCTGTCTCGTCGATCCCTTCACCCACTTTTCCATTTACCCCAAGGATTACAGCATGACCAAGCTCGCCTTGTTTGTTCGCCTCGAAGCCAAACCCGGCCAGGAGGCTGCGCTTGCCGACTTCCTGGCCAGCGCACTGCCACTCGCCAACGCAGAGTCCGGCACCACTGCCTGGTTCGCATTGAAGTTTGGCCCTTCGACGTTCGGTGTGTTCGATGCCTTTGCCGATGAGGCAGGTCGCCAAGCACATCTGAACGGCCAGATCGCCGCGGCCTTGATGGCCAACGCCGCGACCTTGCTCAGTTCTCCGCCCAATATCGAGAAGGTCGAACTGCTTGCAGCCAAACTGCCTGCATGACAACCCGGCCTTGACCCAATCAGGTCACGCTGCAGGATGGGGGTCACAAGCTCTACGCAGCGATCCCCCCCCTCGATTGCACTTGCCCAGGGAGCTACTTTCCACAGCGATGGGGGGCAATATTGCAGCCAGAACTTCCAAGCTGCGTCAGCAAGCAGGGGCAACATCAGGGCTGGCTGTGATGTTCCGATTCGTCGGGTAGTTATCGAGAAGTACCGACTGTTTGCAACGTGTCGGTACCGAGAGCCGTCTGGGCGAGCCAGATTTCCGGCCAATCGAAAGTCCGCAGTCCGCAAGCGCGGACCGATAGAGCGGTTTGTTGAAAATCAACGACCTAGCATCGGGCCGTGCGGGCTAGTGAGGGTTTCTGGGGGTTCGTACGTAACGATTCGAACTCCTGCGGGGGCTCGGAGCCGGGGGATTTGAATCCAAAGACAAAAATACCCAGCTCAAATCAGCGTTTCAGGCACTTGGTCTCTGAAAACTGATTTGTAGGATTTCACTCTTAAGCAATATAGGAACCTTGAGCCTTCCGTCAAGAGCGCAACCAAAACGATTTCCAGTTTAAAGGCGCCGCGCGGTGCGGGAAGGATGTTCTGGGTTCAAATCCTCGATAGGGATTTGAACCGGCAGCTTGTTGGGGGCTCAGTTGACCGAGGTGGCGGCCGAATTTAATCGTGCGTTTTCCTGCGTGGCTTCATTCAGCAGCTTATCCCACGAGTCAGGTGGATGTCCGCTTGCGAGCATTTTTCGAAACACCTTGTAGGCGTCATCGCTGCTCTCATAGGCACGCTTGGTGTCTTCGTCATTAACCCACGCCAAGATGATTACCTTGCTTGGGCCGTGGTACCGGAAGAACAGCCGATACTGCTGAAAAAACTTGGCACGGAACCAGTGCTTATGTTCCTCGCCCAATGTGCCACCTTGGCGGTATTCGGGCTTGCTCGGGTCTTGTGGGATAACGTCAAAAGCCAGCTTGGTGATGGCTGCCAGCCGCTTGGCTGCATTATTCTTGCGATAACCCACGGGGTCTTTTTGTTTTGAGAGCTCAACTTGCTGAATGAGGGTTTCGAGCTGATCCAGAAACAAGGGGTGCGCAAATACTGTCCAGCCATGAGCAACCAGTGGCTTACCTTGGTCTTGGCTCATTCATCGTCTGCCGACAGCGGGGCATCCAGATCTATATCGTTGCTATCGACCAGCGAATGAATGCGTGCCACGAGATCTGAATCTATGGCTCGCAGGTGCTGAGGGTTCGCTGCGATGTCATGTGCAAGAAAGCTGAGAAACTGGCCGATTGCCGGGTCATCCTCAGTGGGCTCAGCACGGCTCAGCACGACCTCACCGCTGGGGCGAATCGAGTAATGGATTTTGTCGCGCTTGTTTAGCTGAAGTGCGCGGCGAACCGTTTCTGGTACCGTCGTCTGATAGCGGTCGGTAAGGGTGGATTCGACTTCAAGTGCTCTGGCCATGACTTGCTCCGGCTCGTGTGAGTTGCTTCAAGGTAATGCGGATGCATTACCTTGTCAATGCGGTTGCATTGTCTGAGCTGGGGCGATAGTCGAGCAATGGGCTAGCTGAATACCATGCTCCAGTTGCGGGTAACCAGCGTCTTACATGCTTCTGAGGTGCCGCCAAAACATCTCCGAGATACTGTCTGCATGTCGGCTTCAGTGATATAAGTGATGCTGTTCCCATCCTGGTCAATCAGCACACCCCCTGCGCCAATTAGCAGCGCATGACCTGCAGCCACATCGTGTGCTGAAACCGGCACAAGCGATACGCCTGCATCCCCATCACCTGCTGAGACTCGTGCCAACCGATAGGCGATGCTGGGCATCGCCACAAAGCAACCTGGTGAGCACAATTCAGAATTGATTTCGGGCTTGTTCGTTGCCGCAGTGCTGACCATAACTCTGCTGTCTTGATTCCATTCTTTTTGGCGAGTGTCGCTTTAATGGGGCTCCCATTGCGAAGCACACACGGTGCCCCTTTTGCCCATGCGACGCAGTCGGAATCACCAGTGATTGGGTACTTCATCCTCAAAGCCCAGTCGGCAGAACCAGCGATAGGCCAGGTTTAAGTGCACCTCTTCTCACGATCGCCGTTTGGAAAGGATGCCATAGCAGTAGCCGACGACCAGCATGCGCACCATCAATTCCGGGTCAATCGAGGTGCGCCCGATGGGGCTATAGAAATCCGCCAGGTAGGCACGCAGATCGCTGAGATCCAGGCACTGGTCGATGCTGCGTAAGAGGTGTTGGGGCGGAACGTGGTCTTCCAGATTGAACGAGTAGAACAGGCACTGCTGTCCTCCTGGTAACTGTCCCATCATGAACGGCGTCAGGCCGAAGGCAACGATGCACTGCTTTTCAACGAGCTGAGCTTCGATCCGAAGCACCTGTACTCCCGCGACCCAAGTCGGTTTTTCTGCGGGCCGTGCACGGGAACAGGATACATCGGTCAGCACTGCCCGCCAGCCGTAAATGGTGGTCTAAATTTTAAAAGCTTCCGCCGCTCGTTTGCCGTGAGACTTGAACGGTCAGGTATACCCCCTTCAACCATTGCCTATCTGCTCGGCCATGAGGGTGGTGCTCCAGAGGTCACAGCAGACCACTACTTGGAAAAGCCGCTGAGTTTGAGATTACTGGAGCAGATGGAACGCGGCCTGACTTACAACATCCAGACCGACGAGATTCGCTGGGAGCATTTTAAAAAGCTGCTCAATAGCCAAGCGGGACGCGGAAAGCGCGGGAGGAAAAGTAAGCTGCAGCTTCACTAATGCATAGAGCGGGAACGATCATCGCTTGGAGATGATTATGAGACAGGATGAATAAAAGGCCGCAGCCAATCTGCGGCCTTTTTCGTTCTGAACACAACAGGAAAGAAACCGAATTTTCACGCAACTCCGGGCATCGCTTGCGGCGACGGTTGGCACGCCCTATCGCTGAGCACAGTCCACCACGAACTTGCATCCGCTGCGACGAGAATTCCGTGACAGTCGGCTGCTGCCACACAAATTTCAGTTGAAGCGTGGGCGCTTTGGCATCAGACCGGACACCGCTTCATAACGCCACTGTGACAGACACACGGCACGGTCACCCGGCGCATCGACACTCACTAACTGCCGCAAGCCCTACGAGTGACACGGCGAGACTGCAGCACTCGAGTCATGTGACATGGCGGTCGTAAGACAAGTGTGCCGCAGTGATCGGGCTTATGATTGAGGCCGGGGCGGCAGCGCCCGCGAATGGCGCAGCTCACGTCTGTGCACAATCGCCATTTCGGCCAGGCAACGCCTGGCGGCTATGATTTGACAACAAAATTGCGGGGGCATACTTGAAGCAGCGAAGCGTTCCTTCAAGTATGCCCCCGCGCCCCATACTTGAAACCTTCAAGTATGGGGCAGTTGAGCATTTTGGGCGTTTGCAGGTAAGCGAAACGAATGTGGAGCGAGACCAAGCAATAAGACCAAAATGATCAACTGCCTTCGCGAAGCGGCTGCCGTTGTTGTCAAAAAAGCTTTTTCATTTGCCGCAGGTAGATGGCTAGTTAGATTCGATGCTAGGCATGGCTGCTTTACCCTATACGGAAAACGGCAGCACCACAGTTGGCGATCCAGTTCCCCCGCTTCCACTCTCTAGCGAAGCTCGGCGTTGGCCACCTTGCTCCTGTGACTATCCAGCAAGCAGGGTCGCCATTCTTTCCCGAATCTCCGGGTACTCGAGATCCCATTTCTTCATGTAAATGTGCACCGCGCGATGACAGTTCGGGCAGAGCAGTGCGAGATCCTCGAACCTGACGGCGTGCTCCGAGGAATAGGTTGATATGGGCACCTTGTGGTGTGCCTCTATGCATTCGACGCCATAGCGCGCCGCGAAGCGTTGACGGCAGATTTCGCACTCCGAGGCGGAGCGTCCCTTCAGCTGCCCGACGATATCTCTGTTCCGTTCTGCCATGAGGTGCGTTACATACCTTAGCCCACCCTCCCGGAAGTCGGCTCCCTCTTCCGAAATGCTCGCGTCCGATTCAACGATCATTCGATTCCTGACCAGTACTACGAATCGATCGTCAATAGCCGAAACGTCGAACGCCCCTTCGTATGACCAGGAGCTCCCAGCCTCCGTAAAGAGAAGGATCGGATATCGGTACACGGGCTGATGGATCAGAACGGCGTTCGCCTTCTCGGCATGTGAAATGACGCCATCGCGGGCCTTGAAGGAATAGTGGTAGGCGGTCTTTTCATTGTCCAACCATCCATCGTCCGCGTATGCCCCCGGTCGCGCCTTCAGGATAACGGCTCGACATGCCGGTAGGCCCCCAACCCAGTTGATTCCCTGCTGCGGCGTGTTCCCGACTTTCAGGTCCTCGCCACTCCAGAAGCTGGAGCCCGCCACCTTCGAATGCTGAATGAGGTCGAAGAGATTGCGCTTCGATACGCAATCTCCGGGGGCCAGTCGAAACAGGTCCTGCGTTCCTTTCAGTTCCATTGTCACCTCTCTTCTCGCCCCACAGCTCGGTCTTGGTGCAGGCCGGCAGACCCGCCGTTATTGCTCCGACCTATGTTCAGCCGCCGAGAATCTCCGGTATGCCCTGCTGCAGGGGCGAGTAGCCGGCATCCCTCGTCCTGGTCCAGCACTCGGGCTTCTTTGCCCACTCCGAAATCATCCTGCCGCCGGACCCGCGGTGCAGCGCTTCGTTGACCTCGACCGCCCAATGAGCAATCTGTCGCTGGAGCTGAGGGGATATCGCCTGTTCCTGCCAGACACGCCGAAAGTCGAACCGGTCTTCGGCCTTCATGGCAAGTACCGAGACCGTATAGGCGGTGATGTTCGCCTGGAACGCCGGAAAAAGCGGTCGAATCGCCTTGTGCGCGGCCTTGAACAGAATGGCCTTGGCAATCATCCGCTTGAAGTCGTCCTGATCCGGAACCACGTTCTCGCCGGCCAGCTCCCGGTCGGCAAGCGAATCCATGAATGCCTGAAAGTTCTTCTGGCTGCCAAGGCTTACCACATGGGGTTTCTGTTCCCAGGCGAACAGATACTTGGCCAGGTCCGGCTTTGTAAGGCGACGATAGGGAGGAATGGCGGCCTGGAGCTTCCGGCGTTGTGCCGGCGTCGCCGCTTCCTTCTCGAGCATGACCTTGTAGCTGCCAGCAGATCGCTCATAGAACCATCGCCCGACGCCGTCCGGGCAGTAGGTACGCATGGAGATTCGCTCGAGTTCCCGGTGGAATGGCTTGTTCGCGGACAGATCGGACTGTCTTACGACGTTCTGGCTGTTGGCATATCGGGAGATGTTGGCAATCAGCTCCTCGTCATCGGCCTGCCCGTCACGCAGCACGATGATCTTGGCAGGAACGCGGACATTGCTCAGGTCGATATCGGCGTTCTTCTTTTTCGCAAAGTAGATGGATGCGGTTGTCTGGCCTCCGTTGACGATCTGCATGCCCTGTAACCAGAGAATCCCAACGGATCCGTCGGACGCGCGATCCAGCTGAGCGGCGTCCGCCACGACGACGATCCCGTTGTTGTAGGCCATGAACCGGTCCGGATAGTCCCGCAGGGTATCCCGAATTCCCTTGTTGACGCCCTTGCTGCTGACTCCCAGAAACGAACGAACATTGGCCTCGAGTATCCGTGGGCCGTACCTGTCGTACAGGTGACGCAATGCCTCGCCCGGTATGGCCGTCAGCGCATAGTCGTACTCGTCCCCTTCCCCGCCGGGCACCCAGACGCTGGGCAGAGCCGTCCCGCACAGATCGCGGAAGTTCACCACGAGTTCGTCACGCGCCCGGCCCTGCTGCCAGTGGTTGTACAGCCGCTGCAGGTCCATGATCTCCAGCCGGACCTGTTTTCCCTCGACAGCCTGAGGCGCATAGCTTCTTGTTTTCGCAAGGGCATCGGTGATGACGAAGATCCGAATGTCGTCCAGCGACTCGAATATTCGTTCAACTTCGACCACAAGCGGATAGACGTCGTTGGTCTCGTCCAGCTCCCGCGACAGCTTTCCCGAGGCCGAGAACTTCAGAAACTGCAGTCCGAGCCTGGCGGCCCGGCCGACCTCCGCATCAGCGATCGGCTCAAGCGTTTCGGCTCCGCGGTAGAGACTTACAAACAGATCCAGTCTATCCGGGTTGCCCCGTTCATCCGTCGTATCGGAAACCGAGTAACCGCTAACCTTTACCTTGCTGTTGCCGATCCTTGCCTCGTAGTGGCACGACGTGGGCTCGAACGTAATGCCCTGGTCGGCCATGTGGGTCATGATGTGGGCGGAAAACACGGCCTCCGCCGGTACGGGAGCCTCGCCGGGAACGAGTTCCTTTGCGACCTCGTCCCGTATAGAGGCCTGCGTATCGAGAAGAAAGTCCAGAAGCTCCATCAGACTGCTCCAAGTTGGGTCAGCACCGCCGCAAGGTTGTCCTTGCCGGCCGGGACAAGACCGAGGTCGAGATCGTAGCTTGCGCGTCGCACGGCTGGCGGCACGTTGCAGGGCGTCAGGCGGGGAAAATCGCCGTTCACGAGATGAAGCCGAACCTCGATGACGGAGAAGCGTCGGGTATAGCCTTCCGCATGCATGTCCAGATAACCGACATGGTCCAGCGCCCGCTCGAACAACCTTAGCGCTGTCGGGTCGGGGTCCAGGCGGTTGCGCAACTGCATCACAAGCTCGGGCAGCGAGGCACCAGCGTCATCCTGAGCGAACCGCAACGCACACAGATGCAGCGGGGAACACTGGGCGTCGTCAAGCTGATCCAGTGATGCGATGCGGATTGGGAACCCCTCGGCGGCCAGGGTGGACTTGACTTCAATGGCCCCGCTTCCAAGCTGGAAGTCGTGCAGTCCGTCCAGAGGGCCCTTCCAGCCATCCACGGCCGTGAAGAGCGGCATTCCCTCGTCAAGCAGATCCCGCAACACATGGATTTCCCCAACCAGTCCCAGCTCGGCTTCGGCACCTAGCCCCTCGGTCCCCCTGCGCATGAACTCCTGCCAGCCGCGCACACGCCCGAGCAGCCGCTGATACACGACATCCTCGGGAAGGCTTGCGAGAGAAAGGACCAGTCCACAGATGTCGGCCGCGACCGCCGCGAAAAGCTCGAGACTACCGGCGGGCTGCCGAACAACCGAAAGCCATTGATGCGTCCCTCCCGCCTCGCCCAGTGTCGCGCGCTCCATGCGAAAGCCGCGGCCCTGAGGAAGCTGCGCACTCGGGGCAATTCTGGTCTTCGAGAAGCCAACGAGAACGGCCTCCTCGTTGCCGGGCGAATGCCGGGCGGCCCTGACGCGGCAGCTGCCAGTACCGAGAAGCTCGATCGAATGCCACCCCGGTGTCGACCGGTTGCCCGACAGCGCGCGCCAGACCGCCTCGATCTCCCTGCTAGTCGCTGCCGCCATACTGCTGCTCCCAAAGAAGGTTGGTGACGACATAGGGCACTGACTTGCCCTTGCTGCTGGAAGGGAAGCTGATGGCGAAGGCAACCACCGGCTGGTCGAGGTTCGCAACTCCGGAGTCTTTTGGATCCAGCAGCGAGATCAGGAGCAGTCCGCGTTCGGGATGTGGCGGAATGCCTTCCGCACCGAGCCCCCTGATGCGCCTCAGATACGGCCCGCTCGGGCTATCCGGCAGCGTTCGTCCCCTCGACCGTCCCGGATCGGGCTTCCAGTTTTTTCGAGTCAGCTCGAGCGCTGCCATCCAGCTCGCCTCATCCAGATCCAGTGCCTCGTCCTTTGGCGACAGCAGACGTCCGATCGAGTATTTGTCCGGTTCGGACGCATTGTTCTGTCGCTTCATCCTCCTCACCTCCTGCCCTCCGACGACTTCGATCCTCTCCACGCCGCCGCCGACAACCGCCACTGTCCACTCGGTGAGCTCGCCGGCACGGCTCATTTCATCGACGAAGTCGGCCAGCAGATCGCTTCGTACCTTCCGGGAGTCCGGATGGGTCTCGTAGGAACGGAGGAATTCTATTACCGGCTGCGCGGATACGCCGAGCCAGCAGGCACCGCTCCAGCTGTCGGTCCTGCCGTCTCGACCCTGGTCGGGAATTGCCCCTGCCGCCCCGAGGGAGGCCTCGAGCGTTCGGAAGGCTGCCAGATTGCGCTCCACCTTCTCCCGATCCGTGAAGAAGGCCACCGTTTCCACCACCTCGCCGCTGAACGAAAGGTATAGCGTCCTGGCCGTTCGCATCTTCAGCGGAGACGTCACCATCAGCACCGGGTGCGACTTGACCTTCAGCCCGTAGTCGCGGGGCGTCAATCCGCTCTCGATCATGTAGTCGAACTCGGCCCTGAGTTCCTCGGCTGCATCGGCGATGTGCTCGAACCACTCCATCAGATCGTCCGTGGTGTACAGCCGGCACAGGTCCAGGTAGCCGGGCCGATAGCCAAACCAGCGGCCCATCTGCATCAGCGTGTCGTACATTTTTGATGCGCGAAGGAAGTAGCTCACGCAGAGCCCCTCCAGGGTAAGCCCCCGTGCCAGCTTGTCGCCGCCAATGGCAATTACCTTCAGACCCGTAGGGCTGTCCGCATAGTCGAGCGCATCCTTGGCAGTTCCGTTGATCATCCGGACATCGATCTGCTCGAGCACATCGGCCAGGATTGCCTCGATCGCCGTCCAGTCGTCCGCCGAGTGATGAATGTCCAGCCCGCTCTGCGCTGCGATGGCGGCAGTAGTGGAAACGAAATCCCTGTTCCAGAGGTCGCGAAGGGCGCTCAGGCACTTCTCATGGTCGATCCGGCGCCTCAGCCGCTGCCTGAGATGCAGTACATAGTCGCCCACCTGCCTGTGGACGTGCTGCTGAACCAGGTTGAAGCGCGTGACGTGGATGAGCATCGAGCTGTGCTCGCCGCCCTGCCCTCGAAGCTGTCGAATGGCGCACGAGAGGATAAAGGCGTTGATGGCTTCCTGCAGCGAATCGGGTATCCGGTCGCAACCGTCAATCGCGGGTACATACGTGCTCTTGTGGCTCACCGGCATCCATCCGGACTTTCCGTCCTTTGAGCACTGGTCGCTTACGCATCGAACGAGATCGAGCGCACCGGAACGGCCCTCTTCGCTGGCCAGCCCGAAGACGCGGGACGGTCCGACATAGTTCGAGGGCGCAGCGAGATTGGTAATGAAAGCCGCCGGAAACAGATCGGGGCCTTCCTTCACCGTCTCGCCATGCTCATGGATGTAGATGTTGGCGAACGGCGTAGCCGTATAGCCGACGTAGGCCTTGCGGGAAAAGGAATGAAGAATCTGGCGAATGAGACTGTTGATGGCGGTTGGCTGGTGATCCAGATCCGGAACCCCGTTCTCGTCGACCACGTTCTCTCCCGTATCTACCGATGCGTGGTCAGCCTCGTCGTCGACTATCAGAAGGGGCAGATGGGTAACGAGCGGCCGGCCGGTCTCCGGGTCGCTGCTCTCGGCCACGTGCTTGTGAATCCAGGCCAGCAGCCGGGTCAGGACCGTCTTGTTCTTCTTGACGACGAACAGCCACGGCTTCTGCTCCGGAGACACGCCGAGATTCCTCACGAACCTGGTGTTGAAGTCGCCCGTCTCGGAGCGGTTGGTCACGTATTGTGGACGGAGTGCGGCTGAGGAATCGATCTTTCCGACCCCAATGGCGACATTGCCTGCCCCCTCCACCGGACTGCTCTCGTAGCCAAGAAACCCCTCGTCCAGCCGCATCTGCGTCTGGGCCCTCAGGTTGTTGTGCAGACCTGCAAGAACGATGATGATCTTGTAGCCGGCATCGGCAGCCTTGCAGATGAGCCCGGTATAGCTGCCGGTCTTGCCCGACTGGACGTGACCAACCACCATGCCCCTGCGATCCCAGTGGCCGTCACGGCGCGGGTCCTCCAGTTTCGAAAGGATGCTGTCGGTGCTCCGATCGAGCTTCTCGGCAATCTCCCAGGACAGCTTCTGCTCCTGCCACTCCCGGTACCGTCGCCAGTAGCGCCAGTCGGCCTTTCGCTCGGGGGTCAGCCACGGAATGTGACCGGCCGTATCGACAAGCGAGGAATCGTCCCCGACCCAGATGCTGAACCGTCGGATCAGCTCCTCGGTCACCGCCGCGCGATCAAGGCCGGCGCCCCATTGCGGCATCAGCGCCAGGACCATGTCGATCTTGCCGGAAATCAGCGTCGGGGTGATTGTCGACTTGTCCGCCACCCCGGCGAGCATTTCCTGGACAAACTTCACCACGCTCCATTTGTTGTCGTCGGACATCGCTTACTACTCCTTCAGACTGTCTGGCAGCCCATCGATCAGTGCGGGGAAGGCATGAAACGGCTCGGTCGACCTCAGAAGCTCTCGGGCTGCTTCCGGGGAGTACCCCTTTCGCTCGATCATGTTGCGGTACATGACCAGCAGCACCTCGCGCGCTTCGTCGGGCGGACTCTGGTCAAAGCCGGTACGGGGGGTGTCGCGGTTTTCCGCCGTGTCGATCCAGATGCGCTGTACCGGCACGGACTCCTCTATCACGCGCAGCATGGCACGAACCATCGGAAGAAGCGGCCCCGCCTCGTCGAGTACGGCCCTGACGGCCGGATGCTCCGGGTCGATCCGATAGCGCATTCCGCCCGCGAGCCTTTCGACCTTCCAGGCCTCCACGACCTGCCTGTTGCCGATCAGCGTTGGCCGCCCCCGATGCGCAAACGCCCTGCGCGCGCGGGAGCGGGTCGCCTCTGCTAGACCGGTCAGCCACTGGCGCAGATACACCGGCGGCCTCGCCGTCGACTTGCGAATGTCGATCTTCCAGTCCGCGTCTGCCGAATTTGGAATGTCCAGACGTATTCTGGCGAGCCGATGCGCCTCATCCTTGGTCCAGGCGCGACCGGTCCCAAGCCCCAGCCAGCTGCCCGCGACCAGAAGCCTCTCATTCCGATAGACGTAGAAGCCCTGCTGTGCGGTCCACCCCTCCGGACCGGCGAGGCGCTCGAACGCATCAGGCGTCAGCATGTCCCTGTGAGGCAGCACGTGGCATTCCGCCTCGATCCCGCCACGGCTTGGATGCGTGAAAACCGGAGGGTTGTACGGTTTCCCGGGGTGGTCGGTCATGAACGGATCCCATGGCCTGACGGGCGCCCCGTTCAGAAGAATCCGCAGCCGCGGTCGACTTCCCTCCAGGAAGCGGTGAAACACCATGCCGAGATGCTGTTCAACCCGATCCGCAAGGTCGAGAAAGTCCTGCACGGTCGAACCGGGCGTGACGATGCGATCGAGATCCTCCCATAGCACCAGCGTTCCGCTCGACCCACCGGAAAGACTCTCCAGAAAGCCTTCCGAGCCCGGATGGGGGCCTTCGAGCAGATGCCAGCCGTCATCGCTACTGCTTGCGAGGTAATCCAGATCCCAGCGAAGCGACTGGAGTCCGTCGTCTCCCATCGTCGCAACCGTCAGGCGTCGACACTGGGAAAACGATGCGGTCTTGAGCCCCAGGCCGAAGCGGCCGAGATCGCTCTCCGCCCTTTCCTCGAGCGGACTTCGCTCACCCAGTCGCATTGCGCGATCCAGCTGGCTCGCGGACATGCCCGAACCGTTGTCGAGGCACAGGATGCGGCTATCCCGCTCGGCCCATACGAAATCGATTCGAACTTCCGTCGCGCCGGCGGCAATGCTGTTGTCGATAATGTCGGCGAGCGCGGTCTGGGTGTTGTAACCGAGGCCGCGCAACGCCTCGATCATCGCGCTAGCCCTGGGCGGCGCACTTCGGCTCTTGTAGGTGGAATGCAAGGCTGGACTCCCTGTCTGCATGTGATTCTGCGCCGATCGCGCGCGCCTTCCCGGCACCGATGATGCGAGCGACCACGTCGGCTATCTGGTGCGCCAGAAGCGGCGGCACCGCATTGCCTACCTGATGAAACTGCTGCGTGCGGTTCCCGAGGAAGAAGTAGTTGTCCGGAAACGTCTGAAGCCTGGCGGCTTCGCGAACCGTTAGGCTTCTGCACTGCCTGGGATCGTAATGGATGAAGTAGTGGCCATCCTTGGCGATGTGGCTCGTAATCGTGGTCGAGGGATGACCCTTTCGCTGGACACGGAAACGGTCGCTGAACTTTCCACTTTTCCAATTCTTGTGATCAGGCTCGAGACCGGGAAGGTCGAAGTCGCGATGGCCCTTCGGCGAATACCGGTAGGTCTCGGCAAACGCCGCCGCGTAGACGTAGCGACGCAAGTCCGAACTCATATGGCCACGGGCCTCGTGATTCAGCCAGTAGCGCAGCCGCTCGTCTCCCAGCCAGCCGTCCAGACGGGTTCCGGTAATGCCGTCACAATCCCCCCGCTTGAGAACGCGAAGCGCACCGCTGGACAACGAATTCGAGGAGTAGGTGTCGGCAAGTATGCCGAGCAGCGATGCGAGCCCAATCCGCTCTGGCGTCTCGGATACCCGCAATTTACATTCGAGATGCAACTCTCGGAGATGGTCACGGATCACTGCAGCCCAGGCGTCCGGCGAGTCCTTGAGACGCGTCAGCGTACTTCTGAGCGGCGGGAGCCGTCCGATTACCTGTTCGATTGATGGACCGGCCGACGGCTCGAGCTGATGGTCGCCGAGCGCGCCGACGTACTCTTCGGAAACCCCAAGCAGGATCACTCGATGTCGCGCCTGCGGAACGCCGTAGTCCTCAGCGCGAATGATAAAGTTCTCGGGCGCGATGCTGTCCGCATCGGCGCCATTCTCGTACACGTAGTCCGCCACCAGCGAACAAATCCGATACTTGGGCCCGCTGGTGCTCAGTCCCAGCGCAGCTTCCGGATCCGACAGGTCCTTTAGGATCTTGGGGAAGATCTGCTCACCTGCCACGCGAGACGAAAGAATGCCCTTCACGTTCTCCATCACGAAGACCGCCGGTCGCTTGCGCTGAATGATCCGGAGATACTCCCGGTAGAGGAAATGGCGCCGGTCGTCCTCCGCCCTGTAGTCGCGCTTGCCGCGATTTCTCGCGCGACCAACAATCGAATAGGCCTGACACGGCGGGCCCCCGATCAGAACCCAGGGCTTGGTTTCATCCAGTCTCGACTCCAGCATCCTGTCGAGCCTGGCATTGCCCTCCTCCGTGCCGAGCTCGAGCTGCTGGGCCTCATGATCCGCCTGCATCCAGGCATCGCGCGACCTCGCCGTATGGGGCTGACTTGCGTTCGCGGTTTCGCAGAAGTCGTAGTAGTCGTCCAGAGCCTCGGGCTTGTCGCGCCTGAGCAGACGGTAGAATGCCCGCAGACGCAGCGTGGACCGGGCGGAGGCCTCCATCTCGGCGGAAACCCTGATCTCGAAGGTTTCACCGCTGCCATGCGAAGAAAAGCCCTCCCCGAGACCCCCGGGGCCGGCAAAGAGATCTACAACCTGAATGGGTGGAGTACGGCTCATGAAACCACGCTGTATCGAAATGGGGCGAAATGGACATAGTTGATCCCGCCCGCAGGTCGCGCATGATGGCGACCATACGGGGGAAGGACACGAAGCCCGAAATGCTGGTGCGCAGGTTTCTGCATGCCCAGGGATTCCGCTTCCGGCTTCATCGCACGGACCTTCCCGGAAAGCCGGACATTGTACTGCCTCGGCTGAGGACCTGTATATTTGTACACGGCTGCTTCTGGCATAGGCATGCAGGGTGTAGATACGCGGTCCTTCCGAAGACCCGCCCCGAGTTCTGGGCGGCCAAGCTCGAAGGCAACGCGGCGAGGGACCGACACGCCGTTGCGGCGCTGCGCGGGGCCGGCTGGAGGGTAATCGTCGTTTGGGAGTGCGAGCTGCGCAAACCCGAGACCGCGCTGCCCGAACTGCTGCAGGCGCTGACGGCCGCATCCCCGAATGAATGACGCATGCTCATTCCGGCACATGTCATGAGGGCGCTCCGTCCAGTGCGTCGAGCACATCGCTGGTCCATGGGTGACACTCCCATCCGCCGGCGGAGCCCCTTTTTACGTAGTGGCCGAGACTGCCGGCTAGAAGACGGTTGATTTCCGCGAGCGGGTGGCCAAGCACCTGCTGTGCATGGGACGCATGGTCCCCGGGGTTGTCCGAAAAGTACCTCAGCAGATCCAGCGCCACCGGGCCGAGCCTCGCGGTTCTCTCCAGGAGTCTTCTTTCGCTTTCCGATCCGCTCTCAGCCGCCGGGGTGTCGGACGGTTCCTGCGGCCATGACGCGTCGCCCGTATCGTCGAAGCCCGGTATGGCCTCTCCCGACTCGAGCGCGATGTGGCGGCCGATGTCCGCCTGCATCTGCTGCGCAGCCCGTCTGAGTGCCGTGTCGTCAACCTCCGGTTTCACCGGGTCCTCGGCCGCCGCCCATAGCCAGTCGGAATCCTCCGGCGGAGCTTTCGCAGCCGCGTCCGGGATGGAAGCTGCCGAAGGGACCGCAGGCTTCTCGGGCCTGCCGGTACGCTCCATGAAAAGCAGCTGAAGCTGGAGAAGCCTGCGCAGGCGCGTCGAGTCGTGCTTCTCGCTTAGAAAGTCGACCAGCAGCTCCCGCGCCTGCCGTTCGAGGCGCAACGATGCCAGGGAGCAGATTGCCTGCACGACGCCCCGGGGCAGGGATGCCCTGAAGCGCGTTTCCAGCAGAGCATTGCAGTGTTCGATCCGCTCGGGAAGCGGCTGCGGCAGAAGACGCTCCACAAGCTGCGCCCATTCGTGCCGGTGCGCATCATGCCCGGAATGACCCTCGTCCAAATCGATGCAGCCGTCCACGACCGGCCACAGGCGCTCCCGATAGGAAACGACCGGACTACCCGATTCCATTCGTACGGAGCTGGCAATGCGATCGATCACCCTGCCCCGCGACATCACCTTGACCGTCAATCCCATTGCCCTGCCACTTCGAATACCCGGACCAACACTTTCAAGAATGGCATTTTGACATACCGCACCCGCCGAGAGCCCCGTTCTCCGGCACTTCGTCACCGGTACCCGTTGGACGGCAGACGACCTGCCTGGCCGCCGCCTAGGTACGGAATGCCGTACCCCGACCGGCCAGAAGCTCCTTAAGCGCGCTAGGGCGCTGGGTCGCCTACTCGAGAATATATGAAACTGAGAGGCTTCTGCTCGACTTCCTCCGGGCCAGTCCAGAGGCACTACCGTAACTAGCGCGACAGAAGAGAGGTAAATACGCGGGCCCATTAGACAAGCCCCGCGAAAGCATGAGCGGTTGCTATCCGGAGAGCACCGCTACGAGCAAACGAGCGTGACCGTAGACGAGTCGGTGCAGACTCGTATGAAGCTCCTCTCGGTGGCAATCCAGGCCTCCGAAACGGAAGTGCGATCTGTGTGTTTTACTGAATCGTCTAGAGAAAAATTTACGATGGCGCTGATGCCTTCGCAGGACGCCTGACCTATCCTTTGCCCTCAAAATCAAGGAGCTGAATTGGTATGCGCACCCAGATAATCATTGAAGATCATGTTGTTCCTCAGCTTTTAACATCTGCGATTGAAGCCTATGAAATGGAACATCGCACGCATGCCAAGGGTCCAGGCAAAACCAATCTTGAGACTTTTGGACTGCTCTGGGGCTATGCACTACCTGCGCGCGAGAACGGCGTTCCACCTCGGTTGGTGGCAGTAACCGCTACGGTGGAAACCTCTGCACTTCGCCATACCGACTGGGTACGCCCCTCCGCTGAATCAATTAGCAATAAGCGAGAGTTTTTTGCTGAGTACTGGCCTCAACTTGAACTGATCGGCACCTTTCATTCCCACCCCTACAACAGCCTTGATGAGGTGAATGAGGTACGTGGGTGGCGCGCATCAGAAGGTGACATTGAATACTGGCCAGACCTTCATGACTTGGTTTGCCCCGAAATGGACCAGATGGCGCACCTGACGATCACAATCACGGGTTTAAGCCGCAGGGGGAATGCCATACCTGATCGTTTGGCAGGTAATGAATACAACGCTGGCTATGTCTTTAATGCTGACACTCGTAAGTTTTGGATCAAGGGCCACACCAGCGAACGGATGGAAGATCACAGCCTTGAAGTTTTCACTGACGACGAGGTACTTCTTGAAATACCCAGCGTAAGCCAGCGCTTCCGAGATAGCGTACTGCGCAAATAATCGCGCGGAGGGGGCTGGATGACCAAGCCCCTTTCATGCTAAACCTCAGGTCTTGAGCCTAAAACGTGACCACGCACCAACCGCCTTCATCATCCGGCTCCCACAATTTGGCCTACTCAAAATGCAGGTAGGCTCTCCACCCTTTGACGTCGCCAAACGGCATGTCATAGACCTCATCCAATACTTTGACATGGAGCCCACAATGCTTTGCCATGAACACGGCCAAGTGTTCAAAAAACACTTTTGACAGTTTGGCGCTGGATGTCATGTAGCAGGACTTACCGTTGTCAAAAATGTCACAGTCCCTGACTACCGACCATAATGTTGCAGGCTCCTGATCTGGATTACGCTCAATCCACTCACTGGCAAACCGGCGAATGAGTTCATGCCAGTTACCATAGGGGCCCTCGATGCCCCACATATCAATGACGAAAAGCTGCGCTCACGACGCATTTCGTCGCAAGCATAATTCACCATTGGTGCTCATTGTATTTAGGGGATGCACCATGGATCGCCTCATAAAGGAAAACCTCGAATCTCTTCTGCAGGAAACCTCGAACACCAAGCGCCTGGGTCGTCGAATTATCAGCCTGGCCGGCTTTCTAAGCCCTTCTGAACCACCGGAGCATCTGCAAGAGCAACTGAGCAATCTGTCGCGCCTGCTGATCCAGCAAGATGCATTTGATGCCTTGCTTGAACCCGTCACGCTGATCTCCAGAGCGGGGCTGACTCACACGCTGGATGCTCACGCCATGCGCGCAATGCTCGCCAGTCTGGAAGAGGCGCGTAAGCAAATCTCGGCGCTGGAGGATATCAACTACGCCCAACTTATCAGCTGGTTGGTCAGCTTGGCCGTAGGCCGCAAAATCATTCGCCTCAAATCAGCAGAGTGAGGCCATGGGATGTCGCAAGCAGAGACCGAACACCCGCTGTACTGGACACGCTTAAGCGTTATGGAGTTCTGTACATTTACAGAGGCCATGCAGACGAGCTTCTCCCCGGATTACCCAGTGCCTTGCCTAGGCGAAAGTGACTTAAACTTTGTCATTAGTGCACCGCTGGGTTACTGCCGGCCAGCGAATGGCGCGCTTGCGACGCTTTATTTCGACAATGCCAACACATCGCGCACGCTGCCAGATAATAGCTATCAGATCATATGCACCAGTCAACTTAGTCCGTCTGAATTCATGCTGTGGGCAGAGCAAGCTATTGCCATGATTCGCGCAACCTTGATGCATGCGGGCCTAGCCTGCATCGACATTACGGACCTGCTCAGCGTTCTGAAAGCCTGTGAAAGCCGAAAGCTAGTTTTGGAAATCATCCCTTACGAGGATTGTCGGCAAGTGCCATGGGCACAACTACAGCGCTTCCGTTTCAACCAATGTTTCGCCGCGCTTTTTGCGGGTGACGAATTATCCCTGCAGATGTACTCAGAGCTGGGTGGCGCACTAGAGAAAATCAATGAGCATTTAGACAACCTGAAATTAGCTGCCACCTTCCACTCGCACCCTCTTCCAGCGTTGATGCTCTTGGGAGAGTTAGAAGCTTAAAGTCATCGCAAGCCAGCAAGCCCTGCGCGCAAAGCATGCGACACATTAAGTCGCACCCCTCACTCACAATGCCTCCACACTCTCTGGAGGGACTTAAGATGCCGAAAGCCGCTCGCAAATCTGGCCCACATAACCAGGACACATGCCCGCTTGCTCTGAGGTGGATGTTTAAGCTGATGATTGATTGCGGCGGCCATCGGGATTTCATCAATCACGGTTGCTTCAGTGATGACGATGTCGCTCGCGAGCTTGGGATCTACTGGCTGGTAGACGCTGCTGAGAGTGGTGAAGAAGATGAGGACGACTCCCCTTTCCCCGGGATTCTACCTGGTAGAGCTAGACACTCGAACCTCGCCAGAAAATCCAGCTTTCAGGAGCGATCACTGGCTGAGCTGCGCAAAGAGCGCAAGCTCTTCGACAAAGCGTTTCCTTCCCCTGAACTACCAGACAACCTTCAGGCGAATCTGACAAAACTTGCACAGCTGATTGGCCTGGATGAAATCGAGCAAAAGCTGATCAGTTTCTGCTCGGTGATGAATACAGACACCCTGCTGGATGACTGTTGCAATGAACTCGGTCACATCGGCTTTAACCGCCTTATCCGAGTGCTGAGCACATTGTTGGACATCCCGCAGAATGAGCTGCGCTTACGTCTTTCAGCAGAAGGCCGCCTGGTGCAGTCAGGGTTGCTTGAGGCGAACCTGCGCAGCGGCGTGCGCAATCACATGTCGGACCTGTTGGACTTTAACAACAAGGATCTACTGTTCTCCGTTCGTCATCACCAAGGTAGCGCTATTGGGCTGTTCCAAAGTGCATTTCGCCCTGCCCCCGAAAGCGAGCTGGAAGCCAAAGATTTTATTCACCTTGACACCCCACTCAACATTACCCGTCCCTATCTGCAGCACGCATTCGACGCGAAAAAAGTCGGGGCTAACATCCTTATCTACGGCCCGCCCGGTACCGGCAAGAGCCAGCTCACACGCCTGCTTGCGAGCGAGCTACAAGCTGAACTATTTGAAATTGCCTGCACCGATAACAGTGGTGATCCGATTGATCGGCGCGGACGCCTATGCGCCTTAAGGTCGGCCATGTGCGTACTCAGCCAGCAGAAAACGTTGCTGGTACTTGATGAGATCGAGGACCTATTCAGTGGCAGCAATGAGTTGGAAATGTTTATGGGAGGCCAAGAACGGCAAAAAGGCTGGATTAACCGAATGCTTGAGGAGAATCCAATCCCCTGCTTCTGGCTGACCAACAACATCAGGGCCTTGGATAATGCCTACATCCGGCGTTTCGACCTTGTGCTCAAGTTGGAAAATCCACCTCGGCTTCAGCGTGAAGGCATTATCCGCAGCGCCAGTGACAACCGCCTGACTCAGTCGCTAGTCGAAAAGCTCGCTGATCACGAACAGCTGATGCCCGCCATCATCACGCGGGCCATGGACGTTGCAAACGGCCAAGGTCAAGACGCATCTGCGACCTTGGACACGACAGTCGAATTTCTGGTCAACGCCACACTGCAAGCTCAAGGGTTTGCGCGCCTAGGGCAGAATCGTATGCAGGCATTGCCTGAGTTCTACAGCCCAAACTTGGCCAATACCAACATGCCTCTCGACCAACTGCTTACCGGGTTGCGCAACCATGGTGAGGCGCGCCTGTGCTTTTATGGCCCACCGGGCACAGGTAAGACTGCGTTTGTTCATTGGTTGGCGATTCAACTCGGTAAGCCGCTTCTGACTCGTCGGGCATCCGACCTCATCTCGCCTTACGTCGGCATGACCGAGCAGAACTTCGCCCGAGCATTTGAGCAGGCCAACGATGATGGTGCTGTATTGCTCCTAGATGAGGTTGATAGCTTCCTGCAAGACCGCCGAAAGGCACGCTATAGTGCGGATTCCACGGTCATCTGGCCACCCATTCCATGAGCATCTGACCACCGATTCCACGGTGATCCGGCCACCCATTCCACGCGTATCCGACCACTGATTCCACGGCCATCCGGCCACCCAACCGGGTAGGCAGCTACGCAGGATTTCTTCACTACCATCGACCTCTTTTTCGAAGCAGAGAGGTCGTCGTGGAGCGTTTATCCATGCGTAAGATTCGCGAAGTACTTCGTCTCAAGTTCGAGGTCGGGCTATCGGCTCGCCAGATTGCGGTCAGCGTGCAGATCGGTCGTGTCACCGTCGGCGATTACCTCAACCGCTTTGCCGCCAGCGGCCTCAGTTGGCCCTGTTCGTTGTCCGATTCCGAGCTGGAACAGCAGCTGTTCCCACCGGCGCCGGCAGTGCCCAGCGAGCAGCGGCCACTGCCTGATTGGTCTTGGGTGCATGCCGAGCTACGCCGGCCGGGCGTGACCTTGGCGCTGCTCTGGCAGGAGTATCGCCTGAGCCAGCCGAAAGGCTTTCAGTACAGCTGGTTCTGCGAGCACTACCGGGCCTGGCAGGGCAAGCTGGACGTGGTGATGCGCCAGGAGCACCGCGTCGGCGAGAAGTTGTTCGTCGACTACGCCGGGCAGACGGTGCCGGTGATCGACCGCCACAGCGGCGAGATCCGCCAGGCGCAGGTGTTCGTCGCGGTGCTCGGTGCGTCCAGCTACACCTTCGCCGAAGCCACCTGGTCGCAGCAGCTGCCGGACTGGCTGGGCTCGCATACCCGCTGCTTTGCCTTCCTCGGCGGCGTGCCGGAGATCGTGGTGCCGGACAACCTGCGCAGCGCGGTGAGTAAGAGCCATCGCTACGAGCCGGACATCAACCCGAGCTACCGCGATCTGGCCGAGCACTATGGCGTGGCGGTGGTGCCGGCGCGGGCGCGTAAACCGCGCGACAAGGCCAAGGCCGAGGTCGGCGTGCAGGTGGTCGAGCGCTGGATCCTCGCCGCGCTGAGGAATCGGCAGTTCTTCTCCCTGGATGAACTCAACAGCGCCATCGCCTTATTGCTGGAGCGGCTCAACCGACGACCGTTTCGCAAGCTGCCGGGCTCCCGGCAGTCGGCCTTCGAAGCTCTGGATCGTCCGGCGCTGCGCCCCCTGCCGGAGCAACCCTACGTCTACGCCGAGTGGAAGAAGGCGCGGGTGCACATCGACTACCACGTCGAGGTCGATGGGCACTACTACTCGGTGCCGTACCAACTGGTGAAGAAACAACTGGAAGTACGCCTGACAGCGCGCACGGTGGAGTGCTTCCACGCCAATCAGCGGGTGGCCAGTCACCTTCGCTCAATGCACAAGGGCAGGCACAGCACGCAGGCCGAGCACATGCCCAAGAGCCATCGCGAGCATGCCGAGTGGACGCCGCAGCGGCTGATCCGCTGGGCCGAGCAGACCGGGCCGAACACGGCCGGCGTGATCCGGCACATCCTCGAACGGCGCATCCATCCGCAGCAGGGCTACCGGGCCTGCCTGGGCATCCTGCGCCTGGGCAAGACCCATGGCGAAGTGCGCTTGGAGTTGGCCTGCCGTCGCGCCCTCAGCCTCGGCGCGTGCAGCTACAAGAGCCTCGAATCGATCCTGCGCCAGGGGCTGGAAAACCTGCCGTTGGCTCAAGCCAACCTGCCCCTGCTGCCGGACGACCACGCCAACCTGCGCGGCCCCGCCTACTACCACTGACCCCAAGGAATCCCACCATGCTGCCCCATCCGACCCTGGACAAGCTCCAGACCCTGCGCCTGACCGGCATGCTCAAGGCACTCGCCGAGCAACTGAAAACCCCCGACATCAACAGCCTGAGCTTCGAGGAACGCCTCGGCCTGTTGGTCGACCGCGAACTGACCGAACGCGACGACAAGCGCCTCAGCAGCCGCCTGCGCCAGGCCCGGCTCAAGCACAACGCCTGCCTCGAAGACATCGACTACCGCAGCCCGCGCGGGCTGGATAAGGCGCTGATCCTGCAACTGAGCGGCGGCCAGTGGCTACGCGACGGCCTCAACCTGATCATCGGCGGCCCCACCGGCGTGGGTAAAACCTGGCTGGCCTGCGCCCTGGCCCACCAGGCCTGCCGAGAGGGTTACAGCGTGCGTTACCTGCGCTTGCCACGCCTGCTGGAAGAGTTGGGCCTAGCCCACGGCGACGGGCGCTTCGCCAAGCTGATGAGCGGCTATGCCAAGACCGACCTGCTGATCCTTGATGACTGGGGTCTGGCCCCGTTCACCGTTGAACAGCGCCGTGACATGCTGGAGCTACTGGACGACCGCTACGGCCAGCGCTCGACCCTCGTGACCAGCCAAATGCCCGTGGACAACTGGCACGAACTGATCGGCGATCCGACCCTGGCCGATGCCATCCTCGACCGCCTGGTGCACAACGCTTATCGGATCAACCTCAAGGGCGAATCGATGCGCAAACAGACGAAGAAATTGACGACACCGGGCACCTCAGACTAACAATGCAACCCCTGCGTCGCTGCGCTCCGACTGCCCGGCCGGATGGCCGTGGAACAGGTGGCCAGATGGCCGTGGAATGCCTGGCCAGATGAGCGTGGACTGGGTGGCCGGATGGTGTGGAATCCGCACGCTATAGCTGGGAAGTAAGTGCAGTGAACGAAATGCTTACGCAAATGGAGAGCTACCGCGGACTGTTCATTGCATCCACGAACCTTATGGAAAACCTCGACGAAGCTTCACTGAGACGCTTCGACTTGAAAATCAATTTTGACTACCTCGGCGCAGAACAGATCACCAACCTGCTTCGGCAGTACCTGCGACAAATGGGGCTGAAAAAACCAGATAGCCTTAAGCTCGCCCGACTGCTTCGGCAAAGCTGCCTGACTCCAGGTGACTTTGCACTGGTCGCACGGCGGGCACGCTTCCAACCATTTACCGATGCCAACCAGGTCGTTGATGCGTTGCTGGCCGAAAGCAGCTTAAAAACCGCCACGGCCATGAGAGCGATTGGTTTTGCTGAGTGGTAGAACGTAGCCCCAAGGTCATCTTCAAACACCCAACAAAACAGATCGGTTAAACGGAAAACAGGAGTGCGAAATGGTTGATGCAACTGCGGGAACATTCCAAGCCTATAGCGCCGATGATTTCGAAGGCGCTGCAGAGCGGTTGCTGGGGAAGAGATATCAAATTTTAAAAGAGCTGGAGGCGACACCTGCGCAAATCTGCAGCGCATTTGGTGAAGCGTTTTTTAGCGGGGAGCTGGGCGAAAACGATGAAAACCAAAACGACATCAGCTTGATGCTGACGACCTCAACCGAAATTTTCCTAGGGGCCGGCCAGCAGTTCCTCTCGGATTCACAGCCGCAGAAGATGCCGCAACCTAAATCGGAGCTGGCTGATTTGCTGCGCAGTGACACCCCTCCAGATCGCGATGTTTTTGTTTGGCACAGCCGCCCCAACGTTGATTGAAGCGATTGGGCACATCATCATGCTTGCATGCATGCAGCCGATTTTAGGGATGAACGCCGTGCCATCAGCCACCAGTCGCAGCACACTAACCCGCCAATGGGAGCTACTCAAACTGCTGCCGCCCAAGGGTCCGGGGATCACAACGCTTGAGTTGCAAAGCCTACTCTGTGACGCAGGGCACCCGACGACCAAACGCACCATCGAACGTGACCTCGTCGAGCTTTCCAGGCTTTTCCCACTGCAGTGCAACAACAAAGGCATGCCCTACGGCTGGCACTGGATGCCCGGCAAAAGTGCCGAGCTTCCTGGTATTTCACTTAGCGAAGCTCTTACCTTGCGACTGGTGGAAGACAGTATCAGGCCATTGATTCCGGCCTTTATGCTTAAAACATTAGAGTCGCGCTTCAACCTGGCCCGGCAAAAGCTGGAAGCCATGAGCGAAGAAAATCCTTCAGCTCGTTGGCTGGACAAGGTGGCAAGCGTACAGCCAGAACTCTCCCAGACTCCTCCCGAAATCAAAGCCGATCTCTTGGAAATTATTCAGCAAGCATTGATGAACGACACCCAGCTCAGCTGCCGCTACTACTCAGCCCACAAGAATCAGTTTCACAACTTCACCCTCAACCCATTGGGCCTAGTACAGCGTGCACACACCACGTACCTGATTGCGACCGCCGAGCCATTCGATGACATCCGCCAATTCGTTGTTCATCGCTTCGAAGATGCGCGCCTGCTCGCAAGTGCCTGCTGCAAACCCGATGGGTTTAATCTGCAGGACTATGTCGATAGCGGCGCTATGCAGTTTGGTACACACGAGAAGATTCAGCTTGAAGCCTGGGTTAGCGAGGGCCTTGCCCGCCTTCTGCAAGAGGCCCCCATTTCGCATGACATGCTGCTGGTTGCAGAGGATGACGGCTCAAAACTGACCGCTACGGTGAATGACAGCTGGGAGCTGAAGTGGTGGGTGCTGTCTCACGCAGGAGCTATTCAGGTTCATAAGCCACTGGGACTGCGAGATGAGATAACACAGCGGTCGCGGGCTGCTCTGGAGCTGCATGAGCGCTAGAGGGCTTTAGCCGGGTTGTCCGCTTACAAATGACCAAACCAATAGACGAATCGCATCACCTCAGCCATCAGCGACCTCAGACCTACGGCCCAAGTCTCGCTTATCACTGAGAGCTAGAGCGACCCCACGCACTCGCGCAGGCACCGTTTTTCTCACCTTGGATAGATCAGCATCACTTGCGGGCTTAACCTTAACCGCTTCTGCTCGACCAAGTCTTTTATCTCCGTACCGGCTAATCGAATCGGTAGCTTGGTGCCCCATGACGTATGCCATCTCAATCTCAGAAAAACCTGAGGCTTTCAGATTCGCTCCAAATTGATGACGAAGCGTGTACATGCTCGGCACTTTTCTTCTACCGAATAGCTCAGTGGCCACTTGATTAAGTGCAACGCGTATTGAATCCATACTGCGGGGCTGACATTTAAAAGCAGCGAGAGCGTTTCTCAAGATTTTACAGACGCCATCGTCAGCCTCAAGCGTTCGGCTAGCGCCGCGTAAACCGTTGTGGCTAAGCTTTGCACCGGATATATGGATGCGCCGGCCATCGATGGAAATTCCGTTAAGCTCGCATGGTCGCGCTCCGGTAAGAGATATCACCATTAAAGCTCCCGCTTCGACAGGCATATCTCGTTCAGCCAGACACCGTAGCCACGTCTCGAAATCAGCGGTAGAAAGCTTCTGCGGACGTCGCTGCTTTTTCTTTCGCGGCAGATTTAACACAGTCACCGGATTGAGCGTCCGATTGATTTCTTGGGCAGCCCAGAAATTGCCTCGATGCTTTTGATCAAACGCCAAAGCGTTACGTAAGCGCCGGTAATAATCCGGACGGTAATCGGGGGCAGCTCGTAGCAAAGCACCAATAATATTGAGTTCATCAAGCTCAACGCCCTGCATTCGAGTCGCATAGAAGTTACTGGCCAAACTGATGTAGGCTCTTTGAGTCTCTGCATTCATGCTATTCTTCTTATTATTTGGGCGACACATGTCACGCAATCAATTATTGCAAATAAGAACATCAAAAAACAACAAACAGAACATTATTTTTTTATATACCCCATAACCCAAAGACCACCAAATCCAAATCCCTATTCTTTCTATAAAATCTTGGACATTGGTTCGTTGGCCAACGATAATTGGCCGTCCGTCTTCACCTTAAACGCAGCCTTGGTCGCGATCTGCAAGCCCAGTGCAACTTTTGCGTTAGTCTTGACAGACTGACGGCTGATTAAGAGTTATGGTCAAATCCGTATAGCAACGCGGGATTCTCTACTAATATGCGCCGACGCAGTGATGGTGACTCCACGAGTCGCAAGAATTCATCGACGAGGTCACCATCATTTGGAATTGGCGTCGGTAACTGTACGTGGGGCCAGTCCGTTCCAAACAGGCAACGCTCACTATTGGCGTCAACCAAGGCACGGAGCATCGGATCGACGTCAAGGAAAGGGGCTTGGGCGTAAGATGAAATTCTATTGGGCCCGGTTAATTTAACCCAAGCCTTGCCCGAGGCAACCATATTTCTAAGCGCCTTGAAACCTGCGTCCCAAGTTCCCAAGTGGGCCGGCAAGTGGCCAATGTGATCAACCACCACTGCCGTAGGGAGGCCCGTCAGTTTCCGCTCGAGGTCCTCGAAGCGAGATACATCGACGAGGAACTGCACGTGCCAACCGAAGTCGTGGACGCGCTGCGCCAAGGCCTCGACAGCCTTGAAGCTAATACCACCAGGGAATACCAAGTTGATGCGGATGCCCTTGATGCCGAGCCGATTCATGCGATCCAGCTCTCCATCGGTTATTGATGGGTCGACAACGGCAACGCCGCGCCATTCGATGTCATCCCCTGGGGCTTGCGCCGCCAAGGTATCGAGCATGCGGCGATTATCTGTGCCGTAGACGCTAGGTTGGACCAGCACGGCGCGCTGGAAGCCCAGAGTCCTAAGCAAATGTCGGTATGAGGCTTCTGATGCATCCGGCGGCGTATAGCTGCGGTTTGCCTGATAGGGGTACGTTGCCTGAGGCCCGAAAAGGTGGGCATGACAGTCACATGACCCGGCAGGCAAGCTGGCTCGGGGTTTCCGTGGCGATGGATCTGCGCCTGGAATGGTGGGTTCGGCAGGACTGAGCGTCGTCATGAAACTTGTATTCATATCCTTTTCATCAACCAAGCAGACCGGGCAGGAAGAGCGTGACGGCGGGCACGTAGGCCACCAGAGCGACAACCGCCACAAGTACGAGCAGGAATGGCCAGAGGTACCGAGTAACCCGCTCCACGCTTAGGCCACTGATGGTGGAGGCAACGAACAACGAGTACCCCAACGGCGGCGTCACCATGCCCACAGCGAAGTTGATGACCACCATAGCTCCGAGCTGGATGGGGTCGAGCCCAATCTGCGCGCCAACAGCAATGAGCACGCCGCTGAGGATGACCATCGCCGAAACCGTGTCCATCACGGCGCCGAGCACCAGCAGCATCAGATTGAGGAGCAGAAGCAGCAGCAGCGGGTTGCTGGTAATGCCAAGTAGCGCCTCGCTGATCTGGGTGGGAATCTGTTCGCTTGCGATTACCCAGGCGAAGCCGTAGGCCACGACGATGATGAACATGATGATTGCAGTGGTGCGCATCGAGCTGACCAATACTCCAGGAAGGGAGGCCCAAGTCAGATCCTTGTAGACGAAGACGCCGATGCACAGGCTGTAGAGGGCGCCGACAATGGCCGCCTCGGTCGGCGTGAAGATGCCTCCGTAGATGCCGCCCAGGATTACCACCGGGGCGAGCAAGGCCCATATTCCGTCACGCAATGCCCCACCGAGTTCTCTCAGCGTCGCGCGCTTCTCCCGGGGGATATTCAGCCGGCGGGCATAGAGCACACTGACCAGGCAAAACCCGGCTGCCGCCAGCAGCCCAGGAATGATGCCGGCAAGAAACAGCTTGGAGATCGATTCTTCAGCTAGCACGCCCCATATGATCATGGGGATGGACGGCGGGATCATCTGGCCCAGAGGGCCGATGGACGTGGACAACGCTGCGCCGTAGCCCCTCGAGTAGCCGCGCTGCTCCAGTTCTTTGATCATGATCGAGCCGACCGCTGCCGTCGTGGCGGGGGCCGAGCCGGATATCGCCCCAAAGAAAGTGCCGGCCGCGACGGTGGACATCGACAGGCCGCCAGTGAAATGGCCGAAGCATGTCGAGGCAATTCGTACCAGTCGTCGCGATAGCCCGCCTGCGGTCATCAGGTCTCCGGCGAGGATGAAGCCTGGGATGGCCAGCAAGCTGGTCACCGTGCTGCCCGCCAAGAGGCGCTGGACGAGGATCATCGGACTGTAATCGGCCATCCATACGCCGATGGCAGTCAGCAAACCCAATGTGAATGCGATGGGTACGCCGAGCAGTAGCAGCACGAACAACCCTACGATAAGTACGATTCCTATCTCGCTCATGCTTCTGCTCCTTGTTCTTCGGAGATTCGCGCTCGTATCAGCAGTGGCAGTGCATGCAAGAGGATGAGCGCGCCGCTGACCGGCACGGCAGAGCCCTGAAGCCACAGGGGGTAGCGCAGCGCTGGCGAAACCTGATGCGCAGTGAAGGCTGTGAACTGCCAGCCGGCCCCGAGCATCAGCACCCCGAAAACCATCACCAGCACAATGCTGAGCCGCTCCAACATGGCGCGAAACGATGCTGGCAGCAGGTCAACAACCAAGGTGATCCGGACATGCAGTTGTTCGCGCACTAGGACGCTGGCGAATAGAAAAACCGTCCAGCTGAACGCCAGCAATGCCACTTCATCCGTCCAGGAAAGCGAGGCATTGAGTACGTAGCGGTAGAAAACACCGGCTAGCAACGCAAGCGCCATTACCAATGCGCAGATGCATCCGAGTATCGTGGTGGCGGCATTCACCTGGCGGCTAGCTGTATCCAGTAGCTTGTACATAGAGGTACCGTGAGCGTGACGAAAGGGGCCATGGGCAGGCCCCGCGGGGAGTTACTCGGAAACGAGCTTCAACGCCCGATCCAGCACGTCGCTACCGATTCGGTCGCGGTACTGGTCGTAGACAGGTTTGACGGCGTCGCGAAAAGCTTGGGGATCGGTGACATCGTTGATTGCCATGCCTTCGGCCTTGATCTTCTCGATCAGTGCTTCTTCGTTTTGCGCCACGGTCTCACGCTGACGCTCGATGGCCTTACGGGCTGCGCTGCGAACCACCTCTTGCTGATCAGCGGGCAAGCGAGACATGATTTGCTTGGATATGAGCAGCGGCAGAGCGTTGTAGGTGTGATTGGTTAGCGACAGGTACTTCACCGCGCCGGCGTACTTGTTCGCGTAGATTACTGCCAGCGGGATTTCCAGGCCATCAACCGTGCCCTGCTGTACAGCGGTAAAGGCGTCGCTCCATGCCATTGGGATGGGGTTGGCACCCAGTGCACGAAAACTGGCGATATACAGATCGCTGGGTTGAACACGAAGCTTGACGCCCGTCAGGTCGGCCGGCTGCTCGACCGCTCGCTTGTTGTTGATGGTGTGACGAAAGCCCGCTTCAGCGAAACCTAGCCCGACGATGCCCTGCTTCTCCAGCCGGGCAAATAGCTCCGCTCCCAGCTCACCGTCCAAGACACGATGTGCTTGCTGGCTGTCCTTGAAAAGGAAGGGCAAGTCATTGACTTGGAAACTCGAGTCGAGTGTGCCCAGCTGCGTACCGGTAATCACCCCGGCGTCCAGCGTGCCGAACTGCATCCCTTGCAGCATTTCGGTGTCGTTGCCAAGCTGGTTGCTCGGGAAGAAACGAACCTTGAACTGCCCCGGCGCCGCAGCTTCAAGCTCCTCTTGGAAATAATGGGCAGTAATGGCGTAGGGGTCGACGGCGCTATCCGCCGTGGTCCAGCCCAGGCGAATCGTGGTAGCTGCTTGGGACATACTTGCGCCAAGCAATGACGAGGCCATCAACACACAGGTGATGATCTTCCGCGGAAAGTTGAAGTGGAGCGCCATAGCTAATTTCCTTCTTGTTTGAATGAGGGGCTGCCATCTGTCAGCGGTGGGTACCAACTTGTCCTACAAGTAGTGAATCATAGGATTTCCTTGCTTGTAAAGTCGCCGTGAAGAGAGCGGCGAACACGCCGTGAAGGCACCCATACGGCAAAAATGACTTCTCTGGTCATCGACCGAGGGCTGGCTCGACCATTAACGCGGGGACGCGGGGCAGCGGAAGGCGAGCAGGATGTTCATAATCGGCAGCTTTGCGCATCATGGATACGCGCTTGTCAGCGCGCATTGCGCAGGAGGAAGGTTCGACAGTTGGAGCAATCATCGACAATTCAGCCTGCCGGGCTGCCAGGCCTATAGGGATCAAGATAATGACCAAACAAAACCCGACGGGTGGACGGCGTCTGCTTTCAGTGGATATCTCGCGCTATCTGCAAGACGAGATTCTGGAAGGTCGTCTCAAGCCCGGAGACCGCATTCCAACCGAAGCGCAGTTGACCGCTCAATTCGGCGTTGGCCGCAACGTAGTGCGCGAGGCGGTAGCCCGCCTCAAATCTGACGGCCTGGTAGAAAGCCACCAGGGTTTAGGTGCATTCGTATCGGACACGGCTCATCGAAACAGTTTTCGTATCGATCACGAAGAGCTGTCGGACCTGCCGAAACTGCGTCAGTTGTACGAGCTTCGACTCGATCTCGAGGTCGCGGCCGCCGGCATGGCGGCGCGCCGGCGTTCGAGGAGCCAACTGGCTGCGATCAGGCAGGCTTTCATGTCCATGCGTCAATCGGTGGATCAGGGAGCAAACCTGATCGAGGAGAGCCTCGCATTCAAGCGGGCCATTGCCGAGGCGACCGCAAACGAGTATTTCCGCAACTTCATCCTGTTTCTTACGGCTCACATATTCGAGGCGGCTTCGCTGGAGCGCCGCATGGCAAGTTCCAGCGAGCTGGGCAACACACTGCTGCAGGAGTACAAGGCAATTTTTGACGCGATAGCCCTCGGTGATCCGGATCTGGCTCGTCGCGCGGCCTGGCAGCAGATTATCAATTCCGCTGAGCGCAACGGTTTGCGAGGGCTGCATGGCTGGGAAGCCACCCGCATGAGCTCTCTCGGTGGCAGCTACGCTCCGCCCTGTGCGGCGGCCATTGCACCATCGGGCCCTCCCTCTCGGCCCGTCCCTGCTGGGGCATGTGATTGTCACATTCATATAATTGGGGCCCCAACGACGACGCCTTTCACTCCGCACCGCTCATATACTCCGCCAGTAGCAACGCTGGACGACTACAGGCGCATGCAGGCAACACTGGGCCTTCAGCGAGGCGTCATCGTTCAGCCCAGCGTGTACGGCTACGACAACAGCGTGACCCTTGCGGCGTTGCGTGAAGGGGGCCCAAATTTCCGGGGCGTGGTGGTCATCAGCGACCTTACCACCGAAGAAGAGCTGCATGAAATGCACGAACTAGGCGTGCGCGGGGTACGTATCAACCTGATTTATAAGAGCGGCGTCGAAGTGTCGGATGTCACCAGCCTGGCTCGTAAAATCGCCCCGCTGGGCTGGCACGTTCAGCTCCTGACTGATATATCGGAGTTCGCGGATCTGTACGACACGCTCGCAAACCTGCCGGTGGAGGCAGTGATCGATCACATGGGGCACATGCCGGCAAGTACAGGGCTGACCCATCCGGGCTTCGATGACCTGCTACGGCTCACCCGCGAGGGCAAGGTGTGGGTCAAGCTCTCTGGCGCGTATCGCATTACTAGCCGCAGCGACATGCCGTACGTTGATACCGCGCCTTACGCGCAGGCTTTGATCAAGGCGAACCCGTCGCGCATTCTTTGGGCCAGCGATTGGCCGCATGTCTGCCTGACGGTTCCTATGCCCGACGATACGCGCCTGATGGAAGAGTTTTACAGCTGGGCAGGCGACGACGAGGCAATCATCCGCCAAATTCTGGTGGATAACCCTGCGCGCCTTTATGGTTTTTAAGCCTGCTTGCCTAGCTGCTTCTGTTGCTCCGATGTGGGCGCGTTTCCCAGCGGCGCTGTCTTGTTTGAAGAGCTATTTATGTGTGCCTGGAACAACCAAGCCCTGAATGCCTCGAGCGATGGCAGAACGGCGTTACGGGGCGGATACACCAGGCAGTAGGTACGCTGGCTGGGAACGGCATCGCCCATGCTGCGCAAATGCCCCTGGCGCAGTTCGTCTTCCACAAGCAATTGCGGAACCAAGCCTACACCGATGCCGGCGCGTACCGCCTGGATCAAGTGCGAGGTCAACTCGAAATTCGGGCCACTACGCATCCGTTCCGGCGCCAGGCCATGCCGAACGAACCACTCGGCCCAGAGCGGCGGATGGCTGGCGACCTGAAGCAGCACCTGCTCGGCAATGGCCTCAGGGGCAACCGCTTCGTCCCCACATAATGCCGCCGGGCTGGCAACCACCACCATCGACTCGTCCAGCAACGGATGCACCACCAGGCCGGGCTGCTCGGGGCTGCCAACGCAGATGGCTGCGTCGATGTCACCCTCGTCGAAATCCACCGCCTGGATCCGCGAGTGGATGTGCACCTGCACGCCAGGGTTGGCCAGATAGAACTCGTTGAGTCGAGGCAGCAGCCATTTCGAGCCGAAGGTGGGCAGCAGCGCCAGCCGCAGCGTACCGACACCGGAGCCATAAGCCACCGCCTGCAGGGTGGCCTTGCGGATCTGCGTCAACGCGGCCTCCAGTTCGCGCCAGTACAGGCGGCCTACGTCGGTCAGCACGATGCTGCGCCCCTCCCGGCGGAACAGGCTGATCCCCAACTGAGCCTCCAACGATTGCACCTGACGGCTGACCGCGCTCTGGGTCAGCGACAGCTCCTGTGCCGCACGGGTATAGCTTTCATGGCGTGCCGCCGCCTCGAACGCCAGCAACAGGGACATGGAAGGTGTCAGTCGACGGTAATTCATTCATAAACCTCATGATTTTGCGACGAAAAATACAGTTGTAGCACGCGGATGCAGCACGGAAAATCCATGCCTTCCAATAAAGAGCTGGCGCAAACACGTTCACTTAGAGAATGGATAGAAAGCCGGCACGAGGAGCCAATCATGATTGCCCGTATCCCAACCGCTGCCCCCGCCGCGCCCTACATCGCCTTTCTCGACGCCCTGCGCGCGGCCGGTTTTCGCGGGGAGATTGCGCAGGATCACGCCAGCCGCACGGTGCTGGCGACCGACAACTCCATCTACCAGCGCTTTCCGCAGTCGGCGGTGTTTCCCCTCGATGCCGACGACGTGCAGACCCTGGCGCGCGTGGTCAGCGAGCCTGCCCACCACAGCGTGCGCCTCTCCCCCCGCGGTGGCGGCACCGGCACCAATGGGCAGTCGCTCACCGATGGCGTGATCGTCGACCTCTCCCGACACATGAACCGGATCCTCGAGATCAACGTCGAGGAACGCTGGGTGCGGGTGCAGAGCGGCGTGGTCAAGGATCAGCTCAATGCCGCACTCAAGCCGCACGGGCTGTTCTTCGCACCGGAGCTGTCCACCTCCAACCGGGCGACCATCGGCGGCATGATCAATACCGACGCCAGCGGCCAGGGCAGCTGCACCTATGGCAAGACGCGCGATCACGTGCTCGCGCTGGACACCGTGCTGCTCGGCGGCGAGCGCCTGCACAGCGGTCCGGTGGACGAGCAGACGCTGGCGCAGCAGCTGGGGCGGCAGGATCGCATCGGCGACGTTTACCGCTGCGCGGAAAGCATTCAGCGCGAGAAAGCCGACCTGATCGAAGCGCGATTCCCCAAGCTGAACCGCTGCCTGACCGGCTATGACCTGGCGCACCTGCGCGAGCCCGATGGCCGTTTCAACCTCAACAGCGTGCTGTGCGGCGCCGAAGGCTCGCTTGGCTTCGTCGTCGGAGCCAAGCTGAACGTGCTGCCGATCCCCAGGTACTCGGTGCTGGTCAACATCCGCTATTCAGGCTTCATGGATGCGCTGCGCGATGCCCGCGCGCTGATCACCATGACCCCGCTGTCCATCGAGACGGTGGATTCCAAGGTGCTGCTGCTGGCCATGAAGGACATCGTCTGGCACGGCGTCGCCGAGTACTTCCCTCAGGAATCCGAGCGCCCGACGCTGGGCATCAACCTGGTGGAGTTCAGTGGGGATGAGGCCGAAGAGGTCGATGCGCGCGTCTCAGCCTTCATCGACTACCTGCAACGCGACACCTCGGTCGAGCGTCTGGGCCACACCCTGGCCGTCGGCAATGCCGCGGTCACGCGCATCTACGCCATGCGCAAGAGGGCGGTGGGCCTGCTGGGCAACGTCAACGGTGAGGTGCGCCCGCAGCCCTTCGTCGAAGACACCGCCGTACCGCCGGAAAACCTGGCGGACTTCATCGCCGAATTCCGCGCCCTGCTCGACGGCCACGGCCTGGCCTACGGCATGTTCGGCCACGTCGACGCCGGCGTGCTGCACGTACGTCCCGCGCTGGACATGAAGGACCCGGCACAAGCCGCCATGGTCCGACCGATCTCCGATGCGGTGGCCGAGCTCACCCAGCGTTACGGCGGTCTGCTGTGGGGCGAGCATGGCAAGGGCGTACGCTCGGAATATGCGCCGGCCTTCTTCGGCGAGCTGTACCCCTCGCTGCAGGCGCTCAAGCGCGCATTCGACCCGCACAACCAGCTCAACCCCGGCAAGATCGCCACGCCGCTGGATAGCACCGAGCCGCTACTCAAGATCGACGAAGTCACCTTCCGCGGCGAGCTGGATCGGCAGATCGACGAGCGCGTCTGGCAGAGCTACGGCACTGCCGTGCACTGCAACGGCAACGGCGCCTGCTACAACTATGACCCGGACGACGCCATGTGCCCGTCCTGGAAGGCGACCCGTGCGCGCATCCACTCCCCCAAAGGTCGTGCATCGCTGCTGCGTGAATGGCTGCGGCTGCAAGGCCAGGCCGGCGTCGACGTGCTCGCCCCGGGGGCTGACGGTCCCGTGAACTTCCTGCGCTCACTGCCCACCCGCTGGCGCAACACGCGTGGCGATCAGGACGATTTCTCCCACGAGGTTTACGACGCCATGGCCGGTTGCCTGGCGTGCAAATCCTGCGCGGGGCAATGCCCGGTGAAAGTCAACGTGCCGGAATTCCGCTCGCGCTTCCTCGAGCTGTACCATCGCCGCTACCTGCGCCCGCTGCGCGACTACCTGATCGGCTCGCTGGAATTCACCCTGCCGCTGTTCGCCCATGTGCCTTGGCTGTACAACGCGCCCATGGGCTCGTCCTGGCTCAACAGGCTGCTGGCCGAACGTATCGGCATGGTGGACAGCCCGCTGATCAGCGATTTCGATTTCAAGGAAACGTGCCGCCGCTGGAACGTGATCACAGCGACGCCCGAAGTACTAAGCAAACTGGACAGCGAGCAGCGAGAGAAAAGCGTAATCCTGGTGCAGGATGCCTTCACCCGCTATTTCGAAACGCCGGTGTTCGCCGCCTTCATCGAACTGGCCTGCCGGGCAGGCTTCCAAGTATACCTGGCGCCCTACTCGCCCAATGGCAAGCCGCTGCAGGTGCAGGGTTTCCTCGGCGCCTTCACCCGCACGGCACGGCGCACGGCCGGTCGTTTGCAGGCGCTGGCGGGCTTCGACATTCCGCTGGTGGGGCTGGATCCGGCGATGACGCTGGTCTATCGGCAGGAATACACGAAGATCCCTGGACTGGTTTGCCCCGAGGTGCTGCTGCCGCAGGAGTGGCTGGTCAAGGCTCTGCAAGCCCAGCCAATCCCTGCCGAAGCAGCGCCGCAATCCTATCGCCTGCTGGGCCATTGCACCGAGAAAACCAATGCCACACCGAGCGCCGCCCTGTGGAATGACGTCTTCAAACGCGCGGGACTGACACTGGCGGCCCAGGCCACCGGTTGCTGCGGCATGTCCGGCACCTACGGCCATGAAGCGCGCAACCTGCCGACCTCGAAAGTGATCTTCGAGCAGTCCTGGGCCCGAGCGTTGGCGGGGGAAAACGAAGCCGAACCGCTAGCGACCGGCTACTCCTGCCGCAGCCAGACCTCGCGCTTCCACGACAGCAAGCTACGCCACCCGATCCAGGCTCTGCTGGATCACTTCCAGGCAGGCGCGACAACCACCTGAACAAAGCCGTCACTCGGGTAGCCCGACCCCAGGCGACCGGCTTTTTGACTTACCTCGCGGCAGCGGCTGCTGCGATCCATTCGTCGACCTCATGTTTGAGCCATCGACTGGCCCGCCCGATCTTCACCTGCTTGGGAAAATCGCCGTCCCTGATACGGCAGTAGATACTCTTCCTGCTCAGACCAACCTTGCGGCTGACGCTGGAAAAATCGAGAAGAACCATTTCAGGCATGGCACACCCCCGGGCCCTGGAAATGCGGGAGTGCTGATGCGAGCGCTTGTACTAGCGTGAAAGTCATGATGATGCCTCACCCGGATGAGGCCTTCTTGGCGTGGCTTCTACTCTGTCCATATCCAACCCGCGATACTGTGAGTAGACAACAGCGCGGAGGTGCTACGTCTGCGGTTCCGGAACACCGCATACACTGGAAATTTATACATATATTTAAAAGTGTCAAGAGCTACGCGTCTGAACCGGTGTCAGGCGTGTCGAGCAGGCGCCCAAGCGCCGCGTCGTAGGCCGCCATTGTTAGACGCATTTCAGGCAGCTTCGCTTCGGGATTGTTGCGGTAGTGCTTACCGACAACACCTGTCTGCCCATGTGATTGCAGGGCGTCGCTGTCAAAGTTCTTTATTCCGTGGCGCTGCATAAACTGCGTGCATGTACGACGGATATCTCGCGGTGTGAACTTGGGAATGGGCTCACCATCCAGCTTAGCGTGCGAAGTCTCACGCCATTCCGATACCGCATGAGGCAAGCTGGAAGGATGAATCGGTCGTTGCCCATCGATGCTCCAAGGGTAAACTGCCCCCTCTGGCTGCTGGGCTCGTACTTCCTCCAAGATTTGCAAAGCCCGCTCGCTCAGAGGGACGATATGAAGCCTCTTTTTCCCACCGCGCCCCTTGCTGTCGATGATCTTCACGTATTTCTTTTTTAGGTCGTAGCTGTGCCAGGGCTCCCGAATAAACTGGAAAGGGCGCTGCCCGGCAGTGGCGAACGCAAAGAGAAAAGCCCGGGCCATGATCGGCCCGACCGACTCGATTTGGGTGATTGTTCGCCAGAACTGCTTGAGCTCTTCGTCAGTTAGCGCACGCTCTCCGGGCTTCGATGTGTTGGGCACAACGACGGCATCGGCAGGGTTCATTTCCAGACCGTAGCTTTTCTGGCTGCTTCGGTCGATATGATGCTCAGCGCGCAGGCCGTAGTTGAACGCAGCCACCAGAAATGAGCGCACTTTCCCAGCCTGGCGGGTCGCTCCGCGATCCCAGATAGGCTTTAGGAGAAGCTTTACGTGCTCGGGTTTAACGTCCTTGGCTTTTATTGCCATGACATCGACGGGCTCTCCATCCACGCCAACTTTCACCCCCTCTAACTCATTGGCTAAAACTCGCTCAAACTCCTTGACCTGCTGCTCGGAGACCTCGTTACGCTTGCGGTCTTCTATGTAGTCGCGAAACAGCTCGGAGAACGAGCCCTTGGATGCCTCAAGGGCTGCGAGGCGCTGCTGCTCATATTGCTGCCGCTTGAGCTCGGCTTCGTCGGCCTCTTTCTCGGCTGCACACCTCGCCAGATAGACCTTGATATCACCGTGTTCGGCGGCAATCCTTGCGTAACCCATGGCCTGCTCACGCAACACTGACAGACTTAGGCCGGGACTCTTCGGTGTTTTCTTGAAGGTTCCAAGTTTGATCTTTTGCTGTTGCCCACGATCCCGGCGGCGGTAATACGCTTCAATCGCACCAGACTCACGGCAGGTAAAGAGGATTGCGCCACTACCGCGTCCTGGTAACGAATCTGTAGCCGTTTGGCCTGACCGGAGAGCCCTGAGTTCTACATCAGTTAGGAATTTTCGCCCACTCACCTTTCCCGAAACCGTTGTCATATGAGTACCGTTTTGCGTACCGCTCTGAAGGTCATGCCAGGCCACGACCGGATCCAAGGAGAAACAATAACCCCTTGAAAACAGGGTAACGCGCTGCGATAGCGTTTTAACGGTACACAAACAGAAACAGCCAGAAACCCGACTTCAGATGCCTCATAATCCTTTGGTCCACGGTTCGAGTCCGTGTGGGCCCACCACCTTCAAAGCCGCGCATTGCGCGGCTTTTTCATGCATGCAAGAAAAGCAGCCGCACCAATCCTGTAGCCTAAAGGGAGCAATTCAGTACAGCGCGGTGCAGCGGTGCAGCGGTGCATTTTGGGAGCAGGGAAATATGGTCGCCATCATCAGCCACAGTCCATGGACGGTGGCCGGAGAGTCGAGCCCGATGGCAGCCGAATAACAGGGGCAGGAGCCTGGTCATGCCAGCCAGCGTTTCGGAGCGAAGTACTGAAGCGCCTTCGAGAACTGGACCAACAGCGCTGGTCAAGTACGCCACTCACGCCAGGCGAGCAGGGTGAGGATTCGACAGTGAGCCGAATAGGCTCGCTAATCGGCTCATAGATGAACACCCTAATGAATGACCCGCTCTGGTTCTGGCAGCAGCCCAATTGGCCACACTTCAGCTGGCAAGCCGAAGCGCTCGCCCCGCTGCTGCGAGCCTGCAGCCAGGCTCAGGGGCGTTTGTTGGGAATGCTCTGTGCGGTGGGGAGTGACACCGAAGTACAGAGCAGTCTGGATGCCATGCTGCAGAACATCGTCACTTCTTCAGCCATCGAGGGTGAGCAGCTGAACGCCGGTTCGGTGCGCTCATCATTGGCGCGGCGCCTGAGGTTGAACGAAGAAGGCCGGACCACCTCACGCTCCGAAGGCCTGGCGGAACTGCTGCTCGATGCCACCCACGCGCATCAGCAGCAGCTGGAGATGCAGCGACTTTTCACCTGGCACCGTTGGCTATTCCCCAGCGATGACCCACTGCTGGCTCGACCGCTACACATCGGCACACTGCGCGGCGACGAGCCCATCCAGGTGGTTTCCGGTCGCATCGACCAACCGACCATACATTTCGAAGCCCCTCCCTGCGCAGGGCTGGAAGCGCAACTGGCGGACTTTCTCGCCTGGTTCGAAAGCAGCCGCAGCGATGCCAGCCTCGATCCCTTTCTGCGTGCCGGTATCGCTCATTTCTGGTTCGTCGCCCTGCCCCCTTCGACGACGGTAACGGTCGACTTACCCGCGCCATCACCGACCTGGCATTGGCTCAGGGCGAACAACAGGCCATCCGCTTTTACGCCATGTCCGCGAGCATCCTCGACAACCGCGCCGGTTACTACCGCATCCTCGAAGCCAGTCAGAAAGGTGGGCTGGATATCACCAGTTGGCTGCAGTGGTTTCTCGCAACCTTACTCAACAGCCTGGAGCAGGCCCTTGCTCGTATCGATCGCGTGCTGGTCAAGGCGCGCTTCTGGCAGGCACACCGCAGCCAAACCCTATCGGCGGAGCAAGTCAAAGTGCTTAACCGCCTGCTCGATGGCGGCGAGAGAGGCTTCGAGAACGGCATCAGTGCCGCGCAATACCAGGCCGTAGCCAAAGTCTCGAAAGCCACCGCCACGCGTCATCTGAGCGATCTTATCGAGAGGGGCTGTCTCGCCCGGCTGCCCGGCGGCGGGCGCAGCACGCGTTACCGAATACAACACTTGGCAAACGCTCAAGGCTGACCCCGCAGCGACAAAGCAGCACACCAGAAGCATTGCGATACCATAGTGCCATTACGCCAAGTGTCGGTACTATCCGGTTAACTCAGGTATCACCCAGGGACAGGAAATGGACTTCATCCCCATCATCGCCCAGGTCTGGGGCATGCTGGCCTGGTTCATCCCGGCTGAACTGCTGATCGGCCTGCTCAAGTCGCCGTGGGCCAAGGGGCATATTGGCGAACTCCTGGTGCGGCTGTTCGCCCACTGGCAGCTGGACAAGCAAACCTATCGCCGCCTGCACAACGTCACGCTGGATACGCCAGACGGCACCACGCAGATCGACCACGTATTCCTCTCGCCCTACGGCATCTTCGTGCTGGAAACGAAGAACATGAGTGGCTGGATCTTCGGCAGCGAGAAGCAGGCGCAGTGGACGCAGAAGCTCCACAAACGCACCTTCAAATTCCAAAATCCGCTGCGGCAAAACTACAAGCACCAAAGCCCTGGAAGCCACCCTTGGCGTCAGCCCCGAGCACCTGCACTCGGTCATTACCTTCGTCGGCGGCAGCACCTTCAAGACCGAAATGCCAGCCAACGTGACCCAGGGCATTGGCTTTATCCGCTATATCCAGTCATTTCAGCAGCCGGTATTCAGCGAGGCCGAAGTCGACGCCATGTTGCACGCTCTGCAAGCCGGCCGACGCTCGCCACCCACCGCGAGCATGTGCAAAACCTCAAGCGCCGGAGTGATCCGACAGCCGAGCGGCAATGCCCGAAATGTAGCAACGCCCTAATGATACGTACCGTGAAATCAGGTACGAAGGCGGGGCAACAGTTTTGGGGATGCTCGATTTTCCCTAAGGATGTTCTGAAAAAGACTTCCCGAATCTGTTGAAATACGCCGAACCCGTTGCCCGAGTTTCCCGATGAAGCAATGACCTTCGCCGACGCCGAGTACGCCGGCAAGCGCAAGCAGACCCGCAAGGAGTTGTTCCTGATCGAGATGGATCAGGTGGTGCCGTGGAAGGGTTTGATTGCCCTGATCGAGCCGCACTACCCCAAGGGTGAAGGTGGCCGTCCGGCGTATCCGCTGATGGCGATGCTGCGCGTACATCTGATGCAGAACTGGTTCGGCTACAGCGATCGGGCGATGGAAGAAGCGCTCTACGAGACCACCATCCTGCGCCAGTTTGCCGAGCTGAGCCTGGAGCGCATTCCCGATGAAACAACCATCCTCAATTTCCGTCGCCTGCTGGAGAAGCAAGAGTTGGCGGCTGGGACTCTGGCGGTGATCAATGGTTACCTGGGCGACCAAGGGCTGTCGCTGCGCCAGGGCACCATCGTCGATGCCACGCTGATCCATGCGCCGAGTTCGACCAAGAATCAGGACGGCAAGCGCGACCCGGAAATGCACCAGACGAAGAAGGGAAACCAGTATTACTTCGGCATGAAGGCGCACATCGGCGCCGATGCCGAGTCCGGCCTGGTGCACAGCGTGGAGGGGACGGCAGCCAACGTTGCAGACGTTACCCAAGTCGACAAACTGCTGCACAGAGAGGAAAACATGGTGGGTGCCGACGCGGGTTACACCGGCGTCGAGAAGCGCCCGGAACATGAAGGCCGGGAGGTGATCTGGCAGATCGCGCCCCGCCGCAGTACGTACAAAAAGCTGAGTAAGCGCAGCGCGCTGTACAAAGCCAAGCGCAAGATCGAGAAGGCCAAGGTGCGCGCCAAGGTCGAGTCCCCCTTCCGGGTGATCAAGCGCCGGTTCGGTTATGTGAAGACACGCTTCCGTGGCCTAGCGAAGAACACGGCGCAGCTGGTGACATTGTTTGCCCTGTCGAACCTGTAGATGGCGCGCCGACATTTGCTGACGAATGCAGGAGAGCTGCGCCTGTAAGGCGGGAAATGGCCGCCGAGAGATGTGCGCGGCGGCTAAAAGCACAGGAATGAGCGGGTGATCTGATCGTTTTTGATCAGTTTGCCATGCTTCAGAATCGGCGGAGGCTGAAGTCGACCAGAAATGCAGGGCTACTTCAGACCATCCCTTGGTCCACGGCTCGTTCTACAGCAGCCAAGTGGACGGCGCAGATTAATGAAGAGGAAACGGAGCGTGCTGGTGAACCGCCAGGCCTGGAGCGCTCGCCCACACGCGCCCGACGAGTTCATCGGTGGATTTTCAAGCAGGGACTGTCGCGAACGGCAAGCGCACTGCGCGGATTGCATCAGTCTCGTCTGCGACTCAGCACGAGGAACGAGGCTCCGCTAGCGCAGGGCGGATTGGCTTCCAACTTTAGATGGCGTTTTCCAGCTCCGGCACGATCTCGAACAGATCGCCCACCAGGCCGTAGTCGGCAACCTGGAAGATCGGGGCTTCCTCGTCCTTGTTGATCGCGACGATCACCTTGGAGTCCTTCATACCTGCCAGGTGCTGGATGGCACCGGAGATACCGACCGCGATGTACAGCTGCGGCGCAACGATCTTGCCGGTCTGACCGACCTGCATGTCGTTCGGCACGAAGCCGGCGTCGACCGCGGCACGGGAGGCACCAACTGCCGCGCCGAGCTTGTCGGCCAGCGAGTACAGGTGCTTGAAGTTCTCGCCGTTCTGCATGCCGCGCCCGCCGGAAACGACGATCTTGGCAGCGGTCAGCTCGGGACGATCCGACTTGGCCAGCTCTTCGCCAACGAAAGCGGATTTGCCGGCATCGCCAGCCCCGGAGATCTGCTCGACCGCAGCAGAACCGCCGGTGGCATTCACGGCATCGAAGCCGGTCGCACGAACGGTGATGACCTTGATGGCAGCGCTGGACTGCACGGTAGCGATGGCGTTACCGGCATAGATCGGGCGCTTGAAGGTATCGGCGCTTTCAACCGCGATGATCTCGGAGATCTGGTCGACATCCAGCTGGGCAGCAACGCGCGGCAGGAAGTTCTTGCCGTTGGTGGTCGCTGCCGCCAGCACGTGGCTGTAACTCTTCGCCAGGTCGGCGATCAGCGGCGCGACGTTTTCCGGCAACTGATTGGCGTAGGCCGCGTCATCGGCGACCAGCACCTTGGCCACGCCTTCGATCTGCGCGGCTGCTTCGCCGATGGCACCGCAGCCGCTGCCGGCTACCAGTACGTGGATGTCGCCACCGATGGCCTTGGCGGCGGCAACGGTGTTCAGAGTAGCGGCCGCGAGGACGGCATTATTGTGTTCAGCGATAACCAGGATAGTCATTTAGATTACCTTCGCCTCGTTCTTCATTTTCTCGACCAGTTCAGCCACGGACTTGACCTTGATACCGGCGCTGCGGGCAGCCGGCGCTTCGACTTTGAGGGTCTTGACGGTCGACGTGGTGGTGACGCCCAGCGCATCCGGAGTCAGCGTTTCCAGTGGCTTCTTCTTGGCCTTCATGATGTTCGGCAGCGACGCATAGCGCGGCTCGTTCAGACGCAGGTCGGTGGTGACGATCGCCGGCAGGTTCAACGCGACGGTCTGCAGGCCGCCGTCGATTTCGCGGGTTACGTTGACCTTGTCACCAGCCACTTCGACCTTGGAGGCGAAGGTGCCCTGAGCGTAGCCGGTCAACGCGCCGAGCATCTGCCCGGTCTGGTTGTTGTCGCTGTCGATCGCCTGCTTGCCGAGGATGACCAGCTGCGGCTGCTCCTTGTCGACCACGGCTTTGAGCAGCTTGGCGACCGCCAGGGAGTTCAGTTCGTCGTTGGACTCGACCAGCACGGCGCGATCGGCGCCCAGCGCCAGCGCAGTGCGAAGCTGCTCCTGAGCAGCAGTCGGACCGATAGAGACGACAACGATTTCGCTCGCCACGCCCTTCTCTTTCAGGCGTACGGCTTCTTCCACGGCAATTTCGCAGAAGGGGTTCATCGACATCTTGACGTTGGCGAGGTCAACGCCGGAATTGTCCGCCTTTACGCGAACCTTGACGTTGTAATCGACCACTCGTTTGACGGTTACCAGTATTTTCATGAATGTCTCCGATTGCAGGCACACAGGGGGTGGTGGCGATCAATGGGTGCGTAGCGATTGAATGTAGCGGTGCAAGGCAAAGCCCAGGGAAAGCACCGTCAGGGCGATGAAGAACCAGTCGATGGGGCCACGAACGAACACATCGAAATTGTTATTGCTGATCAGCAACGAGCGGCGGAAGTTGTCTTCCAGCATCGGCCCCAGGATGAAGCCGATCAGGAATGGCGCCGAGGCGAATCCGGTGCGATTGAAGATGAAGCCGACCAGGCCGAACACCAGCATGACCGCGATATCGAAGGTGCTGTTGTTCACGGCGTAGGCGCCGTAGATGCAGAACATCAATACGATGGGGAACAGGATCTGCTTGGGCACATCGGCAATGAGGGAGAAATACCGGATCGCCAGCTTGCCGGTACCGAACAGCACCACGGAGCTGAGCATGATGCCGCAGAACAGGGCGTAGATCAGGTTCATGTTTTCCTGGAACAGGATCGGTCCTGGAGTCAGTCCATGGATCATGAAGGCGCCGAGGATGATCGCGGTGATCACGTCGCCGGGGATGCCCAGCGACAGCAGCGGAATCATGGTCGCACCGGCGACCGCGTTGTTGCCCGCCTCGGCCGCGGCCACACCTTCGATTTCGCCCTTGCCGAAATTGTCCCGGTTGGGCGAGTTGCGGCGTGCTTCCGAATAGGAGATGAACGAGGCGGCAGTCGCGCCGGTACCCGGAATCGCACCGATGATCACACCGATGAAGCTGCCGCGAATGATGCTGCGCATGCTGCCCTTGAGTTCCTGCCAGGTCACGTCGGCACCGGACACGGCGGTCTGGATGTGCTCACGAGCGCGCGACAGATAGAACTCGAGGATTTCGGGAATGGCGAACAGACCAATCAACAGCGGGATGAAGTTGATGCGATCCATCAGGTTGTAATTGTCGAAGGTCAGGCGCTCGGTGCCGTAGACCGGGTCCATGCCCACCAGCGCGAGGATCACGCCCAACGCCGCGGCGATCAGCCCTTTCATCACCGAGTCGCCGGAAACGGAGATGATGATGGTCAGCGAGAAGCAGATCAGCCAGAAGTATTCCGGCGGTCCGAAGCTCAGCGCCAGCTTGGCCAGGTAGCCGGCTAGGAAGATCAGCGACAGGTTGGAGATGAAGTCGGCGATGCAGGACGCGTACAGCGCCATGGACAGTGCCTTCTTGGCCTCCCCCTTCTGCGCCATCGGGTAACCGTCCAGCAGGGTGCTGGCCGATGCCGGGGAACCGGGGGTGCGGATCAGGATGGCGGTGATCGAACCGCCATACATGCCGCCCTTGTAGATCCCGACCAGCAGCAGAATCGCGGTGACCGGCTCCATGCCGAAGGTGAACGGCAGGGCCAGGGCTACCGCCATGGTTGCGGTCAGCCCGGGAATGGCGCCGATCACGACGCCGATGACCACGCCGAGCGCGATCATCAGGATGTTTTCCACGCTCAGGAAAAGGCTGAGCACCTCGAGGATCTGGTCCATTTCATAGTCTCATCAGGCGGGACTCAATATCCCCAGAGAGAGCCGTAAGGCAGGGGAACATTCAGGCCATAGTCGAAGGCCAGGCAGATGCCGACCGGCATCGCGACACCCAGCAGATAGATGCCGATGCGCCTGACGTCCATGGCGATGAACAGCAACATGGTGGCCAGCACACCGCATACCGCCGCGCCGATCGGCTCGAAACCGAAGTAGTAAACGGCGAAGGCCAGTATCGGCAGCAGCCACTGGCGGACCGGCAGATCACGCAGGCGAGTGTTGCTTTCAACCCGGGCGCGCTCCGGGCCGAACAGCATGCCCAGCACCAGGCCGATGCTGAGCAACAGGATCAGCCAACCCATGATCTGAGGAAGGATCAGCGGCGACAGCAGAGGAGACTGCAGCCGGCGAGGCTCCACGATGTACTCCGGAACCAGATAAAACAGAAACGCAAGGGATGTCGCGATCAGAATCAGGCTGACAGCCGCATCGGCGCTGGCAAGCCTGGACGCTCTCTGGTGAATAGTCGTGTTTTTCATAATCTACCCAGTCAGACAGGGGCGTCGCCTGCGGCGACGCCCTGCGAAGCTGCAGTGGTTTATTCGCCGAGGCCGGCGGCTTCAACCAGATCAGCCCACTGCTTGATATCCCGCTCGACCATGGCCTTGAACGCGTCACCCGACTCCTTGCCGGCGACAGCGCCCAGCTGAGGCAGGAAGTCCTTGAACGCCTGGCTTTGCATGACGCTGCCCACCGCGGCCTGGAGCTTGCCGTAGGCCTCGTCGGACATCGATTCGCTACTGATGAGACCGAACCAGGCTGAGGTCGCGAAGTCAGACAGCCCCTGCTCGGCGCCAACGGACTGCACGGTCGGCGCGTCCGGCAGGAAGGGAGACGGCTCACTGGTGGTCACAGCCAGTACTCGCAGTTGCCCGGACTTGATCATCAGGTACACGGTCGGCAGGTTCTCGAACGAGAAGTCCACGTCGCCGGCCAGCAGCGCCGGAAGTGCCTCGCCGCTCCCACGGAACGGAACGTGGGTCATGTTCTGCGCGCCGATCTTGGCCTTGAACAGTTCACCCGACATATGGATGGAGCTGCCGATGCCGGGCGAGCTGAAGGAGAGCTGCTCGGTTTTCGCCGCCTGCACAAACTCCTGGAAGGTCTGGAACTTGCTCTTGGCCGGTACGACCAGGACGTTGGGGATGTCGATGACATTCTGAATGAAGCGGAAGTCCTTTACCGGATCGTAGGACAGCGGGTACAGGCTCGCGCCAACGGTGTGCCCCGGCGAGGCCATCAGCACGCGGTAATCGGCATCGCGCTTGGAAACCCGGGCCAGCTGCGCGGTGGCAACCGTGGTACCGGCACCCGGACGGTTCTCGACGATTACCGTCACACCCAGTTCCGTGCCCAGCAGGTCGGCCACCCGACGGGACAGGATATCCGTGGAGCCGCCAGCGGCATACGGAACGACCAGCGTGATGTTTTTGGCCGGCCAGTCGGCAGCCTGGGCAGTCGAGGCCATCAGCGGAAGGAATACGGCGGTGCTTGCCGCCACCAGCATTTTCATCAGCTTGTTCATATTGTCTCTCTTATGATTGGGTATTTGCTGATCCGGTGCATGCCGCGACATGACCGGTTGGACGTCCGGCTCGAGCAGTGAGCCCGCACCGGTTGACGAAATGGGCTATTCGAGTTGCTCGATGACCCCCTTGCTTTTCAGAACCTCCAGCGCATCGGCCGAAAGCCCAAGCCGGGACTTCAGCACCTGCTCCGTGTGTTCACCGAGCATCGGTGCCGGCCGCTTGTACTCGACCGGAGTATCGGAAAGCTTCACCGGGCTGCCGACCATCCTGAAGTCCGGGTTCATGGCGTGCGGGATGTTGACCAGCATGTCGCGGGCCAGCACCTGCGGCTCGGCCAGGGCACGGCCGATGTCGTTGATCACGCCGACCGGCACCTTTGCCGCGTGGATCCGGCTCACCCAATTGTCGGCGGTATCCTTCAGGAAGCGTTCGGCGAGCAACCCGACGATGGCCTCGCGGTTACGCACGCGATCGGCGTTCCTGGTGAAGCGCGGGTCCAGCGGCAGTTCCGGCAGGCCGATGGCATCGCACAGGGCGACGAACTGGGTGTCGTTGCCGCAGGCGATGATGAAATCCATGTCGCTGGCAGTGAACACCTGATACGGCACGATGTTCACGTGGGCATTGCCCTGGCGCCCCGGCGAGCGGCCGGTGCTCAGGTAGTTCTGGCTCTGGTTGCCCAGGGCCGCCACCTGTACGTCCAGCAGCGCCATGTCGCAGTGCTGGCCGCGGCCCGTCTTCTCACGGGCCAGCAGCGCGGCCTGGATGGCGACGGTCGAATACAGGCCGGTCATCACGTCGGCCACGGCCACGCCTACCTTCTGCGGGCCGGCCCCCGGCATACCGTCCTTCTCGCCGGTGACGCTCATCAGGCCACCCATGCCCTGGATGATGAAGTCGTAGCCGGGCTCCTCGGCGCGCGGGCCGGTCTGGCCAAAGCCAGTAATCGAGCAGTACACCAGGCGCGGATTGACCTGGGACAGGCTGGCGTAATCCAGACCGTACTTGGCCAGCGAGCCTGCCTTGTAGTTCTCGATCAGCACGTCGGAGGTAGCAGCCAGTGCGCGCACCAGTTCCTGGCCTTCCGGTGTGGCGATGTTGACGGCCACCGACAGCTTGTTGCGGTTGGCGGACTGGTAATAGGACGCCTCGATGCTGTTCTCGCCGTCCGGGGTTTTCATGTAGGGCGGGCCCCAGCCACGGGTATCGTCGCCCACGCGCGGGCGCTCGACCTTGATCACTTCGGCGCCCAGGTCGGCCAGAACCTGACCGCACCAGGGACCCGCCAATACACGACTCAGGTCCAGCACCCGAATCCCATTCAATGCACCCATGTCTCTTACCTTTCTAACGCGGCCGGCGCAGAACTCCGCCGGCCTGGTTCACATGGCCAAAGGCCTTTTGCTCAGACGCGCTCGATGACGATGGCCAGGCCCTGGCCGACACCGATGCACAGGCTGATGACCGCATAGCGCTTGCCGCTGCGCTGCAGCTCACGCGCGGTGGACAGCGCCAGCCGCGCGCCAGAAGCCCCCAGCGGGTGGCCCACGGCGATGGCGCCGCCGTTGGGATTGACGCGCGGATCGTCGAACGCCACGTCCAGGCCCTTCAGGCAACCCAGCACCTGGGAGGCGAAGGCTTCGTTGATTTCGATGATGTCCATGTCGGCCAGGCTCAGGCCGGCGCGGGCCAGCGCCTTGTTGATGGCGTCCACCGGGCCGACACCCATGATGCGTGGCTCCACGCCGGCGACCGCCGCCGACAGGATGCGCGCCATGGGCTTGAGGCCATGCTTCTCACCCGCGGCCTGGCTGCCGATCAGCAGCGCGGCGGCACCGTCGTTCACGCCCGAGGCATTACCGGCAGTGACCACGCCGTTCTCGAACAGCGGGCGCAGTTTGGCCAGTGCGGCCATGTCGGATTGCGGACGCGGATGCTCGTCCTCGGCGATCACGTTCGGCGGGGTCTTGCGCCCGGTCGGCACGCTCACCGGCAGGATTTCCTCGGCGAAGAACCCCGCCTGGCGGGCGGCCTCGAACCTGGCTTGCGACGCGGCGGCGAAGGTGTCGGCCGCTTCACGGCTGATGCCGAACTCGCGGGCCACGTTGTCGCCGGTCTGCGGCATGCTGTCGTTGCCGAACCGCTCGATGAGCTTCGGGTTCGGGAAGCGCGCGCCGATGGTGCTGTCATACATCGTGAAGTCGCGGCTGTAGGCCTTTTCCGCCTTGGCCATGACGAACGGGGCACGGGACATGCTTTCCACGCCGCCGGCCACGAACAGCTCGCCCTCGTCGCAGGTGACGGCGCGGGCGGCATCGATCACCGCGGCCAGGCCGCTGGCGCACAGGCGATTGACGGTCTGGCCGGGCACGCTGACCGGCAGGCCGGAGAGCAGCACGGCGTGACGGGCGATGTTGCGGCTGTCCTCGCCGGCCTGGTTGGTATTGCCGAGAATCACGTCGTCGACGGCGGCGCCGTCGATTCCGCTGCGGGCGATCAGCTCGCGAATCACGTCGGCAATCAGGTCATCCGGGCGCACCGGCGCCAGACCACCGCCGTGGCGTCCGAAGGGTGTACGCAGACCTGCGTAGATGTAGGCGTTCAACATGACGATACCTGTATAGAAAGCGGTTAAACGGCGGACGGCTCATCCAGGCGCAACGACAGCTCCAGCTGGGCACGACGACGCAGCCAGGGGCTCGGGCGGTAACGCGGGTCGTTGGTCACGCTCACCATCCGCTCGAGTATGGTCAGCAGGCGACGTGGATCGAGGCTGTCGCCCCAGGCCAGGGGACCCTGCGGGTAACCCAGGCCCAGGCGCACGGCCTGGTCAATGTCCTCGGGGCTGGCGATCCGCTGCTGAGCGATGTCGCAGGCCAGGTTGACCACCATGGCCAGCACGCGCTGGGCCACGAAGCCTACGCTGTCGCGGATCACGCTGACGCCCACACCATCGCGGGCGAACAGGGCATGGGCGGCAGCGCGCATTTCCGGACGGGTGGCTGGGGTCATCATCAGCGTGCGATGGCGAGACAGGTCGGTCAGCAAGTCGATGCACAGGGTGCGCGCTGCATCCACGCCGAAGCGCCCGGCGGCGGTGGTGGCGTCATAGCCGTAGGGGGCGATCAGGCACAGCGCCTGCTCGGAGGGATGCTCACCCGTCTCCACCTGCGCACCCAGCTGGTCGAGCAGCTCGACCAGCTTCTGCCGGTCGTTCGCGTTTTCGGTGGCGACCCACACCGGCGGCAACTGCTCGACGCTCGGCACCGGTTGCGGTTGCGGCGCATCGACCATCTGGCCGTTCTGATAGCGGTAGAAGCCCTGCCCCACCTTGCGACCCACGCGACCGGCCACCAGCATCTGGCGGGTCAGCGGCGACGGCGTGTAGCGCGGGTCGTGGTAGAACTGGTTGTAGATGGATTCCATCACCGGATGGGAAACGTCCAGCGCGGTGAGGTCGAACAGCTCCAGCGGGCCCATGCGGAAACCGGCGCCCTCGCGCAAGATGCGGTCCACCTCGCCTTGCTGGGCGACACCCTCGCCGAGGATCTTCAGGGCTTCGGTGCCGTAGGCACGGCCGGCGTGGTTGACGATGAAACCGGGAGTGTCCTTGGCGCGCACACCGGTGTGCCCCATGCGCCGGGCCAGCTCCAGTAGGGCATTACTGACGGCCGGAACAGTGGCGATGCCGTCGATGACTTCCACCACCCTCATCAACGGAACGGGGTTGAAGAAGTGAAAGCCGGCGACCCGCTGCGGATGCCGGCAGGCGGTGGCGATGGCGCTCACCGACAGCGACGAGGTGTTGGTCGCCAGGATGCACTCGGCGTCGACGATGCCTTCCAGCTGGGTCAGCAGGCCGCGCTTCGCATCCAGATTCTCGACGATGGCTTCCACCACCATGTCGCATCCCGAGAGTTCTTCGATGGTGGCGACCGGCTTGAGCAGCGCCAGGGCGGCGTCGACGGCGTCCTGGGCGATCTTGCCTTTGGCAACCAGCTTGCCGAGGGTTGCGCCGAGGTTGTCGCGAGCGTCCCTGGCCGCGCCTTCGCGGGCATCGTACAGACGCACTTGCACGCCAGCCTGTGCCGCGATCTGGGCGATACCGGCGCCCATTACTCCAGTGCCGACCAGCCCCATGATGTTGATCGAGCGAGCCATGCCTATTCTCCGCGGTAGGTGGGTTTGCGCTTCTCGAAGAAGGCGGCGGCGCCTTCCTTCTGATCGGCGGAATCGAACAGCAGCTGGAACGCCTTGCGCTCCAGGGTCAGTGCGCTGTCCAGCGGCAGGTCGGCGCCGGCCAGCATCACTTCCTTGATCTGTTGCACCGCCAGCGGCGGCAGCGCGGCGATTTCGCCGGCCAGGGCCAGGACGCGCCCGTGGGTCTGGTCGTCCGGCACCACTTCGCTGACCATGCCAATGGCCAATGCCTCTGGCGCCTTGACCATGCAGCCGGTCAAGGCGATGCGCATGGCCTGGAACTTGCCGACCGCGCGAATCAGGCGCTGGGTACCACCGGCGCCCGGCATCAGGCCGAGCTTGACTTCCGGCTGGGCGAAGCAGGCTGACTCGCCGGCCACGATGATGTCGCAGTGCATCGCCAGTTCGCAGCCGCCGCCTAGGGCGAAGCCGTTGACGGCGGCGATGACCGGCTTCGGGCAGCGGGCAATCGGCTCCCATAGCAGCTCGGAGTGACGGCCATACATCTCGATCGGCGAGGCGCTGGCGAATTCCCTGATGTCCGCCCCCGCCACGAAGAACTGCTCACCCCCGGTAAGCACGACGGCGCGAATGTCGTCGCGCCGGGCGAGCGCGCGGAAGTGCTCGGCCAGCTGATGGCGAACGGCCGCATTGAGCGCGTTCTTGGCGTCGGGGCGGTTGATACGCACGAGAGCGACACCGTCGGCCGGGTACTCCAGCAGCACGACTGGATCGATTGGTTGACTCATTTCGGCTCCGGTTTGATCATGCAGCAATGTCCGCTATGCGAAATCCCATTCCACACTTTGACCGAATAATAAGTTCCAATTTCGTTTTTTGTAAATGTCACTTCTTGTCGATACGTCGTTATTCTCAGCAAAGGCCCACTGCACGGGCCTTTGAGAAACAAAAAACTTTCCGTATGTCGCAGTTGCCGAATGTCCGCTATGCGGAATAGAATTTCGAAAACTTGATTTTATGAAAATGGAGGCTCTACCATGCAACGCAAGATCAAGGATCGGTCCCCTGACAAGGACGCAGCTTCGGAGATCGAACGGGTACTGATCGATCCGATGTCGACCCTCGATGAGGAGGAAAAGGACCGCCAGTTCGTCACCGCTCTAGCCCGGGGCCTGGAGTTGCTGCGCTGCTTCAACCCGCGTGAAAGCGTGCTGAGCAATCAGGAGCTGGCCCGCAAGGCCAACCTGCCGCGGCCGACCGTCAGCCGGTTGACTTACACGCTGACGCGCCTGGGCTATCTGAAGCAGTTGCCCCAGGGCAAATACCAGCTGGATGTCGGTGTGATGTCGTTCGGCTACGGGATGCTCTCCAACCTGTCGATTCGGGCTGTGGCGCATCCGCTGATGGAACAGTTGGCCAACCACGCCAATGCGGCGGTGGCGATGGCGGCTCGGGACCGGCTACAGATGGTTTACCTGGACGTCGTGCACGGTCAGGGCAACCTCACGATGCGGCGCCAGGTGGGTACCCATCTGCCCCTGCATCTGAGCTCGGCGGGACGTGCATGCCTGGCCGGCCTGCCGGAAAGCGAATGCGATTTTCTGCTGGACCACGTCCGGACCCGGCATGCGGAGGACTGGCCAAAGATCCGCAAGAGCCTGGAAAAGGCCTTCCGTGACTACGCCGACTATGGCTATTGCCTGTCGATCGGCGAATGGCACCGGGATGTGAATGCGGTTGCCGTGCCCATGGTGCATGCGCAGCACGGGCTGCTGGTTTTTAACTGCGGCGGCCCGAGTTTCCAGCTCTCGCGCGAAAAGCTGGAAGAGGACATCGGACCGCGACTGGTCCACATGGTTAGCAACATCGAGGCCAGCACCCGCTGATGGAGATGCGGGTCGTGCCTCGACGACATGACGCGTCCGACCATCGGCCCCCCCGAGGAGCACACATGATCCGCGATCCGGAAACGCTGCAAATCCTGCTGGATTCCATCCGCCAGTTCGTCAACGAAGCGCTGATCCCGCGCGAAAACGAGGTCGCCGAAACCGACTCGATGCCGACGGACATCGTCGAGCAAATGAAGGAAATGGGCCTGTTCGGCCTGACCATACCGGAGGAATTCGGCGGTCTGGGCGTGACCATGGAAGAGGAAGTGAACATCGCTTTCGAACTGGGCCGCACGTCCCCGGCGTTCCGCTCCTATATCGGCACCAACAACGGCATTGGCTCCATCGGCATCCTGCTCGACGGCACCGAGGAGCAGAAGGCCAGGTACCTGCCCAAACTGGCTGCCGGCGAGTTCCTCAGCTCTTTCTGCCTGACCGAGCCGGACTCCGGCTCCGATGCCGCCTCCCTGAAGACCACTGCCGTGCGCGACGGTGAGTTCTACGTCATCAACGGCACCAAGCGTTTCATCACCAACGCACCGCAAGCCGGAATCTTCACCGTGATGGCTCGAACCAACCGTGAAATCAAGGGCGCCGGTGGCATCAGCTCGTTCATCGTCGAGGCCGACACGCCTGGTGTCACCGTCGGCAAGCGCGACCACAAGATGGGCCAGAAAGGCGCCCACACCGCCGACGTGATTTTCGAGAACGTCCGCGTGCCGGCCGGGAACCTGATCGGCGGCAAGGAAGGCGTCGGCTTCAAGACCGCCATGAAGGTGCTCGACAAAGGCCGTCTGCATATCGCCGCGCTCTCCGTCGGCGCCGCCGAACGCATGCTCGCCGACTCGCTGCAGTACGCCATCGAACGCAAGCAGTTCGGCCAGCCCATCGCCGAGTTCCAGCTGATCCAGGGCATGCTGGCCGACAGCAAGGCCGAGATCTACGCCGCCCGCTGCATGGTGCTGGACGCCGCGCGCAAGCGCGACGAAGGCCTGAACGTGAGCACCGAAGCCTCCTGCGCCAAGATGTTCGCCACCGAGATGTGCGGTCGCGTGGCCGACCGAGGCGTGCAGATCCACGGCGGCGCCGGCTATGTCAGCGAATATGCCATCGAGCGCTTCTATCGCGACGTGCGGCTGTTCCGCCTGTACGAGGGCACGACCCAGATCCAGCAGGTGATCATCGCCCGCAACATGATCCGCGAAGCACAGCGCTGACAGACGAGCCTGTCTCAGCCTGGGCTGGTGGCCAGCCGCGCCGCAATGAAGCCAACGACGGCTTCGATTTTCGGCAGCGGCTGGCGGACCACGGAACGCCGAACCTCAGCAGGCCCTGAATAGCCATCCCACAACGGGACAAGACGTCGCCGTTCGCTGGTTCCGCCACTTGAAGTCCGCCAGGCACGCAACGTCCTGCCGCACCTCGCCCCTTAGGTAGCGGATCGAGCGCCCTTCTGACGGCAATCTGCGGCCAGTCCAGGTTCACCTGTTTGTCACCGCCAAACAACGGCCAACAGCCTCAAACCGCTGCGCTGTAGAAGCCGGCCAGAGCCCTCGCCTTTAATAACCATAATGAATATAAACATCAGAAAAGGTTTCTGGACTCTCTAAGCTGACGTCTCTATCTTGCGCCGCGGGCCCGTTGTTCCGACGTGCCTCAGTCGCCACCCTTAAGGACGTCCATGCTTCCAGAATCGCTGTCGCTGTTGTTCGTCTGCGCTTTGCTGCTCTGGGTATTGGTGGCGTTCGTGAGGGAGAGCTGGAGTCCCGATATCGTCGTGGCGATCGCCGTGGCGGTGCTGCTGGCAACGCAGTTGCTGACACCTGGTGAGGTGCTGGGCGTACTGTCCAACTCGGCGCCTGTCACCATTGCCTGCATGTTCATCATCTCGGCGGCGCTGGAGCGAACCGGATGCATCGATGCGCTGGGCAACTGGCTGGGTAATCTGGTGGGCACCAGCCCTGCACGAGTCTTGTTCGGCCTGACGATCACCGCGCTGGTGATTTCCGCCTGCCTGAACAATACGCCGGTGGTGGCAATCCTCACGCCGGTGGCGATTTCCCTGGCCAAGCGTGCCGGCACAACCCCCTCGAAACTGCTGATTCCACTGTCGTACGCGACGATTCTCGGCGGCACGCTGACCATGATCGGCACCTCGACCAACATCCTCGTCGACGGTGTGGCGCGCAAGGCCGGCCTTGCGCCCTTCGGCATGTTCGAGATCACCGCGGCGGGACTGATCTTGGCCGCAGCCGGCATGCTCTATTTGCTGACCATCGGCAAGCATCTGCTGCCGGAACGCGACACCCTGTCCAAGCTGCTCGGCCCACGCCTTGATCGCAACTTCATGACCGAGCTGCGTGTGCCGCTGAACTCGCCGGTGATCGGCAAGACCATCGCCGAGGCCAACCTAAACGGCGGCAGCGGGCTGCAGGTTCTGCAGGTGAATCGCAACGCGCAGCTGTTCAGCCGTCCGGAACATGACTTCACCCTGACCGCCGGCGACCTACTGATGATCCATGGCCAGGTCAAGGACGTGGTGGAGCTGCGTGAGAGCGGTCACCTCACCTTCAACCGCGGTGACGCCTTCGAGACCATCAGCAGCGAAGACGTGATCCTCGCCGAGGCCATCGTCGGTCGCGGCTCGCGCTACAGCCATCGCCCGATGCGCGATCTCGACCTGTCTGCCCGCTACGGCATCAGCGTGCTGGCTGTGCACCGGCAGGACGAGAACATTCAGGGCAATTTCGACGATTTCCAGCTGCAGTTCGGCGACGTGATGCTGGTCGAGGGCACGCCTGCGCAGATCAAGCGGTTCGCCGACAACGGTGAGCTGATCAGCCTCAACGCCGTGCAGGAGCGAGCGTTCCGCCGCGACAAGGCGCCGATCGCAATCATCGCCACCCTGGCAGTCATGCTGTTGGCAGCCTTTGGCGCGATGCCTATCGAAGGCCTGGCGATCATTGGCGCGGCTACGGTGCTGGCGACGCGCTGCCTGGACGTCGAGGACGCCTACAAGGCCGTCGACTGGAAGATTCTCAGCCTGATCTTCGGCATGTTGGCGATCAGCATCGCCATGGACAAGGTGGGCCTGGTACAGCTTATCGTCCAGAACGTCACCACATTCACGCCCTGGGCCGGCCCGCTGTTCATGCTGTCGTTCATCTACCTGCTGACCTCACTGCTGACTGAGATGCTGTCGAACAATGCAGTGGCGGTGCTGATCACCCCGATCGCCATCGGTCTCGCGCAGCACCTGGGCGTGGATCCGCGAGCGTTCGTCGTCGCGGTGATGTTCGCCGCCAGCGCCAGCTTTGCCACACCGATCGGCTATCAGACCAACACATTCGTCTACAACGCCGGTGGCTATCGCTTCACCGACTTCCTCAAGGTCGGCATACCGTTGAACCTGCTGCTATGGGGCGTGGCGACGCTGGTGATTCCGCTGTTCTGGCCGCTCGCGCCGCTCTGACGACAAGGCTTGCCCTGGATCATTGACCGTCCAGGCGTTCAGTTTCATGCTCTCGGACCTTTGCCCCCGACGAACAAGAACAAGGAGCGCGCCATGAAACTGGAAACCCTCGCCATCCACGCAGGCTACAGCCCGGACCCGACTACCAAGGCCGTGGCGGTACCGATCTACCAGACCACCTCCTACGCCTTCGACGACACCCAGCATGGCGCCGACCTGTTCGACTTGAAGGTGCCGGGCAACATCTATACACGCATCATGAATCCCACCACCGACGTGCTCGAGCAGCGCGTCGCGGCACTGGAAGGCGGGGTGGCCGCGCTGGCCGTTGCCTCGGGCATGGCGGCGATCACCTACGCCATTCAGACCATCGCCGAAGTCGGCGACAACATCGTCTCGGTGGCCAAGCTCTATGGCGGCACTTACAACCTGTTCGCCCATACCCTGCCGCGTCAGGGCATCGAGGTGCGCTTCGCCGCCCACGACGACATCGCCGCCCTGGAAGCGCTGATCGACGAGCGCACCAAGGCGGTGTTCTGCGAATCCATCGGTAACCCGGCCGGCAACATCATCGACCTCGCCGCCCTGGCCGAAGCCGCGCACCGCCATGGCGTGCCGCTGATCGTCGATAATACCGTCGCCACGCCAATACTCTGCCGGCCGTTCGAGCACGGCGCAGACATCGTCGTACATTCGCTGACCAAGTACATGGGCGGCCACGGCACCAGCATCGGCGGCATCGTCGTCGACTCCGGCAAGTTTCCCTGGGCGCAGCACAGGGAGCGCTTCGCCCTGCTGAACACGCCCGATGTCTCCTATCACGGCGTCACCTACACCGAAGCGTTCGGCCCCGCCGCGTTCATCGGCCGCTGCCGCGTGGTACCGCTGCGCAACATGGGCGCAGCGATTTCACCCTTCAACTCGTTCCTGATCCTGCAGGGGCTGGAAACCCTGGCCCTGCGCATGGAACGGCACTGCGAGAACGCGCTGAAGGTCGCCGAGTTCCTGCAGGCTCATCCGCAAGTGGCCTGGGTCAAATACGCCGGACTGCCCGATCATCCCGAGCACGAACTGGCCCGCCGCTACCTGGGCGGCATGCCGGCGTCGATCCTCTGCTTCGGCATCGAGGGCGGTATGGAAGCCGGCGCGCGCTTTATCGACGCGCTCAAGCTGGTGGTACGCCTGGTGAACATCGGCGACGCCAAGTCCCTGGCCTGCCATCCGGCCAGCACCACGCACCGTCAGCTGAATGCCGAGGAACTGGCCCGCGCCGGTGTGTCGCAGGATCTCATCCGGCTGTCCATCGGCATCGAGCATATCGACGACATCCTCGCCGATCTGGCCCAGGCGCTGAGCGCGTCCAAGGGCTGACCCGCGCTTGATATCCGCCGCCGAGGCTCCACATTAACGGCATACCGCCGTGGAGCCTCGTCATGACCGAATCCCTGATCGTCCCCTGCGCGCACTGCGCCAGCCTCAATCGCATCCCCGCGGACCGACTGCACGACGCAGCGCGCTGCGGTCGCTGCAAGGCAGAGGCGCTGCCGAACACGCCTTTCGATCTGCAACAGAACCAGTTCGCCAACCAGATCAAGGGCGACCTGCCGCTATTGGTGGATGTCTGGGCCAGTTGGTGCGGGCCCTGCCGCAGCTTCGCCCCGACCTTTGCGCAGGCCGCCAATCAGCTCCAGGGCCGCTGTCGTCTGGCCAAGCTCGACAGTGAGGCCAACACTCAGCTGTCGGCGCAACTTGGCATCCGCTCGATTCCCAGCCTGATCCTGTTCCGCAACGGCCGTGAAGTCGCCCGGCAGAGCGGCGCCATGCCGTTGCCGCAGCTGATGGCATGGCTGGCGCAGCACGGCATCAGCTGATCACGGTGGGTTGCGCGGATAGTCGCCCAGGTGACGAACTCCGCATCAATCGCGACCTCCTATCAGGATATGTATCGCAATGTTTGCGTAGCGTTCATGGCACTTGGATAATGCCCGCACTTTTCGAGCGGCACTTCCAATGCAAGCAATACACGGACGTCTGCACGCTGGCCTCGCTACGAGAGCTGCGCGAGCATGAGCGCTATATGCTTCGACATCGACCAATGGCAGGCCTGGGCTCCGGGCCGCGCCTGCCAGGCCGACTGGGCGCGCTGGGCGAACGCCAGCCAGTGGCCGGACGATCCCGAGGCGCAGCCGGATGTGTCCTTTCTGCCGGCGATGCAGCGTCGCCGCCTGAGTCGCCTGGCGCGGATGGTGTTCGCCGTCACCCAGCCACTTACCGAAGGCCGCCCCCCGATGCCGCTGGTGTACGCCTCGCGCCATGGGGAAACCACCCGCAATTTCGCCCTGCTCAGCGATCTGGCTAACGCACAGCCGCTCTCGCCAACCCAGTTCAGCCTGTCCGTACACAATGCGATCGTCGGGCTCTGGTCGATCTTCCAGGGCGACTCCAGCGAAATGACCGCGATCGCAGCAGAGGGCGATGGCCTGGAACACGCAGTGCTCGAAGCTGCCCTGCTGCTGAACGAAGGCGCGCCCGCCGTACTGCTGGTGATAGCCGAAGAATCACCTCCCGAGGCCTACCGCCCCTGGATAGACGACCGCAGCATCCCCTATGCACTGGCGCTACGACTGACCGCCGGCGACAGCTGGCAACTGCAACTGCAGCCCACCGATGAAAGCCCGTTGCAACCGCAAGTCCATGCTCTGCAACTGATCCGTGCTCTGCTCCACGACCATGCCCAATTCACGCATCACTGGAAGACGCGCAAATGGAACTGGCAGCGGACTCGCTGAAGCGGCCCAACACGCCGTGGCTGTGGCGGCTCATCGCCACCGGCCTGTTGTTCGTCCTGTTTGGCATCGGTGGTCTGTGCCTACGGCTGATCATATTCCCGCTGCTTTCGCTGCTTCCGGGTGATGCCGCCATCCAACGTCGCCGTGCGCGGCAGACGGTGAGCAGGCTGTTCTGGCTGTTCGTGCAATTCATGTACCGCAGCGGCGTACTGACCTATGAAGTCGAAGGCGCCGAGCGGCTGGGACGTCCTGGCCAGCTGATCATCGCCAATCACCCGTCGTTGATCGATGTGGTCGTGCTGATCGCGCTGATCCGCGACGCCAACTGCGTGGTCAAACAAAGCCTGTGGGACAACCCCTTCACCCGAGGCCCGATCCGCGCCTCGCAGTACATCAGCAACAACGGCAGCGCCGAAATGCTCGACGAAGCCGCCGAGGCCCTGCAGCAAGGTCAGACCCTGATCATCTTTCCCGAAGGCACCCGCACCGTGCCCGGACAGCCGCCGCAATTTCACCGCGGCGCAGCGGCCATCGCCCTGCGCGGCGCAAGGCTGGTGACGCCGGTTGTCATCAGCGTGACGCCAACCACGCTGACCAAGGCCGAACCCTGGTATCGCATTCCGTCACGGCGTTTTCACTTCCATCTGCGCGTGGGTAGCGACATCGACCCGCAGGCGTTCGCCGCCCAAGGCGCTGCACCGATCGCTTCGCGGCGACTGAATGACCATCTGCACCGACACTTCATAAAGGAGCTCGCACTCGATGAGCCAACAACTACAACGTGAAATCAAGCAACTGATCATCGACGCACTGGGCCTGGAAGACCTCGGCCTGGACGATATCGCCGCCGATCAGCCACTGTTCGGCGAAGGCCTCGGGCTAGACTCGGTCGACGCCCTGGAACTGGGTCTGGCGATCCAGAAGCGCTTCGGCATCAAGATCGATGCGGACGCCAAGGACACCCGCAAGCATTTCGCTAGCGTCGACAGCCTGGCGGCCTTCGTCAGCGCCAACCGCGCCATCGCCTGAGGAGCATCTCCCGTGAACAGCCGCAACGAGATTTTCCAGACCCTGCGTGACGCCCTGGTCGAACTGTTCGAGCTCGAACCCGAGCGCATCACCCTCGAAGCCAACCTGTATCAGGACCTGGAGATCGACAGCATCGACGCCGTCGACCTGATCGACCACATCAAGCGCCAGACCGGCAAGAAGATCGCCGCGGAAGAATTCAAAGCCGTGCGCACCGTGGGCGATGTAGTCGAGGCGGTCTACCGCCTGACCAATGCGGAGACAGCCTGACCGGCGCGAGCGACGTCACCACAGGTGTGACGCGCAGCGTATCCAAGGCATTTCCGGACTTTTCTGATGCTGACATCTCTTTCCAAGATTCCGCCCGGCGTGACGCGGATGGCAGGTTTCGTGCTGCTCTTGATCGGGCTGGCGTATCCCTTTGCCGTCTATTTCGGTATCGAGCACCTCTCGCCGCGGATCTTCGCGGCGCTACTAGGAGCGCTCTGGCTGACCCGCTTGCTGAGTGACGGCGGTGCCGCGAGCCGCTGGACGGCCGGCACCGCGCTGCTGTTCTGCCTGCTGCTCGGGCTGCTCGACAACGCCGCCCTGCTGCGCTGGTATCCGCTGCTGATCAACGCGGCCATGCTGATACTGTTCGCCAGCAGCCTGTTCAGCGGAATGCCGGTGATCGAGCGCCTGGCGCGACTGCAGGAGCCGGACCTGGCGGAAGCCGGCGTGCGCTATACGCGGCAGGTGACCAGGGTCTGGGTGGTTTTTTTCATCTTCAACGGCACCATCGCCGCCGCCCTGACGCTGTGGGCGCCGCTGGTCTGGTGGACGCTGTACAACGGACTGATCGCCTATCTGTTGATGGGCCTGCTGTTCGCCGGCGAGTGGCTGGTGCGTCAGCGTGTCAGGAGTCGTCCGTGAACTGGATTGGGCTGTGCGAACTGCTGGTTCGAAGCGCGCCGCGTCCGGCAACCGACGCCCCCACGCTTGCGCTCGACCAGCTGCAGCAGGAGGCGCTGCGCCTTGCCGGCGGCTTGCAGGAGCGCGGCGTGCGGACCATCGCCGTGCACCTGGAAGACGCCGGGCAGCTGGCTGTCGCCCTGTTTGGTGCCTGGCGCGCCGGGGTGCGCGTGATGTTGCCTGCCGACTTGCAGCCGGCCAGCCGGGCACGGCTAAGCCCGCTGGCGGAGCTCTGGCTGACTGATCAGGCTGGCGACACAGCCCTCACCGATCTGCAGACGGCCCCTCTTGCCGCGGCCGAGCTCGACTGCGAGCTGCTCGGCCTGACGCTCTGCACGTCGGGCTCCAGCGGCGAGCCCAAGCTGATCGACAAGCGCCTGCATCAGCTCGCCAACGAAGTCGAAGCACTGGAGGCCCTGTGGGGGGCAGACCTTGGCGATTCCGCGGTGATCGGTAGCGTCGCCACGCAGCACATCTACGGGCTGCTGTTTCGGGTGCTCTGGCCACTCTGTGCTGGCCGCCCTTTTCTGCGCCGTGCCCTGCCGTTCGCCGAAGACATGCAACGGGCCAGCCGTGAGCAGCGCTCGTTCTGCTGGGTCGCCAGCCCTGCACTGCTCAAGCGCATGGGCGACAACCTCGACTGGCCGGCATTGCGTCAGGTGTGCCGGGTGTTCTCCTCCGGCGGCCCGCTGCCAACCGAAGCCGGCAAGTTGCTGCAACAGCGCCTTGGCCAGTGGCCTACGGAAATATATGGCAGCTCGGAAACCGGCGGCATCGCCTGGCGTCAGGGAGGCGAACTCTGGCAGCCGCTGCCGGGCGTCGAGCTCGATCAGAACGAACAGGGTGCGCTGCGCGTGGCCTCCCCCTGGCTCGCCAGCGGGCACGTTGAACAGACCGCCGACGGCGCCGAGCTGCACGCCGATGGTCGTTTCGCCCTGCGCGGCCGGCTGGACCGCATCGTCAAGCTGGAAGAAAAGCGCATCTCGCTGCCGATGCTGGAACGTGCGCTGGCCGAACATCCGTTCGTCAGCGAAGCGCGCCTGGGGGTGATTCACGACAACCGGGCCTATCTAGGCGCGCTTGTGGCGCTGAGCGATGCAGGGGTGTTCGCACTACGCAATCAGGGGCGCCGCAGTGTCACCCAGGCCTTGCGTAAACAGCTGAGCGCCCATTGCGAGGCGCTGGCCCTGCCGCGCCGCTGGCGGCTGGTGCGCGAGCTACCGGTCAATCCTCAGGGCAAACTGCCCCAGGCCGAACTCGACGCCCAGCTCCTGACGCCGCGCCCGCGCAAACCGGAACGCCTGCAGCAGCAATGGCAAGACGACCACTGGCGGATCGAGCTGCGCGTGCCGCTCGATCTGGTGCACTTCAGCGGCCATTTCCCGCGTACACCGGTACTGCCTGGCGTCGTCCAGGTCGAGTGGGCGATGGACCTCGCGCGCGAATTGATCGACGACTTGCCGCCACGTTTCGGCGGCATGGAAGTGTTGAAATTCCAGCAGCTCGCCAGGCCCGGCGACCGGTTGCTGCTGAACCTGCGATTCGATCGGGAGCGCGGCAAGCTGTACTTCACCTATCACAACGATGACAAGCCCTGCTCGTCCGGGCGCATTCTGCTGGGAGCGCAGCCATGACCACCTTGAACGAGCTGCCACCCCTAGCGGCTGCAACCGCGGCGGCTCGCCCTCCCATGCAGTCGGAAGACGACTGGTTCAAGCCCTGCGCGGTGGTCCCGGTCTACAACCACGAGCGCAGCCTGCCCGCGGTGGTCGCCGCTCTGCATGCCGCGGATCTGCCCTGCGTACTGGTGGACGACGGTTCCAGCTCTGCCGCAGCAGCAGTCATCGCCAAGCTGGCGGAGCCGGCCGGCGTCTTCCTGCTCCGCCATGAGCGCAACCAAGGCAAGGGCGGCGCGGTGATCAGCGGTCTGCGCGAAGCACGGCGCCTGGGCTTCAGTCATGCGCTGCAAGTCGACGCCGACGGCCAGCACGACCTGTCCGGCGTCGAGCTGTTCCTCGATCGCGCCAGCCAGGCCCCGGACGCGCTGATCTGTGGCTATCCGCACTATGACTCCAGCGTGCCCAAAGGCCGCCTGTACGCCCGTTACCTCACACACGTATGGGTCTGGATCAACACGCTGTCGCTGTCGATTCGCGACTCCATGTGCGGCTTTCGCGTCTACCCGCTGGAGCCGACGTTGGCGTTGATCGACAGCGTGCGCCTGGGTCGGCGCATGGACTTCGACACCGAAATCCTGGTTCGCCTGCACTGGCAGCAGCAGCCGATGGTCTGGCTGCCGACGCGAGTGCATTATCCAGCCGACGGCATCTCGCATTTCCGCCTGTGGCTGGACAATGCGCTGATCTCCGCCATGCATGCCCGACTGTTCTTCGGCATGCTGCTGCGCGCGCCGAAACTGCTCGCCCGGCGCCTGCAGCGATGAGCGAAACACCGATGCCCTCGCACTGGGCCGCGCAGCGCGAGCGCGGCAGTTTCGCGCTGATGCGCATGACCGCCTGGGCGGTACGGGTACTTGGTCGACGCACCATGGCGCCGCTGCTGTATCTGATCGTGCTGTATTTCTACCTGTTCGGCCGCAGCGCCCGGAACAGTGCGCGCCAGTACCAAGGCAATCTGGCACGTTGGAGCGGCCGCGCCGAATTGCAGCCAAGCACTCGCTCGGTCTATTGCCAGTTCATGAGTTTCGCCGAAGCGCTGCTGGACAAGCTCGATGTCTGGAGCGGGCGCGTCGGTCGGGAACGCCTGGTGATCCACGATCCGGCCAACCTGCACGCCAGCCTCGCCGGACCGCGCGGTCAGCTGCTGGTCGGCTCGCACCTGGGCAACCTGGAGATCTGCCGGGCACTGGCGGAAATCAGCGGCGAGGTACGGATGAACGTGCTGGTGCACACCCGTCACGCCGAACAGTTCAATCGCCTGCTGGATCAGTCCGGTGCCGACAACCTGCGGCTGATCCAGGTCAGCGAACTGGACCCGGCGACCATGCTGCAGCTGTCCCAGCGTCTGGAGCGCGGCGAGTGGCTGGCCATCGCCGGCGACCGCGTGCCGCTGCACGGCGGGCGCACCGCCATGGCCGACTTCCTCGGCCAGCCGGCAGCCTTTCCCCAGGGACCCTGGCTGCTCGCCGGCCTGCTGGAATGCCCGGTGAATCTGCTGTTCTGTCTCAAACAGGACGAACGCTTCCATGTGCATCTGGAGCCCTTCGCCGAACGCATCCGCTGGCGCCGCGCCGACCGCGACGCGGTGATCGCGCAGGCAGTGCAGCACTACGCCGATCGCGTCGCCGCACGCTGCCTGGAGGCGCCGCTGCAATGGTTCAACTTCTATCCCTTCTGGAACACACAGGACCCGCGTCGTGACTGAGCCCGTGATCTTTGGCGAAAACCTTCTGCGCATCGAGGACGTGCTGGCCGTGGCGCAGCGCCGTGCGCCGGCACGACTGCAGGCGGACGAAGTCTTTCGCAGCCGCATCGCCCGCGGCGCGCAGTTTCTCGACACCCTGCTGGACCGCGAAGGCGTGATCTATGGCGTCACCACCGGCTATGGCGATTCCTGCGTGGTAGCGGTGCCACTGCATCAGGTCGAAGCGCTGCCGCAGCACCTGTTCACCTTTCATGGTTGCGGCCTGGGCAAGCTGCTGGACGCCGAAGCCACCCGCGCCGTGCTCGCCGCTCGCCTGCGTTCGCTGACCCACGGCATGTCCGGCGTGCGCATCAAGCTGCTGGAGCGCATGCAGGCATTTCTCGAACACGACGTGCTGCCGCTGATTCCTGAGGAAGGTTCGGTCGGTGCCAGCGGCGACCTGACCCCGCTGTCCTATGTCGCTGCAGCGCTCGCCGGCGAGCGTGAGGTGCTGTATCGCGGTGAACGCCGCAGCGCCGCCGAAGTGCATCGCCAGCTCGGCTGGACGCCGCTGACCCTGCGCCCCAAGGAGGCGCTGGCGCTGATGAACGGCACCGCGGTGATGACCGGCCTCGCCTGCCTGGCCTACGCCCGTGCCGATTACCTGCTGCAGCTGGCGACCCGTATCACCGCGCTGAACGTGATCGCCCTGCAGGGCAATCCGGAGCACTTCGACGAGCGCCTGTTCGCCGCCAAACCGCATCCCGGCCAGGCCCAGGCCGCCGCCTGGATTCGCCAGGACCTGGCCATCGATGCGCCCGCTGCGCCGCTGCATCGATTGCAGGACCGCTACTCCATCCGCTGCGCGCCACATGTGCTCGGCGTGCTGGCCGACAGCCTGGGCCTGCTGCGCCAGTTCATCGAGACCGAACTGAACAGCGCCAACGACAACCCGATCATCGATGCCGACAACGAGCGCGTGCTGCACGGCGGGCATTTCTATGGCGGGCATATCGCCTTCGCCATGGACAGCCTGAAGAACCTGGTGGCCAACGTCGCCGACCTCCTCGACCGCCAGCTCGCGCTGCTGGTGGACACGCGCTACAACCACGGCCTGCCGAGCAACCTCTCCGGTGCGCCGGCCGCCACCGCGATGATCAACCACGGTTTCAAGGCAGTGCAGATCGGCGCCAGCGCCTGGACCGCCGAAGCGCTGAAGCGCTGAAGAACAGCATGCCGGCCAGCGTCTTCTCGCGCTCCACCGAATGCCACAACCAGGACAAGGTGAGCATGGGCACCATCGCCGCGCGCGATGCGCTGCGCAGCCTGGAACTGAGCGAGCAGGTCGCCGCGGCCACGCTGCTCGCCGCCCAGCAGGGCGTCTGGCTGCGCCAGCGCCAGGAAGACGCACGCCCACTGCCCGCACCACTGGCGGCCATGCACAGCGAACTGGCGGAGACCTTCCCGCCGCTGATCGAAGACCGGGCGCTGGAAGACGAACTGCGCCTATGTCTCACGCAGATCCGCAACCGACACTGGAGTCTTTATGCGTAAGGATGGCGTACTACAGGCCGAGGCCGAGATCCTCGTGCCGTTCTTCGATGTCGACTCGATGGACGTGGTCTGGCACGGCCACTACGTCAAATACTTCGAAGTCGCCCGTTGCGCCCTGCTCGAACGCATCGGCCACGGCTACGTGCAGATGCGCGAAGCCGGCTATGCCTGGCCGATCATCGACATGCAGCTGCGCTACATGCGCGGCGCCCGCTTCAACCAGCGCATCGTCGTACGTGCCGACCTGGTGGAGTGGGAGAACCGCCTGAAGATCAACTACCTGATCCGCGATGCCGAAACCGGCGAGCGCATGACCCGCGGCAGCAGCGTGCAGGTCGCCGTGGAGATCGCCAGCCGCGAGATGCTGCTGGCCTCGCCACGGATCTTCGTCGAGGCGGTGGAGCGCGCGCTGGCATGACGCCGACCGTCAAGAAATGGCTGACCACCATCGCCCTGCTGATGGCGGCCAACCTGGCCACGGCGCAGACTTTCGACCTGCCACAACTTGCCGAACAGCTGAGCGGGCCGGCCGTGGTGCGTGGCGACTTCATTCAGGAAAAGCACCTGCGTGCCCTGCCGCAGCCGCTGACCAGCCAGGGCCAATTCGTTCTCGCCCGCGACCACGGCCTGCTCTGGCTGTTGCAGCAGCCGATCCGCCAGGACTATCGCATCAGCGCGCTAGGCATCGCACGACGCAGCGAGCAGGGCTGGCAAGCGCTCGACCCGCAAGGCAGTTCGGCCCGGCAGAACCAGCTGTTCCTCGCCGTGCTGAGCGGCGACACCCAAGCCCTGCAGCGCGACTTCGACCTGCAGCTGAACGGCGACCCCGACGCGTGGCGTCTGCAGCTGACCCCTCGCGGCGCACTGCTCCGTCAGGTCTTCGAGACCATCGAGATCGAAGGCAGCGACACGGTTACGCGGATCGAACTGCGCGAGGTGCAGGGCGACCGCACCGTGCTGCGCCTGCTCGATAGCCGGCTCGACGACACCCTCACGGCCCGCGAGCAACGCGATCTTGCCGACTGAGCGCATGCAGCCTCGCCGCTGGCCGGCCGCGCTGTTCTGCGTGGCGCTGTTCGGCCTGCTGGCGCTGAGCGCCTGGCAATGGCGCGACGGCCCGCCGCTGAGCGCCAACCTGCTGCAATTGCTGCCCAGCGACAGCCATGACGCGCTCGAGCAGCTGGCAACCGAACGCATGCAGGAACCCCTCAGGCGCGATCTGATGCTGCTCGTCCGCCACGCCGACGAGCGACAGGCCCGGCGCTTGGCCGCACGCCTTACCACCGAACTGCGCGGCAGCGGCCTGTTCGCCCAGGTGCGCGACACGCTGCAGGCCGATCTGCCGGCCGTCGCGCGCCAGCTGCGCGAGCAGTCCCTCGGCCTGCTCGCGAATGCCGATCGCCAGCAGCTTGTCGAGCATCCCGAGTCGTTCATCCAGCAGCGCATCGAGCGCCTCTACGACCCCTTCGCCGCCAGCCCGCTGCCGCTCGAGCAGGACTGGTTCGGCCTCGCCGGCCTGACCCTGCAACGGTTGCCGCAGCTGGGCAACGTTCGCGCCGAGAGCGACGGTAGCCTGGTCGCCGAACATGCCGGTCAGCGCTGGCTGGTGATACACGCGCGTGCGCAGGGCGATGCCTTCGACGAGGGTATGCCACCACAGGTGGCAGCCCTCGTCGAACGGGCCCGAGGCGATATCGAAGCAGCGGGGGGCGAGCTGCTGAGTGCCGGCGGTGTGCTGCATGCCGCCCATGGCCAACGCACGGCCCGCGCCGAAGCAAGCCTGATCGGCAGCCTGTCGCTGGGTACCACCCTGCTGCTGTTGCTCTGGCTGTTCCGCACGCCACGCATCCTGCTCGCCGCCGTGCCGGTGCTGGTCGGCGCGCTGGCGGGGACCGCCGCCTGCGTCGCATTGTTCGGCCAGATGCACGTGCTGACCTTGGTGCTCGGCGCCAGCCTGATCGGCGTCAGCCTGGATTTCCCGCTGCACTTCCTGTCCAAGAGCTGGACGCTGCAACCCTGGCACAGCCGGCGCGCGCTGCATCTGATCCTGCCGGGACTGGCACTGGCCCTGTTCACCAACCTCATCGGCTATCTGGCGCTGGCCTTCACGCCCTTCCCGGCATTGACCCAGGTGGCGGTGTTCTCTGCGGTCGGCTTGCTCGGCGCCTTTCTCTGCACCACCTGCCTGTTGCCTGTGCTGTTCGGCGGCGACCTGACCCCGTGGCCGCGCCCGCTGGGCTGGGCGCAGCGCTGGCTGCAGCTGCGCCAGGCGTTGTTGGCGCGCATCGCCACGCCCTGGCTGCTGGCTGGCCTCGGGCTGTTTTGCCTTGGCGGCGTGCTGCAACTGTCGTTCAAGGACGATCTGCGCCAGTGGGTCAGCAACGCACCCGAATTGCAGCGACAGGCCGAGCGCATCGCTGCGATCACCGGCTTCCAGCCCACCAGCCAGTACTTCCTGGTGCGAGGGGACAATGCCGACACCCTGCTCGAGCGTCAGGCGGAGCTCAGCCGTCGCCTGGACGCTCTGCAGACCGAGCAGCGGCTGGGTGGTTACCTCGCCTTGAGCCAGTTGCTTGCACCGGCATCCGAGCAGGCGCAGCTGCGCGCCGCTCTGCCGCAACTGCTCACCGCCAGCCAGCCGCTGACGGCGCTTGGCGTCGACGTCGACACCCTGCGGGCCGAGATCGAGCGTCTGCAGACGCAACCGCCAGTGACCATCGAGGCGGCGCTGGCCGGTCCGCTCGGCGAAGCCTGGCGGGCGCTCTGGCTCGGCAAAACGCGTGATGGCGTGGCGGGACTGATCAGTCTGCAGGGGCTGCGCGACAGCATAGCGCTGGCAGCCATCGCCAACGATGTGCCCGGCACGACACTGGTCGATCAACCCGCCAGGCTCAACCAGCTGTTCGCCGCGACCAAACTGCAGGCCGCCGAACTCAAGGTGCTGGCCAGTCTGCTGATCTTCGTCCTGCTCTGCCTGCCGTTCGGCGCCGCCGGCGCCTTGCGCTGCATTGCGGTGCCGTTGCTGGCGGCGCTGGCAAGTCTGGCCAGCCTCGGCTGGCTGGGTCAGCCGCTGACCCTATTCGGCCTGTTCGGCCTGCTGCTGATCACGGCGATCGGCGTCGATTACGCGATCCTCATGCGCGAGCGGGTCGGCGGTGTTGCAGCCAGTCTGGTCGGCACGCTGCTGGCAGTCACCACCACCTGGCTGTCGTTCGGCCTGCTGGCCGTGTCCAGCACGCCGGCCGTGAGCAACTTCGGCCTCACCGTCAGCCTCGGACTGGCGTTCAGTTTCTTCCTGGCCCCCTGGGCCACCATCGAGCAAGCCCCACCACCGCATGCAGGGAGGCCCTATGGCGCCGCTTGAGTCGCAACACCGTGAAGTCGTGATCATCGGCGCCGGGCCGTCCGGCGCCATCGCCGGCGCGCTGCTCAAGCGCAAGGGCCACGATGTATTGATCATCGAGCGCCAGCGCTTTCCGCGCTTCTCCATCGGCGAGAGCCTGCTATCACACTGCCTGGACTTCATCGAGGAAGCCGGCATGCTCGATGCGGTGCGCGCGGCGGGCTTCCAGACCAAGCACGGCGCGGCCTTCGGCTGGGGCGAGCGCTACACCGATTTCGACTTCCGCGACAAGTTCACCACCGGCCACGGCAGTACCTACCAGGTCCAACGCGCCGACTTCGACAAGCTGCTGGCCGACCAGGCCGAGCTGCAGGGCGTGGAGATTCGCTACGAGGAGGAAGTCAGCGCGGTGGATTTCAGCAACGAACGGCCCTGGCTGCAGATTCGCCGGGGCAACGGCAGCCAGTACCGCGTCGACGCCGCCTTCGTGCTCGATGCCAGCGGCTACGGTCGTGTGCTGCCGCAGTTGCTGGATCTGGAAGCGCCATCGGGCTTCCCGGTACGCCGGGCGATCTTCACCCACATCGAGGATCGTATCGACGATCCGCGCTTCGACCGCGAGAAGATCCTCATCACCACCCATCCCGAACTGCGCGATGTCTGGTACTGGACCATCCCGTTCAGCAACGGCCGCTGCTCGCTGGGCGTGGTCGCCAGCGCCGAGCGCTACGAAGGCCGGCCAGTGAACCTGGATGCCTGCCTGCGTGAGTTCGCTCTGGAAGCGCCGAATCTCAAGCGCATCCTCAAGAACGCCGTATGGGACACGCCGGCACGACTGATCGGCGGTTACTCGGCCAACGTCAAAAGCCTGCATGGTCCGGGCTTCGCCCTGCTTGGCAATGCCGCCGAGTTCCTCGACCCGGTATTCTCCTCCGGCGTGACCATCGCCATGCGCTCGGCACACATGGCCGCAGCCGTATTGCACCGCCAGCTGAGCGGCGAAACGGTGGACTGGGAGACCGAGTTCGCCACCCCGCTCAAGCGTGGGGTCGATACCTTCCGGACCTACGTGGAGGGTTGGTACGATTGCAGCTTCCAGGACGTGATCTACTACGAACACGCCCAGCCGGAGATCCGCCGGATGATCAGCTCGATCCTCGCCGGCTATGCCTGGGACGAAAAGAACCCCTATGTCGCCGACCCCAAACGCCGCCTGCGCGTACTGGCCGAACTCTGCTCGGCGGGTACCGGTGCCTGAGCGGATTGAAATGAGGCGACTGCTGCTCGGCCTGTGCCTAGTGCTGCTGGCGGGCTGCGCGGCACGCGCACCGCTGCCGGCAACCACGCCGGCACTGGAGGTGCCACTGCAGCTGCATGTCCGGCGCCTGGGTAGCGAGCCGGCGGATTGGTTACTGGTGATCCAGCGCGAAGCAGCCGCACTGCGCTGGTCGCTGCTCGATCCGCTGGGCATCCCGCTCGCGCGGCAGCAACTGCGCGATGGCGACTGGCACGCCGATGGACTGCTACGACCCAATCCGGAGGCGCGCGAACTGTTCGCCGCGCTGCTGTTCGCCTTGACCAGGCGCGACCAGCTGGCCGCGTTGTATGGCGGCGAAGCGGAGCAGCATGACCCCACTGAACGACAGCTGCGCCAGGCTGGCAGCGTACGCTGGCAGGTGCGCTATCGATCCGCACAGAGCTTCGAACTCGACGTGGCGCCGGGTCTGACCTATGGTGTCGCCCCCTTGCCCGACACCACCGGAAACCAGCACCGATGACCGCCTACCTCAACGCCCTCGGCGTGATCTGTGCGCTCGGCAACGGCAAGGCCGAGGTCGCCGCGCGCCTGTTCGCCGGCGATGCCTCGGGCATGCAGGTCCATCCGCAGCCCGTGGCCGGCCGGCGACTGCCGGTGGGCGCGGTCCGCTGCGCACTGCCGGCGTTGCCCGACGACGATCCGCGGCATGCCACGCGCAACAATCAGCTGTTGCTGGCTGCCGCGCAGGAGATCGAAAGCGATATCCGCAAGGCCATCGCCCGTTACGGCCAGAGTCGTATCGGCGTGGTGCTGGGCACCAGCACTACGGGCATTCAGGAAGCCTCGCAGGGCATCGCCGGGTTGCTACGCGAGGGGTCGTTTCCGCCCGGCTACCATTACGCGCATCAGGAACTGGCGGCACCGGCGAGCTTTCTGGGTGAATGGCTGCAACTGGCCGGCCCCTGCTACTCGATCTCCACGGCCTGTACCTCGAGCGCCCGCGCGCTGCTCAGCGCCAAGCGCCTGCTCGACGCCGGCCTCTGCGATGCAGTGCTGTGTGGTGGTGTGGATTGCCTGAGCGATCTCACGCTGCAGGGCTTTTCTGCGCTGGAAGCCACCAGCGAGACGTTGTGCAACCCGTTCTCGCGCAACCGCAACGGCATCAACATCGGTGAGGCCGCAGTGCTGTTCCTGATGGCCCGCGATACCGACGGCGAAGCCGATATCGCCCTGCTCGGCGGCGGTGCCAGTTCCGACGCTCATCACATCTCCGCGCCCGATCCCGAGGGTCGCGGCGCCCTGAGCGCGATGCGCCAGGCGCTGGCCCGCGCCAGCTGCACACCCGAGCAGATCGCCTACCTCAACCTGCACGGCACCGCCACGCCCCACAACGACGCCATGGAAAGCGCCGCCGTTGCCATGCTGTTTCCCCGTGGCGTGGCCTGCTCCTCGAGCAAGCCGCTGACCGGCCACACCCTCGGTGCGGCCGGGGCGCTGGAGGCGGCGTTCTGCTGGTTGTCGCTATCGCCCTTCAACCCCGATCAGCAGCTACCGCCGCACCGCTGGGATGGCGAGCCCGATCCGGAATTGCCGGCATTGCAGCTGGTAGCAGCGGGTACACGAATGAATCCAACAAGGCCGCGACGAATGATGAGCAATTCCTTCGCCTTCGGTGGCAACAACATCAGCCTGATTCTGGGGGATGCACCGTGATCGACTGGCCCATCGCCGAGCTGCTGCCTCACGCCGGCGACATGATCCTGCTCGACGGCGTCGAGCGTTTCGACGACGACAGTGTGGAAACCGTACTGCAGGTGCGTGCCGATGGCCTGCTCAACGCCGACGACGGCAGCCTGCCGGCCTGGGTCGGCCTGGAGATCATGGCGCAGAGCGTCGCCGCATTCGCCGGCTGCCATGCACGCCAGGCCGGCCAACCGGTGGAACTGGGCTTTCTGCTCGGCACACGTAGCTACCAGTGCAATGTCGAAGCGTTTCCGATCGATGCCGGCCTGCGCGTCCGTGCCCATCGTTCTCTGCAGGACGATAACGGCATGGGTGTCTTCGAATGTCATCTCGACGGGCCCGGCATCCATGCCGAGGCACGTCTGAACGTGTTCCGCCCGCCCGAAGTGGCGAGTTACCTACAAGAGTCTGCCCCATGAGTGAAACCGTCCTCATCACCGGTTCCAGCCGTGGCATCGGCCGCGCCATCGCGCTGCGTCTGGCCCAGGCTGGCCACGACATCGTGCTGCATTGCCGCTCGCGTCGCGACCAGGCCGAAGCGGTCCAGGCCGAGATCCAGGCGATGGGTCGCAGCGTGCGCATCCTGCAGTTCGACATCGCCGACCGCGCCGCCTGTCGGCGTGAGCTGGAAGCCGATGTCGAAGCGCACGGAGCCTACTACGGCGTCGTCTGCAATGCTGGCCTGACCCGCGATGGTGCCTTCCCGGCCCTGACCGACGACGACTGGGACCAGGTACTGCGTACCAATCTGGACGGCTTCTACAACGTGCTGCAGCCGCTGACCATGCCGATGATTCGCCGCCGCCAGCCGGGGCGCATCGTCTGCATCACCTCGGTGTCCGGCCTGATCGGCAACCGCGGCCAGGTCAACTACAGTGCTTCGAAGGCTGGCGTCATCGGGGCGGCAAAGGCTTTGGCGGTGGAGTTGGGCAAGCGCAGGATCACCGTCAACTGCGTTGCACCCGGGCTGATCGATACCGAGATGCTCGATGCCGAACTGCCCATCGAAGAAATGCTGAAGATGGTTCCGGCACAGCGCATGGGCACCCCGGAAGAGGTCGCCGGTGCGGTGAATTTCCTCATGTCCGCCGAGGCGGCGTATATCACCCGGCAGGTCATCGCCGTCAACGGAGGGCTGTGCTGATGAGCGACAGGCGTGTAGTCGTCACCGGCATGTCCGGCATCACCTCGCTGGGCAGTGACTGGGCAAGCATCGAAGCCAATTTCAGCGCCAACCGCAGCGGCATTCGCCGCATGCATGTGTGGGATCGCTTCAGCGAACTGAACACCCGCCTGGCGGGCCCGGTGGACGACTTCGCGGTTCCCGCGCACTGGACGCGCAAGCAGCTGCGCAGTATGGGCCGGGTGTCGCGGCTGTCGGTACTGGCCGCCGAGCGTGCGCTGGCCGATGCCGGCCTGCTGGACGATGCTTCGATCCGTGACGGCCGCATGGGGGTCGCCTGCGGTTCCTCCACCGGCAGCACCGAGGAGATCAAGGCCTTCGGCAACATGCTGCTCAACTCGGTGGCCGAGGGGCTCAATGCCAATTCCTACATTCGCATGATGCCGCACACCACCGCGGCCAACGTCAGCATCTTCTTCGGCCTCACCGGCCGGGTGATCCCCACTTCCAGCGCCTGTACCAGTGGCAGCCAGGGCATCGGCTATGCCTACGAGGCAATCAAGTTCGGCCGCCTGCCACTGATGCTGGCCGGCGGTGCCGAGGAGCTGTGCGCCACCGAGGCCATGGTCTTCGACGCCCTATACGCCACCAGCCTGAAGAACGACGCACCGCATACCTCGCCGCGCCCCTACGACAGCGGACGTGATGGCTTGGTGATCGGCGAAGGCGCTGGCATGCTGGTGCTCGAGGAGCTGGAACATGCCCTGGCCCGCGGTGCGACGATCCACGCCGAGCTGGTCGGCTTCGGCAGCAACGCCGACGGCCAGCACGCCACCAAGCCGGAACAGCTGACCATGCGCCGAGCCATGGAGCTGGCCTTGGAAGATGCCGGACTCGCACCGGCGGCTATCGGCTACGTGAACGGCCATGGCACCGCTACCGAGCAGGGCGACATCGCCGAAACCCAGGCGACCCAAGCGCTGTTCGGCAGCGGCATGCCGATCAGCTCGCAGAAGTCCTATCTCGGCCACACCCTGGGTGCGTGCGGTGCGCTGGAATCCTGGTTCAGCATCGAGATGATGAACCGCAATCGCTACATCCATACGCTCAATCTGGATTCGGTCGACCCGCGCTGCGGCGAGCTCGACTATCTGCAGGGTGCGCCGCGCGTCATGCAGCATGAGTATGTAATGAACAACAATTTCGCCTTTGGCGGGATCAACACCTCGCTGATCTTCCGTCGCTGGACCTGATTTCCACCCACAAACCGCAAGGAAAAAGCCGATGAAAACAACCGCATGGATAGGCACAGCGCTGGCGCTTCTGGTGCTGCCAGGCATCAGCCAGGCTCGTGATACCACCCACTACCTGCCGTTCGACGCCGTTGTCGCCGAAGCCACCCAGGCCGGCCGCCTGGATGGCAGCGTCAAGTTCTACCTGGCCGGCAAGACGCCGGGCAATGCCAAGGTCGTGCGCAGCGGCGTCACCACCAGCAAGAAGACCAATGCATTCAACAAGACCGACGAAGGCGCCTGCAGCTGGGCCCTGCAATCGGCGCTGATCGCCATGCAGCAGTCCGCCAAGGCTGCCGGCGCCAATGCCGTGGTGAACATCGCCAGCAACTACAAGCACGTCGAATACAAGGACAGCGAGAAGTACGAGTGCCATGCCGGCGCCATCATGGCCGGCGTTGCCCTCAAGGGCGATCTGGCCAACGTCAAGTAAGCCTCCCAGCCGATGCGCTGGGAAAGGCATCGGCCCACCGCGGCGACCGCCCGCCGGAACGATTGGCCGCGCCATCGAGTCCACTGAACATCAGTGAACTCAATTGAAGCGCCTCATGTTCGGCAAGTCCTCGCATACCTTCGAAATCAACTACATCTACCAGAACGACCCGCGCGCCGAGACCTGCGACGCGGACAGCCTGTCCCAGGGTGAAGCCGCGCGCCATCTCATCCAATTGCACAATGCCGATGCCGAGAACAGCCTGGTGATGCCGAAAGCCGATGCCGACGAGGCGCGGCTGCTGGAGCAGGCCGAAGTCATGGGCATCACCGATATCCGCGTGACCCGTGTTCCGAAACAGGACAAGGGCGAAACGCCCGCTCATTACAAGCAGCCCTGAACCACCATTGCGGTTGCAGCGTTAACGCTGGCTCAACGCCTCGCGTGTAACCAGATCCATGAACGCCTGCGCCAGGGGCGACTGCTCCTGGCGACGCTTGACCAGCCACACGGCTGTGGTGGCGTCCTGATCCGACAGGGTGCGAAAGCGCACCCCGTCGATACGGATACGGCGAAACGATGCTGGCAGCACCGACACCCCCAGTCCCGCCGCCACCAGTCCGATGATGGTCAGCGCTTCGTTCGCTTCCTGTGCGATGCGTGGGCTGAATCCCGCCTGCCGCGCCAGGTTCAGCAGCTGGTCGTAAAGTCCGGTGCCGTAGCTGCGCGGAAAGAAGACGAAGGGCTCATCGGCCAGCTCCGCCAGCGCCAGGCCCTCCTCCCCTGCCTCGGCAAGCGGATGCCCGGTATGCATCAGCGCGACCAGTGGCTCGCTGAACAGCTCGACGGTCTGCAGGCCCGGCGGCAAGGCAAAAGGGCGGATCATGCCGACCTGCAGCTTCTCGTCTTGCACCGCGTCGATCACCTGCTTGCTGGTCATTTCCTGCAGCGCAAGGTGCACCGCCGGGAAGGCCTGGCGGAAAGCCAGAATCGCCCGCGGCAGAATCGAGGTGAAGGGCGCTGACGAGGTGAAACCGACCTGCAATTCGCCGATCTCACCCTGCTCGGCACGCCGCACCACGTCGACCGACTTGTCCACCTGAGCCAGGGTGCGCCGTGTCTCGTCGAGAAACAGCCGGCCGGCATCGGTCAACGACACCCGGCGGTTGGTGCGATCGAACAGGCGCACGCCCAGTTCCTGTTCCAGGCCCTGGATCTGCTGGCTCAGCGGCGGCTGAGAGATGCGCAGCAGTTCGGCTGCCCGTCCGAAGTGCAGTTCCTCGGCCACCGCCACGAAATAGCGTAGATGTCTCAGTTCCATGTGCGCCCTAACGATTCGCAAAACATATCAATAAGGTCGAATAATATATTGGATAGCTTAAACAAAGCTTCCTATCATTTCGTCCATAAACCCGAACAACAGAAACCGCGCCTGCCGATCGAAAAAGCGATCACAGGCGTAACGGCCCGCTTTTGGCCGGAAAAAGCGAATCGGACAGAGGTCTTCATCGTGAGCAGTACGCACGACGCCAGTGGCGCGTCAGCAAAGATACCCGCGCCTGACGCACCCATCAGCCATACCGAAAAAGGTACGCCGCGCTTCACGCGCACTGCCCTGGCCCTGTTCGCCGGCGGCTTCGCCACCTTCGCCCTGCTCTACTGCGTGCAGCCGATGATGCCCATGCTGTCGCAGGCGTTCGGTATCAACGCAGCACAGAGCAGCCTGATCCTTTCGCTCTCGACCCTGACGCTGGCCGTCGGACTGCTGATCACCGGGCCGATCTCCGATGCCATCGGCCGCAAGCAGGTGCTGGTCGTCTCCCTGCTCGCTGCCGCCGTGTTCACCGTCGGCAGCGCGCTCGCGCCCAGCTGGGAAGGCGTACTGCTGATGCGCGCACTGGTCGGCCTGGCGCTCAGCGGCGTGGCTGCGGTGGCCATGACCTACCTGAGCGAAGAGATCCACCCGCATCACCTGGGCCTGGCGATGGGGCTATACATCGGCGGCAACGCCATCGGCGGCATGAGCGGGCGCTTGCTGAGCGGCGTGCTGGTGGACTACCTGTCGTGGCACAGCGTACTCGGACTGATGGGCGGGCTGGCCCTGCTGGCGGCACTGCTGCTCTGGCGCCTGCTGCCGGAATCGCGACATTTCCAGCCGCGCCCATTGCGCCTGCGCGGCCTGGCGCAGGGCTACACCCTGCACTTTCGCGATGCTGGCCTGCCCTGGCTGTTCCTGCAGGGCTTCCTGCTGATGGGCAGCTTCGTCACGCTGTACAACTACATCGGCTATCGGCTGATTGCCGAGCCGTTCCACCTCAGCCAGACCATGATCGGCCTGCTGGCGGTGCTCTATCTGTCGGGCATCTACAGTTCGGCACAGGTGGGGGCGCTGGCCGATCGCTTCGGCCGGCGCCGGGTGTTCTGGCTGGTGATCGCCCTGATGCTGGCCGGCGTGGCCCTGACCCTGTTCGACCGGCTGCCGCTGGTGCTGCCGGGCATGCTGCTGTTCACCTTCGGCTTCTTCGGCGCCCATTCGGTGGCCAGCAGCTGGATCGGCCGCCGCGCGCAACAGGCGCGCGGCCAGGCGTCGTCGCTCTATCTGTTCAGCTACTACCTGGGCTCGAGCATCGCCGGCACGCTGGGTGGCGTCTTCTGGCACGCTGCCGGCTGGGACGGCGTAGGCCTGTTCATCGCTTCGCTGTTGCTGATCGCCCTCGCCGTGGCCCTGCACCTGGCGCGCCTGCGCCCACTACCGGAGCCGCAGGCGGCACACTGAGCCCGCAATGCAAAACGCCCCGCTGATGCGGGGCGTTTCGTTTCGAGCCGGTGAAAGTCAGCCGTGGTACTGCGCGGACAGTTCGTGCACCGATTCGATGAAGGCGCCGGCATGGGCTGGATCGACTTCCGGCGTGATGCCGTGGCCCAGGTTGAACACGTGGCCATTGCCATGACCGAAGCTCGCCAGAATACGCGCGACCTCGGCGCGGATGGCGTCGGGCTTGGCATAGAGCACGCTCGGGTCCATGTTGCCCTGCAGCGCGACCTTGTCGCCGACGCGGCGGCGTGCCTCGCCGATATCACAGGTCCAGTCCAGCCCCAGCGCCTCGACGCCCGAGTCGGCCATCGATTCCAGCCAGAGGCCGCCGCCCTTGGTGAACAGGATGACCGGCACACGGCGGCCGTCATGCTCGCGAATCAGGCCATCGACGATCTTGCGCATGTAGGCCAGGGAGAACTCCTGATAGGCCGCCGCCGACAGGCTGCCACCCCAGGAATCGAAGATCTGCACCGCCTGGGCACCGGCGAGGATCTGCCCATTGAGGTAGCTGGTGACCGACTGCGCCAGCTTGTCCAGCAGGGCGTGCATCGCCTGCGGGTTCTCGTAGAGCATGGCCTTGGACTTGCGGAAGTCCTTCGACGAGCCGCCCTCGACCATGTAGGTCGCCAGGGTCCACGGACTGCCGGAGAAACCGATCAGCGGCACGCGGCCATTGAGCTCGCGGCGGATGGTGCGCACTGCGTCCATCACATAGCCCAGATCCTTCTCCGGATCGGGGATCGGCAGCGCCTCGATGTCCGCAACGGTGCTCACCACCTTCTTGAAGCGCGGCCCCTCGCCGGTCTCGAAGTACAGACCCAAGCCCATGGCGTCCGGCACGGTGAGGATGTCGGAGAACAGGATCGCGGCATCCAGCGGATAGCGCTCCAGCGGCTGCAGCGTCACCTCGCAGGCGAGTTCGGGGTTCATGCACAGGCTCATGAAGTCACCGGCCTTGGCGCGGCTGGCCCGGTACTCGGGCAGATAGCGGCCAGCCTGGCGCATCATCCACACCGGGGTGACGTCAACAGGCTGCTTGAGCAGGGCACGAAGGAAGCGGTCGTTCTTCAGGGCGGTCATGGCAGGGTTCCAGCGTAAAAGTGCCGTGCATTGTCGCAAAGCGGAAAAAAAAAGGCACGGCGAGCGCCGTGCCTTTTATCCCGGGTCTTGATTCAGGTCAGACAGCGCAAGCTGCAAGCTGCAAGCTGCAAGCTGCAAGCTGCAAGCTGCAAGCGAGCGTAGGATGGATGTCGTTTTTTACATCCACCGTGGCTTCGCTCGTCGGATCAGTGTCAGGGGCGGCGCCTAACGCCTGTCAAGCTTTTCTCTTGAAGCCTGTGGCCTGAAGCCTGCCGCTGCTTTTCCCGCTTTTACTTGAAGCTTGTGGCTTGCAGCTTGAAGCTGCCTTCAGACGCCAAGGTAATCCATGATTCCCTCGGCAGCCTGACGACCCTCGAAGATCGCCGTCACTACCAGATCGGAACCGCGGACCATATCGCCGCCGGCGAAGATCTTGGGATTGCTGGTCTGGTGCTTGAACTTGCCCACCTCGGGCGCGACAACGCGGCCCTGGTTGTCGATCTGAATGCCCTGAGCTTCGAACCACGGTGCCGGGCTCGGGCGGAAACCGAAGGCGATGACCACCGCATCGGCCGGCAGCACCTGCTCGGAACCGGGAATCGGCTCGGGGCTGCGGCGGCCGCGGGCATCCGGCGCGCCGAGACGCGTCTCGACCACTTTCACACCTTCGACCTTGCCTTCGCCGACGATGGCGATGGGTTGGCGGTTGAAGAGGAACTTCACGCCCTCTTCCTTGGCGTTCTTCACTTCGCGGCGCGAACCCGGCATGTTCGCCGCATCGCGGCGGTAGGCACAGGTCACGCTCTTGGCGCCCTGGCGGATGGAAGTGCGGTTGCAGTCCATCGCGGTATCACCACCGCCCAGCACCACGACCCTCTTGCCCTTCATGTCGATGAAGTCTTCGGCAGACTTCTCGAAGCCGAGGTTGCGGTTGACGTTGGCGATGAGGAAATCCAGTGCGTCGTACACACCCGGCAGGTCTTCCCCGGGGAAGCCGCCCTTCATGTAGGTGTAGGTGCCCATGCCCATGAACACGGCGTCGTAATCGGCCAGCAGCTGGTCGATGCTGATGTCCTTGCCCACCTCGGTGTTCAGACGGAACTCGATGCCCATGCCGCCGAAGATTTCGCGACGACGGCTGAGCACGGTCTTTTCCAGCTTGAATTCGGGAATGCCGAAGGTCAGCAGGCCACCGATCTCAGGGTTCTTGTCGAACACCACCGGCGTCACGCCGTTGCGCACGAGGATATCGGCGCAACCGAGGCCTGCCGGACCGGCACCGATGATCGCGACCTTCTTGCCGGTCGGCTTGACCTTGGACATGTCCGGCCGCCAACCCATGGCGAAGGCGGTATCGGCGATGTACTTCTCCACCGAGCCGATGGTCACCGCACCGAAACCGTCGTTCAGCGTGCAGGCACCCTCGCAGAGGCGGTCCTGCGGACAGACGCGGCCGCAGACTTCCGGCAGGGTGTTGGTCTGGTGCGCCAGCTCGGCAGCAGCGAGGATGTTGCCCTCGGAGACCAGCTTGAGCCAGTTGGGAATGTAGTTGTGCACCGGGCACTTCCACTCGCAATAGGGGTTGCCGCAACCCAGGCAGCGGTGGGCCTGTTCGCAGGCCTGCTGCGGCTTGAAGGGTTCGTAGATCTCGACGAACTCCTTTTTGCGCTGGCGCAGCAGTTTCTTCTTCGGATCCTTGCGCCCGACCTCGATGAACTGGAAGTCGTTATTCAGACGTTCAGTCATTTCAAAACCTCTCAACAGCGGCCGTAGACGATACATACGGCTGCAAGACAATCAGGGTGAGCAGCGGTCCCGGGTTGACGGGGCCGCTGCCTGAAGCGGCTTATTGTTATTGCGGGTTGGCCCGGGTGCTCGACAGCAGCGAAGCCAGGTTGGCCGCCTTGGGCTTGACCAGCCAGAACCGACGCAGGTAGTCGTCGAGATTATCCAGCAGCTCAGCCCCCACTCGCTCGCGGTTTCCGCAACGTATTCGCGCAGCACGTCCTGCAGATGGCTGCGATGGGCTTCCATCGCCTCGCCGGTGATGCGCTGCAGGTTGACCAGCTCGTTGTTCACGCGGTCGACGAAGCTGTTGTCCATATCCAGCACATAGGCGAAACCGCCAGTCATGCCCGAACCGAAGTTGTGTCCGGTCTTGCCGAGCACGCAGACGAAGCCGCCGGTCATGTACTCGCAGCAATGGTCGCCAGTACCCTCGACGACGGCGTGGGCACCGGAGTTGCGCACCGCGAAACGCTCGCCCGCGGTACCGGCGGCGAACAGCTTGCCGCCGGTGGCGCCGTACAGGCAGGTATTGCCGATGATCGCCGAGTCCTGCGAGCGATAGCTGGCGCTCTGCGGCGGAGTGACCACCAGCTTGCCGCCGGTCATGCCTTTACCGACGTAATCGTTGGCATCGCCTTCCAGGTACAGATTGAGACCACCGGCGTTCCAGACGCCGAAACTCTGGCCGGCCGTGCCCTTGAAGCGGAAGGTGATCGGCGCGCCGGCCATGCCCTGGTTGCCATGCTGGCGGGCGATCTCGCCGGAGACACGGGCGCCGATGGAACGGTCGCAGTTGCAGACCTCCAGTTCGAACTCGCCGCCGCTCTTGGCATCGATGGCGCCCTTGGCCAGCTTGACCATCTCTTCGGCCAGCAGGCCCTGGTCGAATGGCGGGTTCTTCTCGACCTCGCAGAACTGCGGTTTGTCTGCTGGGATGTTGCTGCCGCCGAGCAGGGGCGACAGATCCAGATTGTTCTGCTTGGCGGTATCGCCCGGCAGCACCTCGAGCAGATCGGTGCGGCCGATCAGCTCACCGAGGCTGCGCACGCCCAGCTTGGCCAGCCACTCGCGGGTTTCCTCGGCGACGAACTGGAAGAAGTTGACCACCATGTCGACGGTGCCGATGAAATGATCCTTGCGCAGCTGCTCGTTCTGCGTGGCAACACCAGTGGCGCAGTTGTTCAGGTGGCAGATGCGCAGGTATTTGCAGCCCAGCGCGATCATCGGCGCAGTACCGAAGCCGAAGCTCTCGGCGCCGAGAATCGCCGCCTTGATCACGTCCAGACCAGTCTTCAGACCACCGTCGGTCTGTACCCGGACCTTGCCGCGCAGGTCGTTGCCGCGCAGGGTCTGGTGGGTTTCCGCGAGGCCGAGTTCCCACGGCGAGCCGGCATAGCGGATCGACGTCAGCGGGGAGGCGCCAGTACCGCCATCGTAGCCGGAGATGGTGATCAGGTCGGCGTAGGCCTTGGCCACCCCAGCGGCGATGGTGCCGACGCCAGGCTCGGCCACCAGCTTGACCGAAACCAGCGCCTGCGGATTGACCTGCTTGAGGTCGAAGATCAGCTGCGCCAGATCCTCGATCGAGTAGATGTCATGGTGCGGCGGTGGCGAGATCAGCGTTACGCCAGGCACGGCATAGCGCAGTCGGGCGATCAGGCCGTTGACCTTGCCGCCTGGTAGTTGGCCGCCTTCGCCAGGCTTGGCGCCCTGGGCGACCTTGATCTGCAGCACTTCGGCGTTGACCAGGTACTCCGGCGTAACCCCGAAGCGACCGGTCGCGACCTGCTTGATCTTCGAGCTGCGCTCTGTGCCGTAGCGGGCCGGATCTTCACCACCCTCACCGGAGTTCGAGCGCGCGCCGATGCGGTTCATCGCCGCGGCGATGGCTTCGTGGGCTTCCGGCGATAGCGCACCGAGCGAGATACCGGCAGAGTCGAAACGCTTGAGGATCGCCTCCAGCGGCTCGACCTCTTCCAACGTCAGCGGCTGCTCGGCCACCTTGACCTTGAGCAGGTCGCGCAGCATGGCCACCGGACGCTGGTCGACCAGCGCGGTGTATTCCTTGAAGCGACTGTAGTCGCCGCTCTGCACCGCCATCTGCAGCGCACTCACCACGTCCGGGTTGTACGCGTGGTACTCGCCACCGTAGACGAATTTCAGCAGGCCACCCTGTTGGATCGGCTTGCGGCTGCTCCAGGCTTCGGCAGCCAGCGCCTTCTGCTCGGCCTCCAGATCCTCGAAACGCGCGCCCTTGATACGGCTGGCCACGCCACGGAAACTGAGCTCCACGACTTCGTCGGACAGGCCGACGGCTTCGAACAGCTGCGCACCGCGGTAGGAGGCGATGGTCGAGATGCCCATCTTGGAGATGATCTTCATCAGCCCCTTGGAGATGCCCTTGCGATAGTGCTTGAACACTTCGTAGAGATCGCCCAGCACCTCGCCGGTGCGGATCAGATCGCCCAGCACCTCGAAGGCAAGGAACGGGTAGACCGCAGTCGCGCCGAAGCCGATCAGCACGGCGAAATGGTGCGGATCACGGGCGGTGGCGGTTTCCACCAGGATGTTGCAGCTGCAGCGCAGGCCGGTTTCCACCAGACGGTGGTGAACCGCACCCACGGCCAGCGAAGCATGCACCGGCAACTTGCCTGGTGCGATATGACGATCGCTGAGGACCAGCAGGACCTTGCCGCCACGTACGGCTTCCTCGGCCTGGTCGGCAATATTGCGAATCGCCGCCTCGAGGCCGATGGTCCCGTCGTAATTCAGGTCGATGACCAGACGTTCGAAGCCCGGACGCTCCAGGTTCATGATCGTGCGCCACTTCGCCGGAGAGATCACCGGAGTGGTCAGAATCGCGCGATTGGCGTGCTCGGCTGTTTCCTCGAAAACATTGCGCTCGGCACCTAGGCAGGTCTCCAGCGACATGACGATAGCTTCGCGCAGCGGATCGATCGGTGGGTTGGTGACCTGCGCGAACTGCTGACGGAAGTAGTCGTAGGGCGAGCGCACGCGACGCGACAGGACCGCCATGGGCGTATCGTCTCCCATCGAACCGACCGCTTCCTGGCCTTGTTCGGCCAACGGACGCAGCACCTGATCACGCTCCTCGAAGGTGACCTGGTACATCTTCATGTACTGCTTGAGCTGGTCGGCATCGTAGAAGGCCGAACCGTGGTCGTTGTCGTCCAGCGTCGACTGAATGCGCAGGGCGTTCTGGCGCAGCCACTTCTTATAGGGCTGCTGTGCCTTCAGGCGGTTGTCGATGTCATCGGTGTGCAGCACCTTGCCGGTGTGGGTGTCCACAGCGAGGATCTGCCCAGGCCCGACGCGGCCCTTGGCCAGAACGTCTTCCGGTTTGTAGTCCCAGACACCGACTTCGGACGCGAGGGTGATATAGCCGTTCTTGGTGGTCACCCAGCGCGCCGGACGCAGGCCGTTGCGGTCGAGCAGGCACACCGCATGGCGACCGTCGGTCAACACCACGCCAGCCGGGCCATCCCAGGGTTCCATGTGCATGGAGTTGAATTCATAGAACGCACGCAGATCGGGGTCCATGGTCTCGACGTTCTGCCACGCTGGCGGAATGATCATACGCAGACCACGGAACAGATCCATTCCGCCGGTGACCAAGAGTTCAAGCATGTTGTCCATGCTGGAGGAATCCGAGCCGGTGCGATTGATCAGCGGCGACAGGCTTTCCAGATCGGGCAGCAGCTCGTTGGCGAACTTCAGGCGACGCGCCTGTGCCCAATTGCGGTTACCGGTAATGGTGTTGATCTCGCCGTTGTGCGCGAGAAAGCGGAACGGCTGGGCCAGACGCCATTGCGGCATGGTGTTGGTGGAGAAACGCTGGTGGAACACGCAGATCGCCGTGGCGAGACGCTCATCGCCCAGGTCCGGATAAAACTGCGCCAGGTCGGCAGGCATCATCAGGCCTTTGTAGATGATGTCCTTGTCGGAGAGGCTGCAAACGTAGAAGGCGCTGTCGTCGGCGAGCGCGACTTCGGCCCGGCGGCGTGCGAAGAACAGCTTGATGCCGAACTCGCGCTCATCCAAGCCATCGCCGGAGACAAAGACCTGCTCGATCCGCGGCAGACGCTCAAGAGCAAGCTGGCCCAGCACGCTGGTATCGACCGGCACTTCACGCCAGCCGACCAGTGTCAGACCTTGGGCAAGAATCTCTTCGCTCAAACGAGCGCGGGCCTGGTCCGCCTTGCTGGCGTCCTGATCCAGAAAGATCATCCCGACGGCATACTGCGCAGGCAGCTCGGCGCTGAAATGCTCCAGAGCTTTGGCGCGCAGAAAGGCATCGGGCTTCTGCATCAGCAGACCGCAACCGTCACCGGTTTTGCCGTCAGCGTTGATGCCACCGCGGTGAGTCATGCAGGTCAGGGACTGAATGGCAGTCTTTAGCAGGTGATGGCTAGCCTCGCCCTGCATGTGGGCAATCAGACCGAAGCCGCAGTTATCCTTGAACTCTTCAGGACGAAACAGACCTGCTCTCATAGGCACTCCACCAGCTAAATGCGTTGTAAATCAACCCCTTATTGACGGGCAGAGACTCACCCCGTCATTCACGTGGGCAAAAGGGGGAGCAGTTTACAAAGCCAGCTAGAGCGACACAATTTATTTTTGCAAGCCCCAAAAAGGTGCATTGCGCACTTTTTTGGGGCGTTTTTCTAACGAGACTGTTTGATTTCCTGTTGCACGCTTGCCAAATTTCGTATCCACGGCTTGCCAGTCTGCAACGAAGCGGGCAGCGTCTTGACCGCCGCAACCGCAGCAGCACGATTCGCGAAGTTGCCATAAGTCACGACGTAGAGCGGCTTGCCTTCGTGAACCTTGACGAAGTATCGGTAGTTGCCGCCATGCTGCTGGACGAGGGCCTGAGCATTCTTCTCGACACGGGTTCCCAGGATTTGAACCAGATAATTGCTTCCCGGCTGGCTCGCATACCAAGCGCCATTGGTTGAACCCGAGGGAGTTGCTACAGCAGGCGCACGCTCTGCGGCATTCGGCCGCACCTGGGGTGACGCGGGAGCCGGAGCAGGTGCAGCAACTTGCGGAGCGGGTGCAGGTGCGGGCTGAACACGCTCGCTCGGTGCTGGTGCTGGTGCTGGTGCTGGTGCTGGTGCTGGTGCTGGTGCTGGTGCTGGTGCTGGTGCTGGTGCTGGTGCTGGTGCCGGAATTGTAGGGGCGGCGGCATTCGCGGTGGGCCTGCCGCTCTCGTCCTCGCTCTCGCCACCAGCCGCAGCTGCCAGCGGCTCACGCACCACCGGCTGTGCGTCGCCCCCCAGCGGCAGGGACAACGGCCGCTCTTGCCCATCGAACTCGATGGCAGTCGGGTCCTGCTCCCCGGTCTCAGCAACCGGCCCCGAGGCAGACGAGCCATCGAGCGGCAGGGAGGTCACTTCAGGGACCGACGGGCGCTCGGAATCGCCGCCACGCAAGAAAAGAAAGCCGACGGCTATAAGTACAAGCACTGCGACTACAGCGACCAAATGTTTTTTTGGTAGCGGAAATCCGATACCGCCCGATTTCCGCCGCCCGCGCTTGCTTTGCATCGCGGCGATGAGCTCGTCTCGAGCCAACTGATTGATCGCCCCCGGCCAACCACCAGACTGCTCATGGATACGTCCGATCTGCTCTTCGCTCAGACACTCGAGGCCGCTACCAGCCCCCTCGAGTCGCAAAGCCAGATACTCTCTGGTTTCATCCTCTTCATACGGTTGCAGCGCGATGGCATGGTAGCGCTCCTCGCCATCACTCAAGGCCTCGAGCCGCCCGCTGAGCGCAGACTCACCGAACAGGAACACATGCGGCCGGGCCTCAGGGGTGCCCGTAGACAGACGCAAAAGAGTCTCCACCGCAGCACCGGTCAACTGCTCGGCGTCATCCACCAGCAGGTAGACTTCCTGGCCCGTCAGCGCCAGCTGGACCACCTGCGCCATCACGCCGTCAAAATCGGCGTCCTGGCTGTTCAGGGCTTGGGCGATCTGCGCCAGCAGCGCGCTCGCGTCCATCGTAGCCTGAGGGGTAATGACCACGCTCTGAACCGCCTGCTTGTTGCTACTGGCAACCAGCGCCTGACGCAACAAGGTTTTGCCACTTCCCTCCGGCCCCGTCACTAGCAGCAGCAGCTGGCTGTAGCGCGCCAGATGATGAAGCTGCCCAAGCACCGGCTTGCGCTGCGCGGGAAAGAATTTGAAGCCCGGCACGCGGGCAGCAAACGGGTCATGGCTGAAGCCATAGTGATTCAGAAACGCGTCGTCCGCAGACAAACTGGTCATGGAAATTTTCTTATGCTCCCAGGTGTTCCGTCATTGCACCGTAATTGGCGCTCAAGGTGGTATCCAGCACGTTGCGAGGGAAGTCCCCGGTCACAACTGCCTCGCCCATTTGCCGTAACAAAACCAGGCGTAGCCGACCGTCCAGAACCTTCTTGTCGACGGCCATGTGCTCGAGAAAGTCCTGCGGCTTCATCTGCGCAGGAGGCACGACCGGAAGCGCCGCGCGCTGCAGCAATCTGATGGCCCGATCACGATCCATCCGCGTGATCCAGCCCAGCTGACAAGACATCTCCAACGCCATCACGGTTCCCGCCGCTACAGCCTCTCCATGCAACCAGACGCCATAGCCCATATGAGTTTCTATCGCGTGGCCAAATGTGTGACCTAGATTGAGAATTGCGCGCACGCCGGACTCGCGCTCATCAGCGTTCACTACCTTGGCCTTTGCAGCGCAGGAGCGATGGATCGCTTCCGTCAGCACCGCAGAATCAAGCGCTCGAAGTCGATCAATATTTGCCTCAAGCCACCCAAGGAAGGGCTCATCGCAAATAAGTCCATACTTGATCACCTCAGCCAGCCCAGCAGAAAGCTCACGAGACGGTAATGTCTTCAGGGTCGCGGTATCGATGATGACCGCTCGGGGCTGATAGAACGCCCCGATCATGTTTTTGCCTAGAGGGTGATTGATACCGGTCTTGCCGCCAACCGAAGAATCCACTTGCGACAGCAGCGTGGTGGGAACCTGGATGAAGTCCACGCCGCGCTGATAGCTGGCCGCGGCATAGCCCGCCATGTCACCAATGACGCCACCACCCAGTGCGATGACAGTAGTATTGCGGTCGTGCCTGGCTCCGAGCAGAGCGTCGAAGATCAGCTGCAGGGTTTGCCAATTCTTGTGCTCTTCTCCGTCGGGAAGAATCACCGGAGTGACAGCGTAGTCGGAAAGGGTCTGAGTCAGTCGATCGAGATATAGCGGCGCAACGGTTTCGTTGGTGACAACGGCCACCTGTCGACCACGGATCCTGTCGGAAAACAGCTCGGCGCAATCGATCAACCGCTCGCCAATATGAATGGGATAGCTACGCTCACCGAGATCGACCTGAAGAGTCTGCATGGGGCCCCCAATAATAAAGGGGTCTAGGATAGCGCAGATTCATCTCGGCTTTCACGAGGCGGCAAAGACGCGAGCCGGTCGAGAATCTCCGTCACCACCATGCGCGGCGGTCGCTCGTCGGTTTCGATGATGATGTCCGCTATCGACCGATATAGCGGATCGCGAATGGCCATGAGGCCGGACAGAACGCTGCGAGGGTCGCTAGCCTGCAATAGCGGCCGGTTGCGGTCGCGAGCGGTGCGTTCGAGTTGCTGGTCGACCGACGTGCAGAGATAGACGACTCGCCCGCCCGCACGAAGGGCCTGCCGATTATCCTCTCGCAACACCGCCCCCCCGCCAGTGGCCAGCACCACTCCCTCGAGCTGACAGAGATCGGCGATCACCGCCCGCTCCCGCTCGCGAAAACCACCCTCACCCTCCACGTCAAAGATCAGTGGAATGCTGGCGCCGGTCCGTTGCTCGATCTCCTTATCGGAATCCTTGAATGGGAGACGAAGCTCTTTGGCAAGCAAACGCCCGATGGTGCTTTTGCCAGCACCCATCGGGCCTACGAGAATGAAATTGTGCAACGACTATTGCCCTACGGCGACCGCTCGGTAGTTAAGGATTCTAGGCGTTAGGAACACTAAAAGCTCGGATTTTGTATCTTCGACTATATCTCGCCGGAACAAGCGGCCAACGAACGGAACATCACCCAAGAAAGGAACTTTTTCGATACTGCTGATCTGACTATTGGAGAAGACACCGCCGATGACTATCGTCTCGCCATCCGTAACAAGAACCTTCGCATTGACTTCATTCTTATTAATCGGGGGCACTCCATTCAGTGCATTCGCGAAATCAGGGGCATCCTTTGTAACCTTCACCTCCATGATGATGCGATTGTCAGGGGTAATCTGCGGCGTCACCTCTAGCGAGAGAGCTGCTTCTTTGAAGGACGTAGAGGTAGCCCCACTCGAACTAGCCTCTTGATAGGGTATCTCGGAGCCCTTTAGGATCTTGGCGGTTTCTTTATCAGCGGTTACGACCTTGGGCTGCGAAACGATCTCCCCATTCCCAGTCTTTTCCATTGCCGACAGCTGGAGATCCAAGATGCCATAGTCGGACACGTAACCGATCCCGATGCCGGCGGTACTATTCGCCACACCTAGGTCAACGAATGGAACAGGCGCCAGCGCATCCTTTAGAGTGAAATTACCGACCTTGTCAGTTCCAGGCAAACCTGCACGCCCAGTTTCCTCGTCAACGCCAATTGCGCCATCTTTACCGTAGAAGCCCCAATTATCATTGGTATAGCTGCCTCCCCAACGCACTCCAAGCGCCTTGTCGTATCCAACGTTAGCCTCAACTATGCGCGCCTCGATCATTACCTGTCTCACAGGAATATCTAGCTGCGCAACAATGCGACGTAACTCATCAAGTCGATCTTGCGTTTGATACGCAATAATGTTGTTGGTACGATCATCAACTGCGATGGAACCGCGATCCGCTGTGGGGGCATCACTACCCGTCACCGATTGAAACAACCGTGCAATATCGGCAGCCTTTGCATAATTGACCTGAACGACCTCGCGACGCAGCGGAGCAAGCTCGGCGATCTGCCGCTGCGACTCAAGTTCCTGACGCTCACGGGCAGCAATCTCGTCGGCAGGCGCGACCAGCAACACGTTACCAACCTGACGCTTATCAAGGCCTTTGGTTTTCAGCACCAGATCAAGCGCCTGGTCCCAAGGCACGTTTTGCAAACGCAGGGTTATATTGCCAGCTACGGTATCGCTCGCCACCAAGTTCAGATCGGTAAAGTCAGCGATCAGCTGCAGCACGGAACGAACGTCGATATCTTGGAAGTTGAGCGAGAGTTTCTCACCCGAATAAGCAAAACGCTCAGCCTTGCGCTTCTCGGCTTCATCCTCGGTCAGAGGCTTGATGCTGATGGTCAGCTTGTTGTCTGTCTGGTACGCCAGATAATCGTATCGGCCGGTCGGCTCGATGGCGACACTAGCTCCACCGGCCTGAGCGGACGAATCGACAAACTTCACGGGCGTAGCGAAATCCTGAACATCAAGACGAACACGCAGCGCCTCTGGCAGCTGTGCCTTGTCGAAGAGGACACGAATCTTTCCGCCCTGCTCCTCGATGGTCGAGCCTACCGATGGGTCAGAGAGGGTAATAACCACGTTCCCGGCACCATCTTCACCCCGACGGAAATCGATATTCTCGATTGCCTTACCTACAGCTGCCGCCTTGGCAGGCGCAGCCACTGGAGCAATGGGCGCAGCTGAAACAGCCGGGGCACGGACGGCCCCCGAACTTTCGCCCAGTACTACAAAGAGGTTGTTACCATCCACTCGCGTAGAGTAGGGCACCAGTGTATTCAGATTAACGATCAGTCGGGTACGGCCCTGAGCTTCAACGACGGTCACGCTCCGCGCGTTACCGACTCCCAGTTCGCGATTCTTCGCTCCGAGCTTATTGGATACGCCCGGCAGGTCGAGCGCGATTCGCGCTGGCTGATCAAGGGTATAACCACGCGGGGTTGTCACCGGTTCGTCGAACGCAAGCTTCAACTCAACACGGTCGCCGGGCAGCGAAGCGACATCGAGGGCGTTCAGGTTGGCCGCCAGCAGGGCAGGGGAAATAAACGCCGCCAGCAAAGAGATACCTAGGCGTGAAAGGGTAGTGTTCATAAATTGCTTCCGTTGTGCAGACCGGTAAAGGTTTTCCATGCTTTTGCCCCGCGCTAGGTGCGCTCTTTCAAGGTCAGACTGCGCGGGCGCTCGAGCCACCCACCCTCTCCATCAGGTACGATTTCCACTACATCCACTCCCGCATCGCTGATCTCGACGATACGGCCATGGTTGCGCCCTAAATAGTCGCCAATCTTGACGCGATGAACCCCGTCGCCGCCCTTGATCAAGGCGTACCGCCCCCCACCATTGGCCAACGTACCTACCATGGTGAAGTTCTCGATATTGAACCCCTCAAGGAACTGCTTAACTCGAGACTCATCGGGCTGGATATCTTTTGAGCCCTTTTGCCGTTGGGTTAAATCAAGCTTGACCGGAGGCTGAAACGGATGCCGCAAGGCGGCAGCGCTATAGGTAAAGGCTTCGTAGGGAATAAATGCCGGTAGCGGCTCAATAGTCCCTTTCGGCTTCGCCCTTACCTCATTCATATATTGCTGCAGATCGCCGAAGTCGTTGCTGCTGCCGCAGCCAGTCAGCGCAACCAGACTTAAGCCCAACGCAGTAAGTCTCGCGCGATTCATTTCTGCAGCCCCTTGTCGTTATAACGATAAGTCTTAGCGACGATGTTCATCCGTAATTTGGATGTAGCTTCGTTCTTTTCAGTCTTGATCTCGAAATCATGCAGCGTGACGATACGCGGAAGGCTTGCTACACCGCTCACGAAAGTTGCCAGATCGTGATATCCCCCAACGACCTTAATATTTATCGGCAACTCGATATAGAACTGCTGAGCCACCTCCGGCTGCAACTTAATTTCCTCGAACTCCAGCCCGCTACCGAGCCCCGTTCGAGTGATGTCCTCCAGAAGCCCGGGGACCTCAGTATCGCTCGGCAGTTGCCGCAACAACGCACCAAACGACGTTTCCATCTCGGCCATTTGCGCTTTATAAGCCTCCAAATTGGCAGCTTGGAAGGCTTTGGTCGAGAACTGCTGCTTCAAGGTTTCTTCCTGGGCGCGCTGCTGCTCCAGTTGCAGTTGCATATCCTGCAAATGAAAGTAATAACCTAGCGCAAGCACCGCAGCGAGAAGCATCACGCCAGCAATGAACTTGACCGGTGCAGGCCAGGACCCGAGGTTATTAAGATCGAGATCAGCGAAGTCTATCTTGCGAAAACTATCTAACGATTCAGCCAGGCTCATGGCTTTGCTCCTTCCGTAGCGGCGACCGGCTGCGTTTGCTGAACTGTCAGCTGGAACACATTCTCCTGATCCACGGCACCAGCGGTGACGGCTTTCACCTCGTTCAGATTCGGCGCCTCGAGCCAATCAGAGGCATCAAGATTTCGCATGAGGTTGGAGACACGATTGTTCGATTCGGCTGCGCCAATAATCGCAATGTTCTTTCCGGTCATTTTTACAGAAGTGAAATACACCCCATCCGGTAGCGTCCTTACAAGCTGATCAAAAACCCGCCCGATAATGGGACGATTGCCCTGCAAGTCCTGGATGATCTTCATTCGCTCCAGCAGTTGCTGACGACGCTCTTTCAATTCCTTGATTTCTTTAATACGAGCATCAAGAACCGCAATTTCCTTTTTGACAAACTCGTTACGCGCGCTCTGCTCCTCAATTGCCGCTTGGAAATAACGATCACCAAGAAACACTAGACCAGCCGCCACTACGAGCACACCGACAAGGGACGCGAGGAAACGCTGCTTCCGCTCTTCACGCAGCTGTTCACGCCACGGGAGTAAGTTGATCTGCGCCATCAGTCGAAGCTCCTTAGCGCCAGGCCACAAGCAATCATCAAGGCCGGCGCATCGCTAGCCAGCGCTCCAGCATTTACCTTGCTGCTCAAAGCCATATCGGCGAATGGATTCGCAACTAGAGTCTGAGTACCGATCTTCTGCTGGATCATGTGATCCAACCCAGGTATCGATGCCGTCCCGCCTGCCAATAGGATGCAATCGACATCATGGAACTGCCCTGCCGCGAAGAAGAACTGCAACGAGCGAGAAACCTGCTGCACGACTGCTTCTTTGAACGGAAGCAGAACCTCACTGTCGTAGTCGTCTGGGAGACCACCTTGCTTTTTGGCAAGGCCAGCCTCTTCCTGGGATAGGCCGTAGCGCCGTTGGATTTCCTCCGTCAGCTGACGCCCTCCGAAAAGTTGCTCACGGGTATAAATAGTACGGCCGTTATGCAAAACGCTCAGGGTAGTCATGGTAGCCCCGATATCAACAACGGCAACGGTCAACTCACCATGCCCCGCGCCCAGCTGTGGTGCTAGCAGACCGTAGGACCGCTCAAGCGCATAGGCCTCGACATCAACCACCTTGGCAGTGAGCCCCGCCAGTGCGAGCGCTGCCTCACGGATTTCGACGTTCTCCTTGCGGCAAGCCGCGAGCAGGACTTCTGCTCGGCCAGGAGAGCGAGGAGCCGGGCCCTGAACTTCGAAATCAATCGCCACTTCTTCCAGCGGATAAGGAATGTACTGGTCGGCCTCGATTTTCAGCTGATTCTCGAGCTCTTCGTCGGACAATCCAGCGTCCATCTCGATGATCTTGGTGATTACCGCAGAACCGGAAACAGCCACCACCGCCGACTTGCATCCAGTCTTGGCCTTGGCGACCACCCGCTGCAATGCCTGACCGACGCCCTCGAGCTCGGCGATGTTCTTTTCAACTACGGCGTTTGCTGGGAGCGGCTCGACAGCATACGCCTCGACGCGGTAACGGCTACCTGATCGACTTAATTCGAGGAGCTTGACTGAGGTCGAACTGATATCGATCCCAAGCAGCGTGTTCGCTTTCTTAGTGAAGAGCCCTAGCACGACCGATTTCCTATCTTTATCCGCAACTTACGGATTAATTATGTTTATCCACATTAGATAACAGCCTTGACAGAAGCGCAAATGGCTACCCGGCAAAAAAAACGCATATAATGTGAACGGTTTTCCCTTTCAGCATCGCCGCAGTCTTCCTCCCCCAAATCCTGGATTCCAAGAACCCTGATGCGTTTTTTGAAATTTCTTCTCTGGTCGTGCTTCGCAGTTTTTTGCGCACTCTTGCTGAGCATCAGCGGCGCATTTCTCTACCTCAGCCCCAACCTCCCCTCCGTCGATTCCCTGCGGAGCATACAGCTTCAAATTCCGCTGCGGGTCTATAGCGCAGATGACAAGCTGATCGCCGAGTTCGGGGAAATGCGACGTTCACCGATCCGCTTCGAGGACATCCCCGAGGAATTCATCCACGCACTGCTGGCTGCCGAGGACGACAATTTCGCTAATCATTATGGCGTCGACATCACCGGCCTGATGCGCGCTGCCACGCAATTATTGAAAAGTGGCCAGATTCAGACCGGCGGCAGCACCATCACCATGCAGGTGGCGAAAAATTACTTCCTTACCAGTGAGCGAAGTTTCTCGCGCAAGATCAACGAGATCCTGCTGGCCCTGCAGATAGAGCGCGAGCTCAGCAAGAACGAGATTCTCGAGCTGTATGTCAACAAGATCTACCTCGGCAATCGTGCCTATGGAATCGAGGCGGCTTCTCAGGTGTATTACGGCAAGCCCATTTCGGAGCTTAGCGTCGCTCAGCTGGCGATGATCGCCGGCCTGCCGAAGGCGCCTTCCGCATTCAACCCACTGGTTAATCCGACCCGTAGCAAAGAACGACGGGACTGGATCCTGGGCCGCATGCACAGACTTGGCTCACTAGATGAAACTAGCTATCGGCAAGCACTCGCCGAACCTGAGACCGCTCGGTACCACGGCGCAGCACCCGAGCTGGATGCCGCTTACATAGCCGAGATGGCCCGCGCCGAGATGGTAGGCCGCTTCGGCAGCGCGGCCTACACGGATGGCTTCCGGGTGCAGACTACGGTATCCAGCGAGCGACAGCTTGCCGCCAACCTCGCACTCGACAACGGATTGATTGAATACGACCAGCGACACGGCTACCGCGGGCCGGAAGCGCGCCTCACAGAACTACCGCGCGACAGCTGGCCCAGTGAGCTGGCCAAGTACCGAAGCCTTTCCGGCTTGCAGCCGGCCGTCGTCACGCAGGTAGAGACCAGCGGAATTCTGGTGCTGACGCGCGACGGAAACGAGCACGCAGTTGCCTGGGACAGCATGAAGTGGGCCCGTCCCTACCTCGGCATCAACAGCATGGGACCAAGGCCGCAACGCCCAGCCGATGTGGTCAAGCTAGCCGACGTAGTACGCATTCGCTGGCAGGATGATGAGACTGCCGTATTCAGCCAAGTGCCGCAGGCGCAGGCGGCACTGGTTTCACTCGACCCCCAGGATGGTTCGATCGAAGCGCTGGCAGGCGGCTTCTCGTTTGGCCAGAGCAACTACAACCGGGCCATTCAAGCCAAGCGCCAGCCCGGATCGAGCTTCAAACCATTCATTTACAGCGCAGCGCTGGACGCGGGTTACACCGCCGCAAGCCTGGTCAACGACTCCCCCATCGTGTTCGTCGAGCAGGGCATGGACCGCATCTGGCGCCCGAAGAACGACAACAATACGTTCCTCGGACCGATTCGCATGCGCGAGGCGCTGTACAAATCGAGGAATCTGGTTTCGATTCGTCTACTGCAGACCATGGGCATCGATCACACGATCGATTACATCAGCCGCTTCGGTTTCAATTCGCAGGACTTACCGCGCAACCTGTCTCTGGCATTGGGAACGGCGACGCTGACACCAATGGAGATCGCCACCGGCTGGACGACCTTTGCCAACGGTGGTTACAAGATCGAGCCATACCTGATCCAGCGCATAGAAGACCGTGAAGGCAAGTTGCTCTTCGAGGCCAACCCGGCACGAGTGCCATCGCGCAGTACCGATACCCAGGAAACGGAAACCGAGGTTTACGCAGCGCCTGACAATCGAGACCTGAATGACGGCGAAGAACTCGACAACGAGCCACGCTTTGCCGAGCAGGTACTCGATGAACGTACCGCCTACATCATGACCAGCATGCTGCAGGACGTCATCAAGCGCGGTACAGGACGGCGTGCGCTGGCCATGGGTCGCGGTGACATCGCGGGTAAAACCGGCACCACCAACGACTCCATCGACAGCTGGTTCTCCGGCTATAACGCCGACATCGTCACCACGGTATGGGCGGGCTTCGACCAGCCACAGAGCCTGGGGCGCAACGAGTACGGCGGAACGGTCGCGCTGCCGATCTGGATGAGCTACATGAGCGCAGTGCTCAAGGACATGCCCGAGCATCCGCCAGCGGAACCGGACGGACTGCTCAAGCTACGCATAGATCCGGTCAGCGGTCGCGCTGCCACGCCCAGCACGCCTGATGCCTATTTCGAGGTCTTCAAGAGCGAGGATTCGCCGCCCCCCATGGGTGAATTCGATTCTGGAACCCAGGCGCCTGGAAGCCCTCTTCCGGCCGATGAAGCCGCCCCACTCGATCTGTTCTGATCGAACCGGCCTTCGCCAACCAACAAAAAACCCCGCCTTGGCGGGGTTTGTTTTTCAGCGCAGATCAGCCGTTGAAAACGTCGTTCACCGACTGCAGCGGGTAATGCGACGGATAAGGCAATGTCGCCACGCCACTTTCGATGGCAGCCTTGGCCACGGCGTCAGACACCAACGTGATAAGACGCGGGTCCATTGGCTTCGGAATGATGTACTCGCGGCCGAATTCCAGGCTATCCACACCATATGCAGCAGCCACTTCAGCCGGCACCGGCAATTTGGCGAGATCGCGAAGGGCCAGGGCGGCCGCGATCTTCATTTCCTCGTTGATGCGCTTGGCACGCACGTCCAGCGCTCCGCGGAAGATGAACGGGAAGCCCAATACGTTGTTGACCTGGTTCGGGTAGTCCGAACGACCAGTCGCCATGATGACGTCCGAACGCGTCGAATGTGCCAGCTCAGGGCTGATCTCCGGATCCGGATTGGAGCAAGCGAACACCACCGGATTGGCCGCCATGCGCTTGAGGCCCTCCGGGCTCAGCAGATTGGCACCCGACAGGCCGACGAAAACATCGGCGCCATCGAGGGCGTCATCCAGAGTACGCTTGTCGGTCTCGTGGGCGAACACAGCCTTGTACTGATTCAGGTCGTCACGGCCAGCATGGATGACGCCTTTGCGATCGATCATGAAGATGTTCTCGATCTTCGCCCCCATGCTGACCAGCAGTTTCATACACGAAGTCGCGGCAGCCCCGGCACCGAGACAGACGATCTTGGCCTGCTCGAGAGTCTTGCCGGCGATTTCCAGCGCATTGAGCATACCGGCAGCCGTCACGATGGCGGTGCCATGCTGGTCGTCATGGAACACCGGAATGTCGCACTGTTCGATTAGCGCGCGCTCGATCTCGAAGCACTCGGGCGCCTTGATGTCTTCCAGATTGATGCCACCGAAGGTGATCGAGATGCGCTTGACGGTATCGATGAAGGCCTGCGGGCTTTCGGCATCGACCTCGATGTCGAACACGTCGACACCGGCGAAGCGCTTGAACAGCACGCCCTTGCCCTCCATGACCGGCTTGGAGGCCAGCGGGCCCAGGTTACCCAGGCCGAGAATAGCGGTGCCATCGGAAATCACCGCCACCAGGTTGCCCTTGCCAGTGTAGCGGTAAGCCAGTTCCGGATCGCGACCGATCTCGCGGACAGGCTCGGCGACACCTGGGCTGTAAGCCAGGGAAAGGTCGCGAGCGGTGGCGGTGGGCTTGGTCAGCTCGACGCTCAGTTTTCCTGGACGGGGCTGGGCGTGATACTCGAGAGCGGCAGTTTTCAGGTCAGTCATGTGGCATTTCCGCTTATTTTTACTGGGACAGACAGGCGGTCGAGCATACGCCAAGAACAAGCGCACTCACAAGCCAGCAGGCCGGCTGACTGTCAAGCCCAAGCCGCTACGACTTTCCGGGTAGATTCACGCGCCAGTACGAACAACCGATTCAGCGCGACAACCCCAGCATCGCCGGATGGGTAACGCGCAGCATCCAGCGGGCCTGCCCGGCACCAGCCTGCCCGCGGCGATCGACCACCCAGCCCCTTAGCTGGAGTCGCTTCCCGGCAAGCGCAGTCATTGCCCGGGCATCGAATGCGTCAAGCGCCTGCGGCGGTATGTTCACCACCAGCGGACCATCCATTTCCAGCCAATAGCCGCCGCGATTGCGCTCGATCCGCTCGACCCTGCCCTCGAGCAGCGTGAAGCCACCGCGCCTCAACGATTGCGGCGAGGCGGGCTTCAGCTCGCGCCAGACACCCAGACCGCTTTGCCGCGCCTGCCGCTCCGCCCGCTGCTGACAGGCCACCAGCCGCGTATTCGGCGCCACAGCGACCATGAAGCCAAGGCCATCAGCAAGCAGTACGGCTTCGAGATTACGCCCCTGCACATCATAGGCATGGGCCAGCGTACGCCCATAACGATCCTGTCGCTCCTCGCCCAGGACCAGACCGACCCGCCCGTCACTGGCCCGCACCACCCCCTGCAGTCGGCGCCGCGCGGCTACCGCGAACGGCTCGGCCTTGCGCCCGTCACGCCCCAGTTCCGGCGTGTTGATACCGATCAGCCGCACGCTGCGACCATCGACCAGACGCAGCGTGTCGCCGTCGACGACCTGCGCCACCTCCAGCATCGATAAGTGCCCCGGCGATGGACAGAACGCCAGTGCCTGAATTTGCCAGAAGACGGAAACGAAAAAGGCGCCCACCAGGGACGCCTTCTTCATGTGCTCGGAAAACCCCATCGGATTCCCGGTACGCCAGCTTACTTGGCGCCGAACACACCGAAACGCTGCTTGAAGCGATCGATACGGCCGCCGGTATCCAGCACCTTCTGCTTGCCGGTGTAGAACGGGTGGCACTCGGAGCACACGTCGATGTTCAGGTTCTTGCCCAGCGTGGAGCGGGTCTTGATGACGTTGCCACAGCTGCAGGTGGCCTCGATTTCGACGTAATTCGGATGGATATCGGCTTTCATGATGAATCCTCTAAGATTGCGTGCCGCCACCCGACCCTATGTCGAGTACCGCACGAAGTAGGGCGCGAATCATACCAGAGCGCTAGGGTGATGCAAGCGCGGGCGACAGATGTACAGAGCCGCCGGAGGCGTGCTCGCGACGACGCCGAATCGCGTCATCGTTTACCATCGCCGCACATCACCAAGGATCATCGCGTGTCTTCCTGCATCCTCCGCCTGGCGCTGCCCTCGCCCCTGCGTCGCCTGTTCGATTACCTGCCGCCGGCTGGCGTGTCGCGCGCCGCTCTGCAACCAGGCGTGCGCCTGCGCGTGCCCTTCGGTCGACGCGAAGTCGTCGGCGTTCTGGTCGAGCTGAGCGAACAGAGCGAAGTACCGGCGGAAAAGCTCAAGCCGGCGCTGGAGTTGCTGGACGCCAAGCCACCGCTGCCCGCCCCGTTGTTCAAGCTCTGCCTGTGGACGGCGCAGTACTACCAGCACAGCCTGGGCGACACCCTCAGCTGGGCACTGCCGGTACTGCTGCGCCAGGGCGAACCCGCCGAAGCGCGCCAGGAGCGCTACTGGCGCCTGGTGGAAGGCGCCAGTCCTGACGACCCACGCTTGACCCGCGCGCCCCGGCAGCGCGAAGCCCTGAAGACCATCGCCCAGCACGCTCACGGCCTGCCGCACGCACTACTCAGCAAACTGCAGCTGAACAAGGACAGCCTCGACCTGCTGCTGGAAAAGGGCCTGGTGCGTATCGAATCGCGCCGCAGCAAGCCGCCCCGCGGGCACAGTGGCAGCTGGCTGCTGCAGGCCGAACTCACCTTGAATGCACAGCAACGCGCAGCCTTCGAAGCGGTGAGCGCCGGCCTCGGAGGATTTCAGGCGTTCCTGCTGGCCGGGGTGACCGGCAGCGGCAAGACCGAGGTCTATCTGCAACTGATTCACCGCGTACTGGAAGCCGGCAAACAGGCCCTGGTGCTGATCCCCGAGATCAATCTGGGACCACAGACGCTCGCCCGTTTCGAGCAACGCTTCAATGCCCGGATCGCGCTCCTGCATTCCAACGTCAATGATCGTGAACGACTCGATGCCTGGCTCGCTGCCCGCGACGGCGAGGCGGACATCATCATCGGCACGCGTTCGGCGTTGTTCACCCCGATGAAGAATCCGGGCCTGATCATCATCGACGAGGAGCACGACGCCTCCTATAAACAGCAGGAAGGCTTGCGCTACCACGCCCGCGATCTGGCCCTGCTGCGCGCACGCCAGGAAAACCTGCCGATCGTGCTTGGTTCGGCCACGCCCTCGCTGGAAAGCCTGCACAACGCACACAGCGGCCGCTATGCGCTGCTCAAGCTCACGCAACGGGCCGGCAATGCACAGTCGCCGCGCTTCCTGCGCCTGGACGTGAAGAGCCGCCCGCTGGACGCCGGTATATCCGGCCCATTGCAGCAGGCCATCGGCCAGACCCTTGGCGCCGGCCAGCAGGTGCTGGTCTACCTCAACCGGCGCGGCTTCGCCCCCACCCTGCTCTGCCATGACTGCGGCTGGCTCAGCCAGTGTCCACGCTGCGATGCACGGATGACCCTGCATCAGCGCCACAACGAGCTGCGCTGCCATCACTGCGGGCACGTCGAGCGGCCGCCGCGCAACTGCCCGGACTGCGGCAAAGTGGACCTGCGCCCGGTGGGCGCCGGAACCGAACGTGCCGAAGAGCGCCTGGGCATTCTCTTCCCCGACTATCCGGTGTTGCGCATCGATCGCGACAGCACCGCGCGCAAGGGCGCGATGGAGCAGATGATCGGCACCATCAACCGCGGCGAGCCCTGCCTGCTGGTCGGCACGCAGATGCTCGCCAAGGGTCACCATTTTCCGCGCGTCACGCTGGTGGCGATTCTCGATGCGGACGGCGGACTGTTCTCTGCCGACTTCCGCGCCAGCGAGCGCATGGCCCAGCTGATTGTCCAGGTCGCCGGGCGCGCCGGGCGTGCGGAGGAGCCTGGCAAGGTGATCATCCAGACGCATCTGGCCGACCATCCGCTGCTGGTGCAGCTGACCGAACAGGGCTATTTCGCCTTCGCCGAGCAGGCCCTGTCCGAGCGCCGCGCAGCCGGTCTGCCGCCGTTCAGCCATCTGGCACTGCTGCGTGCCGAAGCACAGAAGCCCGGCCAGGCCGAAACCTTCCTCGACGATGCCTGCAGCCTCGCCGAACAGCTGCTCGAGCAGCTGCACCTCAACGGCGTCGAACTGCTCGGACCGGTTCCCGCACCAATGGAACGGCGTGCCGGTCGATACCGCGCGCAGTTGCTGCTTCAGGGCAACGCGCGGGCGACCCTGCACCGGCTGATGGGCACCTGGGTCCCGCTGCTCGAACAACTGCCCGGCGGTCGCGCCGTGCGCTGGAGCCTGGATGTCGACCCGATCGATCTTTTTTGAGCTGGAAGCTGGAAGCGAGCGTAGGGTGGATGTCGTTTTTTACATCCACCGTGGCTCCGCTCGTCGGATCGGTGAAGCGTGATCCGACCTACAGCTGCAAGCGAATCAGTGTGGCGGCCGGCGCCAAATGCCCGCCAAGCTTTTTCTTGCAGCTTATGGCTTGCAGCTCGAGGCTGCGTTTTGAAGCTTATGGCTTGCAGCTTGCCGCTGCTTTTATAATGCCGGGTTTTCGCGCACTCCTGCGGACCGAGCCGACCATGAAAGACAGCATTCGCCACCTGATCCAGCAAGCCCTTGTCCGCCTGACCGACGAAGGCGTGCTGCCCGCAGGCCTGACGCCGGCGATTCAGGTGGAAAACACCAGGGACAAGAGTCACGGCGACTTCGCCAGCAATATCGCCATGATGCTGGCCAAGCCGGCCGGGCTGAAGCCGCGCGACCTGGCCGAGAAGCTGATCACCGCCCTGCCGCAGGACGCGCAGATCAGCAAGGTGGAAATCGCCGGACCAGGCTTTCTGAACTTCTTCCAGAACAGCGACGCCCTGGCCGGGCGCCTCGAAGCCGCCCTGGCCGATCCGCATCTTTCGGTGCGCAAGGCCGGCGCCGCGCAGCGCGTGGTGATCGACCTGTCGTCGCCGAACCTGGCCAAGGAGATGCACGTCGGCCACCTGCGCTCGACCATCATTGGTGACGCCGTCGGTCGCGTGCTCGAGCACCTCGGCGACGAGGTGATCCGGCAGAACCACGTCGGCGACTGGGGCACCCAGTTCGGCATGCTGCTGGCCTATCTCGAGGAGAAACCGGCCGCCGCGGAAAGCGAGCTGTCCGACCTGGAACAGTTCTATCGCACCGCCAAGCAGCGCTTCGATGAGTCCGCCGAGTTCGCCGACCGCGCCCGAGAACTGGTAGTGAAACTGCAGGCTGGCGATGCCCAGTGTCTGGGCCTGTGGACACGCTTCAACGACATCTCGCTGTCGCACTGCCAGAAGATCTATGACCGCCTCAACGTCAAGTTGACCCCGGCCGACGTCAAGGGCGAGAGCGCCTACAACGCCGACCTGGCGGGCATCGTCGAGTCCCTGCGCGAGAAGGGCCTGCTCACCGAGGACAACGGCGCGCAGTGCGTCTTCCTCGACGAATTCAAGAACGCCGAAGGCAATCCGCTGCCGGTGATCGTGCAGAAGGCTGGCGGCGGCTACCTCTACGCCACCACCGACCTGGCGGCCATGCGTTACCGCAGCCAGCAGTTGCACGCCGATCGTGTGCTGTATTTCGTCGACCAGCGCCAGGCCCTGCATTTCCAGATGGCCTTCGAAGTGGCCCGCCGCGCAGGCTTCGTGCATGAAGGCATGCAGCTGGAGCACATGGGCTTCGGCACCATGAACGGCGCCGACGGCCGCCCGTTCAAGACCCGCGACGGCGGCACGGTAAAGCTGATCGACCTGCTCGACGAAGCCGAGCAGCGCGCCTATGCCCTGGTCAAGGGCAAGAACCCGGATCTCGACGAGGCCGAGCTGCGCCAGATCGCCCGTGCCGTGGGCATCAGCGCGGTCAAGTACGCCGACCTGTCCAAGCATCGCACCAGCGATTACCGCTTCAACTTCGAACTGATGCTGAGTTTCGAGGGCAATACCGCGCCCTACCTGCTCTATGCCTACACCCGCGTGGCCAGTGTGTTCCGCAAGCTGGGCAAGGGCATCGACGAGACTGCCGGACAGATCCAGCTCGAGGCCGAGCAGGAACTGGCGTTGGCCGCCAAGCTCGCCCAGTTCGGCGAAGTGCTGAACAGCGTCAGCGAGAAAGGCGAACCACACCTGCTGTGCGCTTACCTGTACGATCTGGCCGGGCTGTTCTCCAGTTTCTACGAGCACTGCCCGATTCTCAGCGCCGAACAGGAAGAGCAAAAGCGGAGCCGGCTGCGCCTCGCCGCCCTGACCGGCAAGACCCTCAAGCAGGGCCTGGAACTTCTCGGCCTGGAAACTCTGGAGCGCATGTAAGTGGCTGCAAGGAAGAAAGCCGCGCCCAAACGAGGCGCCAGCCGCTATCAGGCGCCCGCCAAACAGGCCGTACCAGGCTGGATCTGGCTGGTATGTGGCCTGGTGATCGGCGGATTCATCATGTTCCTGATGAGCCTCGAACCAGGTGGCGAAGAGGTCAAACGCAACAAGGATGCGCCCAAGACCGCGATCAAGGAGCAGCCCAAGCGCACGCCAGCCAGCGAGCAACCGACCAAGCCGAAGTACGACTTCTATACCCTACTGCCGGAGTCGGAAGTGATTCTGCCGCCGGAAACCAAGCAGCCAGAACCGCCGGCCAAGCCGGTAACACCGGAGGAAGCGGCCAAGATCGACGAGGCACGCGCCCAGGCCGCGCTCAACGGCCAGGTGCCACCACCGCCCCCAACGGTGGCCAAGGCGCCGGTGACGCAGTTCTTCCTGCAGGCCGGCTCGTTTCGCCAGCAGGCTGAGGCCGATCGGGTACGCGCGCAGATCATCCTGCTCGGCCAGGACGTACGTGTGGAGAACGTGAAGGTGCGCGACGAGCCCTGGTATCGCGTGCTGGTCGGACCGTACAGCAGTCGCGAGCAGCTGAACAGCGCACAGAAGACGCTAGCCGCCAGTGGTTACAAGAACCTGCTGCTACAGCAGCGCCAGGCACGCTGAAGGCGCTGAACGAAAACGCCGGGCTTTCGACCCGGCGTTTTTCATTCTGGCGTAGCAAAACGAGTCAACTTTCCCGCGGCGCGTAAGCGAACACGTCAGCGCGCATCTGATGCGGGTCCATCCCCGCCTCCACCAGCGCGTCCAACGTGCCATAGACCATCGACGGCGAACCGCTGGCGTAGATATGCAGCGGCTTGAGATCGCTGAAATCCTCGCGAATCGCTTCGTGCAGCATGCCGCAGCGACCCTCCCAACCGCAGATATCGCTGACGACACGGTGCAGATGCAGATTGCTCATGCCCTGCCACTCATCCCAGTGCGGCAGCTGGTAGAAGTCTTCGGGATGGCGCACCCCCCAGTACAAGTGCACCGGATGCGAGAACCCTGCGGCCCGGCAATATTCGATCAGACTGTGCATCTGCGCCATGCCGGTGCCCGCCGCAATCAATACCAAAGGGCCATCCGGCAACTCGGCCAGGTGGGTGTCGCCGAATGGCAGCTGAATCCGTGCATACCCCTGTCGTCGCAGGAATGCCAGCAGCTCGATCGCGGACGCCTCACGAGCCAGCACATGCAGTTCGAGCTCGCGGCCACTGCCGGGTGCCGAGGCGAGAGAGAAAGCCGACCACTCGCCATCCTCCCGCTGCAACAACAGGTACTGACCAGCGTGATAGCGCGGTTGCCGGCCAGCCGGCAGGCGCAAGCGCAGGCGCACCACATCGCCACCGACCTCTTCGTCGCCACTCAACTGACAGCTCAACTCGCGCACCGGTAGTTCGCCAGGCGCCAGCACGCCATCCCAGAGCAGCACGCAGTCTTCCAGCGGCTCGGCCAGGCAGGCCAACAGCTCACCGTGATCCCGCACTTCGCCAGCCTGAAGCACGCGTCCTTCGACCAGCAACGAGGCGCAGATGTGACAGTTGCCGTTGCGACAGCTCTGCGGGCATTCGTAGCCCAAGCGCTTGGCGGCATCGAGAAATCGTTCGCCGGGCTGCACGTCGAGCACGGCACCGGATGGCTGCAAGGTAACTTTCATGTGCACGTCTTATCAGTGAACGGGATGACCCGCCAAGGCTTCGGGCGGGCTCGGGCCCGCCTCTTCGGTTATGTCAGTCGATACCCAGCTGCGACCAGAGTTCATCGACCCGCTGCTTTATCGCCGGATCCTGGACGATGGCCCGGCCCCATTCGCGGTTGGTCTCGCCCGGCCATTTATGGGTGGCATCCAGGCCCATCTTCGAGCCCAACCCGGAGATCGGCGACGCGAAATCCAGGTAGTCGATCGGCGTGTTGTCGATCATCACCGTGTCGCGCTTGGGATCCATGCGCGTGGTGATAGCCCAGATCACGTCGTTCCAATCACGGGCGTTGATGTCGTCGTCGGTGACGATGACGAACTTGGTGTACATGAACTGCCGCAGGAAGCTCCATACACCCAGCATGACCCGCTTGGCGTGGCCGGGATACTGCTTCTTCATGGTCACCACCGCCATGCGGTAGGAACAGCCTTCCGGCGGCAGGTAGAAATCGACGATCTCCGGGAACTGCTTCTGCAGGATCGGCACGAACACCTCGTTCAGTGCCACGCCGAGAATCGCCGGCTCATCCGGCGGACGCCCGGTATAGGTGCTGTGGTAGATAGGGTTCTTGCGCTGGGTGATGCGCTCGACGGTGAACACCGGGAAGCGGTCGACCTCGTTGTAGTAGCCGGTATGGTCGCCGTAAGGTCCTTCGTCGGCCATCTCCCCCGGATGGATGTGCCCTTCGAGGACGATCTCCGCGTACGCCGGTACCTGCAGATCGGAACCGACCGCCTTGACCAGCTCGGTGCGCGAGCCGCGCAACAGACCGGCGAAGGCATATTCGGACAGCGTATCGGGCACCGGCGTGACCGCACCGAGGATCGTCGCCGGATCCGCACCCAGCGCTACGGCGACCGGGTATGGCCGATCCGGATATTTCTCGCACCACTCACGGAAATCCAGTGCCCCGCCACGATGGCTGAGCCAGCGCATGATCACCTTGTTGCGACCGATGACCTGCTGACGGTAGATGCCGAGGTTCTGCCGCTCCTTGTTCGGTCCCTTGGTGATGGTCAGGCCCCAGGTGATCAGCGGCGCCGCGTCACCCGGCCAGCAGTGCTGCACCGGGATCTTCGCCAGATCGACATCGTCACCCTCGAGAATCACGTCCTGGCAGGGCGCATCCTTGAGCACCTTGGGCGCCATGCTGATGACCTTCTTATAGATCGGCAGCTTGCTCCAGGCGTCCTTCAGACCCTTCGGCGGCTCCGGCTCCTTGAGAAAAGCCAGCAGCTTGCCGATCTCTCGCAGTTCGGAGACATCCTCGGCACCCATACCGAGGGCGACCCGCTGCGGCGTGCCGAACAGATTGCCGAGCACCGGCATGTCGAAACCGGTCGGGTTCTCGAAGAGCAGCGCCGGGCCCTGTTTGCGCAGGGTGCGGTCACAGATTTCGGTCATTTCCAGAACGGGGGAAACCGGCACGGCCACACGCTTGAGCTCGCCGCGTTGTTCGAGGACGCGCATGAAATCGCGCAGGTCGGAGTATTTCATAGCTGGAAGCTGGAAGCTGGAAGCTGGAAGCCAATCCACTTCTAGCTTCCAGCTTCAGGCTTCCCGCTTTATTTCCTTTTCATCGACATGAAGAATTCGTCGTTGGTCTTGGTGTCCTTGAGCTTGTCGAGGAGGAATTCGATGGCGGCGATCTCGTCCATCGGGTGCAGCAGCTTGCGCAGGATCCAGATGCGCTGCAGCTCGTCCTCGGCGGTCAGCAACTCTTCGCGGCGGGTGCCGGAGCGGTTGATGTTGATGGCCGGGAACACGCGCTTCTCGGCGATGCGGCGGTCCAGTTGCAGCTCCAGGTTGCCGGTGCCCTTGAATTCCTCGTAGATCACCTCGTCCATCTTCGAACCGGTTTCCACCAGCGCAGTGGCGAGGATGGTCAGGCTGCCGCCTTCCTCGATGTTACGCGCGGCGCCGAAGAAGCGCTTGGGCTTCTCCAGCGCGTGGGCGTCGACACCACCGGTGAGCACCTTGCCGGAGCTGGGGATCACGGTGTTGTAGGCGCGCGCCAGACGGGTGATGGAGTCGAGCAGGATGACCACGTCCTTCTTGTGCTCGACCAGGCGCTTGGCCTTCTCGATCACCATCTCGGCGACCTGCACGTGACGGGTCGGCGGCTCGTCGAAGGTGGAGGCGACCACCTCGCCGCGCACGGTGCGCTGCATCTCGGTCACTTCTTCCGGGCGCTCGTCGATCAAGAGGACGATCAGATGGCACTCGGGATTGTTGCGGGTGATGTTGCTGGCAATGTTCTGCAGCATGATCGTCTTGCCCGCCTTCGGCGGGGCGACGATCAGGCCGCGCTGGCCCTTGCCGATAGGCGCAGTCAGGTCGATCACGCGACCGGTGAGGTCCTCGGTGGAGCCGTTGCCGGCCTCCATCTTCAGGCGCTCATTGGGGAACAACGGCGTAAGGTTCTCGAACAGGATCTTGTTCTTCGCGTTTTCCGGCCGATCGTAGTTGATCGAGTCGACCTTGAGCAGGGCGAAGTAACGCTCACCTTCCTTCGGCGGGCGAATCTTGCCGACGATGCTGTCGCCGGTGCGCAAGTTGAAACGGCGGATCTGGCTGGGCGACACGTAGATATCGTCCGGGCCGGCCAGGTAGGAAGAATCCGCGGAGCGCAGGAAGCCGAAACCGTCCTGGAGAATCTCCAGCACGCCATCACCGGAGATTTCCTCGCCGCTTTTCGCGTGCTTCTTGAGCAGGGAGAAAATCACGTCCTGCTTGCGCGAACGGGCCATGTTGTCGATGCCCATCTGTTCGGCCATTTCCAGCAGTTCGGTGATGGGCTTTTGCTTGAGTTCAGTCAGATTCATAGAGAGAGTCAGGAAGGATGTAGAAAGCGATTAGCTTGAGAAGCCGCGCAGCAGGAGACGAACGGATTCGTTGTGCTTTATGAGGCTGAAGTGCGTCGGCGACGGCATGCAGAGGGCGACGGAAGAATGCGTCGCGAGGCCGAATTTAGCACCGTGCAGGCGCAGCGTCCACCCTGCCGATGAAAAAAGCCCCCGCGTCTGCGGGGGCTTTTCGAGTGAACCCGGAAGGCTCGGAACTCAGATATTGCTGTCGAGGAACGCCGCCAATTGCGACTTGGACAGCGCGCCGACCTTGGTCGCCTCGACGTTGCCGTTCTTGAACAGCATCAGCGTCGGAATGCCGCGCACGCCGTACTTCGGCGGGGTTTCCTGGTTCTCGTCGATGTTCAGCTTGCAGACCTTGAGCTTGCCTTCGTAATCCTTGGCGATCTCGTCGAGCACCGGAGCGATCATCTTGCAGGGACCGCACCACTCGGCCCAGTAATCGACCAGCACCGGGCCATCCGCCTGGAGGACGTCCTGTTCGAAGCTGGCATCGCTGACTTTGGTGATGAATTCGCTCATGGGAAGTCTCCGTGATTCGGAAGCAAAAAAGTGGCGACATCATAGCCCGGCTTCAGCCGTACCGAAAGACGCGGAACGATTGGGTCTCTCGATGGACCCGATATTCCGGGGACCGTTCCCGCCCGGCGGACCGGGCCGAAACGGAAAACGGTCCGGGCCTCAGTCGCCGAGCGTGGCGAACGCGATACCGGTGCGCAGGGCCGCCGCGCGGATATGCTGCTGCATCGCCTTCTGCGCCGGGCCGGCGGCGTGCCGGGCCAGGGCCTTGAGGATCTTGCGGTGCTCCTGCCAGGTTTCCAGCGCCCGTTCCGGGCGAATGAACGGCAGTTTCTGGCTTTCCAGGAAGATCTCCGCACGGGATGCGACCAGGCCGAACATGGCCTGGTTGCCGCTGGCGGCGAGGATGCGCTGGTGGAATTCGAAGTCCAGCCGCGCCGCCTGCTCGAAATCCCCGGCGCGCAACTCGCCGCGCATCCGCTCGACATTGTCCTGCAGCACGTCCAGCTCCTCGGCGGTCAGCACCCCGGCGGCCAAACCGCAGGCGAACCCCTCCAGGGCGAAACGCAGCTGGAAGGTATCGGCCGCCGACACGGCGGCGAAGGGCCAGGCGAAGCCCGTGGCCGCCTCCAGCCGCTGCGGCTCCTGTACGAACACGCCCTTGCCCGCCTGCACACTGACCAGCCCCAGCGCGCTGAGCGAGGACAGCGCCTCGCGCAGCGAAGCCCGGCTGACCCCGAGACGCTCGGCCAGCTCGCGCTGCGACGGCAGGGCATCGCCCGGGCGGTAGCCCTGCTCGTCGATCAGACGGCGGATCGCCTGCAAGGCATATTCGGGTACGGCACGGGGGGCGGAAGCATGCATGGCTGTTCGGGCCGGTCAGTCCAGTGGAGTCGCCTTTGTACGACCAGAACCCCGCCGCAGGCAAGCGACGCCCCCTTATGAAACACCCATTCCGGGCACGCCCCCGAATGAGGCACGCGCACATATGACCGTTCGGTCAAATACCGCAACTGTTCAGACCAGTAAGACCTTGTTTTTCCACTGGCGGACCGGCCGAAGCCATGAATTGCCTGGGACTTGGCATGGGCAATGCACTGCGCGAACCGGCAAAACACTTCATTTCTTGCTGGAGATCGACATGCGCAGAATCCACCGCAGCCTGCTGGGCACCCTGTTCGCCGCCCTGGCCTTCGGCCTGACCCCGGCCCACGCCGACGCCCTCGACGACATCGGCGCCCGCGGCGTGCTCAAGGTCGCCGTGCCGCAGGATTTCCCGCCATTCGGCTCGGTCGGCCCGGACCTCAAGCCACGCGGCCTGGACATCGACACCGCGCAACTGCTGGCCGACAAGCTGGCGGTGAAACTGGAGCTGACCCCGGTCAACAGCACCAACCGCATCCCCTTCCTCACCACCGGCAAGGTCGACCTGGTGATCTCCAGCCTCGGCAAGAATCCCGAGCGCGAGCAGGTGATCGACTTCTCCGCCGCCTATGCGCCCTTCTACCTCGGCGTGTTCGGCCCGGAAGAAGCGGCAGTCGCCAGCCTCGACGATCTCGACGGCAAGACCATCAGCGTCACCCGTGGCTCGGTCGAGGACATCGAGCTGAGCAACGTCGCCCCCAAAGGGGCCACGCTCAAGCGTTTCGAGGACAACAACTCGACCATCGCCGCCTACCTCTCCGGCCAGGTCGAGCTGATCGCCAGCGGCAACGTGGTGATGGCCGCCATCGCCGAGCGCAACCCCAGGCGCGTGCCGGTGATGAAGCTCAACCTGAAGAACTCGCCCACCTATGTCGGCCTGAACAAGAACGAGCCGGCCCTGCTGGAGAAGGTCAACGCCATCATCGCCGCCGCCAAGGCCGACGGCAGCCTCGACGCGATCAGCCAGAAGTGGCTGAAGCAACCGTTGCCGGCCGAACTCTGAGCCCGCGCGCGGAGGTCTGAGACATGGCATACCGGTTCGACTTCGCCGCCGTCCTGCAGCACAGCGACCTGCTGCTGCAGGGCGCGGCCTTCACCCTCGGCCTGACCGCGATCGGCACCCTGCTCGGCGTCGCTCTCGGCATCGTCGGGGCAATCCTGCGCGCCTGGCGCATCCGCCCGTTCGACCGCATCTTCGGCGCCTACGTGGAGCTGATCCGCAACACGCCGTTCATCGTCCAGCTGTTCTTCATCTTCTTCGGCCTGCCCTCGCTGGGCTTTCGCCTGGGCGAGTGGGAAGCTGCGGTGCTGGCGATGGTGATCAACCTCGGCGCCTACTCCACCGAGATCATCCGCGCCGGCATCCAGGCCATCCCGGCCGGGCAACTGGAGGCTGCGGCGGCACTGGCCATGAGCCGCTTCGAGACCTTCCGCCACGTGGTCCTGCGCCCGGCGCTGGCCAAAGTCTGGCCGGCGCTGTCGAGCCAGATCATCATCGTCATGCTCGGCTCGGCGGTGTGCTCGCAGATCTCCACCGAGGAGCTGTCGTTCGCCGCCAACTTCATCCAGTCGCGCAACTTCCGCGCCTTCGAGACCTACCTGGTCACCACCGCGTTGTATCTGCTCATGGCCATCCTCATCCGCCAGCTGCTGGCCTGGTTCGGCCGCCGCTTCGTCATGGGAGCGCGCTGATGGACTTCACCCTCTGGGACATCCTGCGCAACCTGCTGGTGGGCCTGCAGTGGACCCTGCTGCTGTCGCTGGTGGCCTTCGTCTGCGGCGGCCTCGCCGGCCTGCTGGTGCTGCTGGCACGCATCGCGCCGCTACGGCTGCCACGCCTGTTGGCCAAGGGCTATATCGAGCTGTTCCAGGGCACGCCGCTGCTGATGCAGCTGTTCCTGGTGTTCTTCGGCATCGCCCTGCTCGGCATCGACGTCTCGCCCTGGCTGGCCGCCGCGATCGCGCTGACCCTGTTCACCAGCGCCTTTCTCGCCGAGATCTGGCGCGGCTGCGTCGAAGCCATCGGCCGCGGCCAGTGGGAGGCCGCCGAAAGCCTGGCCATGAGCCGCCTGGAAACCCTGCGCCACGTCGTGCTGCCGCAGGCGCTGCGCATCGCCGTGGCGCCCACCGTCGGCTTCTCGGTGCAGGTGGTCAAGGGCACCGCGGTGACCTCGATCATCGGCTTCACCGAACTGACCAAGACCGGCAGCATGCTGGCCAACGCCACCTTCGAGCCGTTCATGGTCTACGGCTTCGTCGCCCTCGGTTACTTCCTGCTCTGCTACCCGCTCTCGCTCGCTGCATACCGCCTGGAAAGGAGGCTGAATGTCACTGCTTAACGTCACCGCCCTGCACAAGTACTACGGCGACAACCACGTGCTCAAGGGCATCGACCTGGCCGTCGAGGAAGGCGAAGTGGTCGCCATCATCGGCCGCAGCGGCTCGGGCAAGAGCACCTTCCTGCGCACCCTCAACGGCCTGGAATCGATCGACGACGGCGTCATCGAGGTGGACGGCGAGTACATCGACGCCGCCCGCGCCGACCTGCGCAGCCTGCGGCAGAAGGTCGGCATGGTGTTCCAGCAGTTCAACCTGTTCCCGCACCTGACGGTGGGCGAGAACGTCATGCTGGCGCCGCAGGTGGTGAAGAAGACGCCGCGCGCCGAGGCCGAGCGGATCGCCCGGCAGATGCTCGAGCGCGTCGGCCTGGCGGAGAAGTTCGATGCCTACCCCGAGCGCCTGTCCGGCGGCCAGCAGCAGCGCGTGGCCATCGCCCGCGCCCTGGCCATGTCGCCCAGGGTGCTGCTGTGCGACGAGATCACCTCGGCGCTCGACCCGGAACTGGTCAACGAGGTGTTGGCGGTGGTCAAGCAACTGGCCAGCGAGGGCATGACCCTGGTCATGGTCACCCACGAAATGCGCTTCGCCCGCGAAGTGGGCGACAAGCTGGTGTTCATGCACCAGGGCAAGGTGCACGAGATTGGTGATCCCAGGGCGTTGTTCGCCGCGCCACAGACCGAGGAGCTGCGCAACTTCATCGGCTCGGTGAACCTGTGAAGCCGTGCATCACGGAAACGCACGGGTTGGATCGGGGCACATAGGTTGGGTCGGGGCGCGCAGCCTGAGGAGCCTAGCGACGAAGCCCAACAGATTCGTGCCGACTCCATGCCGATCCCAGTCGGGCTTCGCTACGCTCAGCGCCAACCTACTCGCGATCCATGACGAAGACATAGCCTTCGGAAAGGTTGTCGCATGCGACGAGCAGTCACTGCAACGCTCCCCGGCCAAGCCTGGGCCGGGCAGAGCAGGTCATCTAGACAAGTGCCGGCGCCGTCCTTTTGCGTTGGCTCATCCGCCGGCTCGTGGCAGGATGGCGCCGTAATCGAACGAGACGCCGTTAACATGCCCCAATCCCCCGCCGAAAGTTTTCCCATGATCGCCGCCCTCGACCTGGGCTCGAACAGTTTCCACATGGTGCTGGCACGCACCAGCAACGGCGAGATGCGCATACTCGAACGGCTCGGCGAAAAGGTACAGCTGGCCGCGGGCATCGACGAGAACCGCCTGCTCGACGAAGCGGCGATGCAGCGCGGGCTCGACTGCCTGCGCCGTTTCGCGCAACTGGTCAATCATCTGCCGCAGGGCGCGGTGCGCATCGTCGGCACCAACGCACTGCGTGAAGCACGCAATCGCGCCACCTTCATCCGCCGCGCCGAAGAGATCGTCAATCATCAGGTCGAGGTCATCTCCGGCCGCGAAGAGGCGCGTCTGATCTATCTCGGCGTGTCGCACACCATCCCGAGCAGTTCCGGCCGGCGCCTGGTGGCCGACATCGGCGGTGGCAGTACCGAATTCATCATCGGCGAGGGCTTCGAATCGCAGCTGCGCGAAAGCCTGCAGATGGGCTGCGTGAGCTACACCCAACGCTTCTTCCGCGACGGCAAGATCACCCCGGCACGCTACGCCCAGGCCTATACCGCCGCGCGGGTCGAACTGATGGGCATCGAGCATGGCCTGCGCCGGCTCGGCTGGCAGGAATCCATCGGTGCGTCCGGCACCATCCGCGCCGTCGGTCTGGCGATCAAGAGCGGCGGCTTCGGCAACGGCGAAGTCAATGTCGAAGGGCTGGGATGGCTCAAGCGCAAGCTGTTCAAGCTCGGCGACGTGGAGAAGATCGACATCGATGGCGTCAAGCCGGACCGCCGCGGCGTGTTCCCGGCCGGCCTGGCGATTCTGGAGGCGATCTTCGATGCCCTGGAGATCAGCAGCATGACCCACTCCGAAGGCGCATTGCGCGAAGGCGTGCTGTACGACCTGCTCGGCCGGCACCATGACGAGGACATCCGCGACCGCTCGCTGAGCTTCCTGATGGAGCGCTACCACGTCGACATGGAGCAGGCCGCGCGAGTCGAAGCCAAGGCACTGGAGGCGTTCGACCAGGTGGCGCAAGCCTGGAACCTTGATCAGGACTGGCACCGCGAGCTGCTCGCCTGGGCCGCCCGGGTGCATGAAGTGGGCCTGGATATCGCTCATTACCACTACCACAAGCATGGCGCCTACCTGATCGAACATTCCGACCTGCCCGGCTTCTCACGTCAAGATCAGCTGATGCTGGCGTTGCTGGTACGCGGCCACCGACGCAACATCCCGCAGGACAAGTTCGGCGAGATCGGCACCGACGCCGATGCCCTGGTGCGCCTATGCATCCTGCTGCGCTTCGCCATCCTGTTCCACCATATCCGCGGCGCCAATGCCGTTTCCGAGGTGCAGCTGGAGGCCAGCGAGCGCGGCCTCGAGCTGGTCTTCCCGGCTGGCTGGCTGGACGCCAACCCGCTGACCCGCGCCGACTTCGAGGCCGAAGCCGCCTGGCTCGCACGGGTCGGCTACGAACTGCGGATGAAATGACCAGAAGCCGGCTCGGCACGGGCCTGATCTAGGGTGCGCTGCGCGCACCGCGGGCACCGGGGCCTGGCGGTGCGCGTAGCGCACCCGAAAAAGCATCGCGATTCGCGTGGCTGCGCCTGCGACCAGGCCAGCAACGCCAGTCCCAGGCAGCCTGCTCCCCCCGCCCGCGCGAAAGGCGGCCAGGAGCGGACGAGCAGGCGTTGGTGGGGTGAGGCGAGGTAGAGGGCCAGCGCGCCCAGCAGGCTCAACGCGGCACCCAGGGTTGCCCACATGCGGGCCTCCGGCGTGAATGATCGGGGCCACGAGTCTGCCATGGCCCCGGCTGGCAAAGGTTTGCCGCCGCCGCTAAAACCTTTGCGCGATCATCTCCGGGGCCGGCCGCACCGAAACGGCAACAGCCTAACGGGTGCTCATCACCGGCGCGGTGAGCTTTTCCAGCAGTATGTTCTGCACGTTGCGCGGATGCTGGTTGCCAGTCGGGCTGTTGCGTACGTAGCTGCCATCCGGCTGCAGGATCCAGCTCTGCGTGTTGTCGCTGAGGAAACCCTCCAGCTCCTTCTTCACCCGCATCACCAGCTTCTTGCCCTCGACCGGGAAGCAGGTTTCCACCCGCCGATCGAGGTTGCGTTCCATCCAATCGGCGCTGGAGAGATAGAGTTTCTCGTCGCCATCGTTCTGGAAATAGAACACCCGACTGTGCTCGAGGAAACGGCCGATGATCGAACGCACATGGATGTTGTGCGAGACCCCGGCGATGCCCGGGCGCAGGCAGCACATGCCGCGCACGATCAGGTCGACGCGCACGCCGGTCTGGCTGGCCTTGTACAGCGCCTTGATCATCTTCGGATCGGTCAGCGCGTTGACCTTGAGGATGATGTGCGCCGGCCGGCCCTCGGCGGCGTGCTGGGTCTCCAGCGCGATCAGGTCGAGCAGCGTCTTCTTCAGCGTGAACGGCGCATGCAAGAGCTTCTTCATGCGCATGGTCTTGCCCATGCCGATCAGCTGACTGAACAGCTTGGAGACGTCCTCGCAGAGCGCGTCGTCGGAAGTCAGCAGGCTGTAGTCGGTGTACAGCCGCGCGTTGCCGGCGTGGTAGTTGCCGGTGCCCAGATGCGCGTAACGGCACAGCTCGCCGTTCTCTCGGCGCAGGATCAGCATCATCTTGGCGTGGGTCTTGTAGCCGACCACGCCGTAGATCACCACCGCGCCGGCCTGTTGCAAACGGCTGGCCAGCTGCAGGTTGGATTCCTCGTCGAACCGGGCGCGCAGCTCGATCACCGCGGTGACTTCCTTGCCGCTGCGCGCCGCGTCGACCAGCGCATCGACGATCTCGGAATTGGCGCCGGAGCGATACAGCGTCTGTTTGATCGCCAGCACGCAGGGGTCCTTGGCCGCCTCGCGCAGCAGGTCGACCACCGGCGTGAAGGACTCGAAGGGATGCAGCAGCAGGATGTCCTGCTTGTTGATCACGCTGAAGATCTTGTCGCTGTTCTGCAGCAGTCGGGGAATCGACGGCGTGAACGGGCTGTATTGCAGTTCGGGGTGGCTGTCCAGGCCGGTGATGCTGAACAGCCGGGTCAGGTTGACCGGGCCATTGACCCGGTACATCTCACTTTCGCCGAGGTTGAACTGCTTGAGCAGAAAATCGGCCAGGTGCTGCGGGCAGGTATCGGCCACTTCCAGGCGCACGGCATCGCCATAACGACGCGAGATCAGCTCGCCACGCAGCGCGCGTGCCAGGTCCTCGACGTCCTCGGTGTCAACCGAAAGGTCGGCGTTACGGGTGAGGCGGAACTGGTAGCAGCCCTTGACCCGCATGCCGTGGAACAGGTCGTCGGCATGGGCATGGATCATCGAGGAGAGGAAGACGAAGTTGTCGCCGGCGCCGCCGACCGACTCCGGCACGCGGATCACCCGCGGCAGCAGGCGTGGCGCCGGGATGATCGCCAGACCGGAGTCGCGGCCGAAGGCATCGACGCCTTCCAGCTCGACGATGAAGTTCAGGCTCTTGTTCACCAGCAGCGGGAACGGATGGGTCGGATCGAGACCGATCGGCGTAACGATCGGCGCAATCTCGTCGCGGAAATAGCGGCGCACCCAGGTCTTGAGTTTGGCCGTCCAGTGCCTGCGGCGAATGAAGCGGATCTGATGCTCGGCCAGCGCTGGCAGAAGCACGTCGTTGAGGATCGCGTACTGGCGGTCGACCTGTTCGTGGACCAGCTCGGATATGCGCGCCAGCGCCTGATGCGGCTGCAGGCCGTCGGCGCCCGCCTGTTCGCGGGCGAAGGTGACGCGCTTCTTCAGTCCGGCGACGCGAATCTCGAAGAACTCATCGAGGTTGCTGGAGAAGATCAGCAGGAACTTCAGCCGCTCCAGCAGCGGATAGGACTCATCCAGCGCCTGCTCGAGCACGCGGACGTTGAACTGAAGCTGCGAAAGCTCGCGATGGATGTACAGCGCACTGTCGTCCAGGTTGGTCACCAGCGCGACCGGCGTCTCCTCGACGACTTCCAGTGGCGCAGACACCACCTCGGGCAACGTCTGTTCCAGCACCTCGCCGACCACGGCGTCCTGCAGATCCTTTTCGCTGAGTCCCTGGTTGATCATCGCTTTGCCTCGAAAGGGCTCACTGGCCCCGTTTTAATTGTTGTGCCGCCTGTTTGGCGAAGTAAGTCAGGATGCCATCGGCCCCGGCACGCTTGAAGCCGACCAAAGACTCAAGGATGACGGCCTCGCTCAGCCAGCCATTCTGGATGGCGGCCATGTGCATGGCGTACTCGCCGCTGACCTGATAGACGAAGGTCGGCGCCTTGAAGGCATCTTTCACCCGCCAGACGATATCCAGGTAGGGCAGACCGGGCTTGACCATCACCATGTCCGCGCCTTCGGCCAGGTCGGCGCCCACTTCGTGCAGCGCCTCGTCACCGTTGGCCGGGTCCATCTGATAGGTATTCTTGTTGCTCTTGCCGAGGTTGGCGGCAGAGCCCACCGCATCTCGGAACGGGCCGTAGTAGGCGCTGGCGTATTTCGCCGAGTAGGCCATGATGCGCACGTTGTGGTGTTCGGCCACTTCCAGCGCCTCGCGAATCGCCTGGATACGACCATCCATCATGTCCGACGGCGCGACCACCTGAGCGCCGGCTTCGGCGTGGGATAGCGCCTGGCGGACCAGCGCGTCGACAGTGACATCGTTCTGCACGTATCCGCTGTCGTCGAGAATGCCGTCCTGGCCGTGCGTGGTGAATGGATCGAGGGCTACGTCGGTGATGATCCCCAGCTCAGGGAAACGCGCGCGCAAGGCGCGCGTGGCGCGCTGGGCGATGCCCTCCGGGTTCCAGGCTTCGGCCGCATCGAGGGACTTCTTCTCCAGCGGTGTCACCGGAAACAGCGCCAGCGCCGGAATGCCCAGCGCCACGAGCTCTTCGGCCTCCTCGAGCAGCAGGTCGATGGACAGGCGCTCCACTCCCGGCATCGACGGCACCGGCTCGCGGCGGTTCTCGCCGTCGAGCACGAACACCGGCAGGATCAGGTCATCGACGGTCAGCACATTTTCGCGCACCAGACGGCGGGAAAAATCGTCACGACGATTGCGACGCAGACGAGTAGCGGGGAACAGCCGGCTGGCAGGAACGAAACTCACGACGGACTCCTGGCCCGCAGAACGGGCGAATATGACGTTTATAGGCCCGACACATGACGAAATGATGACAACGCCAGGCCGTCGAGCCTCCGAAACCGCGCCCATTGTCGCCAGCCATGCCGGCGACTGCCAGTGCTTTGATCAGGCGCAAACTGCCGCGCCAGACCTGCGGCAATGAACACCGGCGCATCGCGCGAATCCAACGGAACGTGTGGGGCTTACCTGGAACCGTCCCAGGTATTAGCATCGAACGCATCCGCCGTGCCCGACGCAGGGCCGCTGAACTTGACCAGGAGTACCACCATGAACAAGAAAGTCGCCGTGATCCTCTCCGGCTGTGGCGTCTACGACGGCTCGGAGATCTACGAAAGCGTCATCACCCTGCTGCGCCTGGACCAGCGTGGCGTCAAGGTGCAGTGCTTCGCACCGAACATCGCGCAGATGCACGTGATCAATCACCTGACCGGCGAGGAGATGCCAGAGTCGCGCAACGTGCTGACCGAGTCGGCTCGCCTGGCCCGCGGCGAGATCAAGGACCTGCGCGAGGCGCGCGCCGAGGACTTCGACGCGCTGATCATTCCCGGCGGTTTCGGCGCCGCGAAGAACCTCTCCAATTTCGCGACCGAAGGCGCCAGCAGCAAGGCACTGCCGGATGTGGTGGCGTTGGCCCAGGCCTTTGCCGAGGCACGCAAGCCGGTCGGCATGATGTGCATCGCACCGACCATGGCCGCGCAGATCTTCGGCGCCGGCGTGGTCTGCACCCTCGGCAGTGACGAGGCCGATGCCGCCAAGGCGGTCGCGCAGATGGGCGCCGAGCATCAGGCGTGCGAGGTCAGCGACATCGTCGTGGACAAGCAGCATCGACTGGTGACCACCCCGGCGTACATGCTGGCGCAGTCCATCAGCGAAGCCGCTTCGGGCATTTACAAGCTGGTCGACCGGGTACTGGAGATGACCACCGAGGAGTGATCCGAACGCCGCCGAATGATCCCGGGTCCGCCCGGGATTTTTTTTTGCGCGAAAGTCGCCAAAGCCGCGGCTGCTCGTGCCGCAGCCCTGTTCAGCACGAACATCCTCGGGCAGCTTGATCGCTCATCCACAGGAACGCCGACCATGAACCACGACGACGCACTGCTCGCCGAGCAGACCCAGGCGGTACGCCAGATGTTCGAACGCATTCCCTTCAACCAGGCGCTGGGCATCGAACTCGACGAGGTATCGACCTCCCAGGTCGTCATGCATCTACCGATGAAGCCGGAGCTGGTCGGCAACTTCGTCCACGGCATCCTGCATGGCGGGGTCATCGCCTCGCTGCTGGACGTGGCCGGCGGGGCGATGGCGATGCTCGGCGCCTTCGACAAGCATCGCCATCTGACCACCCAGCAGCGCGCCGCACGGCTTTCCCGGCTGGGTACCATCGACCTGCGCATCGACTACCTGCGCCCAGGTCGAGGCACGCGCTTCAGCGCCAGCGCGGTGCTGCTGCGCTCGGGCAACAAGGTCGCGGTGGTGCGTTCGGAGCTGCACAACGAACTGGGCACTCTGATCGCCGTGGGCACCGGCACTTATCTTTGCGGCTGATCGGCCGATAGGAGATTGGCGGCCAGAGTGACCTCTCGTACACTCCGGCCCAAGATGGCCATGAGCCACTATCTCCACGAGGCAGGACGCCCGAACTGTTCGAGTGCCGCCGCGTGTCCAGACTCCTGTTTTCCGAGCTTCCCGCCGACCAGATCGCTCTGCTTGGCCACAGTCACGACCCGCTGCTGGTCGTTCTTTCCTACCTGGTCGCCAGCGCGGCGGCGTTCACCGCCTTGGCGCTGGCCAAGCGGGTCAGCCGCAGCGGCAGCCCGCGCGGTCGCGAATTGTGGCGTTGGGTCGGTGCGTTCGCCCTGGGCGGCGGCATCTGGTCGATGCATTTCATCGGCATGCTGGCCTTCAGCGCACCGCTGGACATCAGCTACGACCATCGCATTACCCTGCTTTCGCTGCTGATCGCCATAGCCGTGTCCTATGTGGTGATGCATCTGCTCGGCCGCGATCGCCTCAGCATTCCGCAGTACGCGATGGCCGGAACGGCCGCCGGCATCGGCATTGCCGCCATGCACTACACCGGAATGGCGGCGATCCGCTCGCTGGCCACGCTCTACTACGCACCGCTGGCCTTCGCCGCCTCGGTGCTGATCGCCATCGGCGCCTCGATCGCCGCGCTGGTGCTGGGGTTTCACTTCCGCGCCAGCCAGAGCCGGCATCAGCACTGGCAGCGCCTGCTCTGCAGCCTGTTGATGGGTGCGGCGATCGTTTCGATGCACTACACCGGCATGCATGCGCTGACCTTGGCAGTCCCCGCCCACATGCTGGAGCACACCGCCCCATTCGGCAGTCACGGCGGCCAGCATGCCGTCCTCGCCTCGGCAATCGGTCTGGTCGCCCTGCTGGTAATCGTCACCGGCATCGCCGCCAGCTGGGCCGAACAGCGCTTCAGCGAGCAACGCCAGGCACTCGACCAGGCCGAGCACCAGCTCAACGCGATGACCCATTACGACCCGCTGACCAATCTGTTCAACGGCCGCGCCTTCACCGAGATGGTCACCCAGGTCCTGGCCGCGCGCGAGGAACGCCAGGCGCTGGCCGTGCTGGTGGTGGACCTGGACAACTTTAAGCGGATCAACGACAGCCTCGGTCACCGCAGCGGCGACCTGGCATTGCAGCAGGCGGCGCATCGAATCCGCGCGGTACTCGGACAGCACGATATGCTGGCGCGCTTCTCCGGCGACGAGTTCTGCGTCTTGACGCTCGGCCAGTGGGAGCATGCCCAGGCGCTCGCCAACCACATCCTCGAACAGCTGCGCCCGCCCTTCACCCTCGGCGACACTCAGCTGCACCTGACCGCCAGCATCGGTATCAGCCAGTACCCCGAAGACGGGCTCAGCTTCGACGCGCTGTTCCGCCACGCTGGCCTCGCGGTAGGCCAGTGCAAGGCCAGTGGTCGCAACCGCAGCCTGCGCTTCAACCCGGCGCTCGAACTGCGCGCCCAGGAAGATCTGTCGCTGGAACAAGACCTGCGCCGAGCGCTGAACGAAAACCTGCTCAGCGTGAACTATCAGCCCATCGTCGACGGTCGCAGCGGCGAGCCGGTGAGCCTCGAAGCGCTGGTGCGCTGGCAGCATCCGCAGCAGGGTTTCATAAGCCCCGAGCGCTTTGTCGGGCTGGCCGAGCAGCACGGTTTCGTCGCCGAACTGGACGCCTGGGTCGCGCGTCGCGCCTGTGTCGACCTGGTCACCTTGCTCGATGAGGGCTACGACCTGCGGGTCGCGGTCAATTGCTCGGCGCTCAACCTGTCAAATCCACAGATGCCGGAGGTCGTGGCGCACATTCTTGAACGCACCGGCCTCGACCCGGCGCGACTGACCGTGGAAGTCACCGAGAATGCGCTGATGAACAGCCTTGGCGCGGCGGTGCGCTCCCTCAATGCCGTCCGCGAACTCGGGGTGAAGGTTTCCATCGATGACTTCGGCAGCGGCTATTCCTCGCTGGCCTACCTGCGCAAGCTGCCGGTGAACACCCTGAAGGTCGACCGCGCCTTCGTTCAGGAAATCGCCGAGCAGGCCAATGACCGTGCCATCACCGCAGCGATCATCGCCATGGCGCACAAGCTCGGCCTCAGGGTAGTGGCGGAAGGTGTCGAGGAGGAGGTGCAACTGGCCTATCTACGCGAGAACGGCTGCGATTACATCCAGGGCTACTACTACAGCCGCCCGCTGCCACTGACGGAGCTGCGCGGCTGGCTGGCCGCGCGGCGGACCCTCAGCGCGGCCGCGACAACCGCGTGAGCAGGCGGTCCAGGGCGTTGGCGAAGGCCTGACGGTCACGCTCGCTGTAGGCCGCCTGACCGCCGCCCATCTGGCCCTGATCGCGTAGATCGGTGAACAGGTTGCGCACCGCCAGCCGCTCGCCCATGTTGCGCTCGTCGAACTCGCGACCGCGCGGGTCGAGCGCCGCGACACCCTTCTTCACCAGTCGATCGGCCAGCGGAACGTCACTGCAGACCACCAGGTCACCCGGAACGGCGTGCTCGACCAGGTAGTCGTCGGCGGCATCCGGCCCGCTCGGCACCACGATCAGCCGCACGCAGGCGAACGCCGGCTTGACCTGGCTCTGCCCGGCAACCAGCAGCACCTCGAACCGGCGTTTGAGGGCGAACTTGATCACCTGGTCCTTGGCCGCGCGTGGACAGGCATCGGCATCGATCCACACGCGCATGGCGGTCGCCTCGCTCATGCCGCCGCGCGCCTGACCGTCGCCAGCAGCGCCGCCGCGCCGGCGAACATGGCGGCGAAACTGCGATTGACCAGGCGCTGCTGACGCGGCGTGCGCAACAGCCGCAGCACTTTCGCCGCCAGCCCGGTGTAGCCGGCCATGACGATCAGATCGACCACCACCATGGTCGCGGCCATCTCGCTGTATTGCAGCAGCAACGGCCGTTGCGGATCGAGAAACTGCGGCAGCACGGCGAGGATGAAGACGATCGCCTTGGGGTTGCTGGCGTTGACCACAAACCCACGCAACATCAGGCTCAGCGGCCTGCCGATGGGCCGCGGGGCGGCGGAATCGTCCAGCGCCTCGGGCTGCGCCTGCCACTGCTTCCAGGCCAACCAGAGCAGATAACCGACGCCAAACCACTTGATCAGGCTGAATGCCAGCTCCGAGGTGGCCAGCACCGCGCCGACGCCGGCCGCGACCACGGCGATCTGCAGTACCAGGGCCAGCTGCAGGCCAATGGCATTCCAGTAGCCGCGCCAGAAACCGTACTGCAGGCCGCAGGACATCGACGCGATGGCGCCGGCGCCCGGCGAGAGACTGATCACCCAACAGGCAACGAAGAACGCGAGCCAGGTTTCCAGGGACATACTGATTACCTCCATTCAACGAGCGCCGGCCGCCCGGCGCTTCGGTTCAGTCCGGTGAGCCCTTGCCCAGCTTTACCGGGTCCTTGAGCTTGCGCTTCATGGCCTTGCGCATGCGGATGTTCAGCGCCTCGACGCCCAGCGAGAACGCCATGGCGAAGTAGACGTAGCCCTTGGGCACATGCACGTCGAAGGCTTCGGCGATCAGCAGCGTACCGACGACGATGAGGAACGACAGGGCGAGAATCTTCAGTGTCGGGTGCTTGTCGATGAACTCGCTGATGGTGCCGGCGGCCAGCATCATCACCAGCACCGCGATGACGATCGCCGCGACCATCACCGGCACATTCTGCACCAGGCCAACGGCCGTGATCACCGAGTCCAGCGAGAAGATGATATCGATCACCGCGATCTGCAGGATGATGCCGATGAAACCCGCCTTCACCGCGCCGCTGCCAGCAGCCTGCTCCTCTTCCTCGCCTTCGACGCTGTGCCAGATCTCCATGGTGCTCTTGAACAGGAGGAACAGGCCTCCGAAGAACAGGATCAGGTCGCGCCCGGAAACGCCCTCGCCCAGCACCGTGAACAGATCGCTGGTCAGACGCATCACCCAGGCGATGGATAGCAACAGCAGAATCCGCGTGCCCATGGCCAGCGCCAGGCCGAAGAAGCGCGCCTTCGGCTGCTGCTCCTTGGGCAGCCGGCTGACCAGAATCGAAATGAAGATGATGTTGTCGATGCCGAGGACGATTTCCAAGGCGGTCAGGGTCAGAAAGGCGACCCATATCTCAGGGTTGCTGAGCCATTCCATGAGGGTTCTTACTCGTTGGGGTTACGGTTATAGAGTTGCACTTCGCTGCCACGCCAACGGCGTACGGCCTTCTGGAAGAACAGGCTGTTGGGCACCTGCACGATGGCGCCGGTGCCGGCTTCGGCCACCTCTTCCAATGTGGTGTAGACCAGATTGATGTCGATGACCCGGCCCTTGACGATCGGCTTGTCGAACGCCTCGACGATTTCCACCACATCACCCAGCCGGAACGGGCCGACGGTGAGGATCAGCACCGCACAGAGCAGGTTGGACAGCACGCTCCAGATCGCGAAGAAGGCGATGGCCGCCACCGCGACGAAACCGGAGATGGCTGTCCACAGTACCGTGGCGGAAACGCCGAAGCGTTCCAACACCATGATCAGCGCGCCGCCGATGATGAACCAGCGGATGCCGCCGCGCACCGGAATCAGCAACTCCGGCGGCAGCGGATAACGTGACGACAACCGAGTCAGCCCACGGGCGACCAGACGTTGCAGCACATAGGCCACCAGCAGAATCAACAGCACCTGCAGGCCGAGCATCCACTGCAGGCGCCATTCTTCGACCAATGTCAGCCAGGGCTCGCTCATGCGCTGGCCTCCAGTTGCGCCTGCAGGCTCTCCAGTATTTCCAGCGCCTCCAGCCAGGCTTCCTCCAGCTCACCTTCGCGAACCTTCAGCTCGGCCTGCTTGGCCAGCAGCTGGCGCAGCTCATCCTTGCGCGCCGCTTCGTAAAGCGCGCTGTCGCCCAGGCGCGTTTCGAGCTCGGTCAGCTTTTCGTGCACCGTCGCCAGGTCCTTCTCCAGCTTGTCCGCCTGACGCTTGTGCGGCGCCAACTGCTGGCGCAGGGCGGCAGCGGCCTGACGCTGGGCGCGCTTGTCGGTCTTGTCCGCTGCAGGCTCGCCGCTTGCCACGGGTTGCTGCCGCGCCCGGTAATCCACCAGCCAGCACGCGTAGTCTTCGAGATCGCCATCGAAGCTCTGCACCTGGCCGTCGGCGACCAACAGGAACTCGTCGGTGGTGCTCTTGAGCAGATGACGGTCGTGGGATACGACCAGTACCGCACCTTCGAAATCCTGCAGGGCCAGGGTCAACGCCAGGCGCATTTCCAGGTCGAGGTGGTTGGTCGGTTCGTCGAGCAGCAACAGGTTGGGCTTGCCCCAGGCGATCAGCGCCAGGGCCAGGCGCGCTTTCTCGCCGCCGGAAAAATTCAGCACCGGCTCGTCGCAGCGAGCGCCGCGGAAATCGAAGCCGCCGAGGAAATCACGCAGCGTCTGCTCGCGCTCGGCTGGAGCGATGCGCTGCAGGTGCAGCAAGGGGCTGGCCTTGGGATCGAGCGAATCCAGCTGATGCTGGGCGAAATAGCCGACCGCCAGGTTCTCGCCGCGCTGCAAGCGGCCGGCCAGCGGGGGCAGTTCGGCGGAGAGCGTCTTGATCAGCGTTGACTTGCCGGCACCGTTCGGCCCCAGCAAACCAATACGCGCGCCGGGCACCAGCTGCAGCTTGACCTTGTCCAGCACCACCTTTTCGCCGTAGCCGAGGCGCCCTTCGGCAAGGTCCAGCAACGGGCTGGAAACCTTGTCCGCTTCACGGAAACGGAAGTCGAACGGCGAGTCCACGTGCGCCGGCGCCAGTTCTTCCAGACGTTCCAGCGCCTTGATCCGGCTCTGGGCCTGGCGTGCCTTGGTCGCCTGGGCCTTGAAGCGGCGGATATAGCTTTCCATGTGCGCGCGCTGCGCCTGCTGCTTCTCGAAGGCTTGCTGCTGTTGCGCCAGACGCTCGGCGCGGGTTCTCTCGAAGGCCGAGTAGCCGCCACGGTAGAGCGTCAGTTTGCGCTGTTCCAGATGGATGACGTGATCGACCACCGAGTCGAGGAAGTCGCGGTCGTGGGAAATCAGCAGCAGGGTGCCGGGGTAGCCCTTGAGCCAGTCCTCGAGCCAGAGGATCGCATCGAGATCCAGGTGGTTGGTCGGTTCATCCAGCAGCAACAGGTCGGACGGGCACATCAGTGCCTGGGCGAGGTTGAGACGCATGCGCCAGCCACCGGAGAAGCTGCTGACCGGCAGCGTCATCTGCTCGTTGGCAAAGCCCAGCCCGGCGAGCAGCTTGCGCGCGCGGGCGTCGGCGCTGTAGCCGTCGACGTTGTCCAATTCGGTGTGCAGACGCGCCAGTGCGTTGCCATCGTGTGCCTGCTCGGCGGCGGCAAGCTCGCGCTGAATGCGCCGCAGCTCGACGTCGCCATCGAGCACATAGTCCACGGCCAGGCGATCGAGGGTATCGATCTCCTGGCGCATGTGCGCGATGCGCCAGTCCGGCGGCAATTGGCAATCGCCGCCGTCGGGCACCAGCTCGCCACGCAGCAGCGCGAAGAGGGTGGATTTGCCAGCGCCATTGGCGCCGATCAGGCCGGCCTTCTGGCCGGGGTGCAGGGTCAGCTCGGCGCCGTCCAGCAATCGCTGAGGGCCACGCTGTAGAGTGAGGTTCTGGAGTCGGATCATAATGCCGGCAAGTTTATCAGTTCGCCTGGAAAGCCAGCCGGGCCACCCGCAAAAAAAGGCGTACCACTTATGCCCAACCCGGATCTCTGGACGTTCGCCCTGCACTGCTACGCACGAGAGGGGGTCGAGACTGCCTGTCTGGACCTACAGAGTCAGGGGGCGGATGTCTGTGTGCTGATCTGCGCGGCCTGGCTGGAGGCACGCGGGGTCGCATGCAATCAAGAGCGGATGCGTGCGCTGGAGGAAGTCGCCGCGCCCTGGCGACGCAGGGTGGTGGAGCCACTGCGCGAACTGCGCCAGGCGTGGCGCTCGCCGGCTGAACAGGACGATGCGCTGCGAGAACTGCGCGAAGCGCTCAAGATGCTGGAACTGCAAGCCGAGCGCTACCTGCTGGAACGGCTGCAGATGGCGAGCCGCGAATGGAGCGCAAGCGCTGGCGCCAATCAGTGGTTGAGCGCTGTTGCGCCGAAAGGTAGTTGCCGCGCTGCGCTGGAAACACTGCGCAACGCGGCCTATCAGACTCAGCTGGAGCTGGCAGGTGTCTGAGTCGCGCTGCGCTTGGCTGCAGGCTTGCGAGCAGCAGGCTTTTTCGCCGCGGGCCTGGCTGTCGCAGGCTTGGCCGCCGTCTCAGGCGGGGCGGGTACGGCGCTGTCTGCGGATTGCGCGGCCGCAGCGGGTTTGGCCGCAGTGGCCGAGCGGGCGCGAGCCGGTGCCTTGGCCGTTGCGGGGCGTTGAGCTGCAGGCTTGGCCGCAGCGCCGCCAGCTGATGTCTTCGCTGCTGTCTTGGTCGGTGCTTTCGCCGGAGTCTTGGCTGGCGTTTTAGCGGCCGGCGTTGTCGCTGCCTTGGTGGTCGGTGCTTTGACGGATGCTGCTGCCGATTTGGCTGCGGTCGGGGTGGCCTTGCTGGCCGGCTTGCGCGGCGCCGGACGAGAGGCTGCGGCGGACTTGACGGTAGTCGCCTGCTGCTGGCTGCGCAAGGCCTTGTCAGCGTCATCGGCGACCTTCCGGATACCCTGAGCCAGCTTCAGGCTCTGCTCGGCATCGCGCTTGAGGTCGGCCAGGTAGGTCAGGGTTTCGCTCTGCCGGCTCTGCAGCAATGCGAGCGATTCTTCCAGCTCGCCGAGCCGGGAGCGCGCTTTGGTCTGCGCCTTGGTTTTGCCCGTGCTGCCGGCCTCGTCAAGCTTGGCGCGCGCCTTGGTCAACTTGTCCTGCGCCTTGCCACGCTGCTTTTGCAGCTTGGCGAGCGCACTTTCGGCATCCTTGATCGCCTGGCTGCAGGCCTTGTCCAGATGCTCGATGAGACTGTGCGAAAGCTGCTGCAACAGATGTAGCGGAGTGGTGACCGACTTCTTCTTCGCGGGCATGGAAGTGCCTCCTGGCGGGAACGATGCCCCCATACTAGACGGCCCGCCAGGAGGCCGCCAGTGGACACGAAGCGCCACACTCGCCGCAGCGGATGGAAGATCTCAGGCCGGAGCAGCCGCCTGCTTGTGCGCGGTATGCAGCACCTCGATCAGGCAGTCTTCCAGCTCGAACCGCTCATGCAACAGCTGGCCGAGCGTCTTGAGCTCGTCGGCCAAACCCGGGCTACCCAGGCAATCGCCCTTCTCGCAACGATCGTTGAAGCCCAGCGAGGCCTGGGTGATGGTTTCGATACGCGGATAGATCTGCTTGGCCAGTTCGATGGCGCGAGCATCACCGAAGGCTTCGGCCTCGGCGAGCAGTTGTTCGTAGATCTCGAAGTGGCCGGCAGAGACGTAGTCGACCAGATATTCGCAGAATCGCTGCAGGGCCTGGCGAGCGGCGGCATCGTCACGCTCGGTATGCAGCCCGTCGTATGCATTGATCAGCGCGTGGCGCTCGTTCAACCAACGGTCGATCAGCAGATGTACACCACCCCAGCGTTCCTGGGCATTCCGACAGCTCTCGAGCATGATGACCTCACTTCCCTAATCGATATTGCTTTACGCCATTCCGAGACGTTTTTGTCTTTCGGTATCGGCCTTTGGGTGAGTGACGGTGACAAGTGGCAAGAATCCGTCACCGCACGAGCAGACTATGCCGCGCTGCTCGATGCATCAAGCAAAATGCCGACGAATCTTGCGAGCGCAACGGCACCGGGTGGATGCCGCACGTCGAGAAGAAGACCGCACAAGCGTGACGGGAGTTCGCCAGGGGAAGGTAAAGATCGGCTCAGTCGCGGCGCAGCAGCTGCCATACGCAGACGATGGCCATGCCGATGAAGCCCAGCAGGCTCCACTCGGGGATGCTCAGGCCGAGCATGGTCCAGCTCACCTCGGCGCACTCGGCGGTACCGTGCAGCACCAGCCGCGCGATCTCCTGGAACGGCAGCGCCTCCATCATGTATTCCAGGCTTGGCAGGCAGCTCGGCAGCTGATCGGCCGGCACGCTCTGCAACCAGATCTGGCGAATCGCCGTGGCCGCGCCGGCCACCACGAAGAGCAAGGCGAAACCGGAGTAGACACGTCTTCCTGTTTTCGCCGGCCCGTGAATCGCCGCCGCCAGACAGATCAAGCCGAAGCCGATGACGCAGATGCGCTGGACAATGCACAGTGGGCAAGGTGCAAGCCCCATCACATGCTCCATGTAGAGCGCGATGGCGATCAGCAGGGCGCTGCCCAGAAAAGCGAGAGCGAATAGGGAACGAGGGCTGGCCAGGCGCATGATGGCTCCACTAGCTGGAAAAGTTCGCTACGGTAGTGGAAACGTCGATAGGCTTACAAGCCGCGCGATAGCGTCAGGCCCGCCACATGGCGGACCTGACTAACCGATCACAAGGTGGCCGGGAGGTTGCGATCGAGCAGAACCACGCCCTGCTGAAACAGCCGGTTGCTGCTTTCGGTATCACCCAGCTGAGCCAGCAACCGCGCCAGCTCGGCACAGGTTTCCGGACGGTGATCGAAGCGCAGACTCGCCTCCAGGTAATCACGCGCCTTGCCCCACAGCTCGTTGCGCAGGCTGATCCGCCCCAGCGCCAGCAGCAGCACCGGGTTCTGCGGATGATCCTTGAGCCAGCCCTCGGCATGCGCGAGCTGGCGCGCCGGATCGCGACCCTGCACCCTTCCATAGCGCTCGACCAGGCGATCATCGAACTGGCGTTTGATCGCCGCGTAGAGCACCTCTTCGGCCTTCGCCTGGGCGCCGAGACGAGCGAGCCCGTCAGCATAGGCACGCACCACCAATGGCTCGCCGCGCAGCGCGCTGGGCACGGTCTGCCAGCGCTGGTTCAACGCTTCGAGACTGGTCTCGGCAGCCAGTTCGGACGGCTGACCGGCCTGCTCCACCGCAGCAGTCCAGGCCAGCACTTCCAACTCGTTCAGGCGTGCCGGTGGCAGCACGCGGTGCTTGCGCAGCTCCGGCAGCAACCGGCACAGCGCCGACCAGTCCTCCAGCTGCACATAGAGTTGCTGGAGCAAGGTTAGAACGTAAGGGTGACGTGGGTGATCGTTCTGCAGCTCACCGAGCGATGCGCGCGCCTCGACATACTGGCCGCGGGCGATCTGCAGCTGCGCCTGCGTCAGGCCTATCGCCAGCGCCGCCTCGGGCTCGCGCTCGCGCGCCTTCTGCAACAGCTCGTCGCTCTGCGCATATTCACCCAGCTCGTTGGCCGCGCGCGCAGCGCCCAGGTAATGCACCAGCGGCTGCTGATCCTTTTCTGCCGCCAGCTGCAGGTGACCCAGCGCCGGTGCCCACTGGCCCTCGGCAAGCTCGCGCAACCCACGGCGAGAGGCCTTTTCCACCCGCCGGGCGCGATGCCGGCGCGACCAGGGGTTTACCAGCGCCCCCGAGACCTGCAGCAGCCCGAGCAACCAGTGCACCGCCATGGCCACCAGCCAGAGGCAGGCGACGAGGGCGAGGAATACCCAGAAGCTGGATTCGTAACGGAACTGGTCGTAGGTGATCAGCACGTAGCCGGCACTCTGACTGATCGCCCAGCCGAGAAAGCCCGCGATCGCCAGCAGAAGGATGAATACAAGGGCCAGACGTTTCATGTGCGCTGAGCCTCCTGCGCCTCATTCTCCGCCTCGGGCTGAGCCGGCGATGCCGGCGCTTGCGCCCCATCGCCGCGCTCACGCTTCTGCACGTAGCCCTGTAGCGCCTGCAATGCTGGCGCAAGATCAGGCAGGGTCACCTCCACCTCGCGCTGCGACAGCTCATCGAGACGCTTGCGCAGGCCACTCGCCTGGCCGTTATCCTCGCTGAAGTGATCCTTGAGCACCGAGCTGGCCTGCCCCAGCGACTGCCGATAGACCTCGGCATTGCCATTGAGCACCGCCCACTGGGCCTGCTCGATGGCCAGCGAAAGGGCGAGTCGCACCTGCCCCAGGGTCTGCCCGGCGAGCAGCGGCTTGACGTCGCCACTGGCATCGAACTCCACCCGCACATAGCGCGTCAGCTCGCTCAGCCAGCGTTGCCAGCGACTGTCCTGCGCGCTTTCCGGCTGCGCCGCGCCATTGACGAATTCCGGTGCCAGCGCGCTGAGCTGAGCGGTCTGCCCGCGCAAGGCGCCGAGCTGCAGGAACAACCCGGTGCGATCGAGCTCCGGCAGACTGCGCAGGGCCTCGAGCCCCTCCAGCAGCTTCTGCCGCGTACTGTAGGCGCCGGGGTCGTCCTGCTTCTGCAGGATCAGGTCGGCTTCGTGCACCAGCATTTCGGCGCTTTTCACATCCTGCATGGCCGACAGCTGCAACATCGCCATGCGCAGCAGATGTTCGGCTTCGGCCAGGCGCCACTCCTCGCGACTGGCACCGAGCACCTGCTCGACACGCCCGGAAAGGCGCTGTTGATCGCTCTGCAATGTCGCCAGCAAGCGCCGCCGCTCCTCCAGTTCGCTGGCCGAAGGCAGTTGCTCCAGACGACCGAGACGTGCCGCCAGCTCACGCTCACGCTCGGCCAGCTGGCGGGTCTTCTCATCGGCGCTCTGCAAGGCTTCGAGCTGACGATCCTCGTTGGCGCCGAGCTGCTGCAGCTGCCAGACGCCATAACCGCCAAGCGCCACACCGCCCAAACCGACCAGCAAGGCCAGCGCCGCAAGAGACTTCCCGCCACCGCTGGAAGCCGGCCTGGACGGGGAAGGCTTGGCGGGTTTGACGGGATCGACGGCGGGGGTCGGCTCACTGGCGGGGGGTTGCAGCGGGTCTTTCTTGGAGTCTGCTTCGCTCACGTTTCCATCCTTTGCTTCAGGAGGCGGTCACCGCGGTTTCCCGCAACGCCGCCAGCAAGGCCGCGACGCTTGCGCCGCGGCAATCCACAATTCGTTTGGCGCCCAACTGCCGAGCCATCTCCGCTACCCGCGGGCTGGGTACGAACAAGGGTAGCTCAAGCATTTCGGGCCAGGTATCGGCCGCCAGCTCACGCAGCGACAGCAAACCCTGCCCACTGCTGACCACCAGGCCGTTGAGCCGTTCCGAGCGGAGCGTGGCGGCGAGTGTTCCGGCGGGGTAATCGGGCAGGTAGCGCCGGTACAGTTCGAGGATATCCACCTGCACCCCGCGTGCGCGCAATGTCTCGGCGAGCAGCTCGCGGCCGCCCTCACCGCGCAGGATCAGCACCTTCGGATCGGACCTTGCCAATGCCTCGCCGAGCCGCGGCAGCGCCAGCAGCGCCTCGCTGTCGTCGCCGCGCTCCGGCCAGCTGGCGTCCAGCCCGTAGTCGGCGAGTATTGCGCCGGTGGCGGCACCGACGCTGAACCAGGCCTGGGCGAACGGCGGCTGCGGCCAGTAGCGGTCGAGCAGCTCGAGGCCCAGCCGGGCCGCGGGCTTGCTGACCACGATGACCGCGCAGTAGCGATCCAGCTCGAGAATCGTCGCACGCTGCTCGGCAGTTTCCGGCAGCGGCTCGATCGCCAGCAGCGGCAGACTGGCACTGTGAATTCCGGCTTCAGCCAATGCTGCCGCAACCGCGCCGCACTCCTCGGCTGGCCGGGTCAGCAGCAGACGCCAGCCGGTCACGCGTGACCAGCCTCGCCGTAAACTGCCTGGAGAATCTGCTCCGCGCCCTGATCCAGCAGCGCTTCAGCTACCTGCACACCCAGCGCTTCGGCATCGGCGGCCGGCGCACGGCCCTCGGCGCGCAGCAGCACGGTGCCGTCCGGCTGGCCGACCAATCCGCGCAACCACAGCTGCTCGCCTTCGAGCACCGCGTAACAGGCGATCGGCACCTGGCAGCCGCCGTTCAAGCGCTTGTTCAAGGCGCGCTCGGCGACGACGCGAGTCGCGGTCGGCACGTGGTTCAGGCATTCCAGCAGCGCGTGCAGTTCGCTATCAGTGGTACGGCATTCGATGCCGACCGCGCCCTGGCCGCCGGCCGGCAGGCTCTCGTCGACGCCGATGCTGGAACGGATGCGCTCGCCGAAACCAAGGCGGATCAGCCCGGCGGCGGCGAGGATGATGGCGTCGTATTCGCCGGCATCGAGCTTGGCCAGACGGGTGTTGACGTTGCCGCGCAGGAACTGGATTTTCAGGTCCGGCCGGCGTGCCAGCAGCTGGGCCTGACGGCGCAGCGACGAGGTGCCGACTACGCTGCCGGGCGGCAGCGCATCGAGGTCGTCGAAACGGTTGGAGACAAAGGCATCGCGCGGGTCTTCGCGCTCGCAGATGCAGTACAGACCCAGCCCTTCGGGAAACTCCATCGGCACGTCCTTCATGGAATGCACGGCGATATCCGCCTCGTTCTCCATCAGCGCCGTTTCCAGCTCCTTGACGAACAGGCCCTTGCCGCCGATTTTCGCCAGCGGCGCGTCAAGCAGCTTGTCGCCGCGGCTGACCATCGGCACCAGGCTGACCTTCAGCCCCGGGTGCGACGCCTCCAGGCGCGCCTTGACGTATTCGGCCTGCCACAGGGCCAGGGCACTCTTGCGGGTGGCGATGCGAATTTCGCGAGACATGGACAATTCCAGAACAGTGAATTGCCGGCGATGATAACAGGCCGGACAACCAGCCTGGGTTGGCCGGAATCAAGTAAAGCGCGCTGTCATGCCACCACGCCGGAGCCCGCCAGCCGTACCAGCTGACGGTCACCAACGCAGCGAGCCGTGCTGGCTCAGAGGTTCTGCATCAACTTGCGCACGCCGGCCACATGACGCCGACTCACGGTTAGCGCCTCGCCGTCGAGCCCCTTGAGGAACAGCTGGAAATGCCCGAGCGGCGTGCGCTGCAGGCGCTCGATGCGATCACGGAACACCAGCGCGTTACGGTGGATACGCACGAAGCGCTCGCCGAACTCGTCTTCCAGGGACTTCAACGGCTCGTCCAGCAGTACCTCGCCACCAACGTGGCGCAGGGTGACGTACTTGTGGTCGGCGATGAAGTAGATCACGTGGTCCAGCGGAATCAGCTCGATGCCCTTGCGGGTACGCGCGCTGATGTGGGTGCGTGGTCCGGCACCGGAAACCGCCGCCGGCCGGGTCAGCGCGGCGAGCTGCACCCGGTTCGGCCGTTCCGCCTTCTTCAACGCCTCGGTGAGGTGTTCCGGGCGCACCGGCTTGACCAGATAGCCAACCGCGCTGACCTGGAAAGCCTCCAGCGCGAATTCATCATGGGCAGTACAAAAGATCACGGCAGGCGGCGCATCCGTCTCGCAAAGCCTGGCTGCAACCTGCAGGCCATCTAGCCCCGGCATGCGGATATCCAGCAGCACGACATCAGGGCGCAGTTCCTCGATCAGCGTCAGTGCTTCTTCGCCATTGCTGGCGGCGGGCTCGAGGACACGATAGCCGTCGAGGTCACCTACCAGTCGGCTGAGGCGCTCGCGGGCTAGAGGTTCGTCATCGACAATCAGGACATTCATATAGATCTGGCTTCCTGCGTTTGTCTCGCACATGGATAGCGTAGACATGTGTAATGGCGGCCTTCACGGCGCTCCACGCTGAGACTCGCTAGCGGACCGAAAAGTGCCGCTAATCGTGCGTCGATGTTCTGCAGACCCTGACGTGTCCCGCGTGAAGCCTGCGCTTGAGCGGTTTCGTCGAAGGGGTTGCTGACCACCAACTGAAACACGCCATCGACATAATCGGCGGTTACGCTCACCACACCTCCCTCGATACGGGGCTGGATGCCATACACCAGCGCATTCTCCAGCAAGGGTTGCAGCGTAAGCTGCGGAATCGGCAGATCGTCCGGTACGCCGTCGACCTGCCAGTCCATCTGTAGACGGTCGCCCAGGCGATACTGTTCGATCGACAGGTAGCGCCGCGACAACTCCAGCTCGTCGCGCCAGGCCACCAACGTGCCGGGCCGCGCCAGGCTCGCACGGAACAGGTCGGACAGATCCAGCACGGCCTGCTCGGCCTTGGCCGGATCGCTGGCCACCAGTGCGGCGATGCTGTTGAGGCTGTTGAACAGAAAATGCGGACGGATGCGCGCCTGCAGCGATTCGATCCGTGCCCGCAGTTCGGCCTGCTCCTGCCGGCGCCACTGACTCTGCAGATAGAAATAGCGTAGCAGCAGCCCGGACATGATCAGGCTGATCAGCGCGTGGCGCAGGTAGAGGTTGACCTCGCCGTCGCGTGAAAGCGGGCCGCCGAGCTGGTAGATGTCCGCCACGGCGGTACAGGCCAGGGTCAGGCCGACCACCAGCGCGCAACAGGCGAGCCCGGCGAAGGCCGTGCGCAGACGCGCCAGCACGGGCCGCAGCAGACACATGGTGCCGGCCGAGAGCAGCACGATCCACTGCACGAACAACGAGGTCAGCGCCAGGCGCATCCAGTCGAAGCCCGGCTGCATCGGCTCGGCCAGTACCAGCACGAACACCAGCAGTTCGGCGAGCAGGACCAGGCCAAGCAAGGCATCGGGCTGGCACAGCTCGGGGACGAAGAAATCATCGGATACGGCAGTGGATTTCACGCGCTTCAGCCTGTGGTTTACCTGTCCGGCAGTTTCCTTGCACACCCGGACAACGGCAAGCCGGGCGCCGGTCAGCCAGGGGGAATAATGCGGAATTGCCAGCCAGCTCACCCTTCGCCAGCACCGCGCCGAGGTCCCCGATAGCAGCGCCATCCCTGTTATCATCGCCGCCTTTCCTCAGCCTTCGGATTTCAGCGAGCGCAAACATGAGCACCGACAAGACCAACCAGTCCTGGGGCGGCCGTTTCAGCGAGCCC